>DATNJB010000072.1:0-38057 GCA_035604135.1 Caulobacteraceae bacterium | reverse complement strand
GGCCGCATGCTGTGCATTTCGAGACCACCTCCCATCGTTCGCGCTGCAAATCCGCGACCGTGGCCACCGCTGCCCGGAAGTGGGCGATGGGGATGCGATCAACGTTTCGCCGGCCCATGACGACTCCCAACTCAAACGGCGGCCCCTTGTTCTCTCTTTGTTCGTGTCGTCGTCAAGGCAAGATGGGATCGCCAAAAGCGCTCAATTCACGCTTCGCTGATTCCCATACGCTTCCCAATCCAATCTTCTGGCAAGCGGGACCACGATACGTGTGCCCTAAGTATTTGAAAAAAATGGCGCGCCCGGAGCGATTCGAACGCCCGACCCCCAGATTCGTAGTCTGGTGCTCTATCCAGCTGAGCTACGGGCGCGCGCTGGCCTCTTCGGCGAAGGCGCGGAACCTAGTCGCGGGCGGGCGCGGGCGCAAGCCGGCCGCGCGGCGGCGGAACGGTTACTGCGCGCCGGTCCCGGCGCGCGCCGTGAGCGGATCCAGCTTGGCTCGATCGAAGTCGGGCCTGACCACCGGACCGTCGTCGCCGAACTCGAGCACGACGTCGCCGGGCTCCGCCTTGGGCCAGCGCGGGCCGCCGGCCCCGCCCGGATGGCCGGTCTTGCCGAAGGCGACCCAATAGGCATGCGCGGCCCGCGCGATCGCCTCGTCGGCGGGCGTCGCGGCCGAGAAATGGTAGCGCCCGAACGTCATGTCCGTCTTGGGCAGGGTGTCGAACACGTAGGAGATCTCGCCGCTGTGGCGGACGCCCATCGCGGTCGCGCGCTCGGCTTCTGGCAGGTAGGAGAAATAGTAGACGTAGGTCGGAACCCCGCGCTTGGCGTTCTCGCGCGCCAGGTAACGGTCGGGCTCGATCACGGCGCGCAGCGTGGTCAGCGCCGCGACGGCCTTGGCCGGGTCGCCGTCGCCGTAGAGTGCGACAGCGGCGTCCTTGCCGGCGCCCAGCCGGTCGAGCACGGCCTCTGGATGGGTGAGCCTGCTCGCGAACAGGCTGGCCTCGAAGCTGTTGCCGCCGGTCAGATACGGCACGCGCGCCTGATGACCGAGCGCGAACCCTTGGCCGGGCGACTCCGAAACAATGACGCCGTCGATGATCGGGCCGCGCCCGGGGTCGCCCAGGCCGCTAACCGGCGCCATCACCGCGCTGGCCGGCAGCGCGCGCATCGCCTGCACGGCGGCCGCGTCGTCGCCCGAGACGCCCAGGCCCTTCATGAAGGCGGCTCCTGTCGCCTCGGCGGCGGCGAGCGGGCTGCCCTGGGTGCGGCCGAACCCCGACTCGGACGCCGCGCGGATGAAGAGGCCGCGCGCCATGGGCGAGACGAGAAGGTAGTTCACCGAGATCGCGCCCGCCGACTCGCCGAAGATCGTCACCCTGGCGGGGTCGCCGCCGAACCCAGCGATGTTGCGCTTGACCCACTTTAGCGCCGCGATCTGGTCGGCGAAGCCGTAGTCGGAGAGCGCGCCCTCCGGATTGGTCTTGGCCAGCGCCGGGTGGGCAAAGAAGCCAAGGCGGCCAAGGCGGTAATTGAACGTCACCAGCACCACGCCGTCCCGGGCGAACTTCGATCCGTCGTAGTTGTTGGCCGAGCCGCCGATGAACGCGCCGCCGTAGATCCAGACCATCACCGGCAGCTTGGCGCCGCGCGCGCGGTGCGCCGGGGTGAAGACATTGATGGTCAGGCAGTCCTCGCTCTGCGTCACGCCTGGCCGAACTAGGAACGTGGTCATCTGCAGGCAGGCGGGCCCATAGTCGCTTGCGTCGCGCACGCCGCGCCAGGGCGCTGGCGGCTGCGGCGCCTGCCAGCGCAGGTCGCCGACCGGCGGCGCGGCGAACGGAATGTCCTTGAAGCTGGCGACGCCGTCCTTGACCACGCCCTGCAAGCGCCCGTCATGGATCCTGACCCGGTCGGGCGACGCGCCGGCGGCGCTGGCCAACAGCAGTCCGAACGAAAGGCCGAGCGCGGCCACACACCGCAGGTTCACTGGCGTTCTCCCCAAGCTCCATGGCGTTGCACGCGCAAGGGCGCGAACACCGTCGGCGCCCGTAAAGATGATGAGCGCCGGCGCCTAGGCGGGAAGGTCGCGCCAGGCCGGCGGGCCGTCGCCGCCGCCCCAGGCGGTCGCCTCGTAGACGCCGCGGGCGATGGCGCGGGCGAGGCAGTCGGCCGCCAGCGCGCCGATGCGGGCGATGTTGAAGTTCGCGGGCTCGGCCAGCGCCAGCCGCGCCGTCGAGAGCGCGAAGACGACGTCGCCGTCGAAGGGCGCGTGCGCCGGCCGGATCGCCCTGGCAAGACCGTCCTGCGCCATGATCGCCACCCGCTTGGCCTGGGCCGGGGTGAGCGCGACGTTGGTGGCGACGCAGGCGATGGTGGTGTTGCGCAAGCTCAACGTCGCCAGCCGGTCGGCCGCCCAGTCGTCGGGACGGGCGGCCAGGGCCGCAGGCCCGAGGCCGCCGAACTCGGCGCCGATCTCGAATGGCGCGGCCCAGAAGGCGCGCGCGCCGCGCGCGGTCGCCGAGCCGCCAGCGTTCACGGCCACGATGGCGCCGACGACGATCCCGTCGGTCGTGACCGCCGAGGCCGAGCCGGTTCCGCCCTTCAGCCCTCCGACGCGGGCGCCAAAGCCGGCGCCTGCCGAGCCCAGGGCGAAGTCCACACCGGCCGATTCCAGTGCGGCGCGGGCGAGGCGACGATAGGGCGGGTCCTCGCCCCAGTCCTTCGCGCCGCCGTTGGCGAGGTCGAACAAAATCGCGGACGGCACGATCGGCGAGGGGGGCGCCGCGCTGGTCGGCGCCAGCTTGAACCCAACGCCCCGCGCGCCGAGCGCCACCGCGACGGCGTCGGCGGCCGCCAGCCCATAAACCGAGCCGCCGGCCAGCACGACGGCGTGCGCGTGTTCGACCAGATTCTCCGGGGAAAGCGCGTCGGTCTCCCGCGTTCCTGGCGCGCCACCCCCCACGTCGCAGGCGGCCACCGCCGGCGCGTCGGGCAGGATCACGGTGACGCCCGTGCGCACAGCTGCGTCGTGCGCCTGCCCGACCGCGAGGCCCGGGACGTCGGTGATCAGATTGCGGGCGCCGGCGCCGGGCATGTCGCTCATGAGCCGGATGCTTGCGCCGGGCGCTCGATCGAGTCCATCAGCGGCTTTCAAGCGGCGCCCGAACCGCTATTTATGCGGGGTCCCTCTCGAAGAGCCGCCCGCCATGCGTTCAGCCACAGCCCTCGTCGTCGCCCTCGCCCTGGGTCTCGCCCCCGCCGTGGGCGCGCAGACGGAGCCCGGCGTTCAGCAAGCGGCGACGGCCCGACATGCCATGGTCGCGGCGGCCAATCCGTTGGCCGTGGCGGCGGGCGTGAAGATCCTGCGCGAGGGCGGCTCGGCCATCGACGCCGCAGTTGCGGTGCAGGCCGTGCTTGGCCTCGTCGAGCCGCAGAGCTCGGGCCTCGGGGGCGGCGCCTTCATGGTCTACTACGACGCCAGGACCCGGAAAGTGATCTCTTACAATGGGCGCGAGACGGCCCCGGCTGGCGCAGGTCCTGGCCTGTTCCTCGACGACGCCGGCAAGCCGCTGCCATTCCGCAACGCCGTGGTGTCGGGCCGCGCGACCGGCGTCCCCGGCGCGGTGGCGATGCTGGCCGAGGCGCACGAAAAGCACGGCGTGCTGGCCTGGTCGGCGCTGTTCGGCGATGCGGAGACGCTCGCCGCCGACGGCTTCGTGGTCAGCCCGAGACTCGCGACCGAACTCGCCTACCCCTCGGCGGAGTCCACCCAGCCCGACGTCGTCGCCTATTTCACCAAGGCTGACGGGACCAAGGTCAAGGCCGGCGACATCCTGAAGAACCCCGCCTACGCGGCCATGCTGCGGCGTCTGGCGGCGGAAGGCCCGGCGGCCCTCTACAAGGGCAAGGTCGCGCGCGAGATCGTCGCTCGCGTGCATGCCGATCCGTTGCCGGGGGCGCTTTCGACCGCCGACCTGCAGAACTACCGCCCGCGGGTCACGCCGGCGCTCTGCCGGCCTTATCGCGTCTATGTCGTCTGCACCGCGCCCGATCCCGCCGGCGGCTCCGCGCTGCTCGAGGGCCTCGGAATCCTCGAGCAGACCGATATCGACAAGCGTGGACCGGCGGACCCGCAGGCCTGGTTCGAACTTGCCCAGGCGGAGCGGCTGATGTACGCCGACCGCGAGCTCTATGACGGCGACCCGGCCTTCGTGCAGGTGCCGGTCGACGGCCTGCTCAGCCCCGCCTATCTGGCGAGCCGCGCGGCGTTGATCGGCGCCGAGGCCGGCCCGCCGCCGGCGGCCGGGGCCCCCCCAGGCGCGCCCAAGGAGGCGATCGCCCAGGCCTACGAGCCCGGAGGCACCTCGCACATGGTCATCGTCGACGCCCGCGGCGACGTCCTCTCGATGACCACCACCGTCGAAAGTCTGTTCGGCACCGGGCGGATGGTGGAAGGCTTCTTCCTCAACAACCAGCTGACCGACTTCTCGTTCAGCCCCACGACGCCGGCCGGGGTCCCGCTGGCCAACGCCGTCGCCGCCGACAAGCGCCCGCGCTCGGCGATGGCGCCGGTGATCGTCACCGACAGGCAGGGGCGGTTCGTGGCCACCCTGGGCTCGCCCGGCGGTCCGGCCATCCTGGCCTACAACCTGAAAGCGCTGGTCGGCATCCTCGACTGGCATTTGCCGATGCAGGACGCGCTGGCTTTGCCGAACCTCATCGCGCGCGGGGCGTCCTTCAATGCGGAAGCCGACAAGTTCGCGCCCGGCGTCGTCGACGGCCTTGCCCAGCGCGGCGTGCATCTGACCAAGGGCTTCGGCGAGAATTCTGGCTTGCACGGGATCGAAGTCCACGACGGTGAGCTCGAAGGCGGGGCCGACCCGAGGCGCGAGGGCGTGGCGCGCGGCTTCTAGCTCTTCGCGCGAGCGGCCTTCCCGGAGGCTTCATCCGCGGCCGCCGGCGCGGCCGGCAGGCGCACCTCGAACGTTGCGCCCATCGGTCCGGTCTCCGCCAGCGCCAGATCGCCGCCCTGCGCCTGCGCCAGTTCGCGGGCGATGGCGAGCCCGAGGCCGGCGCCTTCCGGACGGCCGGAGCCGGAGAACGGCTGGAACAGCTTCGGCTGCACGCGCTCAGACACGCCGGGCCCGTTGTCGGCGACGCGCACGACCGCCTGGCCCTCTTCCTCGACGACGCTGACGGCGATCACGCCCTTACGGCCGGCGCCCGGGTCGCTCTGGATCGCCTCGCGCCCATTGCGCATGAGGTTGACCAGGATCCGGTGCAACTGCTCCGGGTCGGCGATGATGCAAACGGCGCGCGATACGGTGGAGCGCAGGCAGACTCCCTCGGTGGTAAGGCCGGCGTCCTCGGCGGCGGCGGCGACCGCGGGCGCAAGCCGAAGCACGACCGGCGTCGGCTCGGGCTCTTCGCTCTTGCCGTAGGCGAGCACGCCGGTCGCGAGCTTGATCGCCCGATCGAGCGCGCGCTCCAGCCTGGGCAGCGCCTGGGTGACTTTCGGGTCGCCGGATTGCGCCATGCGCTCGGAGGCGATCTGGGCGCTGGTCAGCATGTTGCGAAGGTCGTGGTTGATCTTGGCCACCGCCTCGCCGAGCGCCGCCAGCCGCGCGCGGGCATTCAGCGCTGTGCGCAGGTCGGCCTGCATGCGGTCGAGCTCGGCCTCGGCGCGGCCGATCTCGTCGCGGCGGCCGGAGGGGTGGATGGTCGCCGAGGCGTCTTCCGGATCGGCCCGGAAGCGCTCCATCGAGCGGGTGATTCGCTGCATGGGCAGCACGAAGAAGAAGTTGAGCAAGAGGTAGAGCGAACCGGCGATCACGACCGCGAAGATGGCCGCGACGCCGACCAGGCTCAGCAGGTAGTTGGCCAACGCGGTTTTCAAGGGCCCGTCGGGCGCGACGATCTCGATGAAGTCGCCGTCGCGGAAGCTCGGCCGGGCGATAACGCGGACCATCCGGTTGTGGCCGCTGAACAGGGTTTCGAACGGCGCGGACCAGGACAGCGGCGAGGCGCCCTCGCGAAGATCGATGAGGTAGGGCGCGACCGGCATGCTCGGAGCGGCCAGCAGCAGCCGGCGCACGCCGCCGCTCTGCACGGCGATCGAAATGACGCCGGACCCCTTTACGATCTCCCGACTGAACTTGTCCGAGAGCGTCTGGTTCGGCGCGACCTCGACCGCCAGCGAGGCGAGCTCGCCGGCTCGGACGCGGTCGTACAGCCACCGATCCTCGAACTGTGTCAGGGTGGCGGGCAGGGCGACAAGGCCTAGCAGCGCCACGAACAGCACGGTCAGGATCAGGAGCCGGGACGACAGTCCGCCCGGCCAGAAGAGACGGCGGGCGGCGCGCGCCACGTCAGCCTCGGGACGGCGGTGAGGTCCGCGCCCGGGGTCCGCGGGAGGTTCAGCGTCCGCCATGAGCGAATGGGTTACTGCACGCCGCAGACGCGGGCAACGCTCACGCGCGGCGGTCGCCGCGCAGGTGACGGATCGCCACGGGGGCGAGCGCCAGAAGCCCGAGCGCGATCAGGCTGAGGACGAGTCTCAGCTCGAGGAAGCTGTGGAGATCGAGGCGCCTGTGGCTGGCGAACGCCGCCCGCAGGCCCGCGCCGATGTTCGCGTAGATGAACGAGAGCGGCAGGATGCCGAGAAACGTCGCCGCGGCGAAGGCGCCCAGCGGAATCTCAAGGAAACCCAGCGCCAGCGTTGTGAGGCCGAACGGCATGACCGGGATCAGCCGTAGCGTGAGAATGTAGAAAAAGGCGTCGCGCCGGACGCCGTCCTCGATTTGGGCTGCTTGCGGGCCGGCGAAGCGGCGGATGACGTCGCCCGCGGCCGTTCGGCAGGCGAGGAAGAGGGTGGCGCCGCCGAGTGTGCAGCCGGCCGCGCCGGCCAATCCGCCGACCCAGGGGCCGAACAGCAGGCCGCCGGTCAGGGTCATCGGAATGGTCGCCGGCAGCGCGAGCGCGGTCACCGCCGCGTCGGCCCCGATGTAGGCCAGGACGCTGAGGATCGGATGGGCCTGGGCGAGCGCGAGCAGCACCTCGCGCCGCTCGCGCAGCTCGTCCACGGAGATGTGGCGGACCACGCCGGTGACGAGGGCGGCGGTGATCGCGGCGAGGACGGCGAGCGCCGGCCCGAACCTCCTGAGAAACGCTAGCACCCGTCGCGGCATGGCGGTCCTAGCTCAAGCGGGCGTCCGCGCCGACCGCCTCGGCGACGTTCGAGAAACCGTCGGCGGCGAGCAGGGCGACGAGCTCCGTGCGAATGCGACCGATCAAGCCCGGACCCTCGAACACCAGCGCCGAATAGAGCTGAACCGCATGCGCGCCGGCCCTGATCTTCATATAGGCGTCCCGTCCGCTGGCGATCCCCCCAACCCCGATCAGAATCAGCCGTCCGCGAGCCGCCTTGTGGAAACGTCCGAGTTGCTCGGTCGACAGCGGCATGAGCGGGGCGCCGGACAGCCCGCCGGCCTCGATCCGGGCCGGCGACTTGAGCGTCGGCGGCCGGCCGAGCGTGGTGTTGCCGACGATGACGCCATCGATCCCGTGCTCGACCGCGGCCTCGACGATCGGGTCGACGTCGCCAGGCTCGAGGTCGGGGGCGACCTTCAGGAAGACCGGGCGCCGCCCATGCGCGGCCGCGAGGCCCTCGCGGGTGGCGGCGACGCGGCCCAGCAGGTCGTCCAAGGCTGCGGGCGCCTGCAACGCGCGCAGGCCAGGCGTGTTCGGCGACGAGACGTTGAGCACGAAATAGTCCGCGTGCGGCCACAGCCGGGCAAGCCCCTGGACGTAGTCGGCGATGCGGTCGGCGGAGTCGCGGTTGGCGCCGACGTTGGCCCCGACGACGCCGCGCCGGACGCGCCGGGCGAGGCGCGCGGCCGCGGCGTCGAGGCCCTCGTTGTTGAAGCCGAGGCGGTTGATGATCGCGCGGTCCTCGCGGAGGCGGAACAGCCGGGGCTTTGGATTGCCGGGCTGCGGCTTGGGCGTCACCGTTCCGCACTCGACGAAGCCGAAGCCGGCGGCCAGCATCGCGTCGGGAACCAGGGCGTTCTTGTCGAACCCCGCGGCGAGACCGATGCAGCTGTCCAACCGCAGCCCGGTCAGGTCGACGGCGAGCGCCGGGTCGGCGGCGCCCAGCCGAGGCCCTAGCCCGCTGTGGAGCGCGGCGATGGTGAGCCCGTGTGCGGTTTCGGGCTCCAGGCCGCCGAGCGCGCGGGCGGCGGCGTCATGCAGGGCGCTCAATCGGCGCTCCCGGCGCTCAAGCCCGCTCGCGCCGCGGCGTCAGGAAGCGGTCGAGCGTGAGTTGGCCCTGACGGTTCCTTTCGAACACGGCGGCGGCGGCGGTTGGGAAGGACTCGGCCAGCGTCTTTGCCGCCCCGCTGGAGCGCGCGCTCGACAGCGCCAGCGCAAGCTCGTGCAGGCCGGGATTGTGGCCGACGATCATCAGGCGCGAGACGGCTGCGCCGGCCGCCTCGATCGCCTCTTCGAGCACTTCCAGCGTTGCGTGGTAGAGCTCGCGCGCCGGTGCGACCTTGGCGCTGGGGAACGCGGCTCGCGCGGCCTCCCAGGTCTCCATCGCCCGCCGTGCGGTGGAGACGAGAACCAGATCGGGCGCGATGCCGGCTCGGGCGAGCGTGTGGCCTATCAGCGCGGAGTCGCTCTTTCCGCGGTCGGTCAGCCCGCGCTCGAAGTCCCCGCCGCCGCCGGAGGTCGTTTCCGCTTTGCCGTGGCGCAGCAGGATCAGCGTGTGCATCTTTGGAACGCTTCTGGCCCCCCGGCTTGGTCGAACGCTTCTTAGACCCAAGGCCGGGCCTTGCGGAAGCGACGGTTGACAGGGCGGGGGCTGGCGCGGTCCAAGGCGCGTCATGGGCCGAGAGCTTGGCTTGCAGCAGATGGTTGGCGTGGACGGCGGGCTGATCCGGTTCGGCCGCGACCGGCCGCTCGTGCTCGAATCCGGCGCAAGGCTGGCCGAGATCGAAGTTGCCTACCGCACCTATGGCCGGTTGAACGCCGGGCGCAGCAACGCTGTCCTGATCTGCCACCCGCTCACCCACGACCAGCATGTCGCCTCGATCCATCCCCTCACCGGCAAGCCGGGTTGGTGGACGCAGGTCGTCGGCGAGGGCCGCCCGCTCGACCCGGCGAAGCACTTCATCATCTGCTCGAACGTGATCGGCGGCTGCATGGGCACGACCGGCCCGGCCTCGAACGATCCGGAGACGGGCAGGCCCTATGGCCTGAGCTTCCCGATGATCACCATCGCCGACATGGTTCGCGCGCAGACGATGCTGATCGATGCCCTCGGCATCGAGACGCTGGTTGCCGTCATCGGCGGCTCCATGGGTGGGATGCAGGTGCTGCAGTGGGCGGCGGACTATCCTGAGCGGGTCTTCTCGGCCGTCTGCATCGGCGCGTCCCCCCGGCACTCGGCGCAGAACATCGCCTTCCATGAGGTCGGTCGCCAGGCGATCATGGCCGATCCGGACTGGCGTGGCGGCGACTACGCCCAGGCCGGCGTTCGGCCGGAGAAGGGATTGGCGGTCGCGCGCATGGCCGCGCACATCACCTATCTGTCGGAGGCCGCCCTGCAACGGAAGTTCGGCCGCGAGCTGCAGCGCGACGGACTGTCGTGGGGATTCGACGCCGACTTCCAGGTGGAGAGCTACCTGCGCCACCAGGGGGCGAGCTTCGTCGACCGCTTCGATGCCAACAGCTACCTCTACATTACCCGCGCGATCGACTATTTCGACCTCGCGGCCAGTCGCGGCGGCGTCCTTGCCGATGCGTTCACGGCCGCGCGCGACGTCCGCTTCTGCGTGCTCTCCTTCACCTCCGACTGGCTCTACCCGACCGCGGAGAGCCGCGCGATCGTGCGCGCGCTGACCGCCGCCGGCGCGCGCGCCAGTTTCGTCGAGATCGACACCGACAAGGGCCACGATGCCTTCTTCCTCGACGAGCCGGTCATGCACCGCGCGCTGAATGGATTCCTCGAGGCCGTGGGGCAGGCTCGGGGCCTGTGAGCTTGGGCGAGCCCTCGGAGAGTTTCCGCGAGATCGTGCGGTTGGTCCGGCCCGGCGCGCGGGTGCTCGACATCGGCTGCGGCGAAGGCGCCCTGCTCGAGCTCCTGGCCAGGGAAAAGGGGGTAGACGGGCGAGGGCTTGAGATCAGTCCGCGCGGCGTGCAAGCCTGCCTGACGCGGGGGCTGGCGGTCGTGCAGGGCGACGCCGACCGCGACCTGCATGACTTCCCGACCCACGCGTTCGACTACGCCATTCTGTCGCAGACCCTTCAGCAGGTGCGCGAGCCGCGGTCGGTGCTCGTGGAGCTGCTGCGCATCGCCGAACGGGCTATCGTCTCGCTGCCAAACTTCGGCCACTGGCGGGTCAGGTTCTCGCTTCTGACCCGCGGGCGCATGCCGATGACCGCGAGCCTCGCCGAGCCCTGGTGGTCGACGGACAACATACATCTGTGCACGCTGAGGGATTTCGTGCTGCTCTGCCGCGACCTCGATCTCCGCATCGAGGAGGCGGCCGCCCTCGACGGCGGCCGCAAGGCGCGGCCGTTCGAGCCTGAGAGCGCGCTCGAGAACTGGCGCGCCGAACAGGCGATCTTCGTTCTGGGCCGCCTCTAGCTAGAACAGGAAGCGCGCGGCGGCGCGGGCGTCGTAGGTCTGGAAGCCGGAGCTGAAGACGCCGCCGGCGTCGGCGCTGAAGTCGGCGTACTGGCCGCTGGCCCGTAGACCGAAGCGGGCGAGGAAGCCGCTCTTGTCCGTGAACTGAGGATTGAGCGTGAAGCTCTGGCCGCCAGTGAAGCTGGCGACCGTCGACGCCGGGCCGCCGGCCACCACGGCGCGATAGCCGAAGGTGAATTGCGGACGCCAGATCGTCGTTCGACCCAGGTTCATGCCGATCACGACGTCCCCCTGGACGTCGGCCTGGCTGGCGGTTCCCGGCGCGATGCTCAGGTCGAAGGCCGTGCCGCCGCCGTGCTCGCGGTAGCTCGGCTGGAACAGCGCGACATAGTCGGCCGCCACCTCCGGCTGGAGATAGAACCAGCCTGCGTTGACCTGGTAGGAAACGCCAACGTTTGCCGAAACGATCTCACCCAGCCAGCTCGCCTTGGCCTCGCGCGAGACGATTTGCCCCGCAGTGGTCGCGAGGAGGTCGTTGGCGTCGGCCGCGTCGACCAGGAAGCGATGGCTCCCGAAGCTCACGACCCCGCCGCTGACGGCGGCGTAGGCGCTTAACCCCTTCTGTGGAGCGCCATAGCGCCAGTAAGCCCCGGCTTCGAACGCGCTCGCCGACAGGGCCTGGTCGTTCGGCTGGGTCTGGTCCTGGACTCCGGTGGTCAGGAAGACGCCAGTGAGGCCGATTGCATTGTTGCCGAGGACGCGCTCGATGCCGCTCGCGAAGCCGAAGCCCAGCCCGGAGTAGCCGTTCACCTGCGGGCTGTTGGCCTCATGATTGATGTAGCCGATTTCCTGCACCCAGCCGCGTGTCCCCTCGTTCTCCAGCTTGGCCGGGGGGTCGGCGATGGCGCGCGCCACCTCCTGCTGGCCGACGACGAGGTCCTCAAAGGGCCCCCCGGAATAATCGGGCAGGAACTGATTGTAGACTTGGATGAACCCCGGAAGGGTGAGCTTGGACAGGACGTCGGCGGACACGGCCGGATCCGACGGCAACGCCTTGATGAACGCCTCGAACTCCGCCGCTTCGGCCGGGTTCAGCCCGAGCTGGGCCACCGTCTTGGGGGTCGCGGTGATCGAGAGGCTGTCGTTGGTGACATTGATCGCGCCGCTCTCCAGAATCGGCAGTTGCCCGAGCAGCGCCGACGAGACGTTTCCGACCGTGAGATTGCCCGCGGTTGTCTGGATCAGCGTAAAGGTCTCTGGACCGGTCAGGGGCACAGAGAGCGACAGCCCGACGGTGGCGCCGGAATCAATCGTGGCGTTGCCGGCGACGTTGAAAACGCTGCCGTCCGGCTCGGCCGCGACGCCGGTGAAGACCACTGCGCCATGCGAGCCGATGTGGAGGAATGACACCGAGACGTTGCCGGGGACCGTGTCGAATAGCACGCCATCATTCACGTTGAGGTCGACGGAACCGCCGTCTGCAACCGTAAGCGGGCCCTTGGCGAAACCGCCGTTCTCGATGTCGAGGAAGTTGTCCGGCGAGGAGCCGAAGGCGATGCCGCCCGTGACGTTGCCGCCCCAGAGCAGGAACGACACCGCGCCAGTGCCGCCGCTGAGGTTTACCTCGCCGGTGATATTCGGCGACAGCGTGGCGTTCCCGCTCGGTACGCAAGCGCCGGTCGAGTCAACGGCGCTGCACTGCACGATCAGCAAGGGCGCCGCGTTGTCGACAACGATCGCAGCGACATTGCCGGCTGTCGCGGCCCCGCTGATCGCCGGAGTGATCGCCGCGGTGATGTTGCCCCTGTTGACGATCTCGTTCAGGCCGCCGCCCGTGTCGAGGATGGCGACCGCGTTGCCGACGACGCCGCCCGCCGATTCGGTCACTCCGGCTACGCCCGCCACGCCAGTAACCTCAGCCAAGATGCTGCCCGAGTTGACCAGCACCGTCGAGTGGGGCGCGGCGCCGGGCTGGATCAGGATTGCGGTGACGTTGCCGGGAGGAACATCGGATGGCGTCAGCGTGTTGGCCCCGACGGCAGAGACCGAACCGCTGATGTCAATGACCGGCACCGTCGCACCGGTGCCGATCTCGATGGCTGTGGCGGCCCCGTCCCCGCCCTTGGTCGCGGTCGAGGTCGCGCTCACCGCGCCGGTGATGTCGAGCCCGCCGCTGAGCGTCACCGTCGAAAAGTTGCCGGACGGCGCGACGCCGCCGCTTGACACCGGCAGCGGGTTGACGCCGCCGATTTGGATGGCCGTCGCGCTGACGTTCGGATAGTCGCCGTTCGCGGCCACCGTTCCACCGATCGTGACCCCAAAGCCGGTGCCGCCCGGGCCGATATAGATCGGCGAAGCGCCGCCGATCAGCAGGGCCGGCGCCGACCCGAACACGTTCAGCGAGCCGCCCGACGTCGCGGCGATGTTTCCGCTCGCCGCGGTGGGCCCCTCGATGGTGACCCCGCCGACGATGCTCGCGCCGATGGAGAGCGCGGGGCCGCCGATCAGGAGCTGGTCGGGCGTGAGCGCGGCGAGCGTGCTGGGCGCGACCGGAGGGGTGGTCGAACGGAAGCCGGTGGCCGTGATTGTGGAGGAGACGTCCAGCGATCCGCTGACGTTGCCGTTGATGGCCGCGCCCGTGGCGTTCCCGCCAGTTGCAGAAATCGCCCCGCCGATCGAGACGTCGCCGGTGACGAAGGCGCCCGGCGCGATCAACAGGCCGTAGCTCACGTCTGTCGTGTTGGCGTTGCCGCCGGTGACCGTGATCGTGCCGTTGTCGAGGATGAAGCCGTTGAGGCCAGTTTCGACCGCGATGCCGGCCGAGTTCTCGCCGATGACTGTGATCGACGCGCCAGCGTTGGTCGTGATGTCGCCGGTGAACGGGCCGGCGCCCGAGACCTCGATGCCGAACCGGTCAGAGCCGTTGGCGAACGGTCCGGTCGTGACGCCTTGGTTGGTCGAATCGCCGGTCGTCTTTTCGGTGACGGTGATCGCGCCGTCGACCGTGATGTTGTTGTTGCTGTTCAAGAGGATGGCGACGGTGCCCGACGTGGCCGAGGTCGCCGGCGTCACCGAAGCGCCGGTGTTGACCGTGATGTCGCCTTCGGCCGACGTCGAGTGGGTTTTCGTGTCGGCGCCGGTGATCGTTCCGGCGCGCGCCGCGGCCGCAAAGACCAGGGGCGCCAGCGCCGCGGCGACCAACAGACGCTTCATCCCGACTACTCCCCAGGCGACCGGCCGACATTTCGAGCGGAAAATGTCAGCTTGATGTCGACACTCACGCACCTCGGCGATGGAGGCAAGACGCTCCTTAGCCGAAACGGGGCGCCTGTGGCGATGCAGAAATCCCTCCCGCGCGGCTTCTAGGCGCTAGCCGGCGATCGCCTCGGCGTCGCGCTCGCCGGTTCGGATGCGCAGCGCCGCCTCCAGGTCCTGCACGAAGACTTTGCCGTCGCCAATCTTGCCCGTGTTGGCCGCCGCCTGGATCGCGGCGACCACCGGCTCGCACCGGTCGTCAGGCACGGCGATCTCGAGCTTCACCTTGGGCAGCAGCTTCACCTCGTATTCGGCGCCACGGTAGATCTCGGTCTTGCCCTTCTGGCGTCCATACCCGCGCACCTCGGTCACCGTCAGCCCCGAGGCGCCGGCCTCGGTGACGGCTTCGACGACCGCGTCGAGCCGACTGGGCTTCACGATGGCGGTGATCATCTTCATCGGTGTCAAACCTCCCCGCGTGGCGGCCAGAATCTCAGGCTAGGCCTTTGGCGGTAAGGGTCCAAGCACTCTTCGGCCGATTGCCTCCGGCGCCCGAATCCTGGGCGCCTTGCGCACCGGCTGCGGGGCGAGCACGCCGGGCGCGAACACGCGCGCCGGCGCGCGCCTGCCGCGCGGCTTGACCGCGAAGGTCTGCTTCACCGCCTCGAGCAGGATCAGGCCGGAAAACGCCGGCCACAGGCGCTGGCCGGCCTGCTCCAGTGCGTCCGCCCAGCCGGCGGTCCACGTGAGCGGCGGCGCGAACAGCGCCCGCGACCAGGCGACCGGCTCGAGCTGGGCGTCACGGACAAGGCCCTCCAGCTGGCCGCGCGTGAACGGCGCCCCATGGCCGAGCGGCGTCGATTCCGCGTTGCACCAGACGCCGCGCCGATTCGCGGCCGCGACGATCACGCGGCCCGCGGGCGCAAGCACCCGCCAGACCTCGCGCATCAGCTCAAGCGGATCGTCGGCCTCCTCCAGGGCGTGAATCACCAGGATGCGGTCGAACAGGGCGTTGGGGAACGGCAGCTGCGCCTCATCGGCGAGACAGGCGAGCACCCGGTCAGGGTCAGGCCAGACCTCGACCCCTTGCGCGGCGGGCATCGCCGCCACGGCGCGCCGCGCAGACCCGAGGAATGCCTCGAGGTAGGGTGTCGCGTAGCCCAGCCCCAAGACGTCCATCGCGCCCGCATCGCCCCAGGCTTCCGCGACCTTGCGCGCGACGGCGGCGCGTGCCGCCTGGCCGAGCCGGCTCGCGTAGAAGTCACGAAGCTCTAGAACGTCTCGGCGCATGCCCCTGACGATTTGGGTTATGGTCGCGCGTGGGACGCTGTCCTAAGGCGTGTCCCGCGAACCGGATGTAAGGACTTAGAGATGCCGCTGACTGTCCGCCAGTTCCCCTGCCTTTCCGACAACTATGGATTTCTCGCCCGCGACGAGGCGACGGGCAAGACCGCCTGCATCGACACGCCAGACGCCGAAGCCATCCTGCGCGAGCTGGACGCGCTCGGGTGGCGGCTCGATCTGATCATGAACACTCACTGGCACCCCGACCACGCCGGCGGCAACGGCGCGGTCAAGGCGAAGACCGGGGCGATGATCGTCGGCCCGCCCGAGGTCGAGCGCATCTCGCCGGTCGACCGCAAGGTCGGCCACGGCGATGTGGTCGAGCTCGGCGAGACCCGCTTCTCGGTCATCGACACCGGCGGGCACACGCTGGGCCACATCACCTACTTCGATGCCGACGACCGGATCGCCTTCGTCGGCGACACCCTGTTCGCGCTCGGATGCGGTCGCCTGTTCGAGGGGACCGCCGAGCAGATGTGGGCGTCGCTGTCGAGGCTGGCGGCGCTGCCGGGCGATACAGCGGTCTATTGCGCGCACGAGTACACCGCCTCGAATGCGCGGTTTGCGCTTTCGATCGACCATGATCCGGCGCTGAAGACCCGCGCCGAAGAAGTGTTCGCCGCCCGCGCCCGCGGTGAGCCGACGGTGCCGACCACGATCGCGCGCGAGATCGCGACCAACCCGTTCCTGAAGGCGGGCAGCGCGCAGCGCTTCGGCGAGGTGCGCGCGGCGAAGGACGCGTTCCGCGGCTGATGGCGGGACTGGTTACCTACCTGTGGATCGCGGCCGGCAGCGCGCTGGGCGGTGTCGCTCGTTACGCCTGCTCGAGCCTGCTCGCCCGCACCTTCGGTGAGGGATTTCCGCTCGGCACGTTGCTGGTCAACGTCGTGGGCTCGTTCGTCATCGGGTTCTTCGCAACCGCAACCGGTCCCGACGGCCGCGTGCTCGTCTCGCCCGATGCGCGCCTGTCCGTCACCGTCGGGCTCTGCGGCGGCTACACCACCTTCTCCTCGTTCAGCTGGCAGACGCTGGTGCTGGTGCAGGAAGGCGAGGTCGTACGCGCGAGCGTCAACGTCGGCGCCTCCGTCGGGCTCTGCCTTGCCTCCGTGTGGTTGGGCTACATCGCAGCCGCCGCGCTCAGCCGGGTTCGGCCGGTCTAAACCGCTCGGCGCGCTACTGGGCCAGCGCGAGTTCGATCTTGCGGGAAGAGGGCCGGCCGGCGATGGCGGCGATCAAGGTGTTGGCCTTATCCACCACGACGATTTCGAGCACGCCGTTGGCCAGCGCAACCGAAGCCCTTCGCCCCGGCGTGAGAATGACTTTGGCCAGCCGCAGCAGGATGCGCTTCCCGTCGGCGCGCTTGGCCATCACCACCACGGCCTCGGCCGTGACGTTGGCGGCGTCGGCGATCAACGGCGCCGACTCCGGCGTCGGGTCACGCGCCTCGAACAGGATCAGCCGTTGCACCGCGTGGGAGGCGTGTGCGCTCGCCTGCGCCATGCGGAACAGAAAGACGCTGGCGTTCGGCACGGGCGGGAGTCTGAGCGGCGGCGCATCGCTGATCATCGCCGCCGGCATCCCGTCCGGCCGGTCCGACGTGAAGAGGGTCAGTCCGCCCAACCGCGTCGCCCGCAGCATCGCTTCGCCGACGTCGTTCTTGTAGATGATGTCGCCGCGCGGCGCCGGGTGGGGGGTGAGCAGCCAGATCTCGGGGCTGTCCTGGAACCGCAGCAGCACCACAGAGGACGAGCGGTCGAGGATGAAAGCAGGATCGCCGTCTGCGTTGTCACGGTAGAGGGCGAGCGGCGGCGGTTTGGCCGGCTTGTGACCGAAAAGCTCGTCGCCAAGGTTGAACGGACCGGCGTGCGCGGTTTGCCCTGCGATGAGCCCCGCCGCCACCCCGCCGGCCAACGCCAAGCTCGCCGTCTTCCAGCCTCGCATGATCCCCGGATGCGCTGCGACTAGGGCGCTTTTTGGACGTGACGGTGAAGCCTGAACGGCATCGGTTTCAAGGCATATATTGCCCGCCGTTCACCGTCAGACAGGCGCCGGTAATGAACGAGGCGTCCTCGCGGGCCAGGAACGCCACGCACGCCGCGATCTCCTCGGCCTTGCCAAGTCGCCCCACCGGGATGGCCGCGACGATCCGTTCCAGCACCGCTTCGGGCACCGCGCGCACCATGTCGGTGTCGGTATAGCCTGGCGCCACCGCGTTGACAGTGATGCCCTTGTTGGCGGTTTCCTGCGCCAGCGCCTTTGTAAAGCCGATGGCACCGGCCTTCGCGGCTGAATAATTCGTCTGACCCATCTGGCCCTTCTGGCCGTTGATGGAAGTAATATTGATAATTCTACCGTAACCGCGTTCTCGCATACCGTCGATCACCTGCCGCGTCATGTTGAACAGACTGGCCAGGTTGACAAAGATGACCTCATTCCACTGCGCTGGCGTCATTCTGTGCAGCATGGCATCACGGGTGATGCCAGCGTTGTTGACCAGAACATCGACCGGACCGAGCCTCTCTTCGACCTCGGCGACGGCGCGACGACAGTCCTCGAACTCGCCGACGTTGCCCTTCACGACGATGACGCCCAGTTCCTTGGCGCTGGCGTTGGCCGCCTCGTCGTCGCTGTTGTAGCCGGCGGCGACCTCGAAGCCGTCCGCCTTCAGACGGGCGGTGATGGCGTGACCAATGCCGCGGGTCCCGCCGGTGACCATCGCAACTCTCGCCATGATTCTATTCCCTTGTGGCTTCTCTGCATCGCTTCGCGTGACGCGCGAATCGCGCCCCCTTGGCGATCAGTCGCGCTCCACGCAGAGGGCGACGCCCATGCCGCCGCCGACGCAGAGCGTGGCCAGCCCTTTCTTCGCGTCGCGCCGGCCCATCTCGTGCACGAGCGTTGTCAGGATGCGCGCCCCGGAGGCGCCGATCGGATGGCCGATGGCGATCGCTCCTCCGTTCACGTTGACCTTGTCCGGATCGAAGCCAAGCTCGCGGACCACGCACAGCGACTGGGCCGCGAAGGCTTCGTTCGACTCGACCAGATCGAGGTCGGAGACGGACCATCCGGCCTTCTTCAGCGCCTTGCGGCTCGCCGGAATGGGACCGGTGCCCATGATCTCCGGATCGACGCCGGCGTGCGCCCACGAGCGAATCCGCGCCAGCGGCTTGAGCCCGCGACGGGCGGCTTCAGCTTCGCTCATCAGGACCAGCGCCGCGCCGCCGTCGTTGATGCCAGAGGCGTTGGCGGCCGTGACTGTGCCCTCCTTGGCGAAAGCCGGACGCAAGCCTGCGATGCTTTCCAGCGTCACGCCGTGGCGGATGAACTCGTCCTTGTCGACGATGGTGTCGCCCTTGCGCCCGGAGATGGTCACCGGCGCGATCTCGGCATCGAAGCGCCCGGAGGTCTGCGCCGCCTCGGCGCGGTTCTGCGAGGCGACGGCGAAGCGATCCTGGTCCTCGCGTGTGATCTGCCAGCGCGCGGCGATATTCTCCGCCGTCTGGCCCATGTGATAGCCGTGGAACGCGTCCCAAAGGCCGTCCTTGATCATCGTGTCGACGAAGGCGAGGTCGCCCATCTTCTGGCCGTTGCGCAGGCCCGCCGCATGCGGCGCCTGGCTCATGCTCTCCTGGCCGCCGGCGACGACGATGCCGGCGTCGCCTTCGAGGATTTGCTGGGCGCCGAGCGCCACGGCGCGCAGGCCCGAGCCGCAGAGCTGGTTCAGGCTCCAGGCCGGCGTCTCGTTGGGCACGCCGGCGGCGATCGAGGCTTGACGCGCGGGACCCTGGCCCGCGCCCGCCTGCAGCACCTGCCCGAGTATGACCTCCTCGACCTCGGCCGCCGTGACGCCCGCTTGCGCCAGCGCGGCCCTGATCGCTACCGCGCCCAGGGCGTGCGCCGGCAGGCTGGACAGTCCGCCGTTGAATGAGCCCACAGGCGTGCGGCTCGCTGAAACGATGACGACGGCGCTCATGGTGTTGGCCTCCTTGAGCGGCGGTCCCCCGTCCGGCCGCGGCGTGGATGAAGTCCGACTACCAATGCCCGAAGCGGCCGCCCGCGTCCACGCGCGAGCGGTAAATTCGACGGCTGGCGCTCGCGTTACGCATCCGCGATACTGCGGTGCCGAAGACGGCCGCCAGCGCGGGCGTCAAATCCTTAGAGGGCGCCCAGTGTCGGAAGCCGAACAGACGGGGCCGGCGAATCCGGCCGAACGCGTGGTGATCAAGAAGTACGCGAACCGGCGTCTCTACAACACCCGCTCCAGCGCCTATGTGACGCTCGAACACTTGGCGGAGATGGTCAAGGACGGCGTCGACTTCGTGGTCTACGACGCCAAGACGAACGAGGACATCACGCGTCAGGTCCTCACCCAGATCATCTTCGAGGAAGAGAGCCACGGGCAGAATCTCCTCCCGATCCAGTTCCTGCGCCAGTTGATCCGCTTTTACGGCGACTCAATGCAGTCCTTCGTGCCCACCTATCTCGAGCTCTCGCTCGACTCCTTCACGCGCCAGCAGGAGCGGCTGCGCAGCCACATCGCCAGCACCATCGGCGGCGTTCCGGCGAGCGGGTTCTTCGAGGAGCAGGTGCGGCAGAATTTCGCCCTGTTCGACCGCGCGCTCAGGCTCTTCTCGCCCTTCGCATACGCGAAGGCGGACGAGCCCGCGCCGGCCGAGACCAGCAAGTCGGGCGACGAGGTCTCGCTCGAGGAACTGCAGAAGCAGATGGCCGAGATGCAGGCGCAGATCGCCAAGCTCGCCGCCAAGCGCTAGCGGCTTCGGCCACGCGTTCTTAACCAACGGCCGACGATAGTTGGCCGCATGTCCGATCCCGTCGCTCCGGTCAGCCGCCCTCCGCGTCCGCGCCGCGTTGGCCGCCGCGCGCTCCTGCCGGCCGTGCGCGCGCAGAGCGCGGACGAGACCCGCGAGGCGGACGCGAGTCCGACCCCTCAAAACGAACCATCCCCGGCAAGCCCTGCCGAGGCTGCGGCGTTCGCCGCCCAGCTCATGGGCCAGGGCGGTCAGAAGCGCGGCCTGCGCGGCGGGCCCGAGACGCTCGACCACGCGCGCCATACCTACCTCGAGACCGAGTGGTCGGGCGGCGCCGATCGCCGACACGCCCGCGGCAGGATCGCCAGGCGGGATGTCTAGTTTAGGACGCGCCGCGGCGGCTTAGCGCCGCCTCTATGGCGGCAAGCCGCGCCTCGATTCGCACAAGGCGGGCTTCCAGCGCATTCGCGCTGGGAAGGGGCGTCGAAACGCCGGCGTGCTCGGCCACATCGCGCGGGCTTGCGCCCAGCAGCTCGGCGAATGCCGCGACCTCGGCGGCCGAAACCTCGCGCTGGTCCTTGAACGCCAGCGCAAGCTCGGCCTCGCCCATGCCCGCTCCGGCGGCAAGCGCGGCTCGCGTCAGACCGCGCTCCGCGAGCTTCGCTTCGAACCAGTCGGAATCGAAGAACAGAGCCATCGCCCGTTCACGCCGGCGACTGGCGCCGGTCTTGCTTAGCGAAAGGTGAATCCAACGTCCGAGTCAGCCCGCCCATGCCGCTTTCGTCCCTGTTCTCGATCCGGGCTCTCGACGTCCTGGTGGTCGTCCTGATCTTCACCATGCTCGGCTGACCCAGGCCCTATTCGGGACGGAAGTCCACCTCGCGACGCGCCGCGATGATCGTCACCACGAAGCCGGCCAACACGTCCAACAGCACCATCAGCCCGATCAGGAAGAAGGTCGACGTCGCGAACGCCGGAAAGAGCAGGAACTCGATCAGGCAGGCGATGAACAGGATCATCGAGAGCGAGTGATTCAGGATCGCGATCCGGCGTGTCCCAGCCGACTTCAAGAGCTCGGCGAACAGGATCAGCAGCGAGCCGGCGATCAGCACGTCGGCCAGGCTGATCGGCCAGACCGCGTGGGACGCCATCTTGAGGCTGATCAGAGGCGCCGCCAGGCGCTGGCCGGCCCCGGCGCCGCCGAAGCCTCCGCTGATCGTCAGCATAAGGAGGTTGTAGAGCAGCACTGGCAGCGCCAGCAGGGGAAACGCAGCCAGCATGCGACCTCCCTCAACGCCTTGCGCAAACCCACTCGCAGCCGAACCCTGGCCTAATTCGCTGAAAGACGCAAAAGCCAGGCTCTCGTGTGCTGGATTTGAAGTTCGCCAGCTCAATTGCGAACGTCGGACTCGGGACACTAGAACTCGGATGCGCCGCCCGGACCGCGGGCGCGAGCGCGCAGTCAGACTACCCCCGCCAGGTCCCAAATCGAGACGCAGGGGCGTCCGAGGTTGGTGCGCGTCGCGTCGCGGCTCGCGTCATCGACCGCGATGACGATGGAGCTCTCGGGCGCCAAGCTTCGCCCTTCCGCCGCTCGGTTACAGCCTCGGTGATCGTGCTATCAACTGCGCAATGACGGAGCCAACTCGCCTCGAGGTGTTGGCGCGCGGTTGGCGCGGCCCGGTCTTGGCCGCGCTGATCGCCCTCGTCGCGGGACTGCCCGGCCTGATCTTCACGCCGGCGATCGATCGCGACGAACCGCGGTTCGCCCAGTCCGCGGCGCAGATGCTCGAGAGCGGAGACTTCGTCGACATCAACGTCCAGGATGCGCCGCGCGCCAAGCAGCCGGTCCTGGTCTACTGGCTGCAGGCCGCCAGCGTCGCGGCTGTCTCCTCGTCGGACGCGCGCGGGATCTGGGCCTACCGCATCCCCTCCCTGCTCGGCGCGATGCTGGCGGCGGCGGCGTGCGCCTGGGGCGCCGAGGCCCTGTTCGGCGCTGGTCCCGGTCTGGTGGCCGGGGCCGTCTTCGGGGTGAGCACGCTCTTGCTGCTGAACGCCGACCTGGCCACGGCGGACGGGGTCTTGGCCGGGGTCGTGACGCTGACGATGGCCGCGTTCGCCAGGCTCTACGCCGCGGCAAAGGGCGGGGTTCAGGCCGGCGCGCGAACCCGGTTCCTGTTCTGGCTTGGGCTTGGGCTCGCGATCCTGGACAAGGGGCCGGTCGGCCCAGCGATCGTACTCCTCACCGGCCTCACGCTGGCCATCTGGGACCGCGGCGCGCCGTGGGCGAAGTCGCTGGGTTGGGTCTGGGGCCTGATCCTCGTCGGCGCCATCGTCGGGCCGTGGGCGGCGGCGATCACGGTGACTACCGACGGCGCCTTCTGGACCGGCGCGATCGGCGGCGACCTCGCCCCGGGTCATGGCGCGCCGCCGGGCTACCACCTGTTCTTGCTGCCTGTGCTGTTCTTCCCGGCCACGGTGCTCCTGCCGGCGATGGGCGTCGAGGGCTGGCGGGGCCGCTCGCAGACCGGCGTGCGCTTCGCGCTGGCGTGGCTTGTCCCTTCCTGGCTCCTGTTCGAGCTCCTGCCGACCAAGCTTCCGCACTCTGTGCTGCCGCTCTACGGCGCGCTTGCCTGGCTCGCGAGCTACGCGCTCACCCGGCCCCTCGGGTCATGGACCCGCTGGATCGGCGCAGGTCTGTCGCTCCTTGTCGGCATCGAGCTGGCGGCGCTGGCGGCCGTCGCGGTGACCTTGTTCGGCGGACCGGTCAACGCCGCTCCCGCTGTCGTCGCCGCGGCGCTCGCGGTCGCCGCCGGACTGGCCGGCGGGGCGGTGCTGGTCAGTCGCCACGGTCTTGCCGCCCTCGCCGCCGCCGGCCTGCTCAGCGCTGCCGCCCATGCGGTCGCGCTGGTCGCCGTCCTGCCCGGACTCGACCCGCTCTGGACGTCGCGCCAGGTCGTCCGCGCGCTCGACCGCGCCGGCCTCGACCCGAAGGGCGGGCTGACCCCCGGGCCGGTGACCGTGCTCGGTTATGCCGAGCCCAGCCTGGTGTTCGCGCTTGGCACGGACACCGAGATCACCGACGATGTGGGCGATGCGGCCGAAGCGATCTCCGAGGGACGGCCGGCGGTGGTGGAGCAGACCGGCGACGCTGCGTTCCGCGCCGAGCTGACTGCCGACAAGCTGAGAGCGGCGCCGGCCGGCGCCGTGCGCGGCTTCAACTATGCGCGCGGCCGCTGGGTGCAACTCACTATCTATAGATCCGACCAGCCGCCCCAAACCAACGCGAGCGCGCCATGACCGCCGCCATCGAAATCGTCGAAGTCGGCCCGCGCGACGGGCTGCAGAACGAGAGCGCCATCCTTTCCGTCGACGACAAACTCGCCTTCATCGCCCGCCTCGAGGCCTGCGGCGTCAAGCGCCTGGAAGCGGTGTCGTTCGTCAACCCGCGGCGCGTGCCGCAGATGGCCGGGGCCGAAGAGATCATGGCCGCGCTTGCGGCCAGGCCCGGCGTTTCCAGGATCGGGCTGGTGCTCAACGAGCGGGGGTGGGAGCGCTGCCTGGCGACGCGTTGCGACGAGGCGAACATCGTCGTCTGCGCCTCAGACGGCTTCGGCATCCGCAACCAGGGGGCCTCGGTCGCCGAGCAGGTGGCGACCATGGTCCGCATCGCCGAGCGGCGCGCGGACGCGGGCGGCCCGCCGCTCACGATGACCATCTCGGTGGCGTTCGGCGACCCGTTCGACGGCGAGGTGAGCGAAGCACAGGTCGTCGCCATCGCCGCTGAGGCGGCAAACGCCGGCATCGGCGAGATCGCGCTCGGCGATACGATCGGGGTGGCAGACCCCTGGACCGTGCGGCGCAGGATCGAGGCGGTGCGCAAGGTCGCACCGGACGCCCGCATCCGCATGCACTTCCACAACACCCGCAACACCGGTTTCGCCAACGTCTACGCCAGCCTGGAGGCCGGCGCGGAGGTCATCGACGCGAGCTGCGGCGGTATCGGCGGCTGCCCGTTCGCGCCCGACGCCACCGGCAACATCGCGACTGAGGACCTGGTCTACATGCTCGAGCGCGGCGGCATCGAGACCGGGCTGGACCTCGGCCGGCTGATCGAAACCGGCCGCTGGATCGGGGAGAAGCTCGGCAAAGCCGTCCCCTCCGCGCTCACGCGCGCCGGTGGGTTCCCGAAGGGCTAGGCCGAGATCAGCGCAGATCGGGCGGCGTCGCTTCGGTCGCCAAGATCGCGGCGGCCTCGTCCAGAGTCACGATCTGCTGGCCGTCCGAGCCCAGGCGGCGCAGCGCCACCTTGCCTTCGTCCGCCTCGCGGCGGCCGACGACGGCGATGACCGCGACCTTGGCGAGGCTGTGCTCGCGCACCTTGTAGCCGACCTTTTCGTTCCTGAGGTCGGTCTCGACGCGCAAGCCCGCCTTCTTCAGCGCCGCCTGCGCCTTCAGCGCATAGGCGTCGGCGTCCGAGGTGATCGTCGCCACCATGACCTGCACCGGCGCCAGCCAGAGCGGGAAGGCGCCGGCGTAGTGCTCGATCAGCACGCCCAGGAACCGCTCGATCGAGCCGAAGATGGCGCGATGCAGCATGACGGGCCGGTGCTTCTGTCCGTCCTCGCCGATGTAGGTCGCATCCAGCCGCTCGGGCATCACCATGTCGAGTTGGAAGGTGCCGCACTGCCAGGTGCGACCGATCGCGTCCTTGAGGTGAAACTCGAGCTTGGGCGCGTAGAAGCCGCCCTCGCCGGGCAGCACTTCGAAGGTCAGACCCGCATCGCGCGCCGCGCGGTCGAGCATCGCCTCGGTCTTGTCCCACATTGCGTCGGAGCCAGCGCGCAGCTCAGGCCGCAGCGCCAGCTTCACCGAATGCAACTCGACACCCAGCTCGGCGTAGACCTCGTTTAGCAGCGCCACGAAGCGGCGCGTCTCGGCCTCGACCTGGTCCTCACTGCAGAAGATGTGGCCGTCGTCCTGGGCGAGCTGGCGCACGCGCAACAAGCCGTGCAGGCCGCCGGAGCCTTCGTAGCGGTGCAGGCCCTCGAACTCGGCCAAGCGGATCGGCAGCTCGCGATAGCTGCGCTGGCCGTGGTTGAAGATCTGGATGTGGCCGGGGCAGTTCATCGGCTTGACCGCGAGGGTCTCGCCCTCGTCGGTCTCGCAGACGAACATGTCCGAATGGAACTTCTCCCAGTGACCGGAGCGCTCCCAGAGCGATCGGTGGAGGATCTGCGGAGTCTTCACCTCGTCATACCCGGCCGCCTCGAGCTTGCGCCGCATGTACGCCACGAGCGTCCGGTAGAGCGTCCAGCCCTTGGCGTGCCAGAAGATCATGCCTTTGCCCTCTTCCTGGATGTGGAAGAGGTCCATGGCCGCGCCCAGCTTTCGATGGTCGCGCTTCTCCGCCTCCTCCAGGCGCTTGAGGTAAGCGTCGAGGTCGGCCTGGCTCGCCCAGGCGGTGCCGTAGATGCGCTGCAGCTGGGCGTTCCGCTGGTCGCCGCGCCAGTAGGCTCCGGCAAGCTTGGTCAGCTTGAACGCCTTGCCGACGTGGCGCGTCGAGGGCAGGTGTGGGCCGCGGCAGAGGTCCTTCCAGGCGCCCTGGTGATAGACGGTCACCGCCTCGCCGGGCGGTATGGTTTCGATGATCTCGGCCTTGTAGGCCTCGCCCATGCGCTTGAAGTCGGCGATCGCGGCGTCGCGGTCGACCACCTCGCGGCTGACCTTTTCGTCGCGGTCGACGATCTCGCGCATGCGCTGCTCGATCACCGGCAGGTCATCGAGCGAGAAAGGCTCGTTGCGCGCGAAGTCGTAGTAGAAGCCGTCCTCGACGTTCGGGCCGATGGTGACCTGCGTGCCGGGAAAGAGTTCCTGCACCGCCTCGGCCAGCACGTGCGCGGTGTCGTGACGGATCACCTCGAGCGCCTCGCGCGCATCGCGGGTGAGAATCTCGACGGCGCCGCCCGTCTCCAGCGCGCGGTCGAGGTCGTAGAGCTGGCCGCCCAGCTTGATCAGGACGGCGCGTTTCTCGAGCGAGGGGGAGATGGAGGCGGCGACGTCGCGGCCGCTCGTCCCTGACTTGAATTGACGGACCTGGCCGTCGGGAAAACGAAGGTCGATCATGGCTCACATGTCCAGGGCCGCTTTGGGAGCGGCGGGGGCGGGACCGGGTCGAAGCCCGAGCCGCCCCACGGATGGCATCGGCACAGCCGCCTGGCGGTCAACGCACCGCCGCGCCAGGGGCCGTGGGTGATCAGGGCTTCGGCCGCATAGTCCGAACAGGTCGGCAGATAGCGGCAGTGCCCCCCGATCAGGGGTGAGAGCGTCAGCTTATAGGCGCGATGCGCCGTTCTGACGGTGCGTTCGTAGAGGCTCATGCCGGCGGGGGTTGCGAACGATATCGGCCTGCTTTGCTTATCGCTTCCGCGATGAGCGCCGATCAAGCCGCGCCGGCGCGGCTAGTTCGCGACGTCTGCGCCTCGAGCGCGGCGCGCGCGGCCTCGGCCGCCGCCTCGAACGCGAGCATCGTCGAGGCGTGACGGGCCGGATAGTCTTTCACCGCTTCGAGCACGGAGAGCTCCGAAAATCGTCCGGATGGCGCGGGGCCACCTGCCTTCAACATAGCACGAAGGCCGTCGCGGGCCACCTCGATCTCCTCTGGCGTCGCGCCGATGACGTGCGCGCCGAGCACCGCGGCCGCCGCCTGGCCTAGCGCGCAGGCCTTGACCTCCTGGGCGAAGTCGCTGACGCGCCCGGCCCTCACCTTGACGTCGACCAGGATGCGCGAGCCGCACAGCTTGGAGATCTTCTCAGCTGACGCATCGGGCGCGGCGAGCCGGCCGGTGTGCGGGATGTTGGCCACCAGCTTTAGCACGCGTGCGGAATAAAGATCGTCGATCATGGCGCCCCTAAGGTGGTCGCTTGCGCCTGCTCGCGCCAGAGCGCCTCGGCGCGGTCCCGCACCGCCTCGCCGAGCGCGGCGAAACCCTGCCTCAGGCTGGGCTTGAGCCGCCGCACGACCGCGCCGCTCAGCACGCCGGAGAAGATCTCGCCGTTCGAGAAGATGCAGCCCACGTCCGACATGGCCTCGATCTCGAGATAGCGCACGGTGCGCACGAACCCGCCGACGTGCGACGTCCGCCAGTGGATCGCTTCGTTCGGCGTCCAGTCGGTCACGGTGGCCAGAAGCTCCGTCTCGGGCTGATTAGGAAGCATGAGCCGGAGCTTGAGCGTCTCGCCATAGCCGATCCGACCCGCGACTTCGGGATAGAGCGGGTTCCACTCACGCCACCGGTCGAGGTCGTGGACGACGTCCCAGACCACAGACGCCGGCGCCTTCACCCCCAACCTGTGTTCGATCTTCGTCGGCATCGTCCGCCTATGTCGGCTTGCGCCAGGTCGGGCCATTGGGCCCGTCCATCACCTCGACGCCAAGGGCGCCGATCTCGTCGCGGATGCGGTCGGCCGTCGGCCAGTCCCGCGCCGCCCGCGCCCGCGCCCGCGCGTCGATCAGGCCCTCGATGCGCTCCCTGAACGCCGGGTCGGCGGCGCCCTGGAACCAGGCCTCGGGATCGGCTTTGAGGAAGCCGATCAGCTGGCCGGCGGCGAGCAGCTCACCCTTGAGCCTGCCGCGTTCTCCCGTCGGCGCTGTCTCCAGCTGCTGGGCGAGGCTGAACAGCTCGGCATAGGCCCTGGGCGTGTTGAGGTCGTCGTCGAGCGCCGCCATGAACGCCGCGCCCGGTTCGACCGCCTCGGCTTCGACATCCGCGGCGCGCAAGAGAGCGCCGTACAGCTTGTCGAGCGCGGCCTTGGCGTTCACCGGGGTCTCTTCACTCCAGGCCAACGGCTGGCGGTAGTGGCTGGCGAGCAGCGCCCAGCGCAGCGCCTCGCCCGGGTACTTGCTCACTAGGTCGTGGGCCAGGATCACGTTGCCGAGGCTCTTCGACATCTTCTCCGCGCCCATGTTCAAAAAGCCGTTGTGCATCCAGTAGCGGGCGTACTCGGCGTCGTGGGTGGCGCAGACTCCTTGCGCCATCTCGTTCTCGTGGTGGGGGAAGATCAGGTCGTTGCCGCCGCCGTGGATGTCGATCGGCAGCCCCAGCGTCTTTTCGATCATCGCCGAGCACTCGATGTGCCAGCCGGGGCGTCCCGGGCCGAAGGGCGAGTCCCACACCGGCTCGCCCGGCTTAGACGGTTTCCAGAGCACGAAGTCGGCCGGGTTCTGCTTGTAGGGCGCCACATCGACGCGGGCGCCGGCGATCAACTCGTCCAGCGGCCGGCGCGAAAGCTTGCCGTAGTCGGAGTAGGCTTGCGTGTTGAACAGTACATGCCCGTCGGCCTCGTAGGCGGCGTTGTTGCGGATCAACCGGCCGATCATGTCGATGATCTCGGCCATGGTCTGGGTCGCGCGTGGCTCGAACGTGGGCCGAAGAGCGCCCAGCACCGACATGTCGGCATGGTAGGCGTCGAGGTAGCGGCGGGTGATCACCTCGATCGGCACGCCCTCGTCGGCCGCCTTCTGGTTGATCTTGTCGTCGACGTCGGTGACGTTCGCCGCGTAGAGGACGTGCTCTTCGCCGTACGTTCGCCTGAGCAGACGGAACAGCAGGTCGAACACCACGACCGGCCGCGCATTTCCGATGTGGGCGTAGTTGTAGACGGTCGGGCCGCAGACATAGACCGTCACGCGCGCGGGATCGCGCGGCTCGAACGGCCGCTTGCGCCGCGTCATCGTGTCATAAAGGACGAGATTCATCGTCTATTGATGCATGGAAAACGGTTGTCCGCACCCGGGCGGCTCCCATATAGCTTTGGGAGTCGCGGGAGACCATGGGCGGCCAGCTGGCGCTGCTGATCGGACTTCTCCCGCCATCGTGAAAGGGTGGCACGCGTCATTTCCGGGGCCCTCGCTCCGGCGCAACTCAGCCCTGGGAACTTTTGAACATGGACGCCTTTGCAAAGGACCGGGGCCCGGTCGGCGCGAGCGAGCTTGACCTGCACCCCGTCCAGCGCCCGACGCGCGAGCAAGCGCTCGAGGCGGTGCGGACGCTGATCGCCTGGGCCGGCGACGACCCGAGGCGCGAGGGGCTGGTCGGCACGCCCGAACGGGTGATCGAGGCTTATGGCGAGTGGTTCGAAGGCTACGGCCTGGATCCGGCCAAGGAGCTCGACCGCACCTTCGAGGACGTGCAGGGCTACGACGGCATCGTCATGCTGCGCGACATCGAAGTGGAGAGTCACTGCGAGCACCACATGGCGCCCTTCCTCGGCAAGGCGTTCGTCGCCTACATGCCGACCAACAAGGTCGTCGGCCTCTCCAAGCTCGCCCGCGTGGTCGAGATCTTCGCGCGCCGCCTGCAGACGCAGGAGACCCTGACCCAGCAGATTGCCGACGCCATCAGCGACGACCTCGAACCGGCCGGCGTGGCCGTGCTGATCGACGCCAAGCACGAGTGCATGACCACCCGCGGCGTGCATCATCGCGATGTGTCGACGATCACCACCCAGTTCACAGGCGTGTTTAAGACCGACCCCGAACTGCAGCGCCGCTTCATCAGCTTCTGCAATCGGACCTGAGGGCGGGCTAGCCGCCTGCGCGTTCGGTCGCCGGCCGCACCGCGTCGGCCTGAGGCTCTTCGGCCGCCGCCCCCTCGGCCGGGCGGTGCACGGTGGTCACCAGGACGAAGCTGAGCAGCATCAACAGGTACCACGAGCCCAGCTTGCCGAGCGGCACCATCGCCCATCCGTGTCGCTGCGCCGGATAGATCCACGCGCCGGCGAAGGTGCCGAGGTTCTCGGCGAACCAGATGAAGATCGAAACCAGGACCGCGCCGAGGATCAGGTGCATGCGCCTGGGCGCGCGGTCGGGCGTGAACGCAAACGAGGTGCGCCAGAAGATCAGCGCCGAGAAGGCGAACAGGCACCAGCGAATGTCGGGCAGATAGTGGTGGGTGAAGAAGTTGGCGTAGGCCAGGGTGGCGAGCAGCCAAAGCGTCCAGCGCGGCGGGAAGTGGCTGAAGCGGATCTCGAACAGCCGCATGGCGCGGGCCATGTAGCTGCCGATCGAGGCGTACATGAACCCCGAGAACAGGGGCACGCCGGCGATGCGTAAGATGCTGGGCTCTGGGTAGATCCACGAGCCGTGGGCGGTCTTGAACACGTCCATCGCGGTGCCGACCGCGTGGAAGATCAGGATGACCAGGGCTTCGTACCAGCGCTCGAGCTTGGTCGCGAGCAGGAGCGCCTGGATGGCGACCGCGCCCAGGACGAGGAAGTCGTAGCGCGCGATCGGCGCGTGCCTGGGCCAATAGAGGTGGGTGCCGAGGATGAGCGCCAGCATCGCGCCGCCAAAGATGCAGGCCCAGGCCTGTTTCAGCCCGAACAGCAGGAACTCGTAGGCGAATGCGTTGAAGCTGGACCGCTCGGCCCATGGCCGGACCGCGACGTCCATCGCCGCGATGCGAGCCTTGATCCAGTCCTTCAGACTCAATCGCGTGCACCCCCTCGGCCGGCCAAGGCTAGCGCGACCGGCGGTCAAAGGGCCATATGGCGTCTATGGACGAGCCGCTTTTTCCGACCGCGCCCGATGCCGATGCGCTGGAAAACGGAGCGGTGCTTGCGCCGCGCTTCGACGGCGCCGGCCTGATCGCGGCCGTGCTCCAGCACGCGGCGACGGGCGAGGTGATGATGCTCGGCTGGATGAATGCCGAGGCGCTGCGGCGAACGCTCGATGAGGGCGAGGTCTGGTTCTTCAGCCGCTCGCGAAACGCGCTCTGGCGCAAGGGCGACACGAGCGGCCAGATCCAGAGAGTGGTGGAGATCCTCGTCGACTGCGACCAGGACGTTGTCCTGGTCAAGGTCGACCCGCAAGGCGATGGCGGTGTCTGCCACACCGGCCACCGGGCCTGCTTCTACCGGGTCCTGAAGGACGGACGATTGGTGGAGCGGCCATGACCCTCCTTCGCCAAGGCTTCGGAGGGTTCGTGCGTCTCGTCCTCCGAAGCTCCCGCCTTTGTGGAGGCCTGGGCGGACAGACCGGCGGGAGCGTAGGAGGATGACTCTGACGACGGCGCTCATCGCCTATGTCGCCGCAGCCGCGCTACTCACCATCACGCCCGGGCTCGACACCGCGATCGTGCTCCGCACCGCGGCGGTCGAGGGGCCGCGCCGGTCGGCGCTGGCGGCGCTGGGCGTCATCTGCGGCTGCCTGGTCTGGGGAATTGCGGTCGCGCTTGGTCTGGGCATCCTGCTGGCCGCCTCACACCTGGCCTACGTGATCCTGAAGTGGGCCGGCGCGGCCTACCTCGCCTGGCTCGGCGTCAACCTGCTGCTCGAGCCCCGCGCCGCGTTCGACCTCGACGCCGCACCGGGGCCGCGCGGCGGCAACTGGTGGCTGCGCGGCTTCCTGACCAACCTGCTGAACCCGAAGGTGGGCGTCTTCTACGTTTCCTTCCTGCCCCAGTTCGTCCCCAAGGACGTCTCGCCGGCGCCGTTCATCGTGCTGCTCGCGGTGATCCACGGCGCGCTCGGCACGCTCTGGTTCGCCGGTCTCATCGCCGCCACCACCCCGCTAAAGCGCTGGCTGCAGAGGACGGCGGTCGTACGCTGGCTGGACCGCCTGACCGGCGTCGTCTTCCTGGCCTTCGGCGCGAGGCTGGCGTTTGATCGACGTTGACGCCGAAGAGGAAGCGCTCGCCGACCCCTCGTTCGACGTGCGCGACGTCGAGGTCGCGAAGGCCGATGTTGGCGCCCGGCTCGACCGGGCGCTCGCCAACGCGATTCCGGACCTCTCGCGCGCCCGCATCCAGGCGCTGATCGCCGAGGGCGCCGTCAGCCTGGACGGGGCGGCCGCGACTGATTCCGCCGCCAGAGCGCGCGCCGGCGCCTATCGCATCGCCATCCCGCCGCCCGCGCCGGCGGAGCCGATGCCGGAGCCCATTGCGCTCAGCGTGCTGTTCGAGGACGCCGATCTGATCGTGGTGGATAAGCCCGCCGGCATGGCCGCGCACCCGGCCCCGGGCTTCGAGCGCGGCACCCTGGTCAACGCGCTGCTTGCTCACTGCGGCGCATCCTTGTCCGGCATCGGCGGGGTCGCCCGTCCCGGCATCGTGCATCGTCTCGACAAGGACACCTCCGGCGTGATGGTCGCCGCCAAGAGCGATGCGGCGCATCGGGGCCTCTCGGCCTTCTTCGCCGCGCACGACATCGAGCGCGCCTATATCGCGCTGACCCGCGGCGCGCCGCCGGCGGCGCGGGGGACGATCGCGACGCGCATCGGGCGCTCGCCGCGCGACCGGAAGAAGATGGCCGTCCTGCGCTCGGGCGGGCGCGAGGCGATCACCCACTATGCAACCGAACTGAGCTTCGGCCCGCCGGCCAGGCCGTCGGCCGCGCGCGTCCGCGCCACGCTCGAGACCGGTCGCACGCACCAGATCCGCGTGCACCTGGCGTCGGTGGGCGCCCCGGTCCTCGGCGATCCGCTCTACGGCGCCGGTTCGCCCGCACCGCGGGTGCGGGCCGCGATCGCCGAAGCGGGGCTGCGCCGTCAGGCGCTGCATGCCGCCGTGCTCGGTTTCTCGCACCCCGTGACCGGCGCCCGCCTCCGGTTCGAGACGCCGCTGCCCCCGGATATGGCAGCCCTGCAAGCAGCGTTAGAAAAAATAGCCGAGCCCGCCGCTAGGAATTGATTTTAACACTGTTTAGTCTTCAATCGGACGCAACGCATCCCTATCTAGGGGATTGCGGGGAAAAGGCGGCGCAACGGTTGCGCCGAGTTCCAAGTGCTTGAGGGGATTCCACAATGGCAGCTAGCCATTCACTCGCCGTGATGACTCCAGAGGGGGGCCTTTCGCGCTACCTCACGGACATCCGCAAATTCCCCATGTTGACCCGCGACGAGGAGTTCATGCTCGCCAAGCGCTGGAAAGAGCATGCCGACCCTGAAGCCGCGCACAAGCTGGTCACGTCCCACCTTCGCCTGGTGGCCAAGATCGCCATGGGCTACCGCGGCTACGGGCTGCCGATCGTCGAGGTGATCTCCGAAGGCAACGTCGGCCTGATGCAGGCCGTGCGCAAGTTCGAGCCCGACAAGGGCTTTCGGCTCGCGACCTACGCCATGTGGTGGATCAGAGCCTCGATCCAGGAATACATCCTGCGCTCGTGGTCGCTCGTGAAGATGGGCACGACCGCCGCTCAGAAGAAGCTGTTCTTCAACCTCAGGAAGGCCAAGAGCGAGATCTCGGCGCTCGAAGAGGGCGATCTGCGACCTGACCAGGTCAGCCACATCGCCAACCGCCTCGGCGTGCTCGACGAGGAGGTGATCTCGATGAACCGCCGCCTCTCCGGTCCGGACGCGTCGTTGAATGCGCCGCTGCGGTCGGACGGCGAGAGCGAGTGGCAGGATTGGCTGGCCGACGACAACGCCGTCAGCCAGGAGACCCAGCTCGCCGAGGACGAGGAGCGCTCGATCCGCATGTCGCTGCTCGAAGAGGCGATGACCGAGCTGACGGACCGTGAGCGGCACATCCTCACCGAGCGCCGGCTGAAGGACAGTCCGACCACGCTCGAGGAGCTGGCCGCGCAATACGGCGTCAGCCGTGAGCGCGTGCGCCAGATCGAGGTCCGGGCGTTCGAGAAGCTGCAGAAGGCCATGCGCGCCGCCGCCAGCGAGCGCAACCTCGACGCGGCCTAGGCAACCGCCTTGGCCGGCCGCGCCGGCTCGCCGGGCAGATAGCTCCAAAGATCGGCCGCGGCCGCTTCCAGCGCAGGCCGCGACAGGCTCGCCTCCGGCGTGCCGTTCAGCACGTTTTGCAGTTTGGCGGCGGCGGCGACGAGCGTTGAGTCGCCCTCTGTGACGCCGAGGCTCTTCAGCTCCGACGCTTGCACCTGCAGCGAGCGAAACGCCTGGGCGGCATCCATCTCGACCGCGCCGATGGCGGCTTTGGCGATGCGGACCGCCTGCTCGATCCGCGCGGCCGGAGTCGAGGCCGCAACGTCCGAGCGCCGCTTGTGAGGCCCCTGGTAGTCGCCGCTGTTGAAGCGCCGCCGGTCGGGCCCGGCGTAGCCCACGGCCTCGATCCAGTCGCGCGGATGCAAGGCGGCCACTTCGAGTCGCCGCGCCAGGTCCCGGGCGGTGAACGGCTTGCGCAGAAACTCGTGCACGCCGGCGTTTCTGGCCGTCACGATCACGCGCGCGGTGGCCTCGCCCGACACCACGATCACCGGCGCCTGGCGGCAAGCGAGGTCGCCGCGCCGCAGCTCGCGCACGAAGCTCAGGCCTTCCAGCTCAGGTCCGCCGACTTCGGTGAAGATCAACCGGGGCTCGAACACACGGCACGTGGCCAGCGCCCGCGGGTAGGCGCGTTCGATCTGGACTTGCCGGGCGCCGGCGCCCTTCAGAAGTTCGCTCAGCAGCTGGGCCGAGGCCTGGCTGGGCTCGACGATCAGCACGCGCTCGAACCAGGGCTCGAGCCGGCGCGCCAGTCGTGCATCGGTGAAGATCATCGAGCGCCCCGGAACCGCTTGTCAGCCCGGGCCGAATATGGCGCACGAAGCGTAAACGCGGCCTTGATGCTACCGCAGCGTTCAGCCAGCGAACGGGTCGCGCATCACGATCACGTCCTTGCGGTCGGGGCCTGTTGTCACCTGCACCACCGGCGCGCCGATCAGCTCCTCGATGCGGCGCACATAGATCACGGCGTTGGGCGGCAGGTCGCGCCACGAGCGAGCGCCCTTGGTCGACCCGCTCCAGCCGGCGATGTCCTCGTAGATCGGCTCCAGCGCCGCCTGCTCGCGCACGCCGGCCGGCAGGTAGTCCACCACCTCGGCCCCGAGCCGATAGCCGGTGCAGATCTTCAGGGACTCAAGGCCGTCCAGGACGTCGAGCTTGGTGAGGACGACCCCGTCGATCCCGGCCACGGCGATCGACTGGCGCACCAGCGCCGCGTCGAACCAGCCGCAGCGGCGCGGCCGGCCGGTGACGGTGCCGAACTCGTCGCCGCGCTCGCCCAGCCGCTGGCCGACCGCGTCGGTGAGCTCGGTCGGGAAGGGACCCTCGCCGACACGGGTCGTGTAGGCCTTGACGATGCCCAGCACATAGCCGCCGGCGGCAGGCCCCACGCCGGCGCCGGCTGCGGCCTGGCCGGCCACCGTGTTGGACGAGGTCACGAACGGATACGTGCCATGGTCGACGTCGAGCATGACCGCCTGGGCGCCCTCGAACAGCACCCGCTTGCCCGACTTCACCACCCCGTTCAGCACCCGCCACGCCGGCTGCACGTAGGGCGCGACCTTCGGCGCGATCTCGCTCAGCATGTCGAACACGGCGTCCGGCGTCATGTCCGGCAGGCCCAGCCCCCGGCGCAGCGGCTCGTGGTGGGCCAGGAGGCGCTCGATCTTCGCGCGTAGGGCCTGCTCGTCGTCCAGGTCGACGAACCGGATGGCGCGCCGGCCGACCTTGTCCTCATAGGCCGGGCCGATGCCGCGTCCCGTGGTGCCGATCTTGTTCGCGCCGGCGCGGGCCTCGCGCGCGGCGTCGAGGTCGCGATGCAGCGGCAGGACCAGGCAGGCATTGTCGGCCAGCACGAGGATGTCGGGCGTGATCGTAAGCCCTTGCGCGCGCACGCGCTCGATCTCGTCCAGCAGCGACCAGGGGTCGACGACGACGCCGTTGCCGATGATCGAGAGCTTGCCCTGCACCACGCCCGACGGCAGAAGCGAGAACTTGTAGACGCTGTTGCCGACCACGATCGTGTGACCGGCGTTGTTTCCGCCCTGGAAGCGAACCACCACGTCGGCGCGCTCGGCCAGCCAGTCGATGACCTTGCCCTTGCCCTCATCGCCCCACTGGGCGCCGATCACGGTGACGTTGGCCATGGCCTAAGCGACCTCACCTGCCCGGTGGGTCTCGCTTGCCCCTTCGACAGGTGCTCGGCCAAGGAGACGGATTGAGATGTCGTCGCGCGGGGCGACTCGATAGGGCCGTCCGCGCCGGCGGCGTGCGTAGCGCAAGCGGCGAGCGGGGGTCAAGGCCGGCCTATGGCTGGAGCGCGCAGCGCTCCGTCGCGCCTAGCCGGCTCGGCGGTCCAGCACCCGTCCGCTCAGCCAAGCGGCGACGACGATTGCGAGCCCGAGCGCGATCAACCACCAGAGCCTGGCCCAGGCGCCGGCGACCATCACCAGGTCTCCGGCGAGCCGCGCCGCTTCGATCGGCCGCGTCATGCGCCGGCCGATGTAGCATCCGAGCGGCGAGGCCTTCAGCGGCTCGAGGTTGACCACAGCCATGACTAGGGCCGACGCCAGGATCGGCGGCAGGAAGTGGGTCGCCAGGCCAAGCCAAAGCGCGTGACGCCAGAAGAAATAGAGCGACACCGGCTCGCAGAGGATGTCGGTCGCGAGCTTCGCCGGGTGGAGCTGGTGATAGAGCGCCTTCTCCCGAAAGGTCATGGCGCCGCCGGGCGCACTTGCGTCCACGCCCGTCATTGCTGAAATCCGTCCCCAATCATGGCCAAGTCCGCCCCGAGCCGCTGAAGATCGCCGACGCCGACGTCGTGGTGATCGCCGACACCGGGTCGACCGACGGCACGGTGGCCGCCTTCCGCCGCCGCGATAGTGCATGTCCAGTGACCTTGACACGTCGGCGGATCGGTGTCATGTTTCCTTGTCATAGGGAGACAGGGGGATGCAAGTCATGGAAGCCACGGAGTCCTCAACGCGGTCCTGGTCGCTGTCGGCCAGGCTGGCCGTCATTGCGCTTGGGGCGGTCGGCCTCGCGCTCTCGACGCTTGCGCTCACGACGGGTTGGTCTGTGGGCTTGGGGGCCGTCGGCGTGGCCGTCTCGGCCCTGCTCATTGCTTCCGGCGCGCGCGTTCCGGAGGGCGTGCCGCCGCTCAGCCCTGCCTATGTGCGCTACGGCCGCCGTCTCACGGTGGCAATGGCGAGCTACGTGGTTGTGCTGGTAGCGGCGCTGTTCACTTATCATGCAAGATGGGCGGCCGGCCTGCTTGGCTACGCCGTCGCGCTCGCCCCGGCAGTGCCCTTGCTGTTCGTCATCGGCTTCCCCGTGACCTATGTGCGGAGCGAGACCGACGAATTCGCCCGCGCCGTATTTGTCGAGAGCCAGCTCTGGGCGTCGCTGTTGATCCTTGTGAGCGCAACGGTCTGGGGCATGCTCGAGGCCTTTGGCAAGGTCCCGCATCTTGCGCTGTGGGTGATCATTCCGGTCTGGGGCGTCGGCAACGGCCTAGGCTATGTCGTGGCGATGGCGCGCTATCGATGAAGAACCGTCTGAAGGTGCTGCGCGCCGAGCGCGACTGGAGCCAGGCCGACCTCGCCCAGCGGCTCGACGTCTCGCGCCAGAGCGTCAATGCGATCGAGACCGGCAAGTACGACCCGAGCCTGCCGCTTGCGTTCCGCATCGCCCGCCTTTTCGGGCAGCCGATCGAGGTGATCTTCGTGGACGGTGACGCCTAACCGCCGCCGCGCGGCTTGCCGGCGAACGCCCTTCGGCTATTTTGGCCGCCGGCCAAACCGGCCGCGGGCGTAGTTCAGAGGTAGAACGTCAGCTTCCCAAGCTGAATGTCGCGGGTTCGATTCCCGCCGCCCGCTCCAAGTTTTTCAAATACTTAGGTCGCCGCGCCCGGGTCTGTTTTGGACCGTTCTGGAGATTTTCTGGAGCTACGCCCGCCTTTTGATCCGCGTTCGTTCCGCTCGATCCGTTTGGCCAGGGCTAGTACGATCTCGTCGCGGTCGACGTAGGCGGCCAAGAGCCGCTCGACGCGCTCTTCCTCCCAGCCGAGGACGTCGGCGATCTCCGGCGCGGTCAGACCGGCCCGGCGCAGACGCGTGGCGAACGTCCCGCGCGCGTCGTGAAGGTGGCGCTTGATCCCGCACGCGGCTTTCACGTCAACGACCTGGTGTTCAAGCCCACTGGCCGTCCACCTCCATCGTCCGCCTGCCTAATGGGCCAATATCATAGATCCTGGCCGGCGGCCTTCTCCGGGGGGAGCAGATCGACCCTTGTCCGCGCAGGCGTC
>DATNJB010000071.1:0-8127 GCA_035604135.1 Caulobacteraceae bacterium | reverse complement strand
TAGAGAACATGATCCTGATCTACCTTATCCAGAATTCGATGGACCTCGGGCCTGAGGCCGCCTCGCAGCTCGCCACAGGCCAGCGCATGGCTGCGATGGCCGCGCTCCCGACGTTCCAGAACCTGGCCTACGCCGCGTTGGAGCGCCGCCGCTGGATGCTAGCCCGGGCGCTTCTCGAAGGTCGGGAGCCCCTCAGGGATCATGTGCCAGGCCTGCTTGTCCATGGTGTACATGGCCAGCTGCGGGCCGCCGAACTGGGTCGGATCGTCCATCGAGCCGACCTTGACGATCGCGGCCGGAAAACCCGGGGCGCGGGTCACGAGGTGGGTGCCGCACTCGGGGCAGAACTCGCGGGTGACCGGCCGTTCCAGGTCGCTGCGCGTGAACGCCTTCGGCTCGCCCTTGGTGTAGTGAAACCCGGCAACCGGCATGGCCATGAAGAAGTTCGGCGCGCCGCCGGTCAGGTATTGGCATTCCCGGCAATGGCACTCGGCCTTCAGCATCGGATCGCCCTCGGCGACATACCGCACCGCGCCGCAATAACAGCCGCCTTCGACCTTCATCGATTCCTCCCGGACAACGCTTCGCGACATCCATGGCGCCGTCGCGGACGATTGTCGAACTTCGGCGATGTTGGATCCGGCCTCAGGCTGCACCGCCGAACGCCTCACCCGGCGGCCCACTCCTCGAGCGCGGACCCGGTCTCGAGCAGGCTTTTCAGGTTGGCGAGGATGCTCGGCCAGCCGGTCGAGACGGCCTCAATGAACTTCGATGGCGAAACGCCTATCGTGTGAGTGACCGTGAGCTTGGTCACGCGATCGTTCACGGGCTCGATGTCGAACGTGGCGACGGACTCGCCCTCCGCCTTCATCGCCGCGTCCTTCTGGTGCGTCCAGGTCACCGAAAGGCGCTTCGGCGGCTCGCAGGCCAGCACCTTGCCGGTGTCCCAGGCTTCGCCGTCGCCGGCGACGATCGCGTAGTCTGCGCCCTTGGCCCAGGTGCTCTTCTGGCTGTACCCGTGCCAGAACCGCTTGTTCAGTTCGGGGCTGGTCAGGTGGTCCCAGATCGCCTGCGCCGGGGCGCGGATGTAGGTCACATAGAGGAAGCGGCTCTCAGCCATCGGTCTCTCCTTCGAGCTTGTGTTTGAGGTCGGCGAGCGCGCCTAAGCGGCCGCGTTCGAACTTGCCGATCCAGCGGTCGACGATGTCGTGGATGGGGACGGGGTTCAGGTAGTGCAGCTTCTCGCGGCCGCGCTTTTCGGTGACGACGAGGTTGGCTGTTTCCAGAAGCGCGAGGTGCTTGGTCACCGCCTGGCGCGTCATCCCCCTGCCCTCGGACAACTCGTTCAACGTTTGACCATTTCGTTCGCGCAAGTCGTCCAACAGCCGCCGCCGAAGCGGATCGGCCAACGCCTTGAACGCAGCGTCCATGCTCATGGGATCGCTATATGCAACTTTTTAGTTGCCTATACAAGCGCCGACGGCGGCTGGCTTCCACGACGCGACGTCAGCACCGTATAGGGAGCGGATGAGCGACGAGCGCCGAGCGCCTGAAGAGCCGATGAGCGATGCGGCGCCGAGCGAACTGGCGACGCGGGGGACGGCGCTCTCGACGGCGCTGGGGTTCGAGACGCTGACCGACCGGACCTGCGGCATGCGCGCGCCGTTCCGCGCCGACCTGGTGGGCGACCCGGCGGTGGGGGCGCTGGCCGGCGGCGTGGTCTTCGCCCTGCTTGACCAGACCTGCGGGATGGCGATCGGGATCGCGCTGCGGGATCGCGCGGGCGACGAAGGTCGTGCGATGACGATGGGTGGGATGGCGACGCTGGACTTCCGGCTCGACCACATCCGCCCGCCCCACCTCGGCGCGGCGGTCATCGCCGAGGCGGAGAGCCTCGGGCTGAACGGCGACGTCGCCGTGGTGCGCGGCTGGGCCTACGATGACGACCCCGCCGATCCCATCGCCGCGGCGCAGGCGGCGTTCATGATCACCGGCGCGCCGCGGCCTGCCGGATGACCGGGGCCGCAACCCGCGAGCCCGCCGCGCCGCTGCTCGACGCCTGGCCCTACGCTCGCTTCCTCGGCATGCGGTTGGAGCCGGGCGAAGCGGGCCCGATCGCCGTCCTGCCGTTTGCTCCCCGCTTGATCGGCAACCCCATCCTGCCGGCGCTGCATGGCGGCGTCGTGGCCTCGTTCCTCGAACTGGCGGCGCTCGCCCGGCTCGACGCCGAGGGCCAACCGGCGCGCACGATCGACATCACCGTCGACTACCTGCGTCCTGCCCGTCCCGTCACCACCTACGCCGAGGTCCGTATCCTCAAGCTCGGCCGCCGCGCGGCGAACCTGGCCGTCGAAGCCTGGCAAGACGACCGCACCAGCCCCGTCGCCGCCCTCCGCGGCCACTTCATGATCCTGGGCAAGGCGGCCTGAACTTCCGCCTGCCCTTCAGGTCGGTTTCAGCGCTTCACCTCTGCCTAGGACAAGGCCGCTCGACGGGCCTGGACTCTCACCACAAGGTTCTGGAAAGCGAGATCTGCCGCGTTTCGCGTCTGCGTTAACTCTAGATTCACCCTCATAGATTGAATAGTCTCTCGGCTCAAGGGAGATCGCCACCCTCGGGCTCAGAACGACACACGCCGCGGGCGCTCTGTCGCAGTTTCTAAAGAGAAAATAGGAACCATGGCGAAACTCGACGCGCTCATTGTCTTCCTGATTCACAATCAATGCGGTCCAATGGTCAAAGCCTACACAAATAGCGGGATCATATCTACACCTACCAGAGATAGAAACGTACTCCTCGACGGCTTGCGAGGCATCAGCGCCTTCGTGGTGGTGCTCTATCACCTCTACTCGGCACGCTTGCCTCTACATGGATACCTTGCGGTCGACTTTTTCTTCATGCTCTCCGGCTTCGTCATCGCCGGCGCCCATGAGGATAGACTCAGGGCGGGCGCCGGACCCTCGTGGTTCTTCGCCGTCCGCATGGCGTGGCTGTATCCGATGGCGCTCTTCGGCCTGGCCCTTGGTCTCGCCTACGCTCTGATCGCGCATCCCGGCGATCCATTGACCCAGGTCATCGAGTTCGTGCGCAGCGCACTGCTCGTCGTTCCCCACCTCCAGGGCGGCCCTGAGGGCTTTGCCTATCGGCTGAACCCCGTGGTCTGGTCGCTGGCGGTCGAACTCGGCGTGAACATGCTCTACGCGTGGGGCGGCTGGAGGCTGGGCAACCGCGCGCTCGCGTGCCTGATGGCCGTCGCAGCCGCGGCCATGGTTCCGCTTACCGAGGCGTACGGTTGGAACAACATCGGCGGCCATTCGACGATCTTGGATCTCCTCGGCGCCATCGCGCGCGTCTTGTTCGCCTTCCCGTTTGGCGTCCTGCCCTATCGCCTGAAACGGTCGGGCTGGCGTCCGCGCACGACCTTCTCAATCACAACCCTCGTGGCGCTGCTCCTCCTGGCGTATGCGATCCCGACTCACTTTGTCATCGGCGTCGACGTTCTGCTGGCGGACCTTGTCCTGCCGATCCTGTTCGTGCTGGTCCTGGGGGCGCCGGCGCCCCAGGGCTGGAGCGCGACCGTATTCACCTGGATGGGACGCGTTTCCTACGCTGTCTACGCCGTGCACTATCCAATCGTCGCGGCGGTCCATCCGAGCGACCGACATCCGACATTGGGGGAGGCGTCGATGGCGCTCGCTCTGGTGGCGGCGGTCGCGCTGTTCGGTCATCTAGTGATCGAGCCGTCAGGCAAACGGCTGCTCGACCGGCTGGCGCCGCCACACCGGGCAGCACACCTTGAAGGCTGACGCCGGGGACGAGGGCGCCTAGCTGTCCAGGAAGCTGCGGAGCTTCCGCGAGCGGCTGGGGTGCTTGAGTTTGCGCAGCGCCTTGGCTTCGATCTGGCGGATGCGTTCGCGGGTGACCGAGAACTGCTGGCCGACCTCTTCGAGCGTGTGGTCGGTGTTCATGCCGATACCGAAGCGCATGCGCAGCACCCGCTCCTCGCGCGGGGTGAGCGAGGCGAGCACGCGGGTGGTCGTCTCGCGCAGGTTCGACTGGATGGCGGCGTCGATCGGCAGGACGGCGTTCTTGTCCTCGATGAAGTCGCCGAGGTGGCTGTCCTCCTCGTCCCCGATCGGGGTCTCGAGGCTGATCGGCTCCTTGGCGATCTTCAGCACCTTGCGCACCTTCTCGAGCGGCATGGCGAGTTTCTCGGCCAGCTCCTCGGGCGTGGGCTCGCGGCCGATTTCGTGCAGCATCTGGCGGCTCGTACGCACGATCTTGTTGATCGTCTCGATCATGTGCACGGGGATGCGGATGGTGCGCGCCTGGTCGGCGATCGAGCGGGTGATCGCCTGGCGGATCCACCAGGTGGCGTAGGTGGAGAACTTGTAGCCGCGGCGGTACTCGAACTTGTCGACCGCCTTCATGAGGCCGATATTGCCTTCCTGAATGAGATCAAGGAATTGCAGCCCGCGGTTAGTGTATTTCTTGGCGATGGAGATGACGAGCCGAAGGTTCGCTTCGACCATCTCCTTCTTGGCCTGCCGGGCTTCCCGCTCGCCCTTCTGCACCGTCTGCACGATGCGGCGGTAGTCGTCGATCGGCAGGCCGGTTTCGGTGGCGAGCGCGGCGATCTCGGAGCGGATGTCGCCGATCTGGCCGCAGTCGTTCTCGGCGAACTTGGTCCAGCGGATGCCGAGCGGCTTGACCGAATCCAGCCACTGCGGATTGAGCTCGGAGCCGAAATAGGCGCGCAGGAACTCGGCGCGTGAAATGCCGTAACTGTCGGCCAGCCGAAGCAGCCGGCCCTCGAGCCCGATCAGGCGGCGGTTGATCGCATAGAGCTGGTCGACCAGCGCCTCGATGCGGTTGTTGTTCAGCTTCAGCGTCTTCAGGTGCTGGACGATGGTCGAGGTCGCCTGTTCGTAGGACTTGCGCTCTTCCCCGGGCAGGTCCTTGCCCTTCAGCCGATGCCGAACGAGGCGCTCCTGCAACGCGCGGAAGGCCTCGAACTCGGCCGCGATCGCGTCCAGCGTCGTCATGACGCCTTCGCGCAGCTCGGCCTCCATCGCGCTGACGGTCGGGCCGGCGCCATCGTCGAAATCGTCGTCGTCGTCGCCGGCGCCTTCGGGGCGGCCCTCGCCGCTCTCTTCCTCGGCGGCCTCTTCTTCGGCCGCAGCCTCCTCGACCAGCGCTTCGGCCGGGGCGGCGATCGTGGCCCCGCCCAGGCCGCCGTAGGTCTGTTCGAGGTCGATCACCTCGCGCAGCAGGATGCGGCCGGTTCCGAGTTCCTCGCGCCAGACCATGATGGCTTCGAAGGTCAGCGCGCTCTCGCACAGGCCACGGATCATGGTGTCGCGGCCGGCCTCGATGCGCTTGGCGATGGCGATCTCGCCCTCGCGGGAGAGCAGCTCGACCGAGCCCATCTCGCGCAGGTACATGCGCACGGGGTCGTCGGTGCGGTCGTAGGCGCTTTCCTTCGCCGGGGCCTCGGCGACCGCGGTCTCCTCGCGCACCGCGACCTCGCCGCCCTCGGCCGGCTCGGCGTCTTCTTCAGCCTCGACGACGTTGACGCCCATCTCGGACAGCATGGCGAGCGTGTCCTCGATCGCCTCCGAGGTGACCTCTTCCGACGGCAGGACCTTGTTCAGCTCGTCCATCGTGACGTAGCCGCGCGTCTTCGCCTGCTTGATGAATTTCTTCACCCCGGCGTCGGTCAGGTCCAGCAGCGGCCCGTCGGTGGGGGCTTCGGTCTCGGCGGTTTCGGCCGTCGTGCTCATTTAATTCTCCGGCTCCCGTCCGTCCGCAGCAGCGCCGTCCGGGACGATTCCCATGCAAACTTCTGGCCAGTCTTAACCATCACGACTCGCCATCGGCCCAAATCGTTCCCGATCCGATCGCTCGGCGCAGCGCATCGCGTTCGGTCTTCATGCGTTCGATCGCTTCCATGCCGCCGCGGCCGGAAAGGTTTCCCTTTTCGGCCTCGATGGCGTCACCCAGCGCCGCCATCCGAGTCAGAGCCTCGAAGGCGTGCGACCACTGGGATCTGGCGAGCGTGGGCGATACATCCGATTTCAGGAAAGGCGCGCCCGATTTGAGAGCCGCCTTGTCGATCTCGCCAAGCAACGCGCCGAATCCGTCAGTCGCCAAATGGCGTGCGAGGGCCCCGGTGTCAAGGTGATCGGCCTCAAGTCGCAGGCGAATGATTTCCTTGGCCAAATGATCCAGCGCCGGATCGCCGAAGCCGTGCGTCTCGAGCGATTCCAGATGCGGGTCGAGCCACCCGGGATCGGCGATCGCCGCCTGCGCGACGGCGGCTGGCAGCGGGTCGGGCGAGCGGCGGAGCGCCCGACCGCCGGCCCGGCCCTCGGGCGTCAGCGGCGCATCCTCGAAAGCCGGCCGTCGCGGGCCGCGGCGGAAGGCCGCACGCGGGGCCGCGGCGGGCGCGGGGCTGCGGGCGAACAGCGCATCAAAGCGTGCGCCGAGTTCGTCGCGGTAGGCCTGGGCAAGCTCCTTGTCGACGATCGTCGTCGCCGCCAAGCGCAGGCGGAGCTTGAACGCCGCCCGTCGCTCGGGCGTGTCGAGCGGCTCGAGGTCGCGCTCGCGGACAAACAGCGCCTCGACGAATGGGACGGTTTTGCCCAGTTGCCGCTTCAGCGCCGCCGCGCCCTGCTCGCGCAGCACCTCGTCGGGATCCTTGCCGCCGGTGAGCATGGCGAAGTCGAACGAGCGGCCAGCCTTCAGCAGCGGGAGCGCGCGGTCGATCGCGCGGGCGGCCGCGCGCTGGCCGGCGTCGTCGCCGTCGAAACAGAGCACTGGCTCGGGGCTAAGACGCCACAGCGCCTCCATCTGCTCCTCGGTGAGCGCGGTCCCGAGCGGCGCCACGGCCGGAATGTCGGCGCGCTGGCAGGCGATGGCGTCCATGAAGCCCTCGACCACGACGACGCTGGCCTTGACCGCGCCGACGGCGAGCAACCGCCGCGCCTCGCCGACCCCGTAGAGCATCCGCCCCTTGTGGAAGACGCCGGTCTCCGGGCCGTTCAGGTATTTCGCCCGCGCCTCCGGGTCCATAGCGCGGCCGCCGAAGGAGACCACGCGGCCGCGCGCGTCGCTGATCGGGAAGATGATGCGGTCGCGGAAGCGGTCGTATGGCGCGCCGCCGCCGTCCTCGGGGGCGATGAGCAGGCCGGCTTCGACCAGCTCGCCGGGCTTGGCACCGCGTTCGACCAGATAGTCCTTCAGCGCCGTGCGCGAATTGGGCGCAAAGCCGATGCGGAAGCGCGCCCAGTCGGCCTCCGGCAGGCCGCGCCGGGCGAGGTAGGCGCGGGCGTCGGCGCCGACCGGACGGCGGAGCGCGGTCTCGAACCACTTGGCCGCCTGCTCGAGCCAGTCCGAGAGCGTCTGCCGCTCACGCTCCTGCTCGGCGGCGCGCGGGTCGGGCTCCGGCAGGGGAAGGCCCGCTTCGGCCGCCAGCCGCTCGACCGCCTCGACGAAGCTCAGCCGTTCGGTCTCCTGCAGGAAGGTGATCAGGTCGCCGTGCTTGCCGGAGGAAAAATCATGGAAGAAGCCCTTGTCGTCGTTGACGAAAAACGACGGCGTTCGCTCCTTGGTGAAGGGCGAGAGGCCGACGAACTCACGACCCTGGCGGCGCAGCTTCACCGACCGGCCGATGACCTCGGACAGGCGAAGTCGCGACTTGATCTCGTCGAGGAAGCGCTCGTCGAAACGCATCCGGCGATGATAGCGCGGAACGTCGTGAGTCGAGGCGGACGATTTACCGCGCGACGTGCGCCAGCTTCTCCGGGTTGCGGATCATGTAGATGGCCGCGAGCTTGCCGCTCTCGCCGGGCTCGAAGGCGATGGTCGCGACCTCGCCGTCCGCACTCAAGACCACGCCGAACACCCCGTTGATGCGGGCGAAACGAATCTGGCCCTCCAGCGGGATGGCGCCGCGCCAGATCAACCCCTCCACCAACCTCACGATATCGTCGGCGCCGACCAGCGGCCGCAGCGCCGCCTTCCGTTTTCCGCCGCCGTCGGTGATCATCACAGCGTCCTCGGCCAGCAAATCCTTCAGCGCCGTCAGGTCGTTGCGGCGGGCCGCGTCCATGAAGGCGATGGCGA
>DATNJB010000070.1:0-8661 GCA_035604135.1 Caulobacteraceae bacterium | reverse complement strand
GCCGTCGAGGCCGCCGGCGGCCTCGACGCGCTGATCAACAACGCCGGCGTCACCATCAGCGGCCCGCTCGAGCACCTGCCGCTCGAGGACCTGCGCCAGCAATTCGAGATCAACGTGTTCGGCGTCGTCGCGCTGACCCAGGCGATGTTGCCGGCGCTGCGCGAGAGCCGCGGTCGGGTGGTCGTCGTCGGCTCCGTCGGCGGCCGCAATGCGATGCCGCTGATCGCGCCCTATTGCGCGTCCAAGCACGCGATCGAGGCGCTGGTCCCGGCGCTGCGCATGGAGCTGAAACACGCCGGAGTCGCGGTCAGCCTGGTCGAACCGGGCAGCACCCGCTCGGCGATCTGGGACACATCGATCGCGCGCTCGAAGGCCAGCGGGGCCGGGCTGACGAATGAGGCGATCGAGCAGTACGGGCCGGCGCTGGAGGCGCTCAGAGCATTCGCCGGCCGCGTCGGTAGGGCGGGCAGCCCGCCGCAGGTCGTCGCGCGCGCCATCGTCAACGCCGTCGAGGGCCGCCGTCCGAAGCGACGCTACGTCGTCGGCGCCGACGCTCGCGCGCAGCTGCTGCTGGGCGGCCTGCCGGGCGCCTGGCGCGAGCCGCTGCTGCGACGATTGCTGTTGCCGGCGCCCAGCCGCTAGGGGCCGGCTACCCCCGAGCCCGCTCGACCGTCTCGACCGGCGGGCAGGCGCGGAGCGCGGCAGCGATGTTGGTCAGGTGGCGGGCGTCGCGGACCTCGACGTCGAAGTCGACGTCGAAGAAGTCGCCTTGGCCGCGGTGGTCCATGCGCAGGCCGATGATATTGCCGCCCGCCTCGCCGATGATCGTGCAGGCCTGGCCGAGCACGCCAGGGGCGTCGCGGATGGTGGCCGTGAGCCTGGCCTGCGAGACGGTGCCGTCCTCGGCCTGCGGCGTCCACTGCAGGTCGCGCCAGAGGTCGTCGCGATCCTCGAACTCGGCGAGCCTCGGACAGTCGATCGCATGCACGACAAGCCCTTCTGCGCCTGGCTCGAGGATGCCGACGATGCGGTCGCCGGGCAGGGGGTTGCAGCACTCGGCGAAGTGCAGCGAGACGCCGGGGGTCAAGCCCCCGCCGCGCACGAAGAGCCGCGCGCCGGCGCCGTCCTCGATGCGGCGGAGTGCGGCCGCACTGGCCTTGCCGCTCTCCTTCAGCCCCGGGAAGATGGTCTGCAGCACCTGACCGGGGGTGACGCGACCGCGGCCGACCGCCTCGAACAGCTCCTCCTCGGTCGCCGCGGCGAACCGGTCGAGCGCCGGCCTGAGCAGCACGCTCGCGCGCGACTTGCCCGCCCGCTCGAAGGTCTGGTCGATCGAGGCGCGGCCGAGGCGGATGAACTCCTCCCGCTCGGTCTGGCGGATGTGGCGGCGGATCGCCGAGCGGGCGCGGCCTGTGATGGCCAGCGAGCGCCACTCCGGATGCGCCGGGGCCGAAGCCCCGCGGACGATCTCGACCACGTCGCCGTTGGTGAGCGGCGTGCGCAACGGGCGAAGCTCGCCGTTGATCTTCACGCCAACGGTGGTGTCGCCGACATCGGAGTGCACCGCATAGGCGAAATCGAGCGGCATGGCGCCGCGCGGCAGGCTGATCAGCTGACCCTTGGGCGTGAAGACGAACACCTGGTCGAGGAACATCTCGAGCTTGGCGTGCTCGACCAGATCCTCCGCGTCGCCGCCGTGCTCGAGCACCTGCACGAGCTGGCGCAGATTCACCAGCGGGTCGCGGCCGCCGGCGGCCTCCATCGCTTCCGGATCGAAGCCGTAGGATTCGTCCTTGTAGCGCCAATGAGCGGCGACCCCCTCCTCGGCCACGCGGTCCATGGCCTCGGTGCGGATCTGCATCTCGATGCGCATGCCCTTGGGCCCGACCACAGTGGTGTGCAGCGAGCGGTAGTTGTTGCGTTTGGGCGTCGAGATGAAGTCCTTGAACCGCTCGGGCACGCAGGGCCACACGCGGTGGACGACGCCGAGCGCGCGGTAGCAGTCGGGCTCGGAATCGACGATCACCCGGAAGGCGTAGATGTCGGCCAGCTGGTAGAAGCTGATCGACTTGCGCTGCAGCTTGCGCCAGATCGAATAGGGGTGCTTCTCGCGGCCGACGACGTGGGCGGTCAGGCCTTGCGCCTTCAGCTTTGCGGCGATCTCGTCTGCGATGACCGAGACGGCCGCCTCCTGCGTCCCGCGCAACGTCTCCAGCCGCCGCACGATCGCGTCGCGGGCGATTGGGTTCAGGTGCTGGAACGCCAGCTCCTCGAGCTCGGTGCAGATGCGGTGGCAGCCGATAGAGCGGGCGAGCGGGGCGTAGATGTCCAGCGTCTCGCGCGCGATGCGCTCGCGCTTGCCCGCATCGGCGATGAAGTTCAGCGTGCGCATGTTGTGCAGCCGGTCGGCCAGCTTGACCATCAGGACGCGCACGTCCTTGGAGATGGCCAGGATGAACTTGCGCAGGTTCTCCGCCTGCCGCGTGTGCTCGGCGGTGAGCTCCAGGCGCGACAGCTTGGTCACGCCCTCGACCAGCTCGGCGATGTCGGCCCCGAACGTAGCCTCGATGTCGGCGCGCGTGGTCGGCGTGTCCTCGATCACGTCGTGCAGGAGCGCAGTGACGATGGAGGCGGTGTCCAGCCGGTAGTCGGTCAGGATGCCGGCGACCTCGATCGGGTGGGCGAAATACGGGTCGCCGGAAGCGCGGGTCTGTGAGCCATGCACGCGCATCGCGTACACGTAGGCGCGGTTCAGGAGGTTCTCGTCGGCCGTCGGGTCATAGGACTTGACCCGCTCGATCAGCTCGTACTGGCGCAGCAGCTTTGGCGGCGCGCGACGCTTGGACTTCGGTGCGACGTCCGGTTCGGCGAGCGCTGGGGTCGTCGCGACAGGGGCCGGCGCGACAGGGGCAGGTTCTGCGGCCTGGCCGGTCAGTACCGCTCCTCTTGACCGCCATCACGGTCGCTCTGCAGCGCGCGCAGCAGCTCCTGCTCGCTCATATGCTGGTGCTGCGGGTCGGCCAGCAGGGCCAGCGTTTCGGCCTCCTCCTCGGCGTCGGCATGCTCGTCGACGCGCTGCAGGCTCGTGATCAGGCTTTCGCGCAGGCCTTCGGAATCGACTACGTCGTCGGCGATCTCGCGCAGCGCAACGACCGGGTTCTTGTCGTTGTCGCGGTCGACCATCAGGGACGCCCCGGCCGAGATGGCGCGGGCGCGATGGGCGGCGAGCAGAACCAGGTTGAAGCGGTTAGGGACTTTCTCGACGCAGTCTTCGACGGTGACGCGGGCCATTGACACTCTCGGGAGGGGGATGAAGGCCAAGGAAAATAGTGGTTTTCGACACATGTTGCAATGCCGCGGGGGGCGGCCCTGCGTCTCTGTCGCAGGACTGACACCCAGCGCTTCTAGGCTCGCGGGTCTCAGGGGTCGGGGATAGAAGCCATGAAGCGGCGCGCATTGTTCGTCATCCTTGGGGCGGCGTTGCTGATCGCGCTCGCCGGCGCGGGAAGCGCCAGCGCCCAACCGAAGACACTGCAATTCCTCGGCGCAACGGACGTTGACCCGGTGCGGCTGCTTCCCGCGCCGCCGGCCGACGGTTCGCCGGCCAATCAGGCCGAGCTCGCTGAGCTCAGGCGAATCGCAACGGAAACCGCGCCGGAGCGCTGGGACCAGGCGAAGTGGGATGCGGACAACGAGAACGGGACGATCTTCCAGAGCGCGATCGCGCCGGGCTTCGACCTCAGCGCGCTCCCCGTCACCGCCCATCTGCTGGCCGACGTCCGCAACGAGGAGGCGATCGCCGCCTCGAAAGCCAAGGACTACTTCAAGCGCGATCGGCCGTGGGTGCTCGACGATTCTCTGAAGACCTGCGACCGCCAGGATGCCCCGCAGAGCTCGTATCCCAGCGGGCACGCGACCATGGCCTTCGCCATGGCCGTCGTTCTGGCGCAGGCGATGCCGGACAACGCCGCCCAGATCATGAACCGCGCGCGCGACTATGCTGAAAGCCGCCTGATCTGCGCGGCCCACTGGCGCAGCGACATCGTCGGCGGTCAGGCGCTGGGCACGGCGGTCGGCAGCGAGCTCTTACAGAACGCCAAGTTCCATCAGGAGCTGGTCGCGGCGGAACAGGAGCTGCAAGCCGCCCACCTGACGGCGCCGACGAACTAACGCGCCGCCGCCGCCGGCCCGCTCACGGTGGCATCGAGGTCGTTGATCAGGCCGTCGGCCAGCGAATACACCCAGCCGTGCACGCTGAGCGGCTGGCCGCGCGCCCAGGCGTCCTGCACGAAGACGTCGGCGGCGACATTCCGAACCTGGCGCATGACGTTCAGCTCGCAGAGCCGGTCCAGCCGCTCACCCGCCTCGGCGATGGCTTCGAGCTCGGCGGCGTGGTCGTGGGCGACCTCGCGGATCGGGTGCAGCCAGTGGTCGACCAGGCCGCGCCGCTGGCCGCCGACCGCGGCCGCCACCCCACCGCAACCGTAGTGACCGACGACGATGACGTGCTTGACCTTCAGGACGTCGACCGCGAACTGCAGCACCGAGAGGTAGTTGGCGTCCTGCGGCGGGGCGAGATTGGCGACGTTGCGATGCACGAACAGCTCGCCCGGATCCAGGCCCACGATCTCGTTGGCCGGCACGCGGCTGTCCGAACAGCCGATCCAGAGATATTCCGGCGCCTGCTGGCCCAGCAGCCGCTTGAAGAACCCCGGATCGCGGGCGACCTGGCTCGCCGCCCAGGCGCGGTTGTTGGCTTTCAGCTGGTCGAGCACGGCGCGGTGCTTATGGGCTGATCGGCGTTGCGTCCAGGCCGATCGTTGCGCGAGCCGCCAGCCTCGCCGCCGTTTCCCCGAGCACGGGATGCACCCAGTCCGGCGCGATCTCGGCCAACGGGCCTGTCACGAACAGGCGCTGATGCGCCCTGGGATGCGGCAGGATCAGACCCGGCTCGTCGACGACGGCGCGGCCATGGGCGATCAGGTCAAGATCGAGCGTGCGCGGAGCATTGCGCGGCCCGCCCTCGCGCCCGAACTGCCGCTCCAGACGACGAAGCGCGGCAAGCGTCTCGCGCGGTCCGAGGCTTGTCTCGACAAGCGCCAGACCATTGAGGTAGTCAGGCAGGCTCGGGTCGGGCCAGGAAGCGGATCGCCACCATGACGATCGTTTCACCAGCGTCAGGTCTGCGTCGGCGAACCGGCCCAACGCCGCCTCGAGCAGCGCTTCGCGCCCGGCGTAATGTCCGGCGAGATTGCTCCCGAGCGCGACCAGGACGGCGTCATCCAACATCAGGGCGATGAACTCATGACCTTCTACCCGAACGACCGCATCGCCCTCTTCATCGACGGGGCCAATCTCTACTCGTCGGCGAAGAACCTCGGCTTCGACATTGACTACAAGAAACTGCTGGCCGAGTTCCGCACGCGCGGCGTGCTCGTCCGCGCCTATTACTACACGGCGCTGGTCGAGAACGAGGACTACTCGCCGATCCGGCCGCTGGTCGATTGGCTGGACTACAACGGCTATGCGCTGGTGACCAAGACCGCGCGCGAATACACCGACCGCGAGGGCCGCAAGCGTTGGCGCGGCGACATGGACGTCGAGATCGCCGTCGACATGATGGAGCTCGCCGACCACGTGGACCACGTCGTGCTGTTCTCCGGCGACGGCGACTTCCGCCGGCTGGTCCAGTCGGTGCAGCAGAAGGGCGTGCGGGTGACGGTGGTCTCGACCGTCAAGTCGCAGCCGCCGATGGCTTCCGACGACCTCCGCCGCCAAGCGGATGCGTTCGTCGAACTGCAGGATCTCGCCTCGATCATCGGGCGTCCGGCGCGGCCGCACATGCCCCGCTTCGTCCAGGGCGAGCCGGCGCCGGCCCAGGACCGCGAGGCGGACGCCGACGCTTGAGCGACGCGGAGCCGCCAAGGGACTGTCCGCTCTGTCCGCGACTGGCCGCCTACAGACACCAGAACCGGCGCGAGCACCCTGACTGGTGGAATGGACCCGCGCCCTCGTTCGGCGACGAGCGGGCGCGCCTGCTGATCGTGGGCCTTGCTCCCGGCCGCGCCGGCGCCAATCGCACGGGCCGGCCGTTCACCGGCGACTTCGCCGGCGTGCTCCTCTACGAAACCCTGATCAAGACAGGCTTCGCGCGCGGGCGATATGGCGCGCAGGTCGACGACGGGCTCGAGCTGGTCGACTGCATGATCACCAACGCCGTGCGCTGCGCACCGCCCAAGAACCGGCCGCTGCCTATAGAAGAGGCAACCTGCCGGCCGTTCCTGGCGGCGCGGATACGGAGCCTCCGGCGCCTCAAGGTCATCGTCACCCTGGGCGACCTGGCGCGGCGCAATGTGGTCAGAGCCCTGGACGCAAAGCCTTCCCAGGCAAGCGGCGGACACGGGACCGAGACCGATTACGGCCGCTATCGCCTGATCAACAGCTATCACTGCTCGCGGCTGAACACGAACACCGGGCGCCTGACGCCAGCGATGTTCGAGGCTGTTTTCGAGGCTGCGCGCGCTCATTTGCGAGGCTGATGCGCGGCAACTAGGCCCCGCCTGCGTCTTCGCGCTTGGAACCACAACACGGTTCCGTGAGTTTGCGCTGATCAACCGGAGCCTTCCCAATGACGTCCACCCGACTGCCCGCTCGCTTTCTCCCCGGCGCCTCGATCGTCATCCTCGCGGCGATCGCCGGCCTCGCCATCGCCGGCTGTTCGCCCTCGGCGAACACAGCGGCCAGCTCGGACTCGAGCGCGACGGATTCGACCGCGGCGGCCTCGGCCTCGTCGGCCGACTCGACGGCGATGGCGGCAAGCGACTCGTCGATGGCGATGTCGAGCGCGGCCTCGAGCGCGGCGCCGGCGAACCAGTAGCGACCGCCTAGCCGCGGTCGCGCATCAGCCGGCCCTGCTCGCGTTTCCAGTCGCGTTCGGCGTCGGTGGCGCGCTTGTCGTGCATCTTCTTGCCGCGGGCGAGCGCAAGCTCGAGCTTCACTCGCCCGCGGTCGTTGAAATAGAGCCGCATGGGCACCAGCGTGCGGCCCTCGCGCTGCACCGCGCCCATCAGCCGGTCGATCTCCTTGCGATGCAGAAGCAGCTTCCGGGGCCGCCTGGGCGCATGGTTGAACCGGTTGGCCGGCCCATACTCGGGGATGTTGGCGTTGATCAGCACCAGCTCGCCGCCCTCGGCGGCGGCGTAGCTCTCGGCGATGTTCGCCTTGCCCTGCCGCAGCGCCTTCACCTCGGTGCCTGTCAGCGCCAGCCCCGCCTCGAAGGTCTCGTCGAGAAAGTAGTCGAACCGCGCGCGGCGGTTCTCGGCGATCAGCTTGCGCGCCATCTCAGAGGACGCCGGCGTCTTTCATAGCCGCGCGGATCGCCGGCTTGATGGCGTCGCTGCAAGGCGCGATCGGCAACCGCGCCTCCTCCGAGCAGAGGCCGAGCTCGGCGAGCGCGAACTTCGTCGGCGCCGGCGAGGCGTCGAGGAAGAGCGCCTTGTGCAGTCGGATCAGCCGCGCCTGCAGCGCCCTCGCTCGCTCGAAGTCCGCGGCGAGGCAGGCGTCGAAGAACTCCGCACATGCCCTGGGCGCGACGTTAGACGTGACCGAGATGCAGCCGTGACCGCCGTGCGCCATGTAGCCGAGCGCGGTCGGATCATCGCCCGAAAGCAGCACCCAGTCTTCACCGCACATGAGCTTCTGCAGGCTGACCCGCGCGACATCGCCGGTGGCGTCCTTCACGCCGATGATGGTCTTGAGCTTCGACACCCGCGCCAGCGTTTCGTTGGAGACGTCGACACCGCTGCGGCCGGGCACGTTGTAGACCAGCACCGGCATGTCGACGGCCGCGCTCACGGCCTCGTAGTGACGGAAGAGCCCCTCTTGGCTCGGCCGGTTGTAGTAGCCGGTGACCATCAGCACCGCGTCGGCACCGACCGCCTTGGCGTGGCGGGTGAGTTCGACGGCTTCCGCCGTGGAGTTCGACCCGGCGCCGGCGATCACTGGCACGCGGCCGGCCGCTGTCCTGACGCAAAGCTCGACGACGCGCCGGTGCTCGTCGTGGCTGAGGGTCGCGGACTCGCCGGTGGTGCCCGCCGGCACCAGCCCATGCACGCCGCCCGCGATCTGCCGCTCGACCAGGCGCACGAAGGCGGCCTCATCCACGGCGCCATCGCGGAACGGGGTTATCAGGGCCGGAAAGACGCCGCGGAATCGCGATTGGCTCATGAGGTCCGCAAAATGCCGTGAATTGAACCCACTAAGGTTGCAGCAACTGATTCGCCGGACAATATGGCCGCCGGCGCGCGAGCCGCAACCGGCCTAGACCCGGGCGAAGCGAAAGGAAAGCCGTTGTCCCCGTCGATCCGCCGCGCCCTCTTCATATCCGTCGCCGGGACGTTGCTCGGCGCTCTGGCCGCCCAGGCTCAGACGATCACACCGCTCAATCCGGCGCCGCGTCCGATCCAGACGCTGTCGGCGCCGGCCGAGCCGCAAGCGCAGCCGGCAGCGCCGCCTGTCGCCGCGGCGCCGGCGCAACCGGCCGCGCCGCAGACCGTGACAACCGTACAGCCGACAGCCGCCGCGGCGGCGTCAGTCCCGGCCGGCGCACAGACTCCGAGCGTTGTCGGCTCGACGATGTGGCGACCGCCGTATGCCGCTGCG
>DATNJB010000069.1:0-9241 GCA_035604135.1 Caulobacteraceae bacterium | reverse complement strand
GGAACGCCTGGTCGATCGCCGTCGTCACGCGCCCGCGCCTTACGTCTTACATGCCCCAGACCGGGCGCACCTCGATCGAGCCGTGCTTGGCGGTGGGGACCTTGGCGGCGATGCCGACGGCCTCGTCCAGGTCCTTGGCTTCGACCAGGTAGTAGCCGCCCAGCTGCTCGCGGGTCTCGGCGAACGGTCCGTCGGTGGTCAGCGTCTTGCCGCCGCGCGCGCGCACCGTCGTCGCCGAGGCGACGGGCTTCAGCCGGTCGGCCGACTTGAAATTGCCGCTCTGGATGATGCCCTGGGTAAAGGCGCCGTAGTCGGCCATCAGCGTCGAAGCGTCCTGGTTCGCATCGTCGCTCTCGGCGCTGTAGATCAACAGTAGGTACTGCATGGGATGCCTCCGCTTTGCGTTTGCCGCGGCGCAATCCCGCCGCACCCCCCAGTCGAACGACCTAACCCCAAATCGACAGCCGGCGTGCACTTTCTTCAGCGCCGCGGCAGCGGCGCACTCCAATTGAACCGCAGAGATCGCAGAGGCGCACAGACCCTCTGCGTACTCCGCGCCTTCTCTGCGTGCTCCGCGGTAAAATGCTGAAGGCCCGCTTGCGCGGGGCAGCCGGTTCCCGCCGCGCGTTGTCAGTAGCCCGGCTGGCGTTCGGCGGGGCGCGCGCATACCTTCCACGCCATGGCCCGCACCCCTGTCCCGGCTGGCGTTTCGGAAGCGCCGGCGCGCTTCGTCCAGGACCTCGCGCCCACGCTCTGGACGCCTCACCGCCCCGCGCGGCCGGACAAGCTCGAGGGCGGGCGCGCGTTCAGGCTCGTCGCCGACTACATCCCCGCCGGCGACCAGCCGACCGCCATCGCCGAGCTCGTCGCCGGCCTCGAAGGCAGCGAGCACGACCAGGTCCTCCTCGGCGTCACCGGCTCCGGCAAGACCTTCACCATGGCCAAGGTGATCGAGCTGACCCAGCGCCCGGCGCTGATTCTCGCCCCCAACAAGACCCTGGCCGCCCAGCTCTACTCGGAGTTCCACGCCTACTTCCCGGAGAACGCGGTCGAGTACTTCGTCTCCTACTACGACTACTACCAGCCCGAGGCCTACGTCCCGCGCACCGACACCTACATCGAGAAGGACTCGTCCATAAACGAGCAGATCGACCGCATGCGCCATTCGGCCACGCGCGCGATCCTCGAGCGCGACGACGTCATCGTGGTCGCCTCGGTCTCCTGCATCTACGGCATCGGCTCGGTCGAGACCTACTCGGCCATGACCTTCGATCTCACGCCCGGCATGAAGGTCGACGAGAAGAAGCTGATGGCCGACCTGGTCGCCCAGCAGTACCGCCGCAACGAGCAGTCCTTCGAGCGCGGCTCCTTCCGCCGCCGCGGCGACACCATCGAGATCTTCCCCTCCCACTTCGAGGACCGCGCCTGGCGCATCCTGATGTTCGGCGACGAGATCGAGGGCATCGTCGAGTTCGACCCGCTCACCGGCAAGAAGACCGCCGACCTGCCCGGCGTGCGCGTCTACGCCAACAGCCACTACGTCACGCCGCGCCCGACGCTCCGCCAGGCGATCAACCTGATCAAGATCGAGCTCAAGGAGCGGCTCGACTGGCTGGTCAAAGAGGGCAAGCTGCTCGAGGCCCAGCGCCTCGAACAGCGCACCACCTTCGACCTCGAGATGATCGAGGCCACCGGCTCCTGCGCCGGGATCGAGAACTATTCCCGCTACCTCACCGGCCGCAAACCTGGCGAGCCGCCGCCCACCTTCTTCGAATACATCCCGGACAACGCCCTCCTGTTCGTCGACGAGAGCCACCAGACCGTCCCACAGCTCGGCGCCATGTACCGCGGCGACTATCGGCGCAAGTTCACCCTCGCCGAATACGGCTTCCGCCTGCCCTCCTGCATGGACAACCGCCCCTTACGCTTCGAGGAGTGGGAGGCGATGCGGCCGGACTCGGTATTCGTCTCCGCCACCCCCGGGCCTTGGGAAATGCAGCGCACCAGCGGCGTCTTCGCCGAGCAGGTGATCCGCCCGACCGGCCTCATCGACCCGCCGGTCGAGATCCGCCCGGTCTCCAAGACCCCAGAGGGCGCCGCCTTCAGCCAGGTCGACGATGTCATCGCCGAGTGCCGCGACGTCGCCCGCCACGGCTACCGCGTGCTGGTCACCGTGCTGACCAAGAAGATGGCCGAGGACCTCACCGAATACATGCACGAGCAGGGCCTGCGCGTGCGCTACATGCACTCCGACGTCGACACCCTGGAGCGGATCGAGATCATCCGCGATCTCCGCCTCGGCGCCTTCGACGTCCTGGTCGGTATCAACCTCTTGCGCGAGGGCCTCGACATCCCCGAGTGCGGCCTCGTCGCCATCCTCGACGCCGACAAGGAGGGGTTCCTCCGCTCGGAGACCAGCCTGATCCAGACCATCGGCCGCGCCGCGCGCAACATCGACGGCCGCGTGATCCTCTACGCAGACAGCGTCACCGGCTCGATGGAGCGGGCCATGGCCGAGACCAGCCGCCGGCGCGAGAAGCAGAACGAGTTCAACCTCGCCAACGGCATCACCCCGGAGAGCATCAAGAGCTCGATCAAGGACATCCTCGCCAGCCCCTACGAGCGCGACCACGTCCGCATCGAAGTCGGCGTCGCTGAGGACGCCAGGCCCTTCCTAGGCTCCAACTTCCAAGCCACCCTCCGCGACCTCGAAAGCCGCATGCGCGAAGCGGCCGGCAACCTGGAGTTCGAAGAAGCCGCGCGGCTGCGCGACGAGATCAAGCGCCTGAAGCTTCTGGATCTCGAGTTCGCCAACGATGCGCTCACGGGCGCGGGCGAGGTGGTGGACACCACGGCGCCGAAACGGATGCGGACGCAGGCGCGGGCGGCTGCGGCGGAGCGGTTCAGGAAGGGGCGGGGCAGGAGGTACTAGAATCCCCCGCCTCGGAGACCTTGCTCCCCGCGGTGCCTGCGCTGCCTTCGACTCTGCCTAGGCAGCACTGCATCCAGCAACCGAGTAACTCCCAGACGCTCCTGGTCGGGCCGAAAGGCGAGCGCTGAGAACGGAATGACGTCAACCCACTGAGCATTGTTCTCCATATAGTCGCAGAGGACCGAGAAACGCTGCCGTAGCTCGACTTCCAATGACTCTACCAGACCTTCGTCCCGCACTAAGCCGGCTCCCAATAAGATGTCGGCCTTCGAGCAAACCAACACGGCTGGAGCTCCAGCTCTACTATCAAGCTTATCAATGTGGATGACGATGGGAAATGGAGGTCTCTTGTCATGAATGTGCAAGAGCAAATCGATAAATATATAACCGATCAAGTTCAGCCAAAACGCGGAGAACTTCAAGATCTGCATCGGCGTATAATCGTGATGTCGCCTAACTGTAAACTTTGGTTCTTGGATGGTCGAAATAGCGATGGGAAAATAGTTTCCAACCCGAATATTGGATACGGGTCAAAGGCGATTAAATACGCGAACGGCGAACAGAGAGAGTTTTATCAAGTCGGTTTGAGTGCAAATACTACCGGAATATCAGTCTATATAATGGGCTTGACCGACAAGCGATACTTGTCAGAAACCTATGGAAGTAGACTCGGAAAGGCGAAGATTACCGGGTATTGCGTTAAGTTTAGGTCCATGAAAGACGTAAATATCGACACACTCGAAGAGATCATTGCTAACGCCATGGACGAGCGGCCAGAGCGCGGCTCGTAGTCGTGGTCGTTAGCCATCGCTGACCCCGCGGCCGGAGTGTAGCGCGCGCCGCTCCATCCCGGTGATCGCCGCTCTCGCCGTTGCGGCCGCCGTGGCCGTCGGCTGGATGAAACGTTCCGCCTGGTTGGACGTGCACGACCTATGGCCGCGGCGGCGCGGTCGTATGCGATCGCCCAGCGGCGACACCTGACTCGAGCGGCCCCCAACGCGCCGGCGCGCGAGGCGACGCCCGATAAGCTACAATCAGACGGTGTTCGGGGAGCGCCCTCATGGCGGCCGCGACCGCGGCGGTGGGGCGTTCGACCCATCTTACGTGGGGTTGAAATAGTTCAGTTCAAGAATTGGCGGCCGCCCTCGTAGCGCTTACCTCTGGCCACGCCGACACCCCTCTCTTCGAACCCTATCCCCACTCCGTCCGGAGGCCGGGGCCGTTGGCGCGTGCACGTTCTTCCGAAACAACCAAAAGGATCTTCATGAATCGCATCCGCGAATTCGACGTTGCTTTCACCCCCCGCATTTCGGGGACTCCGGCCGCTCCAGTTTGGGCGGACGGTCTTAGACTAAAGGCGCTCAAGCGTAAGACCTCTGAGCGCATCGCCGACCTCGAGCCGGAACTGACCGCACTCGCGGTGATCGCGCCGTTCGTGATCGCCGTCCTTGCAGCGCTCCCGACCTTCGCAGCCGCCTAACCCGCGGCGGCGCGCCGGCGCGGGGGACCGCGTCGGCGCGCCAAGCGCCGCCTAAGCCCAGGGCTCCACCGCTTCGGTTCGCACCATCTCCACCAGGCGGTCGCAGCGGAGGCCGACGACGGCGCCGGCGGCGTCGCAGACCAGGGCGAGCTTGCTGGGCGCGAGCGGATCGTCGTCGATGACGAGGAAGTCGGGATCGGCCGCATCACCCGGGTAGAGCCGCTTGCCCTCGCGCCAGGCGCCCAGGCGGGCGTAGAGGGTGAGCCCGCCGTCCTCGGCCTTGATCATCAGCCGCCCCATCGAGCCCATGATCCGGTAGTTGGTGAGCACCCCGCCGGGCGATTCAAAAACGCCCGGCGCGGCGGCGATCACCTCGGGGGCCGGGGTGCCGGTCAAGACGCGGGGCCGAGCGCCAATGAGCGCGCCGAGCAGCCGCGAGGTCAGGGGCGTCATGCCCTCGAACGCCGTGTTCGCATGGATCAAGAGGGCGAGGTTCCGGCCTGAGGAGACCATGAGCATGGTGTTCCAGCCGCCCCCCACGCCGCCGCCATGGCCGAAGAACCCCTCGCCGAAGTGGCGCATCCGCTGGAAGGTCAGGCCCCAGCCCTCCATGCGCTCGTCCGGCTGCCACTGCGGCGCGACCATCATTTCGAACGTCTCGGGTTTGACGATCCCCGCGCCGCGCGCCAGCAGGGCCGAGGCGTAGCGCGCCATGTCGGGGATGCTCGATTGCACTGCCCCAGCCGCGCCGCCGCCGCGGATATAGCGATAGGCGCCGCGGATGTTGGTCCCGTCCACGGTGGCCTCGACGGGCATCGCCACGCCGGCGCGCGCGGCCAGCCGCAGCGTCTCGGCCGAGGGCGGATGGTGGTAGGGCGTGGTGAGGTCCGGATGTGGACGGTCCAGCAGGTCGGAGTTCGTCATCCCAAGGGGGTCGAACACGCGGCGCTTCACCACCTCGGCGATCGGCGCGTCTTCGATCCGGGCGACGATCTCGCCGATCAGGGCGAAGCCAAAGTTGGCGTAGGACCACTTCGCCCCCGGCGGCATGTCCAGCGTTATCCCGTTGGGGAAGAGGCCCAAGAGGTCGTTGTCCGGCTCGTCCGACCACAGCGTCTCGTCGGCGCGCTTGGCGTCCGCGGCGGTGGGGACCTCGCCGATCCCGGCGGTGTGGGTGAGCAGGTGGCGGAGCGTGACCGCCTCGGCGTCGCCTTCGATGACCAGCTCGGGAATGTGGTCGACCAGCCGGTCCGCAAGGCTGAGACGCCCTTCGTCGACCAGCGCCATCGTGCAGAGCCCGACCATGGTCTTGGTGATCGAACCGATGCGCTGGCGCAGATCCGGATGCTGGCGCTTGCCGCTCTCGATGTCCGCGAAGCCGAAGCCCTCGGCGAAGGCCAGGTCAGGGCCCTCGACGACGCCGACAGCGAAGCCGGCGGGCTTGAGCTCCTCGAGCGCCGCATTGGCGGCGTCTCTAAGGCGTGCGGCGTCCTTCGGCGTGAACGGCATGACGACATCTCCCGACCAAGTTTCGAGCCCGGCGAACTTTCGCCTGTTGGGGCTGAGCTGTCCCCTTACAAATCCGCAACGCTCCGGCCAACACAGGCTGCTTTTCAATGACCGCTATGAGTCAGGAGATCGAGGTGACGGGAGCGCGCCTTCTCCCATAGGGAGAAGGGGGGTCCCGCGCCTGAAAGGCGTGGGGGGATGAGGGGTTACGGCCTCTCAAGCAAACCCCACACCTCGCAACCCCTCATCGCCCCTTGCTTCCGCGAGGGTCCCCTCTTCTGCCCCGGGTGCGCCGCGGCCGCTTGCGTCAATGATGGCAGTGATGTATCTGACGTAAGATGCCGCCTGCTCGACAAACCGAGACCGTCGTCCCTGCCCACCAGGTGCAGCGCAACTGGGGCGAGGTTTCCGACCGCGCCCTGCGCGATCCCGTCGTGATCACCGCCAAGGGCCGGCCGCGCCATGTCCTGATGGCCTTCGACGAGTACGAGCGCCTGAAGGCGCGGGACCGTCGCGCCTATCGCATCGAAGACCGTCCGGACGATCTGGCGGCCCTGCTCGAGGCGGGCCTGGACGAGCTGTGGAACCCGGCGACCGTCGCGGAAGATGGCGACAACCTCATCGGGTAGGCGCCTTCCCGCGCCCGGCGACGTTCTGCCCTACGGCGACCTCTGGTCCCATGAGTCCGACGCCGGCCGCGACGACCCCGCCAAGGAACGGTCTTGCGTCGTCGTCCTCGCTGTCGGCGAAGGCGAGCACCCACTGGTCACCGTGGCGCCCATCACCTCGCGCGACCCCGGTCGGCCCGGCGCCGTGGCGCTCGACGGCCGAGGCGTCGCTCTCGACCGGGCGAGCTGGATCATCCCGTGGGAGCTCAACGTCTTCCGCTGGCCGGGCCCCGACGTCGGCCGCGCGCCGAATCCGATTGGCGCGTGGTGGCGGTTCGGCGCGTTGACGCCCGAGCTGCGACGCAAGCTCCGTGAAGCGATCGAAGCGGCGCTGACCGCGCGCACGGCGCGGATCGTACGGCGCTCCGACTGATCGACCCCCGGCGGGGACAGATGCTCCCACCCGAAAACGACGTTGACCGGGCGCCAGCGCGGCCACGCGTGGCCGGATGCTCAGGACCGAACCACCGCCGCCTCAGATGTCTCGAAGGCCCGCTTGTAGGCTTCGCGGCCGGTGGTGCGGGCCAGGTAGGCCTGCTCCGCATCGCCGAGCGAGATTCCCGCCCACTTCGTGCCCAACACCAGGGCATAGGCCACCGAGATGTCGGCGGCCGTGAACGTCTCGCCGCCGAGATAGGGCGAGCGCGCAAGCTGCTGCGTCACCAGCCTCAGACGGCTCTCGAACACGCCCAGCGCCTGGGCGGCGCTCCAGTTGTTCCGCTCGGCCTCGGGCGCGAAATTGCGCGCGCCGATGACGAAGAAAACGGAGGCGGCGAGGCCGGCCTCGCCGAGGTGCAGGAACTGTTGGTAGGCCGGGAAGGCGGGATCGTTCGGCGCCGGCGCGAGCGGCGTCGGCCCGTAGCGGGCGATCAGGTACTCCACGATCGCGACCGACTCGACCATCGTGACCTCGCCGTCCTGCATCACCGGAATGAACCCGCCCGGGTTCACCGCCAGGAACGCCGGCTCCTCGGGGTTGTTCAAGAGATCCACGGACCTCAGGCGGTACGCGAGCCCCATTTCCTCCATCAGCCAGGTGACCCTGAGCGAGCGTGAGGTCCCTCCGCCCCAGACAGTGATCATGCTCGCGATCCTTTCCTTCCCCGCACCACCTGGTTCAATCGCGCGCCGACCCATCGCGCGCAACCATCGAACGCGCGCCCAGCGCCGGCCGGGAACGGGACTCTTCCGCGGCCCCGAAGTCGGATAGTGTGCGACGGATCAAGCCTCGGTCGCGGGGGCGTCGCGGTTCGAGGCGACGGGGGTCCGCCATGCCCGTGCTCGTTGGTGAGATTGGGCCGATCAAGGTCAACTGCCTGATCTGGACCGGCGTGGTGTCGAGGTCGGAGGCGCTGGGATTTCCCGCGCGGATCGATCCATCCCGCCCGGAATTCGGGCGTCGTTGGATCACCTACTTCGACGCCGGCGCGGACATCTCGGACATGGACGCGGCATGCGTGATCGAGCTCCGCGAGCGGCTCCGGCCGGTCACGGCCGCGCTGGCGGCCAAGGGCGAGCTTAGGGTGATCCTGGTCTCGAACTCCAGGTACAATGACCCTTTCCTCGCGATGTGGCGGACGTTGGCCGCCACCGACGCCACCTACGCCTCCAATCCCGAGCTGGTGCACGACATCGATTCCGCCGCCCAGGCCCTCGGCCTGTCGGCGGCGGACGCCGAGCAGGTGCGCGCCTGGATCGACTCGCAGATCGAACGGACGTCAGGCGAGGGGCGCTGAGCTTCCTCGGGCAGGCAATTCGGGCGACGGGTATCGCGTCCCCGGTCTGACCCGCCGGGCGGCCCATGGCGCCCCTTCTCCCCTCGCGGGAGAAGGCCGCCGTGCCTGCAGCGCCGCGGCCGCACGGCGCTAATTGACACGGCGGCTAAGCGGTTCCCTGAGCGCCGCCGGCTGTGTGGTTCAATGCTCTTCACCCGCGGACGAGACGAACTGAAGCTTGGAGAGCCGTAAGCGCGCCACCACACCACCACCACCACCACGAGCGTTTTTCGTCTTTCCGAGCTTTGGTTCGTCCCGCCCGTGGGGCTTCGTCCCCGAAGGCGTCCTTGCCGAACCCCGCGGCCCTTTAGGCCGGCGGGCGTTCCGGCGCGTCCAACAAAACCTCTCCCATAGGGACAGGTCTTGTTGCGCCTAGCCCTTCGGGCCTAGCAGCGAGAACATGGCGCCTTGGGGGTCGAGGCCCTGGGCGATCCATTGGCCGCCGGGGACCTCGTGCGGGCCGTTGGTGATGCCGCCGCCGGCGGCTTTCACCCGCTCGACCGCGGCGGCGATCGAGTCGACGTTGAAGTAGTGGCTCCAGAGCGGCCGCTTGGCGTCGGCGGGCACCTTCATGACGCCGCCGTCGGCCGCCTCGCCGCCTTCGGAGAACATCTGGTAGGGGCCGGCCTCGCCCATGTCGAAGGCGTCGAGCGCCTTCCAGCCGAACAGGCCGGCATAGAAGCCGAACCCGGCCTTGGGGTCCGTGGTCACCAGCTCGTGCCAGCCGATGTAGCCGGGCTCGCCGGGACCGCCGGTGGGCGGACCTTCGGGCGCGTTGCCCTTGAACAGGGTGAAGGCCGCGCCCTGCGGGTCTGTGGCCATGGCGAAGCGGCCGACGCCCGGGATGTCGGTCGGCGGGATGTGGATGGCGCCGCCG
>DATNJB010000068.1:0-70706 GCA_035604135.1 Caulobacteraceae bacterium | reverse complement strand
AATGGGCCCACGGCCTCGCGGCCAACGACCCCTTCATCACCCGCATCACCCAGAACGTCCTCCGCAGATTTGGTGCGTTCTGATGGTTGACGCAGACAGGGTGAATGTTAATTAACCCTTTGAATCAGGGACATAATTTCTTACATCGATCACGAACCCGCTCATCCCCGCGAAAGCGGGACCCAGGCTTCACCACCAAGCACACCAAGCACACCAAGAGGCCGCGACTGTCCGCAGCCTGAGAGCCCTCTCAGAACCCTTGGTGTGCTTGGTGTGCTTCGTGGTTGAATCCGGCTGCGCCGCAGGCACGGCGGTTCAGCAAAAACACCTGGGTCCCCGCTTTCGCGGGGATGAGCGGAATTTGGCGCTCCCCAGGAGGCTGCGCTTGACACCGCGCGCTTGCTCGCGTCCTAGGCGGGGCATTGGAAACGCGTGATGCGATTGAGGTGAACACCATGGAATTTCGGCGATTGGGCTCCAGCGGATTGAAGGTCAGCGAGGTCGGCCTGGGCTGCAACAACTTCGGCATGCGCATGGACCAGGAGGCGACCACCACCGTCGTCAATGCCGCGATCGATGCGGGAATCAACTTCTTCGACACCGCCGACGTGTACGGCGGCCAGGGCAAGAGCGAGGAGTTGCTCGGCAAGGCGCTGAACGGGCGCCGGCACGAGGTGCTGGTGGCGACCAAGTTCGCCAACCCGATGGGCCCGCGCGTCGACCAGCGCGGCGGCTCGCGCAAGTGGGTGATGCAGGCGGTCGAGGACAGCCTGAGGCGCCTCGGCACCGACTACATTGACCTCTACCAGATGCACCGCCCCGACCCGGACACGCCGATCGAGGAGACGCTGTCGGCCCTCGACGACCTCGTCCACGCCGGCAAGATCCGCTACGTCGGAAACTCCAACTTCGCCGGCTGGCAGATCGCCGAGGCCGACGCGGTGTCGAAGACCGAGCGCCTGAACCGCTTCGTCTCGGCGCAGAACAACTACAGCCTCATGGAGCGGCGCGTGGAGCACGAGGTGCTGCCGGCCTGCGACCACTTCGGGTTGGGCTTCCTGCCGTTCTTTCCGCTCGCCTCCGGGCTTCTGACCGGCAAGTACAAGCGCGGCGAGGCGCCCGCCGAGGGGACCAGGCTCGCGGCCTTCGGCGCCCGCGGCGCGGCCGCGCTCTCCGACCCGAACTTCGACAAGGTCGAGGCGCTCGATCGCTACGCCGTCGAGCGCGGCCACACCCTGCTCGAGCTCGCCTTCGGCTGGCTCCTCGGCCACGGCGCCGTCTCGTCGGTCATCGCCGGCGCCACCAAGACCGAGCAAGTGAACGACAACGCCGCCGCCGCCAGCTGGAAACTGACCCCGGAAGAAGTCACCGAAGTGACGGCGCTGGTGAAGTAGACTCGATCCGGCACGCTCTACAGAAATCCGCTCATCCCCGCGAAAGCGGGGACCCAGGCTTTTTTCGTTCAGTGGCTTTCTTCGTCTACATCCTGGCCAGCAAGCGCAACGGTACGCTCTACATCGGCTCGACCGATGCTCTGGCCAACCGGGTCACCGAGCACAAGGAGGGGACCCGGCCCGGCTTCACGTCGAAGTACGGCGTCCACATGCTCGTCTACTACGAATGGTTCGACACCCGCGAGGGCGCGTTCATCCGCGAACGGCAGATGAAGAAATGGAACCGGGCGTGGAAGCTCGAACTCATTGAGGGTTCAATCCCGGCTGGCTGGACCGCTATGACGAGCTGTTTTGAACCAAAAAAGCCTGGGTCCCCGCTTTCGCGGGGATGAGCGGGTTATTGGGGGCTGGGCGCAGGGTTGCGGGACTAGCCGTACAGGTGCCTGAGCGCCAGCACTCCGATCGTGGTGACGACGATGCCCGTCGCCCAGGAGATGACGCCGCCCAGCCTCAGGCCCGTCCGCTCGCGTGGGCGGTTCCAGTCCTGGCCGCCGTGCATCCAGTCCCTGGTCGTGCTCATGACCGATTCCTACGCCAAGCCAAATCGGCCCAAAACGGGCCACCGGGCAGGTCAAAGCGCAACCTTCGTGCCAGTTTCCAAGGACTTGGCTCGCCTCGCGCGGGCTCAAGCGCCGTGCTAGAGCTACGAGCGAGCCATGAGCACCCCCGAGGTTATCGAGACGCTGGCCGTCGCCGACTGGACCGGCCCGTTCGCGCCCGACGTGCAGGCGCGCGCCGCCGATGCGCTGGAGGCGGGCAAGGTCGTGGTGCTGCCGAGGCTCGAGTTCCACTTCGACCCCTGCGAGACGGGCTTCCTCGACCCCTCGGTGGCCGGAGGCGACCGCAAGAACATCAGCCTCGATCCGGGCGCGGCCACCTGCGACGCCACCGCGCTCGAGCCGGCGCAAGCCGAGCGGCTGGCGGCGGTGATGCGGCGGTTCTCAGATGAGGCGCAGGCGCTGGTCGAGGGACTTGTCCCCGCCTACCGCGGCCACCTGGAGCGCGCGCGCACCTCCTTCCGTCCGGTCGAGATCGCCGGGCGCAACTATTCGCCCAGGCACGACGACCGGCGCCTGCACGTCGACGCCTTTCCCACCCGGCCGATGCGGGGCAAGCGCATCCTGCGCGTCTTTTCCAACGTCGCCCGCGACGGGGCGGCGCGCGACTGGCGCGTGGGCGAGCCGTTCGAGGCGTTCGCCGAGAAGTTCGCCCCGCGCGTGCACCGGGCCATGCCGGGAAGCGCCTGGGTGCTGGCCGGCCTCGGCCTGACCAAGGGCCGCCGCTCGGCCTACGATGATCTGATGCTCGGCCTGCACGATGCCGGCAAGCTGGACGAGGCCTATCAGGCCGACGCGCCGAAGACGCCGGTCGCGTTCGCCGCCGGCACGACCTGGCTCTGCTTCACCGACCAGGTGCTGCACGCCGCGCTCTCCGGCCACTCGGCGCTCGAGCAGACTTTCTACCTCCCCATCGACGCCATGCTCCACCCCGACCGCAGCCCCTTGCGCGTCCTCGAACGCATCACGGGCAGGGTGCTGGCCTGACACACCAGATCCTCCCCCTACGGTGGAGGATCTCGCGAAGCGGCGCCTACCCCAGATCCCCCGCCAGCTCCGCCCTGGTCTCGTCGCTTAGGGCGGCGGTGTGGTCGTAGGCGGGGTGGTCGCAGCCGATGCGGACGGGGAACCTCGCGTCACGGAAGGCCGCGACCTGCTCGGCCGTCATGCGGAAATGCAGGAAGTGCACCGACGAGGTCTTGCCGTCCTCGCGCGTGCGCTCGACGTCGCCCTCGGGCGCGCCCGGGCAGCGGGCGGCGCCGACCATCAGGAAGAAGTGGTCCTCGACCCCGCCGAGCTCGGCCAGGATGCGGGCGCGGCGGAGGGGGTCGTCGATCTCGAAGAGGACGGTGGCGACCAGTTCGTCGCCCTGGGGGATGAGCGGATTGTAGGCGGCAAGCTCGTCGGGGACCTGCGCCTCGCCGCCCTTCTCGGTGAGCAGCATCTCCTGCACCTGGAAGAGCATGGTCTCGAAGCTCTCGAAGATCACCGTGCACCAGGGCCCGAGCTGGACCCGGCGGAGCTTCTTGGTCGGCATCAGCGCCGCGCGCCGGGCCTTGCGCTGCGCCGCATAGACCTCGTCCGGCACAAGGTCCGCGCGCGTAATCCGACGTTCGTTCGCGGGCATGGTCTTACCGATCAATCCCGCGCAAGCGGGAACCCAGGCTGTTTTCACCACCAAGCACACCAAGCACACCAAGGGCTCCGAGAACGCGCTGACCCTGCGGCCAGTCGCGGCCTCTTGGTGTGCTTGGTGGTTGAATCGAGCGGCCCGGCCGCGCACCGCGTATGGAGGAAGCGTTCGCGGGCATGTCAGATGACTCCCAGCGCCTGGGCGAAGAGTTCGATGGGGTGGGCCTGGCGCGGGGTGGGACCGGCGCCGGGTTCGGCGTCGACCAGCGCGCCCAGGTGCCGGCAGGCCAGCGGGCAGTCTGAGCAGAGCACCTCGTTCTCCTTCTGCGCCACGAGCCGCGCGGCCGGGCGGCCGACCTTCAGCGCGTGCGGACGGGTCGCCTTCATCACCCCGAACGTGCCGCCATGCCCCGAGCAGCGCTCGACCACGTCGATGCGGGTGTCGGGGATCAGGCGCAGCATCTCGGCCGACTTGATCCCCATCGCCTGCGCCCGCGCATGGCAGGCGTGGTGCAGCGTGACGCCGCCGGCGATGGGCTTCAGCCCCTCGGGCTCGCCGTACGCCTTGACCAGCTCGACCACGTACTCGCCCGCGTCGCGGGTGGCGGCGCCCAGACGTCTGACGTCCTCGTTCTCCGGCAGGATCAGCGGCCACTCGAACTTGAGCATCAGCGCGCAGCTGGCGGTCAGCGCCACCACGTCGTGGCCTTGCGCGATCAGCGGCGCGAAATGGGCGGCGACGCTCGCGGCGCTCTTGGCGACCGCGGCGACGTCGCCGCTCTCGAGCTTCGGCATGCCGCAACAGCCGGGATAGTCGAGCCTGACCTCGACGCCCAGGCGCGCCAAGGCCCTCGCCGCCGCGACCGCGGTCTCCGGCGCGTTGTAGTCGGAAAAGCAGGTCGCGTAGATCAGCACCTTGCGCTGGCCGAACGCCGGGCCGCTCGGATCGGCGGCGGACGGCTTGGCCAGCCGCCGCTCGGCGGTCTTGGCGTAATAGCGCGGCAGCGGCGCGTCGGCGTCGATGCCGGCGACGAACTCCAGCGTCTTGCGCACTGGCCGGTTCTTGGTCTCGGTCGCCCAGTTCGCCAGACCCGAGACCGGCGCCGCGAGCTTGCCGTTGCGGTCCGTCTCGCCCAGCTGGTCGCGGACGAAGTCCTTCTCTCCGTGCCGGCGCTTGGCGGCGCGGTGGCGCAGGATCAGGTGCGGGAAGTCGACGTCGAACGGATGCGGCGGCACGTACGGGCACTTGGTCATGAAGCACATGTCGCAGAGCGTGCAGGCGTCGGCGACCTTGGCGTAGTCACCCTTGGCGACCGCATCGACTTCGCCGGTCGCGCCGGCGTCGATCAGGTCGAACAGGATCGGGAAGGAGTCGCACAGATTGAAGCAGCGGCGGCAGCCGTGGCAGATGTCGAACACCCGCCCCATCTCCGCCTCGACGGCGCCCAGCGCGTAGTAGCTCTCGTCCCGCCAGGCGATCGGATGCCTGAGCGGCGCGCTCAACCCCCCTTCGCCGGCGGTCTCGTCAGACATCACTGTGCTCCAGATCCTCCCCCGTTGGGGGAGCGGGACCATCGGAACGATGGTGGAGGGGGCCCGCCGCTTGCGGGGCCGGTTTCAAGCAAAGCCGCATTCGAAGTCCTGAAGCGGGCGCGGCCGGCAACGCGCCCCCTCCACCGCGTTACACGCGGTCCCCCTCCGCCAACGGGGGAGGATCAGAGGCTGCGTTGCGCGAGCCTTGCCTAGTCCAGCGCGTCGAGGGCGCGCTGGAAGCGGCCGGCGTGGCTGCGCTCGGCCTTGGCCAGCGTCTCGAACCAGTCGGCGATCTCGTCGAAGCCTTCCTCGCGGGCGGTGCGCGCCATGCCCGGATACATATCGGTGTATTCGTGCGTCTCGCCGGCGATCGCCGCCTTCAGGTTCTTGTCGGTGCCGCCGATCGGCAGGCCCGTGGCCGGGTCGCCGACCTCCTCCATGAACTCGAGGTGCCCGTGGGCGTGACCGGTCTCGCCCTCGGCGGTCGAGCGGAACACGGCGGCGACGTCGTTGTAGCCTTCGACGTCGGCCTTCTGGGCGAAATAGAGGTAGCGCCGGTTGGCCTGGCTCTCGCCGGCGAACGCGGCCTTCAGGTTGTCGAGCGTCTTGCTGGTCTCGAGCGCGGGCATGGTGCGTCTCCCTTGGGACGATGGTTCAAGAGGCCCGCTGCCTAGACCCCCCGGCCCCCCGCGTCCAATCGATTGAACCGATGCGCTGGATAGAGGGGGTCGATGCGCCCAACACCTCTCCCATAGGGAGAGGGAGGGGCCCGGAGCGAAGCGAACGGAAGGGTGAGGGGTTGCAGCGCTTCAGGCTAGTCCCACACTTCGTAACCCCGCCCCGCTCGCGTCGGCGTCGCCGCCGCTCGTCCCCTCCCTATGGGAGGGGATTTTTACTTGTGGCCCATGGCCGCAGCGATGTGGACGGCGGCGGGGAGGATGAGCACGCCCATCAGGCAGGGGAAGATGAACAGGATCAGCGGCAGCATGAGCTTGGCCGGCAGGCTGTTGGCCAGCTCCTCGGCGCGCAGGATGCGCTTGGCCCGCATGTCCTCGGAGAAGGCGGTCAGCGTGTCGCCCAGGCTGGTGCCCATGTCCTCGGCCTGGCGCAGCATGGTGGCGAAGGAATAGGCCTCATCGATGCCCAGCCGGTCGGCCAGCCGGCTCCAGGCCTCCTTGCGCGCGCGGCCGGCGCGCAGCTCGAGCGTCATCAGCATCAGGTGCTCGGTCAGGTTCGGGTAGCGGCGGGCGAGCTCCTCGGCGATGCGGCCGACGGCGGCGTCGAGGCTGAGGCCCGCCTGCACCGAGGCGACCAGGAGGTCGAGGAGGTCGGGGAAGCCCTCGCGATACTCGCGCTCGCGCGCGTTGCGGCGCATGCGGATGAACTGGTCTGGGCCGAGGATGGCGATGAGGGCGAACGCGCCGGCCATGACGATCGCGCCCAGCGCCGTCTTGGAAAACGCGAACGGCAGCAGGGCCACCGTGACCACGGTCGCGGCGATCAGCGCGATCGTGCGGACGCCGAGGTAGAAGGCGACCGCCTCCCTGCCGGTGAAGCCGGCCTGCATCAGCTTGTTGCGCAGCGCCGAGACCTGGCTGGGATCCTGGCCCTCGACCCGGTCGCCCAGGCGGCGCACGCCGCCGGCGAGGCCGGAGAAGGCGCCGAACGCGCCGGGCGGCGGCATCCCGCCGGCGGCGGAGGCCGGGGCGGCGTCCGAGAGCCGCGCGCGGCGCTGCATCCCCAGCCTGGCTTGGCGCAAGCCCATGAAGGCGAGCAGGCCCGCGCCCGCCAGCACCATGGCGAAGGCCAGCAGAGTGAGACCGTTTTGGAACGAGGATCCCAGCATCGATCAGATCCGCATGTCGATCATCTTACGCATGACCAGGTTGCCGAGGAACATCCAGGTCCCCAAGAAGCCCAGGCCGTACTGGATGACCTTCTCGTGGATCACGTCGCCGTAGAAGTGCGGCTGGATGATCTCCAGGATGCCGAGCACGCAGAAGGGCGCGGCGGTGAGGATGATCGCCGAGATACGGCCTTCCGAGGTCGCCGCGGCGATCTTCAGCCGCAGCTTGCGCCGCTCGCGGATGGTGTGGGCGCTCATGCGCAAGAGGCCGACCAGGTTGCCGCCCGAGCGATCCTGCAGGCGGATGGTGGCGGCGAAGAGATCGATGTCCGGATGCCGGCAGCGCTGGGACATGTTCTGGACGGCAAGCTCGAGCGTCGATCCATAGGCGATCTCGTCGGCGGCCATGCCGAACTCCGAGCCGATCGGGTCGGGCAGCTCGCGGCCGACCAGCGCGATCGCCGTCGGCACCGGGTGGCCGGCTTCGAGGCTGCGCACGATCACCTCCAGCGCGTTCGGCAGCTGCTCGCTGAGCGCCTTCGCCCGCCTGCTGGCCATGAACTTGAGGTAGCCGAACGGCGGGAGCGTCGCGGCCGCGACGCCGACGCCGGCGGCGATGAAGATGTTGCGCGAGAGCGCGAACGCCAGGAAGGCCATGGCCCCGCCGAGCGCGGCGATCATCACCGCCCAGCGTCGCGGCTGGTAGGGGATGCCCGACCGGACGACGAGGTCGGCGAGCCAGGCGATCCAGCTCATCCGATGCCGCCCGTCCTGGCCCATGCCCCGCTGCTTGCGGAGCTCGCCGACGATGTCGCCGAGCGCCATCCCGCCCTCGGCAAGCTTCAGGCGAAGGTTCACCGCCTTCTTGGCGCCGCCATGGCGCACGAGGCCCCACGCCGCCTGACAGGCCGTGAAGACCGCTGCGAAGATCAGGACTTGAATCGCAAGAGCCGGGTCGAGGCGGATGCCGAACATCAGCTCAGCTCAGCGCATGGCCGGGATCGAAATTGGCGACGTCGTAGCGGATGCCGCGCCGGAGCATTTCGTCCATGCACTTGGGGCGCAGGCCCGTCGCGCGGAATTCGCCGACGACCGTGCCGTCGGCCTCGGTCGAGATGCGGTGGAAGTGGAAGATCTCCTGCATCTGCACCACCTGGCCTTCCATGCCGGTGATCTCGGTGACGCTGGTCAGGCGGCGCTTGCCGTCCGACAGACGCATCACCTGCACGATGAGCCCGACGGCCGAGGCGATCTGACCGCGGATGGCGTCGGGCGAGAGCGCCATGCCGCCCATGGCGACCATCTGCTCCAGGCGGGTGATGGCGTCGCGGGGCGCGTTGGCGTGAATGGTGGCCATCGAGCCCTCGTGGCCGGTGTTCATGGCCTGCAGCATGTCGAAGGCTTCCTCGCCGCGCACTTCGCCCAGGATCACCCGGTCGGGGCGCATGCGAAGCGCGTTCTTCACCAGCTCCCGCTGGCGGATCTCGCCCCGCCCCTCGATGTTCGGGGGCCTCGTTTCCATGCGCACCACGTGCGGCTGTTGCAGCTGCAGCTCGGCGGCGTCCTCGATGGTGATCAGCCGCTCCTTGTGCTCGATGGCGCCGGAGAGCGCGTTCAGGAGCGTCGTCTTGCCCGAGCCGGTGCCGCCGGAGATGACGGTGGAGACGCGGCTCTTGATCGCGCCGTGCAGGAACTCGGCGACGCAGGCCGGCATGGCGCCGACGGTCACCAGCCGCTGCAGGTCGTAGGGCTTCTTGGTGAACTTGCGGATCGAGACGCAGGCGCCGTCGATCGCGATCGGCGCGATGGCGGCGTTGACGCGGCTGCCGTCCGGCAGGCGCGCGTCGACCATCGGCGAGCTCTCGTCGATGCGCCGGCCGACGGCGGAGACGATGCGGTTGATGATGCGCAGCAGGTGGTCGTTGTCGCGGAACCGGACCGGCGTCAGCTCGAGCTCGCCGTGGCGCTCGATGAACACGCGGAACGGGCCGTTGATCAGGATGTCGGCGATCGAGTCGTCCTGCAGCAGGGGCTCGATGGGGCCGAGGCCCACCATCTCGTCGAAGACGTTGGCGCCCAGCTGTTCCAGCTCCGCGCCGTTCAGCGGCAGCCGCTCCTCGCGGGCGAAGTCGCCGACCAGCTTGCGCACCTGACGGCGCATCTCCTTCTCGTCCAGCTTGTCGAGCTTGGAGAGGTCGATCTCGTCGATCAGCCGCGCGTGCAGCTTCAGGCGCGCGTCGAGCAGGCCGTCGTCGCGGAAGAAGGCGGCGTCGGCCGGCTGCTTTTCCCTCGGCGCCTCAGGCGCGGCGGGCGGCCGCGACAGCGCGGCCGGGACGATCGGCGCGGCGTCTGCGTCTGGCGCGGGCGCCGGATCCGGCGCGGCCGGCGGCGCCGGCTCGGGCGGCGGCGGGGTGGTCTGGATAACCGGCGGCGCGGTGCGGGCGGTGAAGCGGCTCATGTCAGGCGGCCTTCCGCGCCGGTCCGCCGGCGCCGGCGATCAGCTGCTCGACGATGGTCACCACGTCCTTGACGATCTTCGAGCGCGGTCGGTGCTGGCTGATCGGGCCGCCGAGGTTCGCCGAACAGGCGGCCGCCTCCCAATCGGAGGTGACGATGCCGTCGACGCGGCGGCCCAGCGCCTTCTCCGCTTCGGCGCGCGAGGGGGCGGGGCCGAACATGCGGCTCGCCATGCGGTTCAGGATCACGCGCGGGTGCGCCCGATCCGGCAGCTCGGTCTCGATCTCGCCGGTCAGCGCCCGCGCGGCGAGCAGCGCCGGCACGGTCAGCTCCGAAACCACCAGGATCTCGTTCGACCCGGCCAGGAGGTCCATCGTCCACGGCTGCCGGCCGCGCGGCAGGTCGACCAGGATCCAGTCGTAGGCCTGACAGGCGACCTCCAGCAGCCGCAAGACGGCGCTCGGCGCGACCTTCGCAAAGCCATGCGGGTCGCGCGGGCAGGCGAACAGGTCGAACCCGCCGCCGACGCGCAGCGAAAAGGCGTCGAGCAGCGCCTGGTCGATACGCTCGGGCGCCGCGGAAGCGTCGGCCAGATGCATGTTGGCCGCCGCGCCGAGGTAGGCGCTGGCCGCGCCGTCGGCGAGGTTCAGGTCGATCAGGGCGACGCGGTCGCCCAACGTGCGGCCGGCCAACGTGGTGGCGACTTCGATGGTCAGAGTCGTTCCGCCGGCGCCGCCAACGGCGCTCAGGATGCTCCAGCACTGGGCCTGCGGGGCCGTCTCCAGCACCGCCGCGCCATCGGCGAGCAGCGCCGCAGCGCAGCGGGCGAGGTCGGAGGTCGTGGTCGGGTGGTCGAGGACGTCGGAGCTGCGCAACTTCAGAAGCGCGCGCGCGAGGCTGATCGGCAGGTGTGAGCCGACCAGGATGGCGGCCGGCTGTGGCGAGGTCTGCGCCAGCGCGCCAATCAGGCTGGCGAGTTTGGCCGGGTCGCCCGTCGTGGTGTCGATGACGACGAGATCGGCCGGCGCCGGCAGGCGGGCGGCTCCGTCGAAGGCGTCGACGTTCGCGGCGTCGATCTGCGCGCCGGCGAGCGCCTGTTCGACGACGCCGGCCAGGCGCTGGCCGACGACCAGAACGCGCCGTTGGCTGAAGGCGACTGAGCTCATGGGCGCTTCACCAGCGCTCGGCTTTGGGCGCGGGCCCGGCCTTCTGGTCCGCGCCGTTCAGGATCAGGTCGATGGTGCTGGGCTCATGCGTCTCGGTCAGCGGATTGGGCAGGCTGTCGGCGTTCGCCGCCGGCGACGTCAGCCGGGGGGTCACGATGATGATCAGCTCGGTCTGGTGATGCTGCCACTGGGTCGAGCGGAACAGCAGCCCGAGCACCGGCAGGTTCACCAGGCCGGGCACCTGGTGGACGGTGTTGTCGTATTCCTGCTGGAACAGGCCGGCGATCGCGAAGCTCTGCCCGTCGCGGAGCTCCACCGTGGTCGAGGCCTTCGATTCGGTGAGCGCCGGCATGGTGAAGCCGTTGATGGTCACGGCGTTCGCCTGGTCGAGCGCGCTCACGTCCGGCACGACCTGCAGCTTGATCTCGCCGTTGTCCTCGATGGTCGGCGTCACCGTCAGCTTCACGCCATAGGGCTGGAACTGGATGCTTGTGCCCGTCAGGCCATTCGGCACGGGGTAGGGAATCTGGCCGCCGGCGAGGAAGCTCGCCTCCTCGCCGGACATGGCCATCAGGTTCGGCCGCGCCAGCGTGCGGATCACGCCCTTCTGCTCGAGCGCGGCCAGCTGGGCTTCGAACGAATAGGCCCCAACCCGGCCGCTCGCCTGGATCGGCGCCTGGGTGGCGAGCGTCGTGCCCGGGTTCAGATTGAAGCCCACGTTGCCGGGGCCGCTGACGTTCAGATTGAAGCCAAGGTCGTTCAGCGAGTTGCGGCTCGCCTCGATGAAACGGACCTCGACCATGATCTGCTGGTTGTTGGCGACGGCGACCGTCGAGGTCACGTCCTTCGGCGCATAGCGCTCGGCGATGTCCTTCGCGTGCTCGGCGGCGCCGGTCGAGGAGGCCGTTCCGCTCAAGAGAATGCCGCCGGCGAAGTTGGAAGCGGTGATGTGCTCGCCCGGCAAGGCGGCGGCGAGGTCGGCCTGCAGTGAATCGATGTCCAGGCCGACGCGCACGTCGATCACCTGCGCCAGGTGATGCTGCTCGTCGTAAATAAGCAGATTGGTTACACCCAGCGCCTTGCCGCGAATATAGAAGCTATGATCGGTGGTCGCGACCAGTTGGGCGGTGTCGGGTTGGGCGACGACGATCTGGCTGAACGGATAGTCGAGGCGGAAGGCCGCCGACTTGTCCTTCGGCACTTCGATCGTGCGCATGGCCGCGTCCTGCGCCCCATCGAGGGCGAGCGCGGGCGCCGGGTGCAGCGCGACGAGCGCCAGCGCCGAACCGGCGGCCAGGATGAACCGGCGAGCGGCGTTGGAGGGAATTGAGCCACGCATGGGCTTTAGAACCTCGCTCTCTCGTTCGGCACCGTGACGGACATCGAGGCGTCGCCGCTCACGACCGTCACGGAGGCGGTCCGGTCGATGGTCGGCGCTCGCGCCGCGCGGCTGCGAGCCAATCTCGGCCCGGGGGGCGCCGGTGCCACGTATCGGCGGGGGTCGTCGAGCATGAAGTGGGACAGCGGCTCGATTTCGGAGGAGCCCGGTCGGCGGAGCGCCAGGCTCAGCGTGCCGCCGCCCTGGCCGGCCAGCGCCAGCTTCTCGGCGTCTTCCATCGACACCTCGAGCGTCGCGGTCGAGGGGATGGCGGGCTGGGTCGACGTCGGGTTGGCGTTCAGGTCGATGCCAAGCACGCGCACGCTCTGGATCAGCACCGTGGTGCCGACGAGCTTGTAGTTCCAGCTATCCTTGGTCGCCGGCGGCTGCGGCAGCTCGCGCGAGTAGAGGACGTCGACGCGGTCGCCGGGCAGGATGTGGCCGCCGCCGGCGGTCGCCGCCGTGACGCCGATCGTGTAGGCGCGCATGTTCGGCGCGACCAGGGCGGCCAACGTCTCCCGCTCGCCAGGGCCGGTCAGCTTGGAGGTCAGCACCGGCTCCTGCGCGGCCATCGCCTGCAGCGCGACGGGCGGGCCGGCGTCCTGGTTCAGCAGCTGGCCGACGTTGGCGTAGGCGCCCTGGGGCCGGTCCTCGGGCGGGATCTTGACCACCTTCAGGTAATGGCTGTCGAGCTTGGTGCCCCAGGGGATCGGCACGGCGGCCACGACCACGGGCACGTTTTCGATCGGCATGGCGGCCTGCGCCTGGGCCGTGTGGGGCGCATGGTTCGGCAGCCAGAGGCGGGCGATCAGCAACGCGCCGATGGCCAGCACCGCCGAAGCGACGATACTGATGATGGTCCCCAGCCGCATCTGCTGCCCTCGAAAAACCGTGACGCCCCACCCCAGAGTTGCGCGGGGTCGTCGCGGTTATGCGATGGCAGCTCTTGCGTTGTCGTTAATCGTCACAGTAAACGCTCGTAAACCGTACAAATAAGCAAATCATTATCCGTAGTATCACAGATTAATAAAGTATAATTCGAGCGTTTATCCTGTATTTACCGATCAAGCGCCGGTGTACTTGGGTTTGCGCTTCTCGACAAACGAAGCCCGCGACTCGCGCACGTCGCCCGGAGCTTTGCGCGCGAAGCCAAGACCGACCGACTCGTAGCGGATCGCCTCTTCGAACTCGGCGTCGGTGTTGTGTTGCAGCACGCGCTTGGTCATGCGCAGGGCGAGCGGCGGCCAGCCGGTCATCTCGCCCGCGAGCTTGATCGACTCTTCGACCAGCGTCGCGTGGGGCACGAGGCGGTCGAGCAGGCCGATGCGGTAGGCCTCCTCCGCGTTCACCGCCCGGCTGGTCATCAAGATGTCGGCGGCGCGGGAATAGCCGACCACCCGCGGAAGGAAGTAGCTCAGGCCGGAGTCGGGCGACAGGCTGCGCTCGATGAACACCGCCTTGAAGCGGCTGTGCTCCGAGCCAACGCGCAGGTCGCAGGCCAGCGCCATGCTCATCCCGGCGCCGGCGGCCACGCCGTTGATCGCGCCGATCAGCGGCTTGTCGAAACGGGCGAAGCGTCGGGCCCAGCGCCCGACCCAGCCGTCCTCGTCCAGCCGCGCGTTCTGCGACGGCTCGCCACCGCCGGCGGGCGGGGCGCCGCTCAGGTCGGCTCCGGAGCAGAATCCGCGCCCCTCGCCGGTGATGATCAGGGCCCTGACCTCGTCGTCGTCCTGCGCGGCCTGCACCGCCTGGTGCACCTCCTCGCGCACCGCGCCCGAAATGGCGTTCAGCCGCTCGGGCCGGTTCAGCGTGAGCACCGCGACGTGCTCGTGCTTGTCGTAGAGGATGGCTTCATAGCCCATGGCGTCTCCCTTCAGGCTCGTCTGCGAGCGCCTCTTGCAGCGGGCGCCCTTGGGTCATCGTTGGCGCGGGCGGCCAACCCGGCTACATCGCTCCGGCAACGCCGCCCTGAACGTCGGCGGCCATTTAAGCGCAAGCCAAGGGGCCCCGTCCATGAAGCTCGATTCCTCGATCACCGCCGTCGTCACCGGCGGCGCCTCCGGCCTCGGCGAGGCGACGGCGCGGTCGCTCGCCGCCCATGGCGTGAAAGTGGCGATCCTCGACCTCGAGCGGCAGCGCGAGAAGGGCGAAGCGGTGGCCAAGGCCATTGGCGGCGTCTTCTGTCCGGCCAACGTCACCAACGACGCCGAGGTGGATGCGGCCTTCACCGCCGCCCGCGCCGCGCTCGGTCAGGAGCGGATCCTGGTCAACTGCGCCGGCACCGGCAACGCCGCGCGTACGGTCAGCCGCGACAGGAACACCGGCGAGATCAGGAGCTTCCCGATCGAGCAGTTCAACATGATCATCCAGATCAACCTGGTCGGCACCTTCCGCTGCATCGCCAAGTCCGCGGCCGGCATGCTGACGCTGGACCCGCTGCCGGACGGCGATCGCGGCGTGATCGTCAACACCGCCTCGGTGGCGGCCGAGGACGGCCAGATCGGCCAGGCGGCCTACACCGCCTCGAAGGCCGGTGTGGTGGGCCTGACCCTGGTGGTCGCGCGCGACCTGAGCCAGGAGAACATCCGCTGCAACACTATTCTTCCTGGCATCTTCGATACGCCGCTGTTGGCCGGCGCGCCCGAGCAGGTCAAGGCGGCCCTGTCGGCCTCGGTGCCGTACCCCAAGCGCCTCGGCGTGCCCGAGGAGTACGCATCCCTGGCGCTCGAGATGATCCAGAACGGCTACTTCAACGGCGAGGACGTCCGCCTCGACGGCGCGATCCGCATGGCGCCGCGTTAGGCCCGCGAGCGCGCCTACTGCGCCGCCTGGCCGGGCCTGACGATCTTCGGGCCAAGGTTGGCGACCACCTGACGGGCGTCGAAGGCGTGCTGGTCGTTCGCGGGCTTCGGCCCATGCCCCAGGACGATCTCGACCGAGGCGTCGTACCGCTGCTCGGTGTCGAAGGCGACGTCGTTGTCCCAGAACGCGCCGCCCCACGGTCCCCAGCGGCGCCAGCCCCAGCCCCAGCCAGGGCCGTAGTCGGCCGCGAAGCCGCTGGTGTGGGTGTCGGTGTGCCGCTGCGCCGCCTCGAACCAGTCGTACCCCTGCGCCAAGGTCAGCTCCGCGGCCCGGTACAGCATGTAGGTCTCGACCACGTTGCGGGGGGTCTCGTCGTTGCCCTTGAAGCTGACCCGCCAGCGGTTGTCTTCGATTCGGCTTTCGGCATAGCCGCCGGATGGCTGCACGCCGGTCTGCAACGGCTGATAGGGGGTCGCCGTCTCGCAGGCGGCAAGAGCTGCGCCTAAGAGCGCGACCACGGCGACGCTCAAGATCCAACGCTTCATGCCAGCGCCCTCCGCCGCGCGTCGCAGACGGCATAACGCCGCCACGTTGCGCCGACGTTACACCGCTGAAGCTGAACCGACGATGACTCTCAAGCCTAGGCGTGCAGGTAGCTGCGGATCAGCGTCCACACGATGGCGCCGCCGGCACCGAGCAGCAACGCCAGTCCCGCCAGCGCCTGGATGCCGAAGCCGAGGCCGCGCCGGCTCGCCTGCTGCGTATAGCCGATGGTGTAGACGATGCGGCCGATGATCCAGACGACGCCGAGACCGGCGGCGATCCAGTCGTTCAGGTAGATGGCGAACAGCCAAAGCGATGGCAGGAACTGCATCAGACCTTCCAGCGTGTTCGCTTGCACGCGGAAATGACGCTCGAAATCGGGATGACCGGTCGTCGCCGGCGCTTCGACGCCATAACGGATGCGCGCCGAGCCGACGCGCATCCCCTGCCAAGCGAACAGCAACAAGGCCACCACCGTGACCAAAGCGACAACCGGATGCATTGTCTCTAGCCCCTTGAATCTCCGCGGGGCCCCCCGCGGCGTCGGGACTCAACCTCGCATAGGCGAGGCGGTGCTGCGAAGATGCAAAATCAGCGCAGCCTAGCGCCCAGCGGCGACCAGCTCGCGCAGCGCGGCGGCGGCGATGGTCAGCTTGGCGAAGCTCCACGGGCCGGCGCCGTTCTCGACACTCTCGAACGCCGCTTCGCAGGTCTCGGCGGCATCGGCGTGTAGCGCGGTCCAGGCGCGCACGAGCGACTTCGCCTCCGCCGTCGTGTCGACCGCCTCGCGGTCGCCGGAGAAGTCGATCAGCTTGCGGGTCAACGCCGTCTGCTCGACGACCAGGTCCTCGATCAGCCGCCGCACGGCGAGCCGTTCGAAGCTGTCGGCCGCGTTCAGCGAGCCGGCCGCCGCGCGCAGCCGATCGAAACCGAACGCCGAGCCGGCCTGATGATAGAGCTGGGCCGCCGGCCGGATCGGCCAGTCGGCGGCGCGGGCCATGTCGGCGAGGTCACAGGCCGTGGTGAGCATCGCAAGCGTCGCCAGGTTGCTCGCCACGGCGTTCGGGGCGCCCAGCCGGCGAAACGCCTTGATGCGTCTGGCCACGATCCGCTGTTCGAACCTGGACAACAGCGTCGGCCCCGCGCGGCGCAGCTCGTCCATCGCCGGCTGGTAGACGTTGATCAGCGTCCCGATCTGCACCATCGCACCCGCAGTCTTGCCGTGCGGTCGGCCGTCGACCGGGCCGGAGAGGCCCCTCTGCCCGGCGCGGCGGGCGAGCCAGTAAGTCTGGGCGCGCAGGATGCCGCCGAGCTCGGCGAACAGCGCCAGCTGTCCTTCGGCGGGGATGCGATTGTCGAGGGCGGCGATCGCCTCCCAGGACCTATCGAAGCGCAGGGTCTCCTTCGCCGCCGCGAAGCCGGCGAAGAGGGCGGCCGTGTCGCACCCGGCGGCCGCGCACAGCCGCCGCGGGAAGGTCGGCCCGCACAGGTTGACCATGTCGTTGCCGACCATCGTCGCGATGATCTCGCGCCTCAGGCGGTGGCGGCGCATCTGGTCTGCGTACGGCTCGAGCGCGCGGGGGAAGTAGGCTTCGAGCGTTTCGATGAAGTAGGGGTCGTCGGGGCCTTGGCCCTCGATCGCGGCGTCGAACAGGTCGAGCTTGCCGTAGGCGAGCACGACGGCCAGTTCGGGGCGCGTAAGGCCGAGGCCGGCCTCGGCCAGGAGCGCGATCGCGCCGGCGTCGGGCAGTCCCTCCAGCCCGCGGTCGAGCCGCCCGTCGTGTTCAAGCGCAGTCATGAACTCGGCGTAGGCGTGAAGGTCGGCCGCGGCGTTCCGCTGCATCAGGCTGAGCGCCAGCGTCTGGTCGTAGTTGTGCGCCAGCACGTGGCTGGCGACCTCGTCGGTCATCGACTGCAGGAGCGCGTTGCGGTCCTCGCACTTCAGCAGACCCGTGCGCTCGGCCATCCCGGTGAGGATCTTGATGTTCACCTCGTGGTCGGAGGTGTCGACGCCCGCCGAATTGTCGATCGCGTCGGTGTCGATGCGCCCCCCCGCGCGAGCGAACGCGATGCGCCCTGCCTGGGTCACGCCGAGGTTCGCCCCTTCGCCGACCACCTTGCAGCGCAGCTCGTCGGCGTTGATGCGCACGGCGTCGTTGGCCTTGTCGCCGACGTCGAGATGGCTCTCGCCGGGCGCCTTCACATAGCAACCGATGCCGCCGAGATAGAGCAGCTCGGCCCTGGCCTTCAGGATGGCGTGGATCAGCTCGGACGGCGTCAGCGCGTCGGCGTCGAGGTCCAGCATCGCCTTCATTTCCGCCGAAAGCGGAACAGACTTGAGCGCGCGGGAGAAGACCCCGCCGCCGGCCGAGATCAGGCTGTTGTCATACTCGGCCCAGGAGGAACGGGGCAGGGCGAACATCCGCGCGCGCTCGTCATAGGCGGCGTGCGGGTCGGGATCGGGGTCGATGAAGATGTCGCGATGGTCGAAGGCGGCGATCAGTCTGAGCTCGCGCGACAGCAGCATGCCGTTGCCGAAAACGTCGCCCGACATGTCGCCGACGCCGATCACGGTCGTGGGCTCCGACTCGATGTCTTTGCCCAACTCGCGGAAGTGGCGCTTGATCGCCTCCCAGGCGCCGCGGGCGGTGATGCCCATGGCCTTGTGGTCGTAGCCGGCCGATCCGCCGGAGGCGAACGCGTCGCCCAGCCAGAAGCCGTAGTCCTCGGCCAGCGCATTGGCGATGTCGGAAAACGTGGCCGTGCCCTTGTCGGCGGCGACAACCAGGTAGGGATCGTCCTCGCCGTGAACCACGACCAGCGGCGGGTGGATAACCGCGCCCGCGGCGTCCAGGTTGTCGGTAAGGTCCAAGAGCCCGGACAGGAACGTGCGATAGGCCCGCACGGCCTCGGCGCGCACGGCGTCGGGCGATCCGCCCTTGGGCAGTCGCTTGGGATAGAAACCGCCCTTCGAACCCACGGGCACGATGACGGCGTTCTTGACGTTCTGCGCCTTGACCAGGCCCAGCACTTCGGTGCGGAAGTCGTCGCGCCGGTCGGACCAGCGGATACCGCCGCGAGCGATCGGCCCCATGCGCAGGTGCACGCCCTCGACGCTCGGAGCGGCGACGAAGATCTCCCTGAACGGCTTGGGCGCCGGCAGATCCTCGAGTAAGCCCGAAGCGAGCTTGAAGCTGATGTAGGGCTTGGGGCCGCCGTCGGGGCCGATCTGGTAGTAGTTTGTCCGCGTGATGGCCTGGATCAGGGCGGCAAGACGGCGCAGGACCCGGTCGGCGTCGAGGCTCTCGACGGCCTGCAGGGCCTCGATGATCTCGCGCCACAGCCCATCGGCCTTCGCCACGCGCGTCGCGTGGTCGTCGGCGCGGTCGGGATCGAAGCGGGTGTGAAAGAGCTCGATCAGCAGCCTGGCCGCGTCAGCGTGCTCGGTGAGCGCCGCCTGTTGCACGCCCTGTCCTGGATCGTGTCCGGATTGCTGCCGATAGCGACAAAGCGCGCGCATCAACGCCGCCTCGCGCCAGGGAATCCCCAGCTGGGCGACGAGACGATTGAAGCCGTCGTCCTCCGCCCGCCCGTTCCAGACGGCCAGGAACGTCTCTTCGAAGGCGCTGTCGCTGGCGGCGAAGGCGACGCCTTCACCTGGGCTGAGCGTGAATTCATGCGCCCAGACCAGATCGGGCTCGGCGCCGGCCCGGCGAACCGGGAACCCTTCCTCGACCAGCGCCCTCAGACCCATGTTGTCGAGGATCGGCAGCACGTCGGAAAGCGCCGCGGCGTCCTTCCACCGGTAGAGCTTGAGGCGGACGGTCGAGGGCGCATCGCCGTCGCGCCGCCGCGCGCGCACGGCGACCGGTTGGTCGGGGCCGAGGCCCTCCATGACGCCGACGTCGACGACGGCCTCTTCCGCGCTGTGCACGTCGCGGTACCCAGGCGGGAAGCCGGCTGCATAGCGGGCCATCAACGTCGCGGCTTGCGACTCCGTGTTCGGGTCGGCGCGCAGCGCCGCCTCGAGCTTCGACTCCCAGCTGCGCGCGACCTCGGCGATCGCCGCTTCGAGCCGCTCCTCGTCGGGCTCGAGATGCGCGCCGGGCTCGACCCCGATGATGTAGTGGACGCTGGCCAGCGGGTTGTCGGTGAAGCTCGGATAGTAGGCGGTGACGCGGCCGCCGAACGCTTGGGCGAACATCCGCGCGGCGCGGGGCACCAACCCCGCCTCGTAGGCGTCCCGCGGCAGATAGAGCAGGATCGAGACGAAGCGGTCGAGCGGGTCGCGCCGGGTGAACAGCTTGACCCGCGGACGGTCGTTCAGGTGCAGGATGCCGAGCGCGACCGTCAGCAGGTCCTGCTCGCCGATCTGGAACAGCTCGTCGCGCGGAAAGTTCTCCAGGATGTTGTGCAGCCGCCGGTCGCTGTGGCCGCCTTGCCGCTTGCCGGATCGCGCCAGCACGTAGTCGACCTTGCGGCGCAGGAGCGGAATGTCCTGCACCGGATCGTCGTAAGCTTCCGCGGCGAAGAGGCCGACGAAGCGAATCTCCCCGCAGGGCCCTCCGTCGGGCCCGTAGCGGCGCACCGCGACGTAATCCATGTAGGCGCGGCGGTGGATCCGGCTCCTCAGGTTCGACTTGCCGACGATCAAGGGGGTGTCGCGATCGAGCTCGCGGCGCAGCTGCGCGCTCAGGATGGCGGGCTCGCTCGAGCGGCGGAGAACGTGGCGGCGCTGGTCGCGCAACACGCCGAGGCTCCCCTCCGGCTCGTAGGCGGGCTCCTCGGCGGCGTAACCGCCGTCGCTCGTGCGCGGGTAGTCGTAGACGCGGGCGCCGAGGTAGATGAAGTGCTGGTCGCGCATCCAGGCCAGGAAGGCGCGGTATTCCTCCAGTTGTTCGGCCGGCAAGTCACCGGCGCGCGCGTCGAGCTCGCCGATCGCGCGGTCTGTCATCGCCAGCATGGCGGCGTAGTCGTCCACCGCCAGCCGCACGTCGCCCAAGGTGGCGTAGAGGCGCCGGAGCAGCGCCCGCGCCTGGTCGTCCGCCATGGGATCGAGCAGGACCTCGATCATCGACTCCGGCTTGGCGGGGCCGTTTGCAACGCGCCGTCCCGTGGAATCGCGCGCGACCTCGACGACAGCATGGAACATGCCGCGGACGACCGGGGGCGAGTCGGCGATCTCGGCCATTACGCTGTCGACCAGGAAGGGCGAGTCCGGCTGGACGATGTCCACGCAAGCGTAGTCGCCCGCGCGGGTGATCCGGATCGCCGGTCCGGGGCCGGGTTTTTCCGCGGCGAAGGACCAGAAGTCGGCGAGCGTCGCCGTTAACGCAGCGGCGCCCAGCGCGGGCGTCTCTTCGGGCTGATAGTCCTCGGCCATCTGCGCGAGGAACGCCGCCTGGACGGGATCGAGCGCTTCGGTGTTCAACGCCCTGGCGAGTGTTCCGGCGAGCCGGTCGTCGATCGGAGCAGCCGAGGTGGGGAGCAGGTTCGCCGAGCTCATCGAGCGCTGATCGTTCATCCCGCAAACCTAGCCGCCGTACGTTACGGATCGATTATGCGCTTTTCGCGCCCTGAAAAAGCGAACGCCGCCGGAGGAAAGTCCATCCGGCGGCGCGGCTCTCGTCGCGGGGGGGAACGACGAGATCGCCTTCGCTGTCTGGGACGATCCAGCGCTCAGGGCCGGAACGATCCCGTCCGAGAGAGGGGAAAGCCCCCGGACGAACTTGAGATAGGTGTTGATCGCGCGGACGCCAGGGCGCCGGCGCATTTTTTTCACCCTCAGGCGTTGACCGCCGCATGGGCCTCGGCGCGCGCCTTGATCTGAGCGGCCAGCTTTGCCGTGCCGAGGGGGTCGCCGTCGCTCGACAACATGACCGCAATCCAGCGCGTGCCAGGGAACTGGGCCAGGACCGCCATCGTCACCACCGTGAGCGGCGTCGACAGGACCATCCCCGGAATACCCCAGATCACCCCCCAAAAGGCCAGCGCCAGCAGCACGACGACGGGGTCGATGTTCAGGTTGCGGCCCTGCATGCGCGGCTGGAGGACCGAGCCGACGGCGAAGCCGATGGTCTGCAGGCCTATGAACAGGACAAGCGCGCGCCACCAGCTGTCGAACTGCACTAGCGCGAACAGGGCCGGCGCAATCGAACCGATCGTGCCGCCGATGATCGGGATGTAGCCGATGATGAAGATCAGGAAGGCCCAGAAGACCGCGTTGTTCAGCCCAACGGCGGCCATCACGCCCCAGGAGCCGAGCGCGATGATCCCGCACGACACCGTCTGGACCCACAGGTAGCCCTCGACGCCGTTCCGGATACGCAGGAAGACCATGGCGGCGCGGTGCCGCTCGCCGGGGTGGGCGTAGAGGCTGGCCAGCTTCTTCTCGAAGCCGGCGCGCGAGGCGAGCAGGAAGCCCAGGTAGATCATGACCAGGAAGGCGGCCGCGGCGAAATTGGAGATCGCGCTGGCCACCGGTCCGATGTAGGCGGCGGCGTTGAGCTGCTGGACCAGCTGGCCGATCGTAGGCGGCACCGCAACGCCCATGGCCGAGCCGATCTGGCCAATGAGGCCGTTCAGCTTGGGGGCATAGCCGTAGAGCTCGCTGACGAATCCCGGCGCGTTGGACGCGACGATCAATGCGGCGGCGGCAAACAGGATCAGCGAAATCAGGATCGCCAGCGGCAACGCCGCCAACGCCGGGAAGTGCAACCGCCGGCGAAGCAGGCGCGCGAAGGAGTCGATCATCAGCGTCAGGAAGAGCGCGAGCGCGAGCGGTGTCAGGATGCTTCTTAGCCAGACGAGGGCGGCGCCTGTCGCAATCACTGCGATGATCACGAGCGCGGTCCTGGCCGCGGGAGAGAACGGTGGCTGCGGTTGCGTGTCGGCCATGCTCGGACCTCCTGACGCTTGAAGTGGACTCTCGGGGCGCCGCGCGGTCGCCGTCAATGGCGATGGGCCGAGACGAGCAGAAACATTGGCCGCTCGAGCTCTATGGCCAGCGTGGCCTGAGCGGCGACCTCCTCGGCGCTCGGGCGGAACTCCTCGATGCGGTCGACGACGAACCCTGCGCCGATCACCAGGTTCAGCGTGGTCGCCAGCGTCCTGTGGTGCTTGATCACGCCCGGCGCCAGCCAGTCCGTGACCCGCGGCCCCTCCATCTGATAGCGGTTGAGCGGCCAGATCGTTTCGCCGTCCTCGCCGGTCACCCAGGCTGGGCGGGTGGGCGCGGTGTAGATCGGGTGCTCGGTCGAAAACACCAGCCGCCCGCCGGACGCGAGACCGCGGCCGGCGGCTTGGTACAGGCGCGCGCCATCGGCGACATAGTGGAAGGCGAGCGAGCTGTAAGCCAGGTCGAACGCTCCCGGCGGCAGGTCGAGGTTCGCCAGATCGGCGATCTCGTAGGCGATGGCCGGATCGCTGGTCGTCGCGCGCGCCTGCTCCAGCATCCGCGCTGAGAGATCGAGGCCGAGGACCTCGGCGGCCCCCGCCTCACGGGCCCAGCGGCAGAACCAGCCCATGCCGCAGCCGAGGTCGACCACCCTCAGTCCACGCATGTCGGGCAGCATCGCCCGCAGCGTCGGCCACTCCGCTGCGCCGTCCAGCCCCTCGATCGAGCGGCGAAGTCGGCTGTAGCCCGCGAAGAAGACCGGGTCGTCGTAGATGTTCTGGCTCACGGGCGCATTCTCGATCTGGCGCAAGGCCGCGTGGATCTGGTCGGCGACGATAGCCGGCCGGCAACGCGCCAGAGCCTCGGCGGGCTCCAGCCACATGAAGCGGTCGTGCTCGGCGTCGAGCACGACGGTCACATCGGCCGGAGCCTCGGCTTGGTACGCCGGCCAATCGCCGGCCAACGGCGCGGGGCGGATCGGAATCTCCAGCCCCGTCTCTTCCTTCAGTTCGCGACACGCACAGGCGTCGAGCTCTTCGCCCGGCTTGCGGGCGCCGGCCGGCGGCGTCCAAGCCCAGTCTCCCTCGTAGTCGGGTCCGTCGTGGGCGCGGTGCAGCACAAGCAGCTCGATTCCCGCATCGACACGCCGATAGACGACCACGGTCGCCCCGAACGGCGGGTCCTCGGCGATCGGCTCGCCGTCATAGGTGGTCCTGGGCTCGGTCATGGGATCAGGACGTTCTTCGCGCCCTGGCCGGCGCGCATGGCGGCGAACGCGTCGGTCAGGCCGTCGGCGGACAACGGGAAGGTCGCGGTGACCATCTCCTCGAGTTTCAACGATCCCTCGGCGTAGAGCGCCAGCAGCTTGGGGAAATCCTCGAACGGCCGACACTGGCCGTAAAGCGGGTTCACGTAGGTGCGGTCGAACTCGAACAGCCGCATGTCGACCGGCACCACCTGCTCGACCCCGCTGACGGCGACGGCCATGCCGCCGTTGGCGACCATAGCCAGCGGCGCAGTCGCCAGCTCGGGCACGGCGGTGCATTCGAAGGCGTAGTCGGCGCCGCGGCCGATCAGCGCCTTCACCGCCTCGGCGGCCGCGAGCAGGCCCGTGTCGTCGCGGCCGGCGAGCAACCGGTGCGTCGCGCCGAACGCCTCGGCCAGAGCGAGCCGATCGGCATTGACGTCGACGGCGATGATCATCCGGGCCCGCGCATGCCGCGCGCCCTGGATGCAGCTTAAGCCCACGCCGCCGCAGCCCAGGACTACGACGCTCGAGCCCGGCTCGACCCTGGCCGCGTTCACCACCGAACCGACGCCGGTCATCACGCCGCAGCCCAGGATGGCGGCGGATGGAAAGGGGATCTCGACATCGATCCTGACCACCGCCTGCTTCGGCACGAGCGCGTGGTCGGCCATCGTGCCCAGGCCGAAGCTCGGCCACACCTTGCCGTCGGCCCATCGGAAGCGGTCGGAGGCCACGCGCGGCTTGGCTTCGCAGAGGCTCTCCAATCCCTTGCGGCATTGGACGCAGTCGCCGCAGGGAATGGCCCAGTTCAGCAGCACACGGTCACCCGGCGCGACGTGGGTCACGCCCTCGCCCACGGCTTTTGCGACGCCGGCGCCCTCGTGGCCGAGGATCAGCGGGCGACCCCACAGAAGCGAATCGAGGTCCGTGTGACAGACGCCGCTCGCACGGATCTCGACCAGCACCTCGCCTGGCCCGGGATCGGCCAGTTCGAGCGTGGCGTCGGCGAAGCCGCCCTTGCCGTCCGAGATGATCGCCTTGGTCTCGAAGGCCATCCGCATCGTCCCCTGCTTGCGGCCAGGCGCGGACTTCAGCATGGAAGGCCGGAACGGGGAAAGGCGCCGCCGGCATGAAGACTATCCTGATCGTGATCGGCGCAATTGGCGCCGCCTTTGGCTTCGTCTGGGCGCTGCAGGGGCTGAAGATCCTTCCGCCGCTCCTGCCGACGCTGAGCCACAACGCAATGGTGACGCTGGGCAACGGCGCGCTCTTGATCGCGTTCTCGGCCGCGCTGATCGTCTGGGCCAATCGCAGCCCACGGCAGCCGCGCGCCTAGACCCATCGACTTGATCGGGGTCAATGCCCGGCCCGGCGCGTCGGCGCATAGTTCTCTACACAAGCGGGGAATTGCATGCCGATTAAGGACATCGCTCTCTTCCTGCGGGCCGACGCCCCGCATGACGATGCGATCGCGCTCACGGCCCTGCTCGCCGGACGCGAGGGGGCTGCGGTCGAGGGCATCTGCCTGTCGGCTGAGCCGATCCTGCCGTTCGCCGACGCCTATGCGATCGGCGAGGCTGCCGCGCTCGCCGTGCTCGAACAGCGCGACCGGAGCATCGCGGCGCAGCTTGCGCCGATCGAGCGGGCGTTCCGCAAGGCGATGGCGGCGGCCGGCGCGCCGGCGACATGGCGCCCTGCGGCGCCGGACGAGGCGGTGGACGCCACTGTGTTGCGCGCCCGCTTCGCCGACCTCGCCGTCGTCCGCCGGCCCGAGCCGCATCATCCGGCGCAAGCCGCGCTGGCCGACGAGCTCGTGTTTTCGAGCGGAACGCCATGCCTGATCGCGCCGGACCGCCCGGCCGCTCGCGGATTCGACAACGTCATTCTCGCCTGGGACGCCTCGGCCAACGCCAAGCGCGCGCTGGACGCCGCAATCGGCTTCCTCGAGACGGCCACGGCGGTCGAGATTCTCCTCGTCGACGAGCACGGCCCCCGGGCCGAGGACGAGTGGTCGAATGCGCTCTTGAGCCACCTTGGGCGTCATGGCGTCCACGCCGCGCTCCGCCACGACCAGCGCCGCGGTCGTCCGGTTGGCGAAGTGATCCTCGACGGGTGCGATCGGTTCCGCGCGGACCTGCTGGTGATGGGCGCCTACGGCCACGGCCGCGGGGCCGAGACCGTCTTCGGCGGCGCGACCCGCGACGTGTTGTCGAACGCGCTTGTTCCCGTCCTGATGGCCCACTGATGCGGCGCTCGACTCCCCTCGCCGTCGCCGCGCTCTTGGCTGTGGCGTCCACCGCCGTCGCCGGCGGATCGCTTTCGCTTCGGCATGGACGCTATGTCGACGTCGGCTCCGAGTGCCTGGGCGCGACGTCGGCAGGCAAGAGCTGGTTCGGCGGCGGTTACGTGTTCCAGGCGCCGCACGTCCAGTGCGAGGCGGTCAGGGTCGCCCATGTCGCGCCCGACCGCTATCGGGTCGTCACCCGCTGTTTCGAGAACGCCGATCGGTCGCTGCCGTTCGTGGTCGTCAACCACATCCGGCTGATCGGCCACACCGAATACGAGCTTAAGAACCGCTTCGGCGCCTTTCACGCGCGCTGGTGTCCCGGTTAGCCCGATCGACCGCTAAGATGCCGGGATGGCCGGCCAGACAAGCGCGGGAATTCTCGTCTTCCGGCGCTCGCGCGTGCGCGGCGTGGAGTTCCTGCTCGTACATCCTGGCGGCCCCTACTGGCGGGGCAAGGACGTCGGCGTCTGGTCGATCCCGAAGGGCCTGATCGATCCCGGCGAAGATCCGCGCGCCGCCGCCGTACGCGAGTTCGAGGAAGAGGTCGGCCAGACCGTATCGGGCGCGTTCACAGCCCTTGCGCAGCTGAAGCAAAGGGGCGGCAAGACGGTGCTTTGCTGGCTGGTCGAGGCCGACCTCGACCTCGCATCCTTCAAGAGCAACACCTTCGAGCTGGAGTGGCCGCCACGCTCGGGGCGGACCATTCTGGTTCCGGAGTGCGACCAGGCCGGCTACTTCGAGGTCGAGGCAGCGCGACGAAAGATCCTCGCGGGCCAACGGGGATTCATCGAGGAGGCTCTCCAGCGTCTCTAGCGCACCAAGGGATCGACTCTCGCGCAGCTTTCTTCGAGAACGGTCGCGAGATGTCGACCGGGGCGGGGATCTGAAGTGAGCGCGCGGCCATTCCGCTGTCTCTACCGCCATGACTTCGCGCGCGTGGCCGCGGCCGTGCCCAGCGTCGAGGTGGGCGATACGGCGTTCAATCTCGCCGCCTCGCTCCGCCTGGCCGAGCAGGCCGACCGTGAGCAGGCGGTTCTGGTCGCCTTTCCCGAGCTCGGCCTCTCCGCCTACGCGATCGACGATCTGCTGTTTCAGGACGCCCTGCTCGAGGCCGTCGAAGACGCCATCGGCAAGCTGGTCGAGGCGAGCCGGGAGCTAAATCCGGTGCTGGTGGTCGGCGCGCCGGTCCGTCGCGGCGGGCGCCTCTACAACACCGCCGTCGTGTTGCACCGCGGCCGGGTCATCGGCGTGGTCCCAAAGACCTACCTGCCGAACTACCGCGAGTTCTACGAGCGGCGGCATTTCACCTCCGGCGCCGGCATCCGGAACACGCAGATCGAAATCGCCGGCCAGCGCGCGCCGTTTGGCGTCGATCTCGTCTTCCGCTCGACCGGCTCGGTCGCGGTCACCTTCCACGTCGAGATCTGCGAGGACCTCTGGACTCCGATCCCGCCTTCGAGCACCGCGGCGCTGGCCGGGGCGGAGCTTCTGGTCAACCTCTCGGCCAGCAACATCACCATCGGCAAGGCGGAGACGCGACGGCTGCTCTGCGCCGCACAGTCGCGCGCGGCGATCGCGGCCTACCTCTACACCGCGGCCGGACCCGGCGAATCGACGACCGACCTCGCCTGGGACGGCCAGGCGGGCGTGTTCGAGATGGGTGAGGCGCTGGCCGAGACCGAGCGCTTCGAGGGCGACCAGGCGGTCTATGCCGACATCGACTTAGGCCGCATCCGCCAGGAACGCATGCGCCTGAACAGCTTCGGCGACTGCGTGGCCGAAGAGGCGGAGCGGGTGGCGCGGTTCCGCGCGATCGAGCTTGCGCTCGACGCCCCGGCTGGGGCCGCTCCGCTCCGCCGGGCGGTCGAGCGTTTCCCGTTCGTGCCGGCGGACCCCGCCCGGCTCGCCGAGGACTGTTACGAGGCCTACAACATCCAGGTCGAGGGACTGGCGAAACGCCTGAAGTCGACGGGGCTGACCCACGCCGTCATCGGCGTCTCCGGCGGCCTGGATTCGACCCAGGCGCTGATCGTGGCCGCGCGCGCGATGGACCGCATCGGCCGCCCGCGCGCCAATGTGCTTGCCTACACGCTCCCGGGCTTCGCCACCTCCGAGTCGACGAAGGCCAACGCCTGGGCCCTGATCAACGCCCTCGGCGTCACCGGCGAGGAGATCGACATCCGCCCTGCCGCCCGGCAGATGCTGGCCGACCTCGACCATCCGTTCGCCCGCGGCGAGGCGGTCTACGACGTTACCTTCGAAAACGTGCAGGCGGGCCTGCGCACCGACTATCTGTTCCGCCTCGCTAACCGCCACGGCGGCCTGGTGGTCGGAACCGGCGACCTCTCCGAACTGGCGCTGGGCTGGTGCACCTACGGCGTCGGCGATCAGATGTCGCACTACAACGTCAACGCCTCGGTCTCGAAGACGCTGATCCAGCACCTGATCCGGTTCGTCGCCGCGTCCGGCGACGTGGACACGGCGACGTCTGACATCCTGCAGGCCATCCTGGCGACGGAAATCTCGCCCGAGCTCGTGCCGGCCGACGCCGCCGGCGCGATCCAATCCACCGAGCAGATCGTCGGCCCCTACGCGCTGCAGGACTTCAATCTCTACTATCTCACTCGCTATGGCTTCCGGCCGTCGAAGGTCGCCTTCCTGGCGCTCGCCGCCTGGGAAGCGGCCGACCGGGGCGCCTGGCCGCCAAATGTTCCGGGCGTCGCCCGTCGCGCGTTCACCCTGCCCGAGATCAAGTCATGGCTCGAGGTGTTCCTCCGTCGCTTCTTCGGCCAGAGCCAGTTCAAGCGTTCGGCGCTGCCGAACGGGCCGAAGATCTCCTCAGGCGGCTCACTCTCCCCGCGCGGCGACTGGCGCGCGCCGTCGGACGGCAATGCGACGGTCTGGCTGGCCGAGCTGGCGGCGAACGTTCCTGACGAATAGCCGGTCCGCGCCGCTGCGTCGGCTCAGTGGGTGTCGAGGAAGTGCCGCAGGGCGCCGAAGAGTTCGGCCGCGTGCTTGTTGTGACCCTTGGCGCGGGCATCGCGGATGTCGTCGACGATCATCTCGCGGATTTCGCGAACGCCCTCGGGGCGATTGAGCAGGTAGTTGGCTAGCGCCGCCGCGGCGATCTCCGGCACGTGCTCATGCTCGCCGATCGCGTCAACCTCGTCTTGCGTCAGGCCGCTGAGCGCGATGCAGTCTTCTATGGAGATCATGCGGGCTCCCGAAACCGGCGTGGGTCAGGCGGGGGTGTGAACGGGCTGGCCGACCCAGCGCACGGCGGGCGTATTGCGATGCGGACGCGCCGGCGTCTCGGCCGCGTGGCCCACGATGATCGGAGCGACGACCGTATGGCTCTCGGGAATGCCGAGCGCCTGCTTGCCCTCGGCCGAATTCAGCCAGGCCTCCGCAAAGCCGATCCAGCAGGTCCCAATGCGCCGGTCGTGCGCGGCCAGCATCATGTTCTCGGCTGCGAGACAGCAGTCCTTCGCCGACATCGGGTCGGGATCGGTCGCGCAGATCACGACGAGGACCGGCGCATTGTAGAAGATGTTGAAGTCGCTGGAGACCAGGTGCTCGCGATGCGAATGCAGCGGCGAGCTCGCGGGCATCGTCCGCATCAGGTAGGCCTTGGCGGCGGTCGAGAAGCGCGCCAGCGCGGCTTTGTCCTCGACGACCACGAACGCCCACGGCTGGCGATTCATCCCGTTGGGCGCCTGCACCGCCGCCTCGATCAGCGCTTCGATCTCCTCGCGCGGCGGCGTCTGGCCGGTGAAGTTGCGGATGGCGCGGCGGCCATAGATGGCGTCGACGGCGTCCATGACGAGGCTCCCTACTTGCTGTGGCCCAAAACTAACGGCGCTGCGGCGACGCTTTCACTGCACGCGCCGATGCACGCTGGGTCTTCGGCTCGAAGGCCCAGCTCAGGACCATGAACATGACCACCCCGACCATCATCGCATCGGCGGCCCAAATCTCGGGGGACATCAGGAACTCCTCTCTTCTGCCGATAACCTAGGTCGACCGCGGCGGCTTCGCCTTGAGGCGGATCAAAGAAGCCCGGAAGAGGTCGTTAACGGCGAGCGCAACGGCTGGCCGTCCACGCTCTAGGTGTTCAGCCTCCGTTTCGCCTGCGGCCGGATCAATCCGGAGCGCCCCATGGCATCGAAATCGCCTTGGCCGCGGACCTCGGCTTCGCGCCAGCGGGGGCGGCTGCTTCCGCGGCGCCCGACGCCGGCGTTTGCACGGGCCTGAGCGGCGCGAACGTCTCGGCGGTGATGGTCTCCTGCGCGAGGAGCAGCTGCACGCCGTCCTCGAGGTCGCCTCGTCGTCCGGCCAATATCGCTTCGGCGCGCGCCGCGCCGCGGGACACGATCTCACGCACCGCCAGGTCGATCTCGCGCTCGGCCCCCTCGGAGGCGCTGACCTCGCGGATCGGCCCGCCGCCGAGCAATGGAGACTGCGGCGCGGTGAACACGCGCAAGCCCACGGTGGCATCCATGCCGTGCCGGGTGACCATCTCCATGGCGATTTCGGTCGCGCGCTGCAGGTCGTCGGCGGCGCCGGTCGAGACGTCGCCGTCGAAAATCAGCGCCTCCGCCGCGCGGCCGCCCAACAGGACCGCGATGCGGTTCTCCAGGTCGCTCTTCGCCAGCAGGAAGCGGTCCTCGGTCGGCCGCTGCATGGTGTAGCCAAGGGCGCCGACGCCGCGGGGGATGATGGAGACCTTGTGCACCGGGTCGACCCCCGGCAGGCTGGCCGCCACCAGGGCGTGGCCCATCTCGTGGTAGGCGACACGGCGCCGCTCGGCCGGGTTCAGGACCCGGCTCTTCTTCTCGAGGCCCGCGACGATGCGCTCGATCGCGGCGGTAAAGTCGGCCAGGCTCACCGCGTCGGCCTTTCGGCGCGTGGCGACCAGCGCCGCCTCGTTCACCAGGTTGGCCAGGTCCGCGCCGGTGAAACCGGTCGTCAGGCCGGCGACGGCGTCGAGATCGACATCGGGCTCGATCGTGATCTTGCGCGCGTGCACCTCCAGGATGGCGCGGCGGCCGCTGAGGTCGGGCCTGTCGACCAGCACTTGGCGGTCGAAGCGGCCGGCGCGCAGCAGCGCCGGGTCGAGAATCTCCGGCCGGTTGGTGGCGGCCAGCAGGATCACGCCGATGCTCGGGTCGAAGCCGTCCAGCTCGGCCAGGAGCTGGTTCAGCGTCTGCTCCTTCTCGTCCATGCCGCCGGCGAGGACGCCGGATCGCGAGCGGCCGAGCGAATCGAGCTCGTCGATGAAGATGATCGAGGGCGCGGCCTTGCGGGCCTGCTCGAACAGGTCGCGCACGCGCGCGGCGCCGACGCCGACGAACATCTCGACGAACTCAGACCCGGAAATGGAGAAGAACGGCACGCCAGCTTCGCCGGCGACGGCGCGGGCGAGCAGCGTCTTGCCGGTGCCTGGCGGTCCGACCAGCAGGATGCCTTTCGGCACATGCGCGCCGAGGCGGCCGTAGCTCTTCGGGTCCTTCAGGAAGGCGACGACCTCCTGCAGCTCGAACTTGGCCTCGTCTACGCCGGCCACATCGGCGAATGTCGTCTTGGTGTCGGTCTCGACGAAGATCTTCGCCCGCGCCTTGCCCACCGAGAGCAGGCCGCCGAGGCCCGCCCCTGCGCTCGGCCGTAGGAGGAAGATCCAGACCAGATAGAAGAAGAACAGGGGCGCGACCCAGGAAAGCAGCGCCGTCAGCCATCCGCTCGGCGGCGCGCCGGTGACGACGACGCCCTTGGCGGCCAGCTGATCGGCGAGCGCCGGCTCGACGCGGGCGGTGGTGAAGGCGGTGGCGCCGTCGGGCAGCGCCGACTTGAGCTTGCCCTGGATCGTGGTGTCGCTGATCGTGACGTCGCTGACCTTGCCCTGGGCGACCAGCGTCTCGAACTGGCTGTAGGGGATGGTCTCCGAGGGCGCGATCATGGCCCACAGCCATTGCACGACGATCAGGCCGAGCAGGCCGGCCAGAAGGTAGCCGAGCAGAACGTGACCGTCGCCTCGCGGCGGCGACTCCTTGCCTTTCTCAGGCGCCGGGGATCTCGCGTCCATGCCGGAGCCGTTCCTCGTCGGCCTGGGTTTGCGTCGTATTGAGCCGGATCAGGACCCGCGACGGCCCCCACAGACTAGCTTGGCGCGATGCGGCGGGGAATAACCAGCGAGCCCTCTCAGTGGTGACCGTGCGACCCGGGCGCGTGACCCGATATGGCGTGGAATCCGGAACCGGCCGTGTGCCGGAAGTGGCCGCCGACGTCGCGGTGGAAGCGGCCGTTGCCGTCCGAATAGTAGAAGTACCCACTCGGCGCCCAGAAGCCGTAGTCGTACGGGCCGTAGTAGCCGTCGTAGTAGCCGACGTAGTCGACGTTCGCATAACCGTCGGGCGGCCCGTAGGCGTATTCGTCGACGCAGCCGCCCAGCAGCAGCGCCGCACCGGCAGCCGCTGCCGCAGCAAGAGCAGAAACTTTCATCGGGACTTCCTCCAGAGAAACCGCGCTCCCCCACCCGGGGCTCGGGGCAGGAGGGGCCGGGTGGGGGAGCAAGGCGCGCCTATCGGGGGGATGGGCTCAAGTCGCCAGCACGCCTTTGAGGTCCGAGGCTAGGCGGTCGTCTTCACCTCGATCTTCTTCGGCTGGGCCTTCGGCGCGGCCGGGATGGTCACGGTCAGCACGCCCTTGGCGAGCGCGGCCTTGATCTGATCGGCCTTCACGCCGGCCGGGAGTTCGATCGAACGCGAGAACGAGCCATAGCCGCGCTCGACCATGCGGTAGCTCTTGTCCTTCTGCTCGGACTCGAACTTCTTCTCGCCGCTGACGGTCAGCACGCCGTCGCTGACTTCGACACTGACGTCCTTCTCCTCCAGACCGGGCAGCTCGACGGTCAGCTCAAGCCCGTCCTTCGTCTCGGCCAGGTTCATCTTGCAGCGAACGTCGACCGGGTTTGCGCTTGGCCAGAAGCTCGGCACGAAATCCTCGAACACGCGATCGATCTCGCGTTGCAGCGGTGCGAACGCATTGAAGAAGGGCGACGCGGTCAGCGCGCCGGTCATTTTCTTCACGGGAACTGCAGTCATCTCTGTCTCTCCAACGTCTGTCCCGATGGGGACGCGGAGAAGCAGTGCGCCAAAGCGCAGCTTGCGCCTTGATCCAGCGCAACTCAGCACCGCTGATTCAGACGCCGAATGGATAGGTCTCGTCCTCGTGGGACACGACGGTCGTCACCAACGGCTCGACGGCGCTGGTCTCGTCGAACCAGACGAAACCGTCGAACTGGTCGGGCAGCGAGGAACGCGCATAGTGGCTCATAAGCTCGGTGTCCGGCCGATAGATGACGCCGATGTAGCGCTCGAGCCGGGGTTCGCGCAGCGCCCGCCGCAAGCTCTCGTGTCGGCCGGCGCGAAGATCGACCAGGAACCGCGGCGTCCCGGTCTGATGACACAGGGCCTCGTAGCTGTCGGGCCGCGAGGGCAGCACGCGCTTGACCTCGGCTGGGCCATCCCAGTCCGAGGCGGCCATGACCGTGCCGGTGTGGGTCCCTAACCCGATCAACGCCGCCTCGCGGCCGAAGCGCTCTCGGCAGAGCTGGCCGATGTTCAGCTCGCCGCGCTCGGCCCCCATGTCGGTGAAGCGCGCGTCGCCGATGTGGGAATTGTGCGCCCAGACCACCGCCTTCGACGTCGGGCCACGTAACGCCAGGATATGGTCGAGAGTCTCGAACATGTGCCGGTCGCGCAGGTTCCACGACTCGTGGCTGCCGTAGTACATCACGCGGTAGTAGCGCTCGGCGTCGGCGACGACGCGGGCGTTCTGCGCGGCGTCGAAGAAGCGCTCGCCGTCGTGCTCGGCGTAGTCGAGGGCGTGGCGCACCATGTCGCGCAGGATGCCCAGGACCGGGCCCTCGCACAGCGCATAGCCTTCGCTCAGTGATGCGCGGCCGTAGGCGGCCGGCTCCTGGCTCCAGGGGTCGAGGCAGGCGTAGCGCTGGCGCGCCGCCTTCGCCGCCTTCGGGTCGACCCGGTCGAGGTAGGAGAGCACCGCCGCCATCGACGCGCGCATGTTGTAGAGGTCGAGGCCGTAGAAGGCGGTCCGCCGGGCGGTCGGCAGGCGCTGGTTGTGCCCGCGCAGCCAGCGGACGAAGGCGTCGACGTCGGTGTTGCGCCACATCCAGGTCGGGAAGCGCGTAAACGGCGTTTCGGATTTCTGATGCGGCCGATGGCGCACGTGACGGTCGATGGCGGCTGCGTCCGGCCAGTCCGCCTCGACGGCGACGGTGTCGAAGCCGTGACGCTCGATCAGGCGCCGGGTGATCGCCGCGCGCGCCCGGTAGAATTCGCTCGTGCCGTGGCTGGCCTCGCCGATCAGCACGACGCGGGCCTCGGCATAGCGGTCGAACGCGGCGGCGAATGCCTCCTCGTCGATGGCGGGCAGGGGCTCGAGCGCCGCTTCCAGCTGCCGTTCGACGCTAGGCGCAACGGTTTGCAGCGCGCGGGCTGGCGCCTCGGCGGCGTTTTTGCCCGCCAGTGTGTGCTCGAACCAGTCGCCGGCCAGATGCATCACCGCTTCGAGCGTCCCGGGCTCTTCGAAGAGATGCGTGGCGCCGGGCACGATCTTCAGCGCCTTCTTGCAGCCCATGACGGCGATCGCCGCGCGGTTGAGCTCGATCACGCCGTGGTCGTCGCCGCCGACGATGAGCAGCGTCGGCGCGGCGACCTTGGCCAGCGCGGCCTCGCCGGCCAGATCCGGCCGGCCGCCGCGCGAGACCACCGCTCCCACCCGCTCGCCGAGCCGGGCCGCGGCGTTCAGCGCGGCGCCGGCGCCGGTCGAGGCGCCGAACAGGCCGAGCGGCAGGCTCGCCAGCTGCGGGTGCAGATCGAGCCACGCCACGCCTTGCGCCAGCCGCTCGGCGAGCAGGTCGATGTCGAAGACGTTGCGGCGCTGGCCCGCCTCGCTCTCGGTCAGGAGATCGAGCAGCAGGGTCGCGAAACCGCGGCGGTTCAGGTCGTCGGCGACCACGCGGTTGCGCGGACTGAGCCGGCTCGAGCCGCTGCCATGGGCGAAGACGATGACGCCGCGGGGATTCTTCGGCGTCTGCAGGTCGGCCGCCAGCTCCAGCGGCGGAATGCGCACCTCCTGCCGATCGGCGACCGGCGGGTCGCTATCTGGGCCCCACGCCTGACGCAGCAACGCCACCGTCTCCTCGTCCGTCAGCTGGTGGAAGTCGCGGTAGAACTGGCCGACGCCCCAGAAGTTCGTGGCGGGCAGGAGGCAGATCACCTCGTCGGCCTCGCTTTGCATCTCGGCCAGCGTGTCCAGCGGCGCGACGGGGACGGCGAGGATGACCCGTTTGGCGCCCTGCTGTTTCAGTGCGCGGACAGCGGCCTTGGCCGTGGCGCCGGTGGCCAGGCCGTCGTCGACGACGATCGCCGTCCTCCCCTTCGGACTGATCGGCGCGCGCTCGCCGAGATAGGCGGCGCGACGGCGCTGGATTTCCTTCAGCTCTCGGTCTCGCGCGGAGGCAAGGTAGGCGGCGGTGGCGCCGGTAATCTCGCGCACCTCCTCGTTGACCACGGTTTGCGGCGCCGCGCCGTCGACCACCGCCGCCAGCGCGAGCTCGGCATGGCCTGGGGCGCCGATCTTGCGCACGAGCAGCACGTCGACGGGGGCGTGCAACGCCCGGCCGATCTCGACCGCGAGCGGCACGCCGCCCCGCGGCAGCGCATAGACGACGGGATCGGCCAGCGACATGGCCTCGAGCCGCTTGGCGAGCTCGCGCCCGGCTTCGCTGCGATCGGAGAACCCCTGCTCAGGCATCTTCATCAGCTCCGCAAGACCACCGCGCAGGGACGGACGCGCGGCTAGTCGGGCTTCGGACAGTTCGCGGCGTCGGCGTCGCGAGACGTCTCGGACGCCGGCTGGGGACCGAGGTGCGCGCCGGTCGCGACGTCGACGGCGCAGCGTGCGACCACGCCGTCATCCCCGCGCTTGTAGACGACACAGGTCACGCGGCGAGCGAACGCGGCCGCCATCAGGTCCGACCGGCCGCCCGCGCCCGCGTCGCCGGCCAACGTCACCTTGAGCCAGCTCGCCGGCGTCGGCCCCTCGGCCAGGCAGAACGTCCGGCCATCGATGACCTGCGGGACAGGGCCGGAAACCTCGGCCCCTAGCGTAGGCGCCGGAGCGTTGCAGGCGACAGTCACCGCCGACGGCGCGGCATGCGCTGCGCCTGAGAGGGCCGCGGTTAGGATCATGACCGCTGCGAGAGCCACTGGGCTGCCTCCACCAACTGGCAAGCAGTCTGTCGCGCGAACAACGCATTGGCTTTGCGCTGGATCAATCTGGCGGGATCGCTTGCCCGCGACTTGGCCGTGCCGAGCGAACCGCCGCCTGCAACGCCAGCTGCGGCCCGCCTCTGTTGCGCGAGATCAATGCCGGCGGCGCCCCGCTCGGGCAGTGTGGCGCAACGACCCCGCTCGGGCAGTGTGGCGCAACGACCCGGTTGGTTGAGGAGTGTCGGTATGGGGCACACGGCAAAGCTAGTGCGCGGCCATCGCGAGAGGGCGGGCCTGTTCGGCGGAGATATGCTGAAGGCCGATCTGCCGCTCTTTATGCTCGCCGGATCCCTGGTCATCGGCATCGTCGCCGGCTTTCTCGACGCCCAGAGCCACAACCTGAGCGACCCCTGGAGCATTCTTGGCGTCTGGTTTGCCGCCGGGCTTTCGGTGGCGGCGATGGCGCTGTTGCCCGTCCTCCTTATCGGCCTATGCTGGAACGCAATCGTCTCGAGGCTTCTCGATCAGCGCGACGATTGAAGGCGCGGCCGAGACTGCAAAGTTCGCCGACGGCTAGACCACTCATGTGGCGGGGTCCGGCGTCTCTGGCGAGGCTCTAACGGCTTTCGCGCTTGTTGAGGATGTAGCTGACCACAGAGTCGATCTCGTCGGAACGCAGGTTCTGCGCAGGCATGGTCATCGGTGTGGTCTGTTCGTCCCAGTGGGTGGTCGCGATGAACCGACGCAGGGACTCGGCTGTCGTCTGTGGATCGGCCGCGATGGTCTGAAAGCTCGGCCCCGGCGGATTCAGGGCAGGACGATACCGCGGGTCGGCGGTGACGACGTGGCAGATTGAACAACGCCGCAGGGCGACCTCTTCGCCGGCGTCGCCGCTCTCGGACGCTGTGCCGCCGCCGCCGCGCGGCGGCGCGGCTTGCTGGCGGCGCCGCAGGCTGAGGATGTAGGCGACCACGTCGTCGTACTGCTGGTCGAGCAGCTGCGGGTCGGGCATCGTCATCGGCACGGTGTACACATCCCAGTGCGCGGTCGTGATGAACCGGCGCAGGGATTTCGCCGTCGTCTTGGGGTCGTCCGCTACGTCCTGAAAGCTGCGCGTCGGCTGATTCAGGATCGGTTGAGCCGGCAGATTGGCCGGCACGACATGGCAATAGGCGCAGACCACCAGAGCGACATGCTCGCCCTCGCGCACAGCGGCGGTGGAGGTTGGATGCGGCCGAGCCGTCGCGGCCACCGAGAAGCCGGAAGCCAATACCGCCAGCGCCACCCAGATATTTCGATCCATTTTGCCTCACCCATCTGGCGCGATCAGCAGTGTCGCCAAGCTCGCGCCTGAACTGGAGCTTAGCTTGCGGCGGACGCCGAAGGGATAGGACCCGTCTTGGTTTCATCAGTTCCCACGCCCCCCAGCCAATGTCGTCGGCAACGCGGCGCTCGCCTTTGATCTCGGTCAAGGCGGCGAGCGCCAGATGTTGGAGCTTGCGCGGGTTCCGATTGAGGGTTGTCATGCACACGTTCAAGGTCGTGAAGGAGCACCATGGCTGGGCGGTCCGCCTGGGCGACGGCATGTGCACGCCGTTCTGGTCCCGTGCCCAGGCCATTCGGGAAGCCAACCGGCTTTGCGAAGCGCTCCGCATGCACGGCGTGTCTTCGGAAGTGGTCGTCGAGGTGGACCCCGACGAGCCGATGGGCGCGTCGAGAACCGCGGCGCTGGGCGGCTCCGGTAGGACGGCCAGGACCCACGACGCCTGGCGGTAAGCTCGCTGCTGGGCGGGGATTGGAACGGCCGAGGTGACGACAGCGGCGCCGGAGAGCCATCTCGCCCCTGAGACCGTCGAGCATCGCACCGGGGTGCTGGCGGGGCTCATCCAGCGTGGACTTGCCGGGCAAGCGGCTTCGCCTTGGGACGATCGACCAATCCGCGAAGAGCTGTTCGGCATCGAGCGGCTGGAACAGCACGCCCGCAGTTTGGCCGCGGCGCAACCCGTCGCCGCGCGTCGCCGGGGGCGGAACCTGCTCCGGGCCCGGCTGGCCGAGAACGAGGCCGACCTGCTCGCCGCGTACCGCGACGTCGCCGACGCGATCGCAGCGGGCGCGGCGATCACGCCCGCGGCCGAGTGGCTGATCGACAACTTCCACGTGGTCGAACAGCAGGTCAGGGAGATCCGCGCGGACCTCCCGTCCGGATACTATCGCCAGCTGCCGGAACTGGCGGCGGGGCCGTTTCAGGGTCTTCCACGCGTCTTTGGCCTTGCCTGGGCCTTCATCGCCCACACCGACAGCCTGTTCGATCCCGAGGCGCTCCGGCGGTACGTCAGGGCCTATCAGGAGGTGCAGCCGCTCACCATCGGCGAGCTGTGGGCCATCGCCATCACGCTACGCATCGTCCTCGTCGAGAATCTGAGGCGCATCGCGGGGCGGGTGGTCGCCAGCCGGGCCGGGCGGAGGGACGCCGACGCGATCGCCGACCGCCTGCTGGGGTCCGGCAGGCGCGCGGTGGAGGCGCCAGCGGCGGTGCTGCCCGGGCTCGACGGCCCGATCCTCTCGGAAGCCTTCTTCGTCCAGCTCGTCCAACGCCTGCGCGACCAGGACCCGAGCATCGCTCCGGCGCTCGCCTGGATCGACGAGCGGCTCGCAGCTCAGGGTCTGACCGCCGACGGGGTCGTACAGGCCGAGCACCTGCGTCAGGTCGCCGGAAGCGTCACGGTCCGGAACATCATCACCAGCATGCGCTTGATCTCGGACATCGACTGGTCCGAGCTCGTGGAGCGGTTCAGCCTGATCGACGACTTGCTCGTCTCCGGCAGCCGCTTCGGCGAGATGGATTTCCCGACCCGCAACCTCTACCGCAGCGCCATCGAGGAGCTGGCGCGAGGATCGGGCCTCAGCGAGCTGGAGATCGCTCGCGCGGCGCTGCTGGCGGTGTCCCCTTCGGGGTCGGGCCAAACCGGGACCCCTGACGCCCGCCTCTCGGACCCAGGCTACTATCTGATCGGCGCCGGCCGGCAGGGATTTGAGGCGGCCATCGGGTTTCGCCCGCCGCCGCGGCTCTGGCCCGGCAGGCTCTATCGGGCGCTCGGCATCGGAGGATACGTCGGCGCCGGCGCGCTGCTGGGGGCTGCGATCCTGGCTTGGCCGCTCCTCGTCCTTGGGCAGTCGGGGCTGGGTTGGCGTTGGCTCGTCGTCCTTGGCGTGCTGGGCGTCGCGCCGGCCGTCGACCTGAGCGTGGCGCTGGTCAACCACGTGGTGACGCGGGGCTTTCGCGCGAGCCTGCTGCCGGGGCTCGAGCTGAAGGAGGGCGTCCCCGCCGCGCTGCGCACGTTGGTGGTCGTGCCGACGATGCTCACGGCGAAGGAGACGATCGCCGAGCAGGTGGAGGGGCTGGAGATCCATCACCTGGCCAGCCCGGGCGGCGACATCCGCTTCGCCTTGCTCACCGATTGGGCCGACGCCGATGAAGAGCATGTCGATGGCGACGAGGCGTTGCTGGCGCTCGCGCGCGAGGGCGTCGCCGAGCTGAACCGGCGCTACGCGCCCGCGCACGGCGGCGATCGTTTCCTACTGCTGCACCGGCGACGGGTCTGGAACGAGGGCGAGCGGCGCTGGATCGGCTGGGAGCGCAAGCGGGGCAAGCTCGCCGAGCTTAACCGGTACTTGCGCGGCGCGACCGATACGACGTTGATCGACCCGCCGCCGGCGCCCGCGAGCGTGCGCTACGTCATCACGCTGGATTCCGATACCCGACTGCCGCGCGAGACAGTGCGGCGACTGATCGGCAAGATGGCCCATCCGCTCAATCGCCCGCGGCTGGACTCCGCTCAACAGCGGGTGGTCGAGGGGTACGCCATTCTGCAGCCGCGGGTGACGCCATCGCTGCCCATCGGACAGGAAGGCTCGCTCTTCCTCAGGGTCTTCTCGAGCGCAAGCGGGATCGACCCCTATGCCGCCGCCGTTTCGGATGTCTACCAGGACCTGTTCGGCGAAGGCTCCTACACGGGCAAGGGCATCTACGACATAGACGGGTTCGAGGCGGCGATCGCTGGGCGCGTCCCGGACTCGCGACTGCTCAGCCACGACCTGTTCGAAGGCATCTTCGCGCGCGCGGGGCTGGCCTCCGACGTCGAGGTCGTCGAAGCCTTCCCGGCCCGCTACGACGCCGCCGCGCTGCGCCACCACCGCTGGGCCCGCGGCGACTGGCAGCTCTTGCCATGGATGTTCGGCCCGGGGCGGCGATCGGCCCACGGTCGTGGGCTGCATGGCGTTCCCATGGTCGGGCGATGGAAGATGTTGGACAACCTGCGCCGGACGCTCTCGGCGCCGTCGACGGTCGCCGCGTTGCTTGCCGGGTGGCTGGCGGCGCCCGGTGGCGGCGCGCTGATCTGGACGACCTTCATCGTCGCCACGATGGCCATCCCGCCGCTCCTGCCGGTGGCCACGCAGGCGACGGCGCGGCGACCGGGCGCGACGCTCCGCGGCCGATTGCGCACGCTCGCGGGCGACCTTCGGTTGGCGGTGATCCAGGTCGGCCTGATGTTGATCTTCCTGGGCCACCAGGCGTGGCTGATGAGCGATGCGATCCTGCGCACGCTCTTCCGGCTCACCGTCAGCCACCGTCACCTCCTGCAGTGGACGCCGGCCGCGCAAGCCGTTTCCGGGCGGCGCCTTGACCTCGCGAGTTTCTACCGGCGCATGGCCGGCGGTGTGGCCCTCTCCGCCGCCGCGCTCGCCGCCGGCTGGCTGGGACGCGACGGCGTCTGGCCAATCGCCGGCGCCTTCGCCGCCGCCTGGGCGCTGGCCCCCGCCGTCGCGCTGCGAGCGAGTCTGTCGCCGCTGACCGCTGACCGCCGGCCGCTGAAGGAGACCGAACAGGAGGCGCTGCGCCTGACCGCGCGGCGAACCTGGCGTTTCTTCGAGACCTTCGTGACGGCCGAGAGCAGCTGGTTGCCGCCGGACAACTTCCAGGAAACCCCCGAGCCGGTTGTCGCCCAGCGAACCTCGCCGACCAACCTCGGCCTCTACCTGCTCTCGACCGCCAGCGCCCGCGACTTCGGTTGGATCGGGGCCGTCGAGGCGGTCGATCGCCTCGAGACGACACTGGCTTCGATGGCCGCCCTCGCGCGCTACCGGGGCCATTTCTACAATTGGTACGACACCAGCGACGGTCGGGCGCTCGATCCCCGCTACGTCTCCTCAGTGGACAGCGGCAACCTGGCCGGTCACCTGATCGCGCTCGCCGGCGCGTGCCGCGAGTGGGGCGCGACGGATCCGGCAGGGGCCGATCGCCTGGCCGGCGTGGCGGACGCACTGCGGCTAGCGCGGGGCGCCCTGCTCGCGCTTCCGGGCGATACGGCTGGCGCCTCTAGCGCGCGAGCGCGGCTGCTCGACAAAATCGACGCTGGGCTGCGTGCGCTCGATGGGGGTGTGCGGGTCGAGCGGGCGGACCTCACGCACACCGTCGAAGAGCTTGCGGCGACGGCCCGGAGCCTGGCGGACGCCGATGTCGATGGCGACCTGCGTTTCTGGACGGAGGCTGCGCGCCGCGCCGTCGAGAGCCACCGTCGGGACAGCGGGCCAGCCGCCGCTGACCTTCCGCGACGCCTGATGGCGGTGGAGCAGATGGCGCGCGCCATGGCGCTCGAGATGGACTTCCGCTTCCTGCTCGATCCCGAACGGCTCCTGCTTTCCATCGGCTACCAGACGGTCGAGGGCGTCCGTGACCCGAGCTGCTATGACTTGCTGGCGTCCGAGGCGCGCCTGGCCAGCTTCGTGGCGATCGCCAAGGGCGATGCTCCGGCGCGCCATTGGTTCCGGCTGGGTCGTTCGGTGACCCCGTGCGGGCGCGGCGCCGCGTTGATCTCCTGGTCGGGTTCGATGTTCGAGTACCTCATGCCCTCGCTGGTGATGCGCGGGCCGACCGCCAGCCTCATCGAGCAGAGCAACGAATGCATCGTCGAGCGGCAGATCGAGTATGGGCGACGGCTCGGCGCCCCTTGGGGCGTTTCGGAGTCGGCGTTCAACGCTCGCGACCTGGAATTCACCTACCAGTACTCGAATTTCGGCGTTCCCGGTCTGGGCGTCAAACGAGGCCTGGCGGACAACCTGGTGATCGCGCCGTACGCGACCGCGCTCGCGGCGATGGTCGATCCGCGCGCAGCCGTGCGCAATTTCGGTCGCCTCGCCGAGGTCGGCGCCCTTGGCCGCTACGGTTTCTACGAAGCCCTCGACCTCACGCCTTCGCGGCTGCCGGAGGGCGCAAGCTCCGCGGTGGTGCAAGCCTACATGGCCCACCACCAGGGCATGTCGATCGTCGCCATCGCCGACACCCTGCTCGACGGCCGCATGCGCCGGCGCTTCCACGCCGATTCCGCGGTCCAGGCGACCGAGCTGCTGTTGCAGGAGCGGGCGCCGCGCGACGTGGTCCCGCCGCCGCCGTCTGTCGCCGAGTCCGCCGCCTCCGCGCACGAGCGGGCCGCCGACCGAGGCGGCTGGCGTCGCGGCAATCCGTGGAGCGCGACGCCGGACACGCAACTTCTGTCGAACGGACGCTACAGCGTGATGCTGACCGCGGCTGGTTCCGGCTACAGCGCCTGGCGCGACATCGCCGTGACGCGCTGGCGAGAGGACACGACCTGCGACGACTGGGGATCCTACATCTTCCTGCGCGATGCGCGGAGTGGCGAGGTCTGGTCCGCCGGCCTGCAGCCAACCGGAGTCGACGGCGATGGCTACACGGCGATCTTCAACGAAGATCGCGCCGAGATCGCCCGCCGCGATAGGACGCTGACGACCACGCTCGAGGTGCTGGTGTCCGCCGAGGACGACGCCGAAGTGCGACGCCTGACGCTGTCGAACTTCGGCGCCCTGGCGCGTGAGATCGAGATCACCTCTTATGCAGAGCTCGTCCTTGCGCCGCGCGCGGCCGACGCCGTCCACCCTGCCTTTTCCAAGCTGTTTGTCGAGACCGAGCATCTGGCCGACACGGGCGCCCTTCTGGCGCATCGGCGGCGCCGGTCGCCGGACGAGCCGGAGGTCTGGGCGGCGCATCTGGCGGTCGTGGCCGGCAGGTCCGTGAGGAGCCAGGAGTTCGAGACCGACCGCGCTCGCTTCATTGGCCGCGGGCGCAGCGTGCAGGCCGCGACCTCGATCGTCGACGGGCGCCAGCTCTCCGGGACGACCGGGGCGGTGCTCGATCCGATCTTCGCGCTCAGACGGCGTCTGCGGCTCGAGCCCGGCGAGACGGCGCGCGTCGACTTCTGGACCATGGCCGCCGGCTCACGCGATGAGGTGCTAGGCCTCGTCGACAAGCACCACGATCCAGGCGCGTTCGAGCGCGCCGCGGCGCTCGCCTGGACGCAGGTGCAGGTGCAGCTGCACCACCTCGGCATCAACCGTAGCCAGGCCGGCCAGTTCCAGCGGCTGGCTGGCCATGTGATGTTCGCGGCCCCGACGCTGCGGCCGGTCTCTGAGATCATCGAGGCCGGTCGCGCCGAGCAACCGCTGCTGTGGGGCCTCGGCATCTCCGGTGACCTACCGATCGTCCTGGTACGGATCTCCGACACCCAGCAGCTTGGCCTCGTGCGCGAGGCGCTGCTCGCTGTGGAGTACTGGCGCATGCGTCGGCTGGCGGTCGACCTCGTGATCCTGAACGAGCGCGCAACGTCCTATATCCAGGACCTGCAGGTCGCGCTGGAGACTCAAGTCCGCGCGAACCAGTCCCGGCCGAATGTCGGCGAGGCGGCCGGCGCAGGCCACGTCTTTCTCCTGCGCTCCGACCTGGTGTCGCCTGAGGTGCGCGCGATGCTCGGCTCGATAGCCCGAGTGGTCTTGACCGGCGACCTGGGACGGCTTGCGGATCAGCTCGAGTACGCTCCCGCGGCCGAACCGATCGCGCCCAGGCCGGCCCGGCGCGCCACGCCGCCATCGCAACTGCAGATCGCTCCGCCTGCATCGGGTCTCGAGTATTTCAACGGAATTGGCGGCTTCGACGACGGCGGCCGCGAGTACGTGATCGCCGTCGGACCTGGGCAGTCGACGCCGGCGCCCTGGATCAACGTCATTGCGAATCCGAGCTTCGGGTTCCAGGTTTCCGCCGAGGGCGGCGGCTACAGCTGGTCGAGGAACAGTCGCGAGCGGCAGATCACGCCGTGGTCGAACGATCCGGTTACGGACCAACCGTCGCAGGTCTTCTACCTTCGCGACGAGGAGACCGGCGAGCTCTGGACGCCGACGGCGTCGCCGATCCGCGACGAGGCCGCGACCTACGTCGCCCGCCACGGATTCGGCTACACCCAGTTCGAACATGCGTCGCGCGGGCTCGAACTCAAGCTGCTCGAATACGTCGCGGCGGACGATCCGGTCCGAATCTCCAGGCTCTCGATCCGGAACACGTCCGGCCTTCGTCGGCAGATCACGGTCACCGTCTATCTGGACTGGTCGCTTGGCGCCTCGCGCGAGGCCTCTGCGCCGCACGTCGCGACGAAGCTCGATCCGGCGACAGGCGCAGTCCTGGCCTCGACCCATTGGAACCCTGTCTATGCCGATCGCGTGGCCTTCGCGGACCTCGGCGGGCGCCAGAGCGCTTGGACCGGCGACCGCCGCGAGTTTCTTGGCCGCAACGGCGGGCTGGCCGCGCCTTTCGCTCTCGGTGAGCGGATCCGATTGTCCGGGCGGCTGGGCGCCGGCCTCGATCCCTGTTGCGCGCTGCAGGCGACGCTCGAGCTCGCGCCGCGGGCAAGCGTCGAGATTCCCTTCTTTCTTGGGGATGCGGAGAACGAGGCGCAGGCGAGTCAGCTCGTCGCGGCCTACCGCAAGGCTGACCTCGATGGCGTGCTCGGCGAGGCGCGCCAGCGCTGGGACGAGATCCTGGGCGCCGTTCGAGTCAAGACGCCCGACCGTTCCATGGACCTGATGCTGAACGGGTGGTTGCTCTATCAGACCGTCGCCTCACGCCTCTGGGCCAGGGCGGGCTTCTCTCAGGCGAGCGGAGCCTACGGGTTCCGCGACCAGCTCCAGGACGTGATGGCGCTGACGGCGGCCCGCCCGGCGATGGCTCGGGACCAGCTCTTGCGCGCGGCGGCTCGGCAGTTTGTCGAAGGCGACGTGCAGCACTGGTGGCTCCCCGACACCGGACAGGGGGTTCGCACGCGCATATCCGACGATCGGCTCTGGCTCCCGTTCGTCGCCGCCCACTACGTCGACACGACCGGCGACGCGGGCGTGCTCGACCAGCGCGTGCCCTTCATCGAAGGCTCTCCGCTCGAGCCGGGCGAGGCCGAGCGGTTCTTCGAGCCCAGTGCAGCCCAGGACTCGGCCAGCCTCTACGAGCATTGCGCGCGAGCGCTGGACGCGAACCTGGCCGTTGGCGTGCACGGCATGCCTCTGATCGGCGGCGGCGACTGGAACGACGGCATGAACCGCGTCGGCCTCGAGGGGCGCGGCGAGAGCGTCTGGCTGGGCTGGTTCCTGATCGCCAACCTGCGGCGGTTCGCGCTCTTCGCAGATAGCCGCACGGACCCGGATCGCGCCGAAAGCTGGCGGGCGCACGCCGATGCGCTCGCGGCCGCGGCGCAAGAGCAGGCCTGGGACGGCGACTGGTACCGGCGCGGGTGGTTCGACAACGGGACGCCGCTTGGCTCGGCGGCCAACGAGGAATGCCGGATCGACTCGATCGCCCAGTCCTGGGCCGTGCTGTCCGGCGCGGGCGACCCCGAGCGGGCGGCGCGGGCGATGGCCGCCGTGGACCGTGAGCTGATCCAGCCGCAGGATGGGCTGGCGTTGCTGTTCACCCCGCCGTTCGACCATGGGCCGCTCGATCCGGGTTATGTCAAAGGCTATCCGCCTGGCGTGCGCGAGAACGGCGGCCAGTACACTCACGCGGCGCTCTGGTCCGTCATGGCGTTTGCGGCGCTCGGCGATGGCGACAAGGCAAGCGCGCTCTTCTGGATGCTCAACCCGATCAACCACGCCCGCACGCGCACGGATGCGCATCGCTATCGGGTGGAGCCCTACGTGGTCGCCGCGGACGTCTATGCCGCGCCGGGACGCACGGGACGCGGCGGCTGGACTTGGTACACGGGCTCGGCCGCCTGGATGCAGCGGGCGGGCGTCGAGAGCATCCTTGGCCTGCGTCGTCGAGGCGATCGGCTGGAGGTCGATCCCTGCATCCCGCGGTCGTGGCCGGGCTTCGAGGTCAGCCTGCGTCTCGGGACAGCGCGCTACGAGATCGTCGTGACCAACCCGAACCGGGTCTCGCGAGGTATCGCGCAGGCGACTTTCGACGGCGCGCCGCTCGAGGGCCGCCCGCTCCGCGCGCCATTCCGCAACGACGGCGAAGCTCACCGCCTCGAGGTGACCATGGGGTAGGCGCGGGGCCTAGTGGATGTCGTGAGCGCTCAGCTCCGTACGCAGCGGCAGGCCGAAGGCGCGATAGGCGCCCGGCAGCCGAAGCGCGGCGCGCATCGCCTCCTTCATCGAGTCGAAGGCCGTGGCGGCCTCGACATCGTTGGTCCAGGAAACGGCTCCATTCGACCCGATGGCGAGATAGAGGTCCGGATCCTTTGCACGCAGCAAGGGCCGCGACACGATGGCGGCGCGCTGATCGAAATCGTGATGGTAGATCGACACGGGTGAAGCGCCTCCCTCTCGCAAGCTCTGGCGAAATGTTACGGGCGCGGGGTCGGGCGCGCTATCCCGGCCGGTTCCTTACGGGACATCCCTTAAGGCGGCCCGCGAAGGGCGTCTCACTGCGTAAGGCGGGGATACATCCGGGTCGCCGCGACCACCAGAGCGGCGATGATCGCAAGCAGCACGCTGTAGTCGACGCCCAGCCCGAACTGGCTCTGGCCGCCGGCGAGCATGAGGCTGCGCAGCCCATCGACTTCGTAGCTCAGCGGGTTCGCACGCGAGATCGCCTTCAGCCAGGCGGGCATCATGGCCAGCGGATAGATCGCGTTGCTGGCGAAAAAGATCGGCATGGTCAGGAACTGGCCGACGCCCATGAACCGCTCCAGCGTCTTCACGATGCAGGCGATGATCAGCGAGAAGGTCGAGAACAGCGCCGAAGCGAGCACGATCAGCATGAGCACGCCCAGCATGTGTGCGGGCTGAAGGCTCAGCCGCACGCCCAGCAGCGCGGCGCACAGATAGATCACGATCGACTGGCAGATGCCGCGGATGCTGGAGGCCAGCGCCTTGCCGATGACGAGCGCGCTCCGCGGCGCGGGGCTGACCATATACCGGTGCAACACGCCGAGATCCCGCTCCCAGATCGCCGAGAGACCATAGAAGATGGCGACGAAGAGGACGCTCTGCGCCAGAATGCCGGGCGCCAGGAAGTCGATGTAGGAGCCGCCGGTGGCCAGGCCGCGCACGTGGGCCATCACCTGGCCGAACAGCACCAGCCACAGGATCGGCTGCACCGATCGACTCACGAGCTCAACGGGATCGTTCCGCAGCTTCACCGCCTCGGCGGCGGCCACCGCCAGCATTTGCGTGAGGTAGGCGCCGGCGCCCGAGGGCGAGCCTGGACTCTGTTGCAGCGCGAGGGTGCTCATCAGGCTTCGCCTCCGGCGCCGATGCGGGCGCCCGTCAGATCATTGAAGACATCGTCCAGGGTCGCGTCCGGTCCGCTCGCGGCGCGGAGCTCCGCCGGCGTGCCCATGGCGGCGATGCGACCTTCGTGGATCAGCGCCAGCCGGTCACAGACCTCTTCGGCCTCGTCCATGTAGTGGGTGGAGAACACGACCGCGGCTCCGATCTGGGCGCGCAGCTCAGCGACGTGTCGCCAAACCGCGCGACGGCCCGCCGGGTCGAGGCCAACGGTCGGCTCGTCCATGAACAGCACGGCCGGGCGATGCAGGGTGCTCTGCGCGATCTCCAAGCGCCGCGCCATGCCGCCGGAATAGGTTCGCACCAGCCGGTCCTTGGCCTCGGTCAACCCCATCATCGCCAGGGCCTCGGCCACGCGCTTGCGCCGCTCGCCGCGCGGGATGAGGTAGAGCCGCGCCGACAGCAACATGTTCTCCTGGCCGCTCAGGTCCCCGTCGGCGGAGAGCAGCTGCGGCACGTAGCCGATATGTGCGCGAACGGCCTGCGGATCACGCGCGACGTCGAAGCCGGCAATCGTCGCGCGGCCAGCGGTCGGCGGCAGCATGGTGGTGAGCATCTTCATCAGCGTGCTCTTGCCCGCCCCGTTAGGGCCGATCAGCGCGAAGGTTTCGCCGGCGTGGATTTGCAGGGAAACGTGGTCGACGGCGACGAGCGCGCCGAACCGGCGAGTCAAACCGTCGACATCGACGATCGGACTCCCCGGGGCGGCGTCGCCGGACGCGCCCACGGCGGCGACGTGAGACGGCTTGGCATCCATCGGGTTCATGCTCGTCCCTGCCAGGACCGATGCAAACCCCCAACACGACGGAGTTTTCAATAAGCCGCTTCAGCCGTCAAACCTTAAGCTGCGGACGCTTCGGCGCCTGGTGTCGCCCCATCCAGCTCGAGCGATTCACGCAATTCCCGGCACCGGCGCTGCGCGGTGCGGTCGAGCTGGCCCATCTGTCGCGCGAATTCGGCGAACATCTCGTCACGCGACGCCTCGTCGGCGTCACCGGCCCGCACCGCGGTCTCGAGGTTGGCGTAGATTCCGCCGCCGTGGCCAGCGCCCCGGGAAAGAAGGCGAAGGCGACCATGGCGTCGGCGTCGTTCAGCGACTGGATGGGAAAGGCCGTCAGAAGCCGCTCGTTCGTCTCCAGGGTGCGGCTGGGCGAGACCCGCTGCACGCGGCTGCGGCGCGCCTCGTCCTTCAGCAAGGCGTGCAGGTCGTGGATCTGCGTCACCGCAAGAATCGCGAGGTTCATCGCCGCGGTGCGCGAAGCGGCGAGCGCCTTCGCCTCCCGTTCCGCGGCCGCCTGCCGATCGGCTTCTTCGCGCAAACGGGCCGCGCGCGACTCGCCGGCCGCGACCCAGGCCGCGCCGACCACGGCCGCGATCGTGCCGATGGCTTGCACCCAAGCCGACGCGTCGTACCAGACGTCAGCCAACCGCATCTCCCGCTTCGATCGTCTCCAGGCGGACCTGCCTAACCAGTCGCGTCACGTCGTCCGCGTTGCAAAGGTCCGTGCCCGGATGGAGCAGCGCGGCCGATCCGGCGGCGACCGCGTAGGCGAACGCGGATTCCAGATCGCGTCCGGCGGCGATCGCCCAGATCATGCCGCCGAGAAACGAGTCGCCCGCGCCGATTGCGGTGAGCGGCTTGATCGGCAGCGCCGGCGCCCGCAGGACCCTTCCTTCTCCGACGAGCACGGCGCCGCGATCGCCGAGGGTCAGCGCAACCAGGCTGGCCTTGCGCGCCTCGACCAAGGCCTTGCAGGCTTCGATCTGGTCGGCTTCGCTCGCCAGCGCCTCGCCGCTCAGCTCGCGGAGCTCGCCCAGGCTGGGCTTGACCAGCCAGACGTTCCGGCCGAGCGCCAGCCGCAGCGCCTCGCCGTGCGAGTCGAGCGCGAAGCGCGCGCCGCGCTGGGCGGTGATGCCGGCGACCCGAGCATAGGTGTCGCCCGGCGCGCCCTCCGGCAGGCTGCCGCTGGCCACGACGAACTCAGGCGCCGGGTGCAGCGCCGCTATGGCGTCGAGGCATGCGCGCCAATCCGACGTGGCGAGCAGGGGCCCAGGCAGCACGAAGCGATACTGCTGGTTGGTCGATGTCTCCACCGCTGTGAAGTCCTCGCGCGTCTCCCCATCGATTGGGACGGTCACGGATGGGACGCCTTCGTTGCGCATGCGGCGTGCCAGCCAGGCCCCGGAGCTGCGGCCGATGGGAAAGACCGCGACCACGTCGCCGCCGAGCCGCTGGATGACGCGTGCGACGTTGATGCCGCCGCCGCCCGCATCCCGGCGCGCCGAGGCGCAACGGAGCTTGTGCGTCGGCACGATGCGCTCGACCTCGACGGTGACATCCACTGCCGGATTCATCGTCAAGGTTGCAATCCGCGCCATGGCCGCGGACCAGACCCGATTGGCCCCGGCGCCGCCTTGATCCGCATCAAGGGCGCTGGCCCCGGCCCGTGCGAGAAGCCGGCCGGTCAGGAGGCAGGACCCGCATGAAGGCCGTCGCACCCTTTGCGCTCACCAGGACGTTGACCCCCGCGCTCGAGCGCGTGCTCGAGCACTGGGAGACGCTCAAGCGCGGCGCCAACGACATCCCGTTCGGCGACGACATGAAAATCGCCTCTCTGCCCGCGCTCGCCGACCGTCTCCTGTTGCTCGACGTGTTCGTCAAGCCGGAGCGCTTCCGCATCGACTACCTGGGCGACGCCCTGGCTGGCGACGGACACGACGCCGCCCCCGGCCGCTTCATCGACGAGGTTCGCCCCGGGCGCCCGTTCGAATACCTGCGCGCCCAGGCCAGCGCGACGGTCGAGCGTGGCGCGCCCACGCTGCACCGCGCGGAGGCTTCGGCGGACGGCCCCGCCTACACGCGCCTGCTGGCGCCGCTCTGGGGCGACGGCCACATCTCGATGCTGCTCGGAGCGATTGCAGATGGTTGACGCCGCCACCTACACCCGCTGGTTCAGCGAGATCGGCGTTGGCGACGTCCCGTTGGTTGGCGGCAAGACCGCCTCGCTCGGCGAGCTCTACGGGAAGCTCTCCCAGGCCGGCGTAAGGACTCCCAACGGCTTTGCGCTCACGGCCGGGGCCTATCGCGACGCGCTGACGATCGCCGAAGCAGGGCCGAAGCTTCGCGCGCTGCTGGAGAATCTGGACAAGAACGACGTGGCCCAGCTCGCCGCTCGGGCGAAGGCCGCGCGTGACATCGTCTATGCGGCGACGGGCGGGGATGTCCTGCGGCGTGAGATCCTCGCCGGCTATGCCAAGCTAAGGGCCGAATACGGCGAGGAGGTCGCGCTCGCGGTGCGCAGCTCGGCTACGGCCGAGGACCTGCCGAATGCAAGCTTCGCCGGTCAGCACGAGAGTTTCCTCAACATCAAGGGCGAGGCCGCGCTGGTCGAGGCCTGCCGGCGCTGCTTCGCATCGTTGTTCACCGATCGGGCGATCGTCTACCGCATCGACAACGGCTTCGATCATTTCAAGGTCGCGCTCTCCGTCGCGGTGATGAAGATGGTCCGCTCCGACCTGGCTGCGAGCGGCGTGGCGTTCACGCTCGACACCGAGACTGGCTTTCGCGACGTGGTGCTGATCAGCGGCGGCTATGGCCTTGGCGAGAACATCGTCCAAGGCGCGATCGACACAGACGAGTTCTACGTCCACAAGCCCACGCTGGCGCTCGGTCATCGCGCGGTCCTTCGCCGCCGCCTCGGCGCCAAGCAACTCACCATGACGCTTGGCGCGCGCACGCCGACGCGCAATGGGCCGACGCCCAGGGCCAAGCGTGACCGGTTCTGCATCAGCGATGCCGATGTGGTCTGCCTCGCCGAGCAGGCGACGGCGATCGAGGCGCACTATTCGGCCGTCGCCGGCCGGCCGACGCCGATGGACATCGAGTGGGCCAAGGACGGCATCGACGGCGGGTTGTACATCGTCCAGGCGAGGCCCGAGACCGTTGTCTCGCAGCGTTCGCTGACGTCGCTCAAGACCTACGCGCTGAAGACGCCCGGCGAGGTCCTCGCCCGGGGTCGGGCCGTTGGCGAGGCGATTGCGTCCGGCCCGGTCCGAGTCATCCATGCGCCCGCCGAGCTCGCCGCCTTCAGACCGGGCGAGGTGCTGGTCGCCCCGACCACGACGCCGGATTGGCAGCCGGTGATGAAGACCGCCGCGGCGATCGTCACCGAACGCGGGGGTCGCACCTGCCATGCGGCGATCGTCGCCAGAGAGCTCGGGGTCCCGGCGATCGTCGGCGCGCCGGAGGCCATGCAGCGCCTGAAGACCGGGGATATCGTCACCGTCTGCTGCGCCGAGGGCGAGGAGGGTCGCATCTACGCCGGCGCGCTCGCCTATGCCGCGACCGAGATCGACCTCGCCAAGCTCCCCCGGCCACGCACGGCGATCATGGTCAACCTCGGGGATCCCGACCTGGCGTTCGCCACCGCCATGGCGCCGAACGACGGCGTCGGCCTCGCGCGCATGGAATTCATCATCGAGGAGTCCATCGGCGTGCATCCGATGGCGCTCGCCCATCCCGAACAGGTGGCGTCGGCCGCTGCGCGCACGGCGATTGCGCGGCTGACCCGCGCCTACGCCCACTCGGCCGACTTCTTCGTCGAGCGCCTGTCGGAGGGCGTCGGAACGATCGCCGCCGCCTTCTATCCGAAGCCGGTCATCGTGCGGCTGTCCGACTTCAAGACCAACGAGTATGCCCACCTGATCGGAGGCGCCGGTTTCGAGCCCAAGGAAGACAATCCGATGCTCGGGTTCCGCGGCGCGTCGCGTTACGCCCACCCGGCTTACGCCGACGGCTTTGCCCTGGAGTGCAAGGCGCTGGCCCGCGTGCGCGGCGAGATGGGGCTGACCAACCTGAAGGTCATGGTGCCCTTCTGCCGCCGGGAGGCCGAGGCGCGGCAGGTGCTGGCGGCCATGGCCTCGCACGGCCTCACGCGCGGAGTGGACGGACTCGAGGTCTTCGTCATGTGCGAGATCCCCAACAACGTCATCCGCATCGACGCGTTCGCGGCCCTGTTTGACGGTTTCTCGATCGGGTCGAACGACCTGACCCAGCTCACCCTCGGCGTCGATCGCGACTCCGAGGTCGTGGCGTTCGACTTCGACGAGCGGGACCCGGGCATGCAGGAGATGCTTCGCCTCGCCGTCACGGGCGCCAAGCGCAACGGCCGCCACGTCGGCATCTGCGGCGAGGCGCCGGCCAATTACCCGGACGTCGCCGAACAGCTGGTTCGCCTCGGCATCGATTCGATCAGCGTCAATCCGTCCAGCGTGCTGAGGACGCTGGCCGTCGCCTGTGCGGCCGAGCGCGCGATCGCGCGCATGACGAGCGCTGCGGTTGATCCAGATCATAGCGGCGTACGGCTGCCGACCTAGACGTTGCTATGGTGGCAAACGCGCCAAATGGCGAAGTCGGAGCAGCCCAGTGGCAAGGCATCTCAAGGTAAAGATCCTGGTGGTCGGGGGCGATTCCGCGCGCTGGGTCGAGCGCAATCATGACAGCGGCGACTTCGTCACCACCGGCGAAATCAAGGCGCCGGTGGTCCACGCGCAGCAAGGCCCAAGGCAGGCGGTGTTCGAGAGCGCTTCGCCCGAGCACCACGGCGGCGCCGATCCGCAGATCGCGGTCCGCCGCCGCGACGCCTTCGGCCGCTCGCTCGCCGAGACCATCAACGCCGCGGTCGGCGATGGTCGGCTCGAGCGGGTCGGTCTCGTCGCCGAGGCGCGCATGCTGCACGAGATCAAGGCCCATCTCAGCGGCCCGGCCCGCGCGCGCATCGTCTTCGAGACCGCCAAGAACCTCGCCAACACCCCGGACCATGCGCTCCACAGCTGGCTGGTGCACGCCTGACGTGTCGGGGGGCGCGGACCGCGTCGATGTCCTGATCGTCGGCGCCGGCCCGACGGGGCTCGCGCTGGCGCTCTGGCTCGCGCGCCTCGGCGTCGGCGTGCGTATCATCGACGAGAACGACGGGCCGGGATCGGCGTCTCGTGCGTTCGCCGTGCAGGCGCGGACACTGGAGTTCTATGACCAGATCGGGCTCGCCGACGCAGCGATCGGCCGCGGGCGCAAAGTGGCCGCGATCAACGTGCACCGACCGGGGCGCGAGACCGTCCGGATCGCCATCGGCGATTTCGGCAAAGGCTTAAGTCCCTTTCCCTTCGTCCTTATCCTGCTGCAGGACCAGCATGAGAAACTGCTCATCGGCGCGCTCGCCGAAGCGGGTATCGAGGTTGAGCGCAACACCGCGCTCGTCGACTTCGCCGCCGCCCCCGACGGTGGCGCGGAGGCGCGGCTCCGGGGGCCTTTGGGCGCGACGACGACCTGCCGTGCGCATTATCTCTGCGGTTGCGACGGCGTGCGCTCGACCGTGCGGGAGGCGGCCGGCATCCCCTTCGACGGCGGCGAAGACGCAGCGACATTCTATGTCGCCGACGTTCGCGCCCGCGGCCCGCTGATCGACGGCGAACTGCACTACGTCATGGCCGACGACCAGCTCCTCAGCGTGTTTCCCCTGCCAGGCGCAGACCGCGCTCGCCTGATCGGCCTCGTGCCTCCATCGATTCAGCGTGCGGCCTATCAGGTGACCTTTGCGGACATCGCGCAGTCGGTGGCCGACGTGAGCGGGCTGCGGCCCGACCTGATCGAGTGGTTCTCGACCTATGGCGTCCATCATCGTATCGCCCGCAGGTTCAAACGCGCCGACACCTTCCTGCTCGGAGACGCCGCCCACACCCACAGCCCGTCCGGTGGCCAGGGGCTGAACACCGGGATCGGCGATGCGGTGAACCTGGCCTGGAAGCTCGCCCAGACGACTCAGGGCGATGCGGCAGCCGCGCTGCTCAATAGCTACGACGTCGAGCGTCGCGGGGTCGCCCGCCGCATCATGCGCACCACCGACCGCGGCCTTCTGCTGCAGGTGGGGCGCGGCGCGCCTGCGCTGCTGCGTGACCTCCTGGTCGACGGCGCCGGCGGGCTCATGGCCGTGCCGGCGCTGCGCCGAACGGCGTTCAGGACCATTTCGCAGATCGGCCTGGGTTATCGTAGCGGCCCGGCCGGGGCCACGTCCGCTGCCGCCGGCGACCGGCTGCCTTGGTTCGAGACCACGGACGGGACAAGCAACTTCGACGCGCTCAAGAGCCTTGCGTGGCAGGCGCACGTCTATGGACGCCCCTTCGACGGGGTGACGCGGCTCTGCGCCGCGCACGGCCTTCCCTTGCATGCGTTTGCCTGGGTCGAGGCGGCTCACCACGCCGGCCTGAAGCGTGACGCGCTCTATCTGGTGCGGCCTGACGGCTACCTGGCGTTCGTCTCCGAGCGGCAGGACGAGCAGGATCTGGAGCGCGCGATCATCGCCAACCTCGGCCCGCGCCCCGCGGCGGCGCCAGTCCCGCCGGCGGGTTAGGTCGCGGCGCTCGAGTCCGAGGTCTCGACGGGGTGGACGTGGCGCCGCCGGCGGCGCGCGCTGCCGATCAGGAGGCCGCCGCCCAGTCCCGCAAGCATCAGGGAGACGGTCGCCGCGCCGGCCCAGGACGGCAGATTCGGCCAGGCGAACGGGACCGAGAGCCCGAAAACGATCGCCACCGCGCCGCCTGCGACTGTCACTAGCCGCGCCGTGGGGCGACGACGAAAGCGCTCGAGGCCGAACCAGAGTTCGGCGATCCCGAGCAAAAGGAAGCCGCCGCCGAGTGCGATATCCAGCGGCAAGGCGCCAAGGAGGAAGTGGAATGTAAGGTGCAGGCCGAGCCCCAGCGCGATGAGCGCCCAGGCCAGGCCGGCCAACAGCCCGCGCAGGGTGCGGTCGATCGCGATCCACCAGACCCCCGCGACGCCGGTCAGCAGCAGGCTCCAGGCCAGGGTCGCCTCGACGAACAGCGGCGCGGCTGCCGAGAGCACGGCCAGGACGAGGAGGAGCTCGCCATACAGCCGATCGACCTCCCGCGTCAGCGGTGTTGCAACCCCCGTCTCGTGCGGCGCCATGGCGCGTTTCCTCCCACGTTCGAGGCGAGCTTACGCCCGGCCGGTCGAGTGCGCCCTTGATTTCAATCAGCAGCGGTTGATCTGGCGCAACGACCAGATCCGGCCCGCGATGCTTAGTGCCCCTAGGTGGAGGATGCTGAAATGACCTCGCTCTATCGACTGGTCGGCGTCGCCCTGGCCTTGGCGGGTCTCGCCGGCCTCCTGTTCATCACCTACGCCCTCTACGCGCGGATCGGGCTGACCTTGCTGGTTCAGCTCGGCATGCCCAGCGTGCTGATCGGCACGCTCGCCGGGGCCGCCCTGGTCGGCTTTGGCGTCTGGCTCGCGGGATTCAGCCACCCGCTGCACGGGCCGGCGGCGCGCGCCTAGGCTTTGGGCTGCAGGTCGCGCTCGAGCCGCTCGATCAGGCCCAGGCGCGTCGCGTCGTCCTGGGCGCGATCCAGCCGCTCTTCCAGGTCGTTCAGCAGCTCGCTGCGGGCGTTGTGCCAATCGAGCGCCGCCGGCTGGGCGGCGCCGAGCCTTCGCTGGCTGGGGCTTTCGACCACCCCGGTCCGCTCCAGCCGGAACGATTGATCGAGAACGGGGCTGACGATGCTGTCGGCGCTGAACCCGGCCGCGATCAGGCGCTCGCGCAGCGCCTTTGCGGCTTCCGGCTCGCCATGAGCAAGAAACAGGCGACCACCGATCGGTCCGCGCGCCTCGATCCAGCGCTGCAGCGCCGGGCCGTCGGCGTGGCCGGAATAGATATCGAGGGCGCGGATGTGCGCCCTGACCTGGAACGGCTCGCCCTGGATGCGCACGGTCTTGCGGCCATCCTGCAGCAGCCGGCCAAGCGTGCCGACCGCCTGAAACCCCGTCAGCAGCACGGTGGCCTCGCGTCGCCACAAGAGGCGCTTCAGGTGTTTGCGCACCCGGCCGGCGTCGCACATGCCGCTGCCGGCCATGATGACGTGCCAGCCGCGCAAGTTGTCCAGCTCGTCGCTCTCCCATGGCTTCTCGAGGTAGTGCAGGTGGCCCTTGGCGCGAATCCGGTCGAACGGGTTGGACGTCCCGCTCCACCCGTGTTTCAGGAAGACGTCGCAGGCCTTGATGGCCAGCGGCGAGTCCAGGAAGATTTCGCCCGGCGGGGCCTCGCAGGCGTCGACGATCTGGATCAGGTCGGCCAGCAGCTCCTGCGTCCGCTCGACGGCGAACGCGGGGATGAGCAGCGGCCCGCCTGCCTCGTGCGCGTTCATCATCTCCTTGGCCAAGGCCGCGCGCCGCTCAGCGGGGCTGCAAGGCGGCCGCTCCGCTCCGCCATAGGTGCTCTCGACCACCAGATGATCGCCGCCGCCGGCAGGTCCGGTCGGGTCACGCAGATAGTCGCGCCCGCCAGGTCCAAGATCGCCCGAGAACAGCAGGCGAAGCGGCCCGCCTGCCTCGTCGACCTCGACTTCGATCGAAGCCGATCCGAGGATGTGGCCCGCATTCCACCAGCGCGCGCGTACGCCCTGGGCGACTTGCGTCCACTGCTCGTAGTCGACCGCCGCGAACTGGCGCATGACGCGTTCGGCGTCGCGCACGGTGTAGATCGGCTCGACCAACGGCCGGCCGCGACGCTCATTGCGGCGGTTCAGGTGCTCGACCTCGCTTTCCTGGATGTGGCCGCAGTCGGCCAGCATGATCTCGCACAGCGCGCGGGTGCCCGACGTGGCGTAGATCGGTCCGACGAAGCCTGCGCGCATGAGCTTCGGCAGCTGGCCCGAATGGTCGATGTGGGCGTGGGTCAACAGCACCGCGTCGACGGCGGCGGCGTCGAACGGGAAGCGCTGATAGTTCAGAGCCTTGAGCGTCTTCGGGCCCTGGAAGAGGCCGCAGTCGATGAGGACGGTCGCGCTCTCCGTCCTCAGCCGCGCGCAGAAGCCGGTGACGCAGCCGGCGGCCCCGTGGAAGGTCAGTTCGGTCTTCATGGACGAACCTCGTCGTGCAGGGCGTGGGCGAGCAGCCCCGCCAGCGGCGCCGCATTGGTCGGATGGGCGATGGCATCGGTGGAGACGATCCGTCCCACGCCCGCCGCCCGCAAGCGCGTCTCGGCCGCGTCGTCGAACAGGGCATGCACCACGCCCGCCTCGATGAAGGCCGCGCCGGCGATGCGCAGCAGTGCGGCCGCGCCGGCCAGGGTGGCCCCACTCGCCGCCACGTCGTCTATGAGCACCACCGCGCGGCCGCGCACGCTGGACAGGTCGGGCGGCTCGAGGCGGACCTCCGCGTCGCCGAGCCGGCTCTTGCGAAACACCAGCACATCGCCGCGCAGGCGCTCGGCGATGGCCCGAACCCAAGGCTCCGATTCCGCGTCCGGTCCGACAACCAGGGGCCGCTCGGCGGCGCTCAACGCGCTCGCCAGCGGGCCGGCGGCCGACAGGTCCTGGACCTCGATGCCGCCGAACGCGGCCGAGAGGTCGTGGGTGCGGTGCCGATGCGCCTCGACGGTGACGACGCGATCGAAGGCCGCGCCCAGAAGGCCGCACACGACATCGCGGCTGAGCGGCTCGCCGGGCCGGAACACGCGGTCTTGGCGCATGTAGCAAAGGTAGGGCGCCACGAGCACGAGCCGCGTAACGCCCGCGCGCCGCCAGGCGTCGGCGGCGAGCAGAAGCGCGATCAGCTTCTCGTTCGGGTGGTCGAGCGAGGCGTACGCGATGACGGTATCGGCCGGTGCCGGCGTTCTAGGCAGGAACTCGCCGTCGGGGAACCGGTGCAAGGCGATTTCGCGGAATGGTATCGCGAGCGCCTCGGCCAGCCTTCGCGCAGCCTCCGCCTGGTCGGCGAAGGCCTGCACCGCGACCGGCGTCATGTTCGGATCACCCGGAAGCCGGGATCCTCGTTGGCCGCGTCACGCGCAAACCCGAAGTCCGCCGGATCGACGCCGTGGATACGGTACAGCGGCTCGCCGGCCCGCACCGAGTCGCCCTTGCGCTTGATGAGATCGACGCCCGCGCCGACGTCGGTCGGCGCGCCCGCCAGGCGCGCGACGCGCCCGATGCGCGCGCAGTCGACGCCCTCGATCCATCCATCGGCGCGGGCGGTCACCTCATAGGTCAGCCTCCCCAGCACGGGCGCGCAGGGGGAGGGCCCCTGCGCTTCGATGATCGCATCCATCTTCTGCGCCGCGGCGCCGCTCTCGAGCAGCTCGCGAGCGCGGTCGACGCCGCGGCCGCCGGGCAGCTCGGGATCGAACTCGAGCACGCGGCCGGCGAGCGCGATCGCCTTGTCGCGCAGGTCGAACGGCGCGTCCGGCCTGTTCTCGAGCACGGCGCGGACATCCCTGGCTTCCAGCACCGGCCCGATGCCGCGCCCGATCGGCTGCTCGCCGTCGGTGATCGCGATCTCCATCACCAGGCCCAGCCGCCTGCCGACGAACTCGAACAGCTTGCGCAGGTGCAGCGCCTGGTCGGCGTCGCGCACCTTGGCGGACGGCCCCACAGGCAAGTCGATCACCAGGTGGGTCGAGCCGGCCGCGACCTTCTTCGAAAGGATCGAGGCCACCATCTGCTCGGGCGTGTCGACGCCCAGGGGCCGTTCGACCGAGATCAACACGTCGTCGGCCGGCGACAGGTCGACGCGCCCGCCCCAGACGATGCAGGCGCCGCAGCGACCGACAACAGCACGCATCTCGTCCTCGCTGAGATCGACGCGGGCCAGCACCTCCATCGTGTCCGCCGTACCCGCCGGCGAGGTGATCGCTCGCGACGAGGTCTTGGGAATCAGCAGCCCGTGCGCGGCGACGATGGGCGCCACGATCAACGAGGTGCGGTTGCCGGGGATGCCGCCGATGCAGTGCTTGTCGACGACCAGCGGCCGCTGCCAGGTCAGGCGCGAGCCGGACGCGATCATCGACCGCGTAAGCGCGAGCGTCTCGTCCGGCGTCATGAAGCTGGCGCAGGCGATCAGGAAGGCGGCGATCTCCATGTCGGAGTAGGCGTGGGTGACAATGTCGCCGACAACCGCGTCGAGGGCCGCGCCGTCCAGCGTCGCGCCGTGGATCTTGTCGCGGACCGCATCGAGGCTGGCCGGGGGTCGGGCGGGGGCGATGTCGACCTCGACCCCTTCGGCGGCGCCCAACCGTCGGAACAGGGGCATGGTCAGCCCGGCTTCGGTCGCCCCGACCAGCGCGGCATCGTCGGCGATGACGATGGTGGCGAACAGCGAGCGGCCGTTCGCCCGCACCTCGACCTTGCGCGAGCCGCTCAGGCGCTCGGGCCTCAGCGCAACGCAGTCGCGCGAGAGGACGAGCACGTTCTCCCGCAGGGTGTCGACCGGCAGCGCCTTGATCTTCAGCATGGCCGCAAAGCCGCCGCGCCCTCCTTGTTGCAACGCCTGATGCGTAGCCGGCCCGGTCGCCCAATGGAATTCGGGCCGCGCGCGTAAGGGACTCTACGGATGCGAGAGTTTCGCAAAAAACGCCGCGGGCCGGCCCACGGTCTCTCTCGGGCGCGGGCCGACCCTAGCTTTGCTTCTACCCTGGCGACGTCTCGGGGCGATCGTCGACAAGGCCGGCGACTGGGGTGCTGAAACAGCATCTTGCAGCGGCTTCAAGATGGCGCGAAACGCCGCGGCCGCCTTGAGCGAGATCAATCGGCGTGCCGCTCGGTTCTTGCTGCGCCAGGGCCACGCGCATATGAGCGCAGCCCATGGAGCAAGCAAGTCAGCCGACGACCGTCGACCTGATCGAAAGCGAAGCCCACCTTCGCTCCATCCTCGACACCGTGCCCGACGCCATCATCGTCATCGACGAGGACGGCATCATCCAATCGTTCAGCGCCGCGGCGCAGCGGCAGTTTGGCTGGACGGCCAACGAGGCCATCGGCCAGAACGTCAAGGTCTTGATGCCGGCGCCCTACAGCGCGGCGCACGATGGGTATCTCGAGCGCTATCGCCGTACCGGGGAGCGGCGGATCATCGGCATCGGCCGAATCGTGGTGGGCGAGCGCAAGGACGGTTCGACTTTCCCGATGGAGCTCGCGGTCGGTGAAATCCGGTCGCGCGACGGGGCCCGCTTCTTCACCGGTTTCGTCCGCGACCTGACCGAACGCCAGGATACCCAGGCGCGCCTGCAGGAGATGCAGGCCGAGCTTATGCACATGTCGCGCCTGACCGCGCTGGGCGAGATGGCCTCGACGCTCGCGCATGAGCTCAACCAGCCGCTGTCGGCCATCGCCAACTACCTCACCGGCGGGCGACGTCTGTTGGAGAAGTCCCCGCCCGACATCGAGCGCGCCGCCGAGGCGATGGGCCGCGCGTCCGACCAGGCGCTGCGCGCCGGCCAGATCATCCGCCATCTGCGCGACTTCGTCGCCCGCGGCGAGGGCGAGCGGTCGATCGAGAGCCTGTCGAAGATGGTCGAGGAAGCGAGCGCGCTGGCCCTCATCGGGGCCAAGGAGCACGGCATCCGCGTGACCTACCGCTTCGATCCCAGGGCGGACCTGGTGCTGGCGGACAAGGTACAGGTGCAACAGGTGACGCTGAACCTGGTCCGCAACGCCGTCGATGCGATGCTGCACTCGCCGCGCCGGGCGCTGTCCATCACCACCGACCTGAGCGGCAAGGACGACTTTGCCCGCGTCAGCGTCGCCGACACCGGCCCTGGCCTGAGCGAGGAGGTGGCGGGCAAGCTGTTCCAGCCGTTCGTGACCACCAAGACGACAGGCATGGGCGTCGGCCTCTCCATTTCGCGGACGATCATCGAGGCGCATGGCGGGCGCATCTGGGCCGAATCGAACAAGGATGGCGGCGCCACCTTCAACTTCACGCTGAAGCGGGTGAACGAAAGCGAGATGGCCGATGGCCACTGAAGCCGTGGTGTACGTGATCGACGACGACGACGCGGTGCGCGAGTCGCTCGCCTTCCTGCTGGAGACGGCCGACTACGCCGTGCACGCCTACGAGTCGGCCACGGCCTTTCTCAGCAAGCTGGATAAGGCGGAGCCGGGCTGCATCATCACCGATGTGCGCATGCCCGGGATGAGCGGGCTCGAGCTGGTGCGCGCGCTGAACGAGCGCGGGTGCGCGATGCCGGTGATCGTGATCACCGGCCACGGCGACGTGCCGCTGGCCGTCGAGGCGATGCGCGAAGGCGTCGTCGACTTCATCGAGAAGCCCTTCGCCGACGACGCCATCCTGGGCTCGTTGCAAAACGCCTTCGCGCGGAGCCGCGATCAAAGCGCGCAAGTCGGCGAGCGAACGGAGGCCCTCAAGCGTCTCGCCTCGCTCTCGACGCGCGAGCGGCAGGTGCTCGACGGACTGGTCGCAGGGCAGGCGAACAAGGTCATCGCGATCGAGCTCGGCATCAGCCCGAGGACGGTCGAGGTCTACCGCGCCAACCTGATGTCGAAGATGCGCGCCGCGAGCCTGTCCGAGCTCGTGCGCATGGCGCTGGTGGCGGGACCGTCCCGTTGATCTGAGTCAAGGCCTTCGTGTCGGAGCTGACGTAGCTTTCTCATGGCGCAATCTCGCGCCCAGATGCTGCCCGTGCCCGATCCGAAAGCGCCCGCCCAGCCGGAAGTCGTCATCGTCGAGGACGATGCCGATTTGCTCCGTGCCCTGAGCTTCGCGTTCGAGACCGAGGGCTTCGGGGTGCAGAGCTACGAGAGCGCTGAGGCGCTTCTCGACAGAGCGTCCCTTCCCGAGCGCTCGTGCCTGGTGATCGACTATTGGTTGCCGAAGATGAACGGGCTGGCGCTGCTGAGCCGCCTGCGCGAGCAGGGCCACGACCTGCCGGCCGTGCTGATCACGACGCCCACGCGCGAGATCGAGCGGCGGGCCGCGCTGGCCAGCGTCTCCATCGTCGACAAGCCGTTGTTGAACAACGCCCTTGTCGCGAAGGTGCGGGAGCTGTTGGCCCCCCAAGGCTGAGCGCGGCTTTTGCGCTGGGCTGGCCCTACTCGTAGTGCAAGGCGTCGATGGGATTGAGGTTGGCGGCCTTTCGCGCCGGATAGTAGCCGAAGAAGATCCCGACCGCCGCGGAGAACAGGAAGCCGCCAAGGATCGCCGCCGGCGAGACCTGCGTCGGCCAGTGGGCGACCGCCGAGATCACGAACGAGACGACGACGCCGACCGCGATTCCGGCCGCCCCGCCGGTGACGCTGAGCAGAACGGCCTCGACCAGGAACTGCAACAGCACCTGCAGCTGGCGCGCGCCGATCGCCATGCGGATGCCGATCTCGCGCGTGCGCTCGGTGACCGAGACCAGCAGGATGTTCATGATCCCGATGCCCCCGACCAAGAGCGAGATCGAGGCGACGGTCGCCAGAAGCGCCGACATCACTTGGCTTGATCCCTCCTGCGCCTGGGCGATCTGGCTGAGATTGCGCACGCTGAAATCGTTGAGCTGGCCGGCCTGGATGTGATGGCTGCGGGCGAGCGTGCGGGTCACCTGGGCGATCGCGGTCGCCACCAGGTCCGGGCCGCCAGCCTGGACGTAGATGCCGTTGACGTAGCCGGTCAGCACCGGGTTGATGCCGTAAGGGTTGACCGCCGGGGGATAGGCAGCGCTAACCAGATTCTGCGCCGATTGCGGGCTGGCGACGCCCAGCACCTTGCGCTCGGCGGTGTTGAACGGGATCAGCACCACGTCGTCCTGGTCCTGCCCGAACCCGGTCTGGCCTTTGGGCGCGAGCAGGCCGATCACCTGCATCGGAACGCCCTTGATCAGGATCGTGGCGCCCACAGGGCTCTGCCCTGGCGGAAACAGGTTCTGGTAGACGGTCTGACCAATCAGGGCGACCGTGTCGGCTGAATCGTTCTCCTGGTCGGTCATGGTCGCGCCGTCGGCGATCTGCCAGTTCACGATGCCGACATAGCTCGGCGACACACCCTGGATCGCCGTGCTCCAGTTCTGGTCGCCATACTGCACCTGGGCGGTCTGCCGGGTGAGGTACCCGACCTGCGCGACGGCGGAATCGCTGCTCAGGACTGTCTGCGCGTCGGTCACCGTCAGGGTGGAGGCGCTGCCCGCGCCGGCGCGCGCGCCGCCGGCCGTTGTGGCGCCCGGCTGGACCACGACCATGTTGGTGCCGAGGCTCTCCAGCTGCTTCTTCACCGCCGCGCTGGCGCCGTCTCCGACCGCCACCATGGCGATGAGCGCGGCGACCCCGATGAAGACGCCCAGCATGGTGAGCGCCGAGCGCATCTTGTTGCGGCCCAGCGCCTGCAGCGAGGCCGTGAACGCCATCGACAGGAAGGCCGTGCTGAAGCGTGAGTCGCCGTCGGATTGGGGCGCGAGGGCCGCCGGCGGGTCCGCGGCCTTGGCAGGGCCCTCCGTCCCGTCGGAAGCCGCAACGGCGGTCTGACGCCTGTCGGACTCGATCCTGCCGTCGCGCATCACGATCAGCCGGTTGGCGTAGGCGCCGATGTCCGCCTCATGGGTGACCAGGATCACAGTGACCCCCTGCTCGCGATTGAGCTTGCGGATGATTTCCATGATCTCGTGCGAGGTCTTGCTGTCGAGGTTGCCGGTCGGTTCGTCGGCCAACAGCACGGCCGGATGGTTGATGAGCGCCCGTGCGAGCGCGACCCGCTGCTGCTGGCCGCCGGAGAGCTGACTGGGGGTGTTGCGCTCCCGCTCGGCCAGCCCGACGCTGGCCAGCGCCTCGCGGCCGCGCTCGGTGCGCTCTCTCGCCGTGAGCTGGGCGCCGGCCCCATACAGCAGCGGCAGGAGAACGTTCTCGAGCGCGCTCGTGCGGGCGAGCAGGTTGAAGTTCTGGAACACGAAGCCGATGCGGCGGCCGCGAATGTCGGCCAGCTCCGGCTCGGCCAGCCGTGCGACGTCGCGGCCCTCGAAAACGTACTCGCCGCTGGTGGACCGATCGAGGCAGCCGATGACGTTCATCAAAGTCGACTTGCCCGAGCCGGACGAGCCCATGACGGCGACGAACTCGCCGCGCTCGATGGTGACGCTGACGCCGCGCAAGGCCTGGACGACAGTGTCGCCGAGCTGGAACGACCGGGTGAGGTCGGTGACACGGACGACGGGGCCGGCCATGGCGGCGTCAGACCCGCAGCGACGGAGTGGTGGCCGGCTGGGCGGAGCCCGATTTGCCCGCGACCGCCGCCGACACGACCACTTGATCTCCGACCTTCAGGTCGCCGGCTTTGATCTCCGCGAACGTGTTGTCGTTGAGGCCGACGGTGACGGGCACGCGCACCAGCTTGCCGTCCCGTTGCACCCAGACCGCGCGACCGGCGCCTCTGCCGGCCGCGGCGCCGGGTGCGCCGACCGCGCCGGCGGGGGTAAACCGAAGCGCCGCGGAGGGGACCCTCAGCACGTTTCGGACCTGCGATTTGACGATGGCCGCCGTCGCGGTCATCCCCGGCCTGAGCAAGAGCTGCGGATTGGCGACGGCGACCACCACGTCATAGGTGATCACGTTCTGCACGCTGATCGGCGATTGCCGCACCTGGGCCACGATCCCCTGGAACGTCCGGCTCGGATAGGCGTCCACCGTGAAGCTGGCGCTGGCGCCCTGGGCGACGCCGGCGATGTCGGACTCGCTGACATTGGTGTCGACCTGCATCTTGGTCAGGTCGGTGGCGATCAGGAACAGGGTGGGCGTCTGCAGGCTCGCCGCCACGGTCTGCCCGGCGGTCACGTTGCGCGTGACCACGGTGCCGTCCACGGGAGAGGTGATGTTGGTGTAGTTCAGATTGATCTGAGCGGCCTTCAGCGTCGCGGCGCGCTGGGCGATCGTGGCCACGTCGACCTGCACGAGCGCGAGCGCCTGATCGTAGGCGTTCCGGGCGAGGTCGGCGGCGTCGCGCGAGCCGGAGTCTTCCTTGAACAGCAGCTGGTCGCGGCCGTTGGCAAGCTGGGTGTAGACCACGTTTGCCTGGTCCTTGACGAGCTGCGCCTTGGCCAGAGCCAGGTTCGCGGCGTCTTCGTCGACGACAATCTGGTAGGGCGCCGGATCGATTTTCGCGCAGAGCTGGCCCTTGCTGACCCGGGTGTTGTAGTCGCACGTCAGTGAAACGAGGGTTCCGGAGACGTAGGTTCCCACCTGCACGGTGACCACCGGGTTGATGGTCCCGCTGGCGCTGACGGTGGTGGCGACATCGCCGCGGGTCACCTCGGCGGTCACATAGCTCGTGGGCTGCGGGCGAACCGCGAGCCACCAAGCCGCAGCGCCGGCCGCGACCACGGCAGCGGCGCCGACGAGCGCGATCAGTCTCCAGTTCAGGCGCTTAGTCATGCCCGCGGGACTTGCCGCCTGATGCGCCAGTCCGCCTTGATCTGACGCAACCGCGGGGGTGTGCGCATGCGCAAGGCGTTGGCAAGAGAGGGTTGTGACATAAGGCGACCCCACCGACCGTCGTCGCGCCGGAACTCTAGCTAGGCCGAACGCCGGGGCGATGGAAGGGCGCCTGGCGCTTGCGCGCCGACGCCACTTGATCCAACTCAATGCCTTGGCGATGGATCGGCGACTAGAAGCCGGCGATCAAAACGAGGGGCTGGAATGGTCTACAGCGACATCGTCGTCCAGATCGACAAGCCCGAGGCGCGGGCGCGCTACGAGACCGCCGTCGCGCTGGCCGCGCGCGGTCATAGACGGGTTGCCGGCGTCTATCTGAAGACCAGCCTGATCAATCAGTACAACAGCATCGATCCGATCGCCTGGCTGCCGCCCGACACTCTCAACCAACTCGTTCACGAGCATATCGCGGCGCAAGACCGCGCCGCTGGCGCTTCGAGCGCCGCGCTGCTGGCGATCGCCAAGCGGGCCGGCGTCGAAGCCGAATGGCACGTCGTCAGCGGCGATACCCCAGACGACCTCGTCGCCCTCGCCCGATGCGCGGACCTCGTCGTCCTGCCGCCGCCCACGCCGTACGCAGCCTACAGCGTGCACGCATCGGCGGTCGCGGTCGGGCTCGAGTGCGGCGGACCCATCCTGATCGTGCCGGAAGGGTCGCAGCCAAGCGAGATCGGCGCGCGCGTGCTGATCGCCTGGAACGGCGGCCGCGAGGCCGCACGCGCGGTGCGCGACGCGCTTCCGCTGCTGGCCGAAGGCGCGGCGGTCGAGGTGCGCGTGGCCGGCGACGCGGCCGATGATCCCGCGGGTGCGCTTCGCCGCCGGCTGGAGGGCCGAGGGCTGAAGGTCAACGTCGTCGTCGCCGCCCACCACGCGGACGAGCATGTCGCCGACTGGCTGGCGTCCGAAGCCAAGCAGGCTGACTGCGACATGATCGTCATGGGCCTTTACGGCCACACGCGCGTTCGCGAGTTCGTGCTGGGCGGCGTCAGCCGCGGAATGCTGCATGAGCCGCCGCTGCCGCTGCTGATCTCCCACTAAGCGCCGTGGCTCAGCCTGCCACCGGGGCTTCGTTTTCCAGATCGAAGACCACCCGCGAGTGCGCGCAGTCGGCGGGATCGAGGCTGACCGTCGCGCCGAGTTGGCGAGCGAGGTCCAGCATGGTCGTGTTCTCGGCCAGCACTTGGCCGAAGACCCGGACGTAGCCGCGAGAGCGCGCGTAGGCGAGGATCTCGCGCATGAGCTGACGGCCGAGGCCACGGTGCTTCAGGTCGCTGCGCACGCTGATGGCGTACTCGGCCTCGATCCGGTCGGGATCGCCGGAGAGGCGCACCACGCCAGCCACCGTCGAGATTCCGTCCGGCGCGGTCGGAATCGCCAGGAGCGCCATTTCGCGGTCGTAGTCGATTTGCGAGAGGCGGGCGGCGAGCCGGGGCGAGAGCTCGGTCATCGCGCCAAAGAAGCGCAGGCGAAGGTCGGCGGGGTCGCAGTGGGCGGAAAGCTCGATCAGCGCCGGCGCGTCGTCCGGGCGCACCGGGCGCAGTCGGAAGGTCTGCCCGCTCTCGAGCGTGATCGTGCGATCGAGCCCGCTCGGATAGGGCTGGATCGCCAGGGTCGACGCCGCATCGGCGGCGACCGGCTTCAGGACGACGCGGGCGTCGACGGCTAGCATCCCTTCGGCGTCGGCGAGAAGCGGGTTGATGTCGAGCTCGACCACCTCCGGCAGGTCGACGGCGATCGCCGACAGGCGAACAAGCACATCCTCCAGCGCCGCATGGTCGACGGCGGCAACGTTGCGGTAGGCGTCCAACAGCTTGGCCACGCGCGTGCGGCGGATCATGTCGCGCGCCAAGACCGCGTTCAGCGGCGGCAGGCCGAGCGCGCGATCGCCGACGACCTCGACCGCGACGCCGCCTTGCCCGACCAGGATCGCCGGACCGAAGGTCGCGTCGGCGACGATGCCGCAGATCAGCTCGCGGGCTTGCGGGCGTTCGATCATGGATTCGACGGTGAAGCCTTCGATCGCCGCGCCGGGCGCGCTGGCCGCGACGCTCTTCAGCATCGCCGTCGCCGCGGCTTCGACCGCCTCGGACGAGCCGAGGCCAAGGCGCACGCCCCCAACGTCCGACTTGTGGCTGATGTCGGGCGACAGGATCTTGAGGACGACGGGAAAGCCGATCTTGGCCGCGGCCTGGGCCGCATCGGCCGGGCTCGCCGCGGTCTCGCTGGCGACGATCGGGACCCCATAGGCGGCGAGCAGCGTCTTGGCTTCCGGCTCGGTCAGGACGCCGCGGCCGGCGGCGAGCGCGCTATCGACCAGCGCGCGGGCGCGGGTGCGCCCGTCGCCGTCGATCTCGGGGCCGGCGGGCGGGGTCTCCATCAGGAGCGCCTGGTTCCGCCGATACTGGTCCAGCTGCATGAAGGCGCGGACGGCGTCGTCGGGGGTCTCGTAGGTCGGCACGCCCGCCGCGGCGAACCGGCGGCGTGCGGCGCTCGCCGTGGCCTCGCCCAGCCAGCAGGTGAGCAACGGCCGGTGTCGCGGCGCGGCGGCTGCGGTCACCAGTGCATCCACCACGCGCGCGTTGTCGACCACCGCGGTCGGGCAGTTCATCACCAGGATCGCGTCCTGATCCGGGTTGGCCTCGAGCGCGCCCAGCGCCGCCGCGTAGCGGTCGCCGTCCGCGTCGCCCAGGATGTCGACCGGGACCCCGTGCGACCAGGCCGTGGGCAGGATGCCGTCGAGCTTGGCGCGGACGTCCGGCGCCAGCTCGGCCAGGCGCCCGCCCAGCGCTTCCAGCGCATCTGTGGCCAGCACGCCCGCGCCGCCGCCGTTGGTCAGGATGGCCAGGCGGTCGCCCCTTACCGTCAGACGGCTGGCCAGCGTTTCGGCCGCCTCGAACAGCTCGTGCAGGCTTTCGACCCGCAGCATGCCGGCGCGCCGGAAGGCCGCGTCGTAGACCGCGTCGGATCCGGCCAGCGCGCCGGTGTGCGACAGCGCGGCCTTCGCCCCGGCGGCGCTGCGCCCGGACTTGATGACGATCACCGGCTTGGCGCGCGCGGCGATACGAGCGGCGCTCATGAACTTGCGCGCCTGGGTGACGGACTCGACGTAGAGCAGGATCGAGCGCGTCGCCGTATCCAGCGCCAGCCAGTCGAGCATGTCGCCGAAATCGACGTCGGCCATGTCGCCGAGCGAGGCGATGTGGGAAAAGCCCAGGTCGCGGCCGACCGCCCAGTCCAGCACCGCCGTCACCAACGCGCCGGATTGCGCGACGAAGGCGACATCGCCCGACCGCGGCGCGAGGTGGGCGAAGCTGGCGTTGATGCCCGCGCCCGGCGACAGGAAGCCAAGGCAATTGGGCCCGACGATGCGCAGCATGTGTGGTCGCGCGGCGTCCAGCATCGCTTGGCGGAGGTCGGACCCGGCGCGTTCCTCGCCCTCGCCCAGACCGGCCGCGACCACGATCGCCGCTCGGCAGCCACGCTGGCCGAGCTCGGCGATCAGCTCGGGGGCGGCGGCCGCCGGCGTGGCCAGAACGGCCAGATCCGGCGTGAGGGGAAGCTCGCCGACCGATCGGTAGCTCAGCACCGAGCCGATCGCCGGCTCATGCGGACTGACCGCGAGGATCGGCCCGGCGAAGCCGGCGGCGTAGAGGTTGCGCGCGATCGCCCAGCCGACCGCCCCCTCGCGATTGCTCGCGCCGACGAGCGCGATCGTCTTTGGCCGGAAGAGGGCGTCGAGGTTGCGGGTGCTCATGGCGCTGGCCGGAGGTTACGCGGACGCGCCGAAGCGCCGCTTGACTGCGCTCTCCACCTCGGCGGCGGCGGCCCGCACCGCTTCGGCGGTCAGGCCCGGGGTGATGTCGCCGAAGTGCAGGTGGTCGACGAACGAAAGCCCGCACACCTCGGCGAAGTGTCCATCGAACAGCGTCGAAAGCGCGCTCCAGTCGCCGGTTTGGCGGACCCAGGCGGTCGGCGCGCCGGATGAGGAGACGCTGATCATGCTGCGGCCCTCGAGCAGCGGCGTGTTCCCGGCGGGGCCGCGCTCGAAGGCGAAACCATAGCCGAACACGCGCTCGAGGTAGCCCTTCAGGATCGCCGGCGGCGAGTCCAGCCACAGCGGGTAAACGAAGCAGAAGACATCGACGTCGGCCAACAGCGCCCGTTCGCTCGCCACGTCGGCGCCCGGATGGAACCCGTCGGCGGAGGGAAGTTCGTCGGCGGCGAGACAGGGGTTGAACCCCAGCCGGTAGAGGTCGCGCACGATCACCGCATGGCCCAGCGCCCGCGCCGCGGTCTCATAGGCCCGCGCCATGGTCAGGTTGAAACTCTGAGCGTTCGGGTGGGCGACGATGACGGCGTGCTTCATGACGGCCTCGCGGGGCTCCCAGCCAGACCGGCGCATGCGCGCGCCGTCAGTGGCACATCAGAATGTACTTTGACGACGAGGCGATGAAATCCTCGGTCATGCCGCCCAGGGCCCATTCGCGCACGCGCGAGTGGGCATAGGCGCCGATGACGATCGTATCCGCGCCGTGGCGGTCGGCTGCACGCTCCAGGTCCTCGGCGGTCCCGGACCGCGCCTTGGCGATCACCTCGGACTTCACCCGCACGCCATGGCGGGTCAGCCGCTGGGCGACCTGCTCGAACTCGGCGTGCTGGGCGCCGACCTCGGCTTCGCTGGTGATTGCGACGAGCACCACTTTGTCGGCGCGCATCAAGAGCG
>DATNJB010000067.1:0-21121 GCA_035604135.1 Caulobacteraceae bacterium | reverse complement strand
CGCCACCGCCTCGACAAGCGCCGCGCCGAGACCCCGCCGGCGGGCGTCGGGCGCCACGGCCAGCGTCAGCAGCTCCGCCTCGTCCACCGCCGCGCGCGCCAGCGCGAATGCCCGGACGGCGTCCGCCTCGTCGCGGACGAGGAAGGCGAAGGCGCCAGGACTGGCGAGCAGGGCCGCGATGTCGGCGGCGCTCCAGCCGTCCTCGAAGCTCTCCGCATGTGTCCCGGCCATCGCCGGCGCATCCGCGGGGCTCGCCGCGACGAGCCTCATGGGTTGCTCGCTCGCGCATCGGGCGGCCGCAAGTACAGTGGCCGGGGCATGGCGACCGGCGCCTGCGCCTGCGCGGCGAGGCGGGCGATCGTCGCCGGGTCCGGCGCGGCGTGGGCCACAGTGCGCGCGCCGGGCGCGACCTCCGCCAGGCTCGTGGCGCCTGGCCCCACGAGCAGAACGGCCCGACCGCCGGCAAATTCGGCGAGCCGCGCTGCGGCGATCTCGATCGGCAGGCAATCGGGGGCCGCCAGCGGTCGGCCGGCGGCGAAGATCTGCAGATAGACCTGTTCCCTCGGCCCGGCGACGACCGCCGCGACCAACTCCTCCGGCTCGCAGGCCGCGAGGGCTTCGAGCACGCCGATGCCAACGACCGGCCGCGCGAGCGCGAGCCCGAGTCCCTTGGCGAACGCCAGCCCGACGCGAAGCCCCGTGAACGATCCCGGCCCGACCGTCACGCCGATGCGGTCCAACGCGGCGAACCCCACGCCTGCTTCGCCCATGAGCTCCGACACGAGCCCGCCCAACCGCTCCTGGTGCCCCCGCCGCATCGGCTCCGAGCGCGCCGCCAGCGTGCGCCCGTCGGCCCAGACCGCCGCGGCGCAGGCGTCCAGGCAGGTGTCGATGGCAAGAACGATCAAGGCGTGGCCGGCGGGGTCCAGATGATCGCCTTGATATAGCCGCCGCGGCGAAGCACCGAATCGGGCGGCATCTCCTCGGAGTCCCATCCGGGCGCGGCGAACTGGTACATCACCGCCCCTTCGCCAGGGCGCGCGCAGATGACGGTGTTGGCGTCGCGCTCGACCCCGACCTCGCACTCGGAGAGATCCATCTTCGCGTCGCGCCACTTAAGGCCCAACCGCTCGCCATGCGGACCTATGACCGGGCCGGCGAGCACGCGCACCGAGCCGATCACCGGATCGTTGGTGCCTGGCGCGTTGCCGGTTCCGTCGTCGATTTCCAAGAGCTGCGTCCCGTCCTGCGTCACCGCGATGGCGGCGCTTGTCTCGTCCGGGGCGATGCGGACGGTTTCGTCGCTCACCTGCGCCAGCGGAAAGAGGTCGCGGATACGCGGCGATTCGAAGAAGGTCCTCGCGCGGATGGGCCCAACGCCCCATGCGCCGACCGGGAGCAGCCCGGACCGGTAAGGTTCAGCCTTGGGCGCGGCGGCCTCTTTCATCGGCGACGGCGCGCAGGCCGCGAGCGCCGCGCCGGCTAGAATGACCGTAAACGGACGGTTCATGCCGCAACGGCTTAGACGATCCTGCAGACAGCTTCAAACCGGCGGCGTCGCTAGAGCGTCTGCTCCACGCGGGTGACCTCTGGCACGTAGTGCTTGAGCATGTTCTCGACGCCGGCGCGCAGCGTCGCCGACGACGATGGGCAGCCAGAGCACGCGCCGCGCATGTTCAAGAACACCACGCCCGTCGCCGCCTCGAAACGGTTGAAGGTGATGTCGCCGCCGTCCTGCGCGACGGCCGGGCGGATCCGGGTGTCGAGCAGGTCCTTGATTTCGGCGACGATCTGCGCCGCATCGCCCTCGTAGGCCGCATCGTCGTGTCCCTCCTGCACCTCGTCCAGAAGGAGCGGCCGCCCGCCAGTGAACTGGTCCATGATCGCAGCCAGCACCGGCGGCTTCAGCTGCATCCACTCGCGGCCGCCGGCCGAGCGCATCACCGTGAGAAAATCGGGTCCGTAGAACACACGGGTCACGTCGCCGAGCGCGAACAGCTCGGCCGCCAGCGGCGAGGCCGCCGCCTGTTCGCCGTCGCGGAACTCGCGCGTCGCGCCTTCGCCCAGGACATCGCGTCCGGGAAGGAACTTCAGCACGTCCGGGTTGGGGGTCGCCTCGGTCTGGATGAACATGGTCGCCTCTCGAGCGCCTCAGATGGCGGCTTGCGGCGATTTTCGCAAGCCGATCAGTGCGTCATGCCTCGCATCGGCGCTTCGGTCCCGAGATTGATCTGGGCGCTGATCTGGAAGCTGGCGCGAATCGCGCCGGCGCGTTTGAACACAAGCGTGATCGCTTGCTGGCCGTGGTCGCGCAGCGGCTCCTTCAGCCCGGTCAGCATCAGGTGGTAGCCGCCGGGCCGGAACACCACCTGGCCATGCGGCGGGATGACCACCGGCGCGGCCGAGACCATCATGCTCATGCCGCGCATGTCTTCGGTCTTGTGGACGTCGACCTTGGCCGCGCAGGCGCAGCGCGCGGCGATCAGCGCTTCCGGCTGGGCGCCCGAGTTCGCAATCACCATGTACGCCGCGCTGTTCGGAGACCCCGGAATGGAGGCGCGCACGATGCGGCTCGAGACCGTGATATCGCCTTGGCGGATCTGGTGCGGGTCCGCGCGCGCGCCGACCGCCGCGAGCAGGAGCGCGCAGCTCAGGCCCAGGCTCCATGCTCGTCGTGCGCCGACCCTCATCGCACGAACGTTCTAAGCCCGCGCGCGCCAGAAGCCCACCAGGGCCTTCGTCTCGGCGACGACGGGATCGGCCAGCCTGCGCGCTTTCTCGGCGCCGGCGGCCAGCACGCGATCAACATGCGCCGGATCGGCGGCAAGCGCGCGCATGTCGGCGGCTACTGGACGCAGCGCTTCGATGATGAGTTCGGCCAACGCCGGCTTGAACGACTGGCCGAAGCCCTGGCCGGCGTATTCGGCCAGGATGTCCGCCCTGCCGCGCCCAGAAAAGGCGGCGTAGAGGCCGATCAGGTTGTCGGCTTCCGGCCGGCCCTCGAGCCCGTCGACCGTCTCGGGAAGCGGCGCGGGGTCGGTGCGCGCCTTCCTGACCTTGGCGGCGATGGCGTCGGGTGGGTCGTCCAGGTTGATGCGCGACTGATCCGACGGGTCGGACTTCGACATCTTGGCCCGTCCGTCGCGCAGCGACATCACCCGCGCGCCCGGCCCTTCGACCAGCGCTTCCGGGAGCGGGAAAAACCCGGGCGCGTCGAAGTCGTGATTGAACTTCTGGGCAATGTCACGGGAGAGCTCCAGGTGCTGCTTCTGGTCCTCGCCGACCGGGACGTGGGTCGCCTTGTAGGCCAGGATGTCGGCGGCCTGCAGCACCGGGTAAGTATAGAGGCCCACGCTGGCGCGCTCCTTGTGCTTGCCGGACTTCTCCTTGAACTGGGTCATGCGGTCGAGCCAGCCCAGCCTGGCCACGCACTGGAGGATCCAGGCGAGCTCGGTGTGGGCGGCGACCGCCGACTGCGGGAAGATGATCGCGATCTCGGGGTCGACGCCGGCGGCCAGGTAGGCGGCGGCAATCGAGCGGGTCTGCTCGGCGAGCAGCGCCGGATCCTGCCAGGCGGTTATGGCGTGCAGGTCGACGACGCAGAACAGGCACTGCATCCGGTGCTGGATCTCGACGAACTTCTTGATGGCGCCGAGATAGTTGCCGATGTGCAGCGCGCCGGAGGGCTGCACGCCGGAGAAGACGCGCTCGGGCCCGCCGTAGGCGAGGGGGGTTGGTTCGGTCATGGGATCAGAGGTTGCTTTTCAGGCGATGATAGGGGCGCGCGCGCCCAGTTCGAAGGGCTGTTTCAAGCCGCTTCGCTGCGCCATCGCCGGCTCTGGTGTCCGCGCATTCCCATGCGCCAGCGACTTAGCCGCTCAGGACGGTGCGGGCAAGAAAGGCGTGCTTCAGGCGCGACGGCGCAGAATGCGGCGGCGCACCATCGCAATCGCTTCAGCCGTCTCGCCGATCCTGAGGGCGTAGGCCGAGCCGAAGTAGACGAGCATCGCCGCGCCGATGTCGACGAACAGCCCCAGCGAGCGCAACAGGCGGCTCGCCAAATGGGCCTCGACGAAGGCGTTGAGCGCCCAAGCCGCGGCGCCGCAGGCGACCGCCGCCAGCGCCACCCTGGCGATGAAGCCGGCCCATTCGCTGAAGCGCCCGAAGTCGACCTGACGGGACAGCGCGTGGCTGAGCTGGCCGAAGTTGACCAGCGCCATGCACGAGGTCGCGAGCGCAAGCCCGGCGACGCCGAGACCGAAGACGGTCGCGTTCAGGAGGCTCAGGATCAGCACGACGGCGATCCCGATCAGGTTCACCCTGAGCGGCGTGCGCGGCAGGTTCAACGCGTAAAAGCACGGTGTGAGCACGCGGATCGCCGCGTAGCCGGCGAGGCCGAGCGCGTAGGCCTGCAACGCGACCGCCGTCTCGGAGGTGTCGTGGGCGGTGAAGCGGCCGTGCTGATAGATCAGCCCGATGATCGGCGCGGCGAGCACGCCCAGGCCGACCGCCGCGGGGATGGCGAGGAAGAGGGTGAGCCGGACCGAGCTCCTGACGGTCCTGCCGAAGGCCGCCAGGTCGTCGCGGGCGAAGCGCCGGGCGACCGCCGGCAACGTCACCGTGGCCACCGAGACCCCGAACAGGCCGATCGGCAGCTGCATGAGGCGAAAGGCGCAGGTCAGCCACGAACGGCCGCCATTAATCTCCGAGGCGAAGATGCCGTTGATCAGCACGCAGAGCTGGATTGCGGCGCCGGCGATGACGCTAGGCCACATCAGCGCCCAGAGCTCGCGCAGGCGTGGATTGTTGAGCTCGAGCCGCCAGTGGAAGCGGAACCCAAGGCGGAAGAGCGACGGGAGCTGCATGCCGAGCTGGGCGAGCCCGCCTAACAGCACGCCGATGCAGACGCCATAGACGGCGTTCTCGGTGAACACCGGGTGCGGCCAAGTCGCCCGCGCCGTCGGATCGAATGCGAACGCGCAGGCGACGCCGGCGATGACCGACACGATGTTGAAGACGGTCGACGCCGAGGCCGGGATGCCGAAGATGAAGCGCGAGTTGAGCATCCCCATCACCGCCGCCGCCAGCGACACGAAGAGGATGAAGGGAAAGAGGATGCGGGTAAGCCTGACGGCCAGCTCGAACTTGCCCGGCACGTTGTGGAACCCGAAGTTCGTCGCCTCCACGATCAGCGGCGCGCCGAGGATGGCCAAGACAGAGACGATCCCGATGATGAACACCATCGCGCTCAGCGTCAGGTTGGCGAGCTTCCAGGCCGGTTCGGACCCCTCGCGCTCCCAGGTGCGGGTGAAGAGAGCGGTGAAGGCGGTCGACAGCGACCCCTCCGCGAACAGGTCCCGGAACAGGTTCGGAATCTGGAACGCGCCGTAGTAGGCGTCGAGCACCTTGCCGGCTCCGAACATGGCCGGAAAGACGAGTTCCCGCAGCAGGCCGAACAGGCGCGAGGCCATGACCGCGATGCCGACGACGCCGGCGCTGCGTCGGGTGTCGGGTTCGTCGGGAACCGGCCGCGCCGGCGGCGGCGGGGCGGCCGCGGCAGGGTCCGCGCTGGCGGGCGAATCGGGCATGGCCACGTGAGGCTTGTCGGGCGCGCTCATGGCCAGGTCAAGGCGCGCGGCACTCTCTAGCGGGCGACGCTGGCGCGCGCGCGCTCGAGCCTGGGCCGCCCGGCCTGCGGTTCGGTCACGGCCTCCTCGAGCACGCCGACCAGCGCCGCCTTGAGCGGATTGATGCGGCGGGCGCTCGTGAGCTTCCCGCCATCGGGGCCGTGACAATAGAAAGCGTCGACCGCGCGTTCGCCATAGTTGTCGATGTGCGCGGATTGGATGGAGAGGCCGGCCTCGGCAAGGGCGCTGGCGATGGCGCCAAGCAGCCCCGGGCGATCGCGACCGGACACCTCGATAACGCTGGCTTCGTCGGAGGCGTCATTGTCGATGCTGACCGAGGGGATGATGTCGAACGCGGCGGCGCGGCCGAAGTCCGCCGGCCGCCGGGCCTTGGGCGGAGCGCGCTCGCCGCTCGCCGCGGCCTCGAGCGCCGCTGTCAAACGCTCGAGCGCGCGCGGGCTGTCGGCGCCGAGCGGCTCGCCCTGCACGGTCTGCACATAGAAGACGTCGAGCGCCTGGCCGTCCGCCGAGGTGTAGACTCGCGCGCCAACGACGTTCGCGCCAGCGTCGGCGATGGCGCTCGCCAGATCCGCGAACAGCCCGCACCGGTCCTTGGCGGCGATGGTGATCTCGGCGGCGTTGAGCTCGCCGCGTATCTCGGCCCTGGCCGCGGCCCCGCCTTCCGCCTTCGCCCGCCTCGCCAGCCCGGCATGCGCCAGGTGCTCGGCCGCGGAGAAGGCGGTGAAGTAGGCATCCTCCATCGCGTTCGCCCAGACCCGGGCGTCGCGGTCCGCGGCGATCAGCGCCGCGCGCGCATCGTCGGCCGTGGCGTGCAGCTGTCGCCCGAAGGTGGCGGCGGCGTCCGCCGTGCGTCCGCCGCGGAAGACCGCTTCGGTGGCGCCATAGAGCTCGCGCATCAGCTGGCCCTTCCAGCCGTTCCAGACGCCTGGACCGACCGCGCGAATGTCGGCGACGGTCAGCAGCAGCAGAAGACGCAGCCGCTCGGGCGTCTCCACCAGGCGGGCGAAGGCGGCCACGGTCCTCGGATCGGAGACGTCGCGCTTCTGGGCGTAGTCGCTCATGGCCAGGTGGTTTTCGACCAGCCAGGCCACCAGCTCGATCCGCTCGCGCTCGAGTCCCAGCCGCTCGCACGCGGCCCGGGCGGCGCGCGCGCCGGCCTTCTCCTGCCCGCCCGCGCCGCCCTTGCCCGTGTCGTGCAGCAGCATGGCGAGGAACAGAGCCTCCGGATCCTCGATCATCGGCCAGATGGAGACCGAGAGCGGGTGGTCCTTCACCAGCGCGCCGCTGGCGATGTCGGCGATCAGCCCGACCGCGCGCAGCGTGTGCTCATCGACCGTGTAGGAGTGGTACATGTTGAACTGCATCTGGGCGACGATGCGGCCGAACTCGGGAATGAAGCGGCCGAGCACGCCGCTCTCGTTCATCAGCGTCAGCGTCCGGTAGGGGCTTTGGCCGCGCGCGAGCACATCGAGGAACGCGCGCGCCGCCTCAGCATCGCGCCGGACCTTTGAGGTGATCAGCGGCAGCGCGCGGGTCGCGGCGGTGAACGCGTCCGGGTGCAGGTCGAGGTTTCGCCGGTCGGCGATAACGAACAGGCGAAGGAGGTTGACCGGGTCCTCATCGAAGGTCTCCGGGCCGTCGACGGTCAGACGCCCGCCCTCGACCAGGAAGCCGGGCTGGTCGATCGGTTTGCGCTCCGCGCGGCGGCGCGGCAGGAAGCGGGAGAGACCGCGTGAGGCGGTCTTGGCCGCGTCGGCCTCCAGCTGGGCGCAGAACTCGCGCGTCAGCACGCCGACCTCGCGGGCGATCAGGAAGTAGCGCCGCATGAAACGCTCGACCGCCGGGGTGTTGTCGCCGTCCTTGCGAGGCCGGTCGAGGTAGCCCATCCGGCGCGCGATCTGCGGCTGCAGGTCGAAGCTCAGCCGCTCCTCCGGCCGCCCCGTCGCGAAGTGCAGGTGACAGCGCACCGCCCAGAGGAAGTCGAAGGCGCGGATGAAGGCGCGCACCTCGCGCCGGTCGAACATCTCCAGGCTCAGCGCATCGTCCGGACTGTCGAGCGGGTGCAGGTACTGGGCGATCCAGAACAGGGTGTTCAGATCGCGAAGGCCGCCCTTGCCGTCCTTGACGTTCGGTTCGACCAGGTAGCGGCTCGCGCCGGCGCGGGCGTGGCGCTCGTCGCGCTCCTTCAGCTTGGCGGCGACGAAATCGGTCCCGGTGCCTTTGATCACCTCCTCGCGGAAGCGCTTTTTCAGCGTCGCGGCCAGCGCCTCGTCGCCGGTCAGGCGCCGCGCCTCCAGAAGGGCCGTGCGGATGGTGTGGTCTGCGCGCGCGAGCTTGATGCATTCGTCGACCGTCCGCGACGCGTGCCCGACCTTGAAACCCAAGTCCCACAAGGCATAGAGCATGTACTCGATGACGCTCTCGGCGTGGGCGGTCTGCTTGTAGGGGCGCAAGAAAAGCAGATCGATGTCGGAAAAGGGCGCGAGCGTGCCGCGCCCATAGCCGCCGACCGCCACCAGGGAGAGCCGCTCGCCTTCCGTCGGATTGCGCGCGCGGAAGACGTGCACGGTGGTGAAGTCGTAAAGCGCGCCGATGACCTCGTCGGTCACCCCCGACAGGAGCCGCGCCGTTTCGATCCCGCCCGCGCCGGCCTCCAGCCGCTCCTTGGCGATCATTCGCCCGCGAAACAGCGCCGCCTTGAGCACGTCGAGCGCGCGGCGACGTTGTTCGGTCTCATCGCCGATCGCGTCCTGCGCCGACGCCGTGAGCTGGGCGCGCAAGCGCACGCCGTCGACGACGTATTCGAGGCGGGTGGGGCGGAGGCGCGGCGGCATGCGGTTCGCGTGTGACTATAGAGAACGGCGGCCGGTTTGTCCGACCGCCGTCTCCGCCGTGTTGCGAGAAGGCCGCGCGCCTTACGCCGGAGCAGGATGCGCCACAGCGATCGCCGCAGGCTCGGCGTCCGAAGCGGTAGCCCGCGCCAGTCTGGCATAGGCCCAGACGCATAGCGCGCCGAACAGGACCACCTGCGCCACATGGATCCAGAACCAGGCGTCGGCCCCGCCCTCGCTCACCAGACGGCGGCCGGCGTCGTGCGGCCAGACCAGGGTGAAGAATGTCAGGTCGGCGGCCGAGTGGACGATCATGGCCGGGATCAGCGAGCCGGTGCGATAAGCGACGAAGGCGAACGCGAGGCCGCCCAGGAAGTAGACCAAGAGCTTGTCCGCGTAGAGGCCCTGGCTGAGGTGAGCGGCCGCGAACACCAGCGACGAGAGCAGGATGGCCCAGGTCGGCGAGATCACGCGCCGAAGCATCCCCATGACGTAGCCGCGAAAGGCGATCTCCTCGGTGATCGGCGCGGCAAGGATGCTGACGGCGAGGAGGACGACCACCGTGAGCGGCGGGATGCCGCGTTCGCTCGGCAGCGCGTTCGGCGCCGTCTTCATCAGCCCGGCAAGGACGATCCAGAGACCGCTCAGCGCGGCGATGCCGAACCCACCCGCTGCCATCGCCCAAGCGAAGGCGCGCCAGGGGACCAGGCGCAACGGAACCAGGCGCCGCCGCGTTTCGGCGCCAGCCTTTGGCCAGCCGATGCCGCCAAGCGCCATGACCATGGCCGCGAGCAGCGGAATCATGACGACCGCGGCCCATGGGACCGCCGGCGAGAGCTTCAGGTTGGCCAGCAAAAGCCCGGCCCAGAGGACCTGGCTCACGATCAGGATCGCGACGGCGATCACACAGCCAAGCAGGAGAGTTGCAACGATGTTCAGAAGCTTTTGCATTTGAGCGCTCCTTGCGCTGCAGGCGTCAACCGCCGGTTGGTCTCACGCCCTGGTCCCATATCGTCTGGCGTGTCTCATTGACGTGGGTCAAAACCATCGAGGGCGCCGCAGAAGCGGATGCGGCCAGCCCGACGATCGTCCAGGCGCGCCCCGCGCCGCGGCGAAGACCGTGAAGGCCGAGAGCGCCGCGACGATGAGCGCGGAAAGGCGCTGCGTTAGCTCACGCATGCCCGTCTCCATTGGGCTTAAGGGTGTTCGAAGGGGGCTTAAGTCCGGCGCTCGCGCCGCCATTGGCGCGCCGAATAGGCCATGCCGACGAAGAGCGGGCTGGCCGCACAGACCACGGTCGCGGCGATCAGCCAGGCGCCGCCCGGCGCGGCGAAGTCGATGACGGCCAGCACCACGCCGGCCAGCACCATCACCCAGCCGGTGAGGCGGTGGGTCTTGTCCCACACCCGCTCGTCGGCGAGCGTCCAGGGCGTGCGGACGCCGAAGAGGCGGTTCTGGCGGATCTTGCCGAGGAAGTTGCCGACCACGACCAGTAGGACCGCCACAGCGAGGAAGACGGTGCGCAGGACATCGAAGGCCGGGTCCAGCGCCTTGGCGGCGATGGACGCCTCGGCGGTGAACAGCACCGCGGCCACCGCGACCAGGAGGATTCCGAACGGCCGGGCGGAACGGGCGAGCCGCTCGCGATAGAAAGGCAGGCGCGGCGCCAGCGCCAGAACGCCGATCACCAGGGCGGAGACCGCGGGAATGATGGCCAGCACGTGGCCAGCGGGCGCTGCGCCGGTGGCGCGGCCAAGCATGTTGTAGTGGACGGCGATCGTCGCGCCTTCCGGCAGGCGCCAATAGGCGAAGCCGCCGACCGCGGCGGTGGCCGCCACCAGAGTGAGCGCGGCGATGGACGAGCGTGAGATTGTCATGACGTCGTTTCCTTCCCGCCGAGGCGGAAGCCGTTCATCAGCGCGAGCAGCGCCTCTTCCAGAACGGAGATGTTGAGCCTGTATGTGATGGTGGTGCCGTGCTTCTCGCTCTGGACGAGGTCGGCGGCGCGCAGCACGGCGAAGTGGCCGGACAGCGTCGGCTTGGCGAGATCGAAGTGCTCGGCGATCTCGCCCGCGCTCATCTCCCGTTCACGCAACATCTCCAGGATGCGACGTCGCGTGGGATCGGCCAGGGCTTTGTAGACTTCGGACATGAGGTTCTGTCTTTCGCTAACTAGCAAAATACCGAACCATGCCTCCGATGCAAGCGGTATTTTGCCGATTGCCGAAATTTAATCGGTGACGGGTCGGCTCAGCCGAGCAGCCCCTTCAGGCGGTAGAGCGCCTCCATCGCCTCGCGCGGGCTCATGCCGTCCAGATCCAGAGCGGCGAGCGCCCGTTCGAGCCCGCTGGGCTCGGCGGCGCGACCGACGACCGACGACGGGGGCGGGGCGAACAGGGGCAGCTCGTCGAGGCGGGCGGGCGAGGCCTGGTCCCGCTCCAGTCGGTCGAGCACCGCGCGCGCGCGCGCCACCACCGGCGGCGGGACACCGGCAAGCTTGGCCACCTGCACGCCGTAGGAACGGTCGGCCGGGCCGGGCTTGGCCTCGTGCAGGAAGACGAGCTCGCCGTTCCACTCGCGCGCGCGCATCGAGACGTTGGCGACGTGGGCGAGCCGGCCCTCGAGCTTGGCGAGCTCGTGGTAGTGGGTGGCGAAGAGCGCCCGGCAGCGGTTCTCGTCGTGCAGCGCCTCGGCGCAGGCCCAGGCGATGGCGAGGCCGTCGTAGGTCGCCGTGCCGCGGCCGATCTCGTCGAGGATGACCAGCGAGCGCGCCGTCGCCTGGGTCAGGATCGCCGCCGTCTCCACCATCTCGGCCATGAATGTCGAGCGGCCCCTGGAGAGGTCGTCCGAAGCGCCGACCCGGCTGAACAACCGGTCGACGACGCCAAGTCTGAAGCGTTTCGCCGGCGTGAACGAGCCCGCCTGGGCGAGGACGGCTAAGAGAGCGTTCTGACGCAGGAAGGTCGACTTGCCGGCCATGTTGGGACCGGTGACCAGCGTTAGCCGTGGGGCGGCTTGGCCGGAGCCGTCGAGCGCGCAGTCGTTGGGGGTGAACACCTGGCCCTGCGCGCGCAGCGCCGCCTCGACCACCGGATGGCGCGCGGCTTCGGCGACGAAGGCGAGCGAGCGGTCGATCTCCGGCCGCACGGCTTGGGCGTCCTCGGCCCACTCGGCCAGCCCAGCGGCGACGTCGAGGGCGGCGAGCGATTCGGCGGCGGCCTGGATGGGGGCCGCCAGGCCACGCGCAGTCTCGCGCCAGGTCTCGAAGGTCTCCATCTCGATCGCGAGCGCGCGTTCGGCAGCGTGGGCGATCTGGGCGTCGAGTTCGGCGAGCTCGACGGTTGTGAAACGGACCTGTGCGGCCAGCGTCTGCCGATGGATGAAGCTCGCGTTCAGCGGCGGCTTGAACAGGGGCTCGGCCTTCGTGGCGGCAAGCTCGACGAAATAGCCAAGCACCGCGTTGTGGCGGATGCGTAAGGAAAGCCCGGTCTCCATCTGCAGCCGCGCTTCGAGGCCGGCGATCACGCGGCGGCTGTCGTCGCGCAGCCGCCGGGCCTCGTCGAGCGGCGCGCGCGCCCCCGCGGTCACGAACCCGCCGTCGCGAGCGAGGCTGGGCAGATCCGCCGCCAGGCCGGATGCAAGCTCGGCCAAAAAGCTCTTGAGCGCGCTCGCCGGCTCCAGGGTCAGCGTTGCGACGGCCTCGACGATCTCGCCGCGGGGTGCATCGAGCGGGTCCGTGGCCGCGCCGATCACCTCCGCCAGCGCCTCGGCGGCGGCAAGGCCGTCGCGCAGAGCGCCCAGGTCGCGCGGCCCACCCCGTCCGAGCGCCAGCCGCGAGAGCGCGCGGGCGATGTCGCCGGCGCCCTTCAGCCCCTCGCGCACGGCATGTCGGAGATCGCGGCGGGCGAGCAGCCACTCGACGGCGTCCAGCCGCCGTCCGATCGCGTCCGGATCGAGCAGCGGCCGGGCGAGGCGCGCGGCGAGCAGGCGGGCGCCGCCTGGGCTCACCGTGCGGTCGACCGCGGCCAGCAGCGAGCCCTGCCGTCCGCCGCCTTGACTGCGCTCGATCTCGAGACTCAGCCTGGTCGCAGCGTCGATCGCCATCGCATCGGCTTCCGCCGCCCGCCTTGGCGCGCGGAGCGCCGGCGGACGACCGGCCTGGGTCACGTCCAGGTGGGCGGCGATGAGCCCGAGCGCGGCGACCTCCGCCCCGCTCATGCCGCCGAAGCCGTCGAGGGTGTCGACGCCGTAGAGTCGCTTGACGCGAGCCTCCGCCGCCGACGGCTCGGCGAGCGCCTGCGCCATGGGCTGCACGAGGCCGGTCAGCCCGTTCAGCGTCACCGCCAGGTCCGCATCGGCAAACAGCCGGTCGGGGACCAGGATCTCGGAGGGCGCGAGCGCAGCCAGCACGCCGGCGAGGCCTTCGCGCGAGGTGGCGATCACCTCGACCTCGCCGGTGGAGAGCTCGACGCTGGCCACCGCCGCCTGGCCGGCGCGGACTGCGAGCGCCGCCAGCCGATTGGCGCCGCGGGCGTCGAGCAGGCCCTCCTCGGTGAGCGTCCCCGGCGTCACCACGCGCACGAGATCGCGGCGGACGATCGACTTGCCGCCGCGCTTTCGCGCCTCGGCGGGGTCTTCCATCTGCTCGCAGACCGCGACCTTGAACCCGGCGCGGATCAGCTTGGCGAGATAGGCCTCGGCCGCGTGCACCGGCACGCCGGCCATCGGGATCGGCCGGCCCTGGTGTGTCCCGCGCGCGGTGAGCGCGATGCCGAGCGCGCTGGCGGCCTTTTCTGCGTCCTCGAAGAAGAGCTCGTAGAAGTCGCCCATGCGGAAGAAGACGAGCGCGTCGGGCTGGCGCGCCTTCGCCTCGAAGAACTGCGCCATCACGGGGCTCGCGTCGGCGGCGGGATTGGCAGGCGCGTTCATCGCGCGCGACGCTATCGCGCAATGGCGAGGCTTTGAAGGGCGCGCGGGCGCTTGGCCTCGCGCGCGGGGCGGGCGATGGTGGCGCGATGGCCAAGCCCGCGAACAGGAAGACCGCCCGCCGCCGCCTCTCGCCGAAGGAGAAGGCCCGCATCGCGGCGATCTACGAACGCTTTGCGGCCGCCGTGCCCGAGCCCAGGACCGAGCTAGCCTACAAGACGCCCTTCACCCTCCTGGTCGCGGTCGTGCTCTCGGCGCAGGCCACCGACAAGTCGGTGAACAAGGCGACCGAGCTGCTCTACCGCGTCGCCGACACGCCAGAGGCGATCGTGAAGCTCGGCGAGAGCGGGCTTACGCCGTTCATCGCCTCGATCGGCCTCTTCCGCACGAAGGCGAAGAACGTCGTCCGCCTCTCGCAGATCCTGGTCGAGCAGTACGGCGGTCAGGTCCCGCTGGAGCGCGAGAAGCTCGAGGCGCTGCCCGGCGTCGGCCGCAAGACCGCGAGCGTGGTCCTAAACGAGCTCGACATCGAGCCTGCCATCGCCGTCGACACCCATGTCTTCCGCGTCGCCCACCGGCTGAAGCTCAGCAACGGCAAGACCCCGCACGACGTCGAGGACGACCTGATGGCGATAACGCCCGCCCCTTACCTCAGCCGCGCCCACCACTGGCTGATCCTGCACGGCCGCTACACCTGCCTCGCGCGCAAGCCCAGGTGCGCCGAGTGCCTGATCGGCGACCTCTGCCCGTCGCGGGACCTCTTCCTCTAGGCGGCGGGAGCAGCCGACGGGTTCTGGCTGGTCGTGGCGCCGACGAGCAGGGCCTCGAAGTTAGCGGCGACGACCTGCTCGGTGACCTCCTCTGGGGTCTCCACCCACTGCGAGACGAATCCGCGGATCAGCGCCTGGGCGCCGAGGGCGAGCACGCGAGACGGGATCGTCAGCCGCTCGCCCAGTTCAGCCTCCAGACCCTGCGCGATCGTGTCGAACAGCGCGTCCCACTGCGCTGCCTGCAACGCGCCCAGCTCCGGATCGGTGCGGCTGTAGATCAGCAATGCACGATGAAAGTCCGCCTCCCGCTCGATCTGCGGGATGAGCGGCATCAGCGCCTGCGCGATCGCCCTGGCGTGCGACCGCAGAGGCGCGCCGGGCGTGATCTCGGGCACGACATTGAGCCGCTTGCGGCCCGCCGCCGCCCACAGCAGATCGCCCTTGCCGCGGAAGTTGGAATAGATCGAGCCCTTGGTGACCCCGGCGCGCGCGGCGACCTCGCCCAGGCTGACCGCCGCGAACCCCCGCTCCGCGATGATGGCGAGCGTCGCCTCGATCAGCGCCGAGCGCGTTCGCTGGCGTTTGCGACTCAGCTCCGGCTTGACCATCTGCACAGAATATACCACAGTGCGATTATACCGAGGTATATTCGATGGCCATCGCGGCTGTGCTTGGACCGAAGGCCGGCGCGGCCGTGCTGGGCGGGGCGATGCTGGTCGCCTTTGTCGCGCTGTTCCCCAACGCCTCGCGCGCCGCGGACCCGACGCTCGGCGACTGGATGACCCCAGACGGCGCGGAGGTTCAGATCGCGCCGTGCGCCAACGCGGTTGACCGACTCTGTGGCCGGATTACCCGGCTCAAGACCCCCAACGACATGGCAGGCCAGCCGCTCCGCGACCGCGCCAACTCCGATCTGAAGCTGCGGCCGCGCCCCTTGGTTGGCTTGCTGATCCTGCGTGACCTCAGGCAGGTGAGGACGGGCGGGTGGACTGACGGAACCATCTACGATCCCGGCGACGGTCGAACCTATGACGCCAGGCTGGCGACTAACCCCAGCGGCGTGCTGACCGTGTCGGGCTGTGTGCTGGTGATCTGTCGCGATCAGCGTTGGAGGCGTCCGCAGTGAGGCCGCTGACCGCGCTTAAGGGCGAGATTGTCCCGCCGCCGCGCAGCGGGCGCTACGGCGCAATCGTCATCCTCGCCGCGGGGGCGTTCTTCACCGCCCTGCCGCTGCTCGGCCGCCTCGCGTCACCGCCGGACCTTTCGACGCTGACCATGCTTGGCGCCCCTTGGATGGGCTATGCCGTTCTGGTCCTGGCCGCCGCGCTGGTGGCCGCCGCGTTCCTGGCCAAGGACGCGAGCGCGAAGGCTCTGACGGTCATGGCGGCCGTTTTCGTCGCGTCGATCGCGGCGGCTCCGCTGATCGGCCGCTTCGTCCGGCCCACCACATTCACCGTGATCTACATGGTCGCCCCGGTCGTCTTCATCGCGATCGTATTGGCCGTTCCCGAGCTTAAGCCCGCTTTCGGCTGGCTGCGCGCCGGGCGTTTCGACTGGCGGCTGGCGCTCGGCGCCGCCGTGCTGGCGGCCATCTCCGTCGCCGTCACGGTTGTCTATGTCATGACCTTGAAGCCCGATCTGACGCACCAGCCGTTGATCGCGACGCACCGGCTTGGCTTACCGGCGCTTCTGCTCGTCGGCGTCGGCATCGCCGCCCTGAACGCGGCGGTCGAGGAGGCCATCTACCGCGGGATCCTCATGAACGCCTTGGACGCCGCTTTGGGCGCTGGCTGGCTGCCGGTCCTGCTGCAGGCGTTGGCCTTCGGCGCCTTCCACTTCAATTCCACCGAGCCCGCCGTCGCCGGCGTGCTCCTCACCGCGCTGCTCGGGCTGGTGCTGGGGACGTTGAGACGCCTGGGACGCGGTATGGCCGCGAACTATCTGCTGCACCTCGTCGTGGACATCGGCGTCTGGACGCTTGGGGTGGCGCAACTGCGCTAGGCGCCGACGCGGACCGGCGCGGCGCCCGCGTTGTGCGGCGGCGCGCAATCCCTATAGTGCGCAAGCCCTTCATCCAGAGCGCTCCCAAATCCATGACCCCGCTGCACGACGTCGCCGCCATCGGCAACGCCCTCGTCGACGTGATCGCGCAAGCCTCCGACGACTTCCTCACCGACGAAGGCTTGACCAAGGGCTCGATGCAGTTGGTCGACGACGCGCGCGCCGCGGCGCTCTACGCGCGCATGGGCCCGGCGGTGGAGAAGTCCGGCGGCTCGGCCTGCAACACCGTCGCCGGCGTCGTCAGCCTCGGCGGGACCGGCGTGCATATCGGCAAGATCGGCGCCGACGAATTCGGCGAGATCTTCACCCACGACTTGGATGCGATCGGCGCCCGGTTCGCCGGCGGGGTGATGCGCGACGGGACGGCGACAGGCAAGAGCCTGATCAATGTGACGCCCGACGGCGAGCGCACGATGTGCACGGCGCTGGGCGCGGCGGCCCTGCTCGATCCCGACGACGTGGATCCCGCGGTGATCGAAGGCGCCCGCATTGTCTTCCTTGAGGGCTACCTGTTCGACCCGCCGCCGGCTAGGCGCGCGTTCGCCAAAGCCGCGGGTCTGGCGCGCGCCTCCGACCGGCTGGTGGCGCTAACCCTCTCCGACGCCTTCGTCATCGACCGGCACCGGGGCGCGCTGGTCGGCTTCATCGAGACGGAGGTCGACGTCCTGTTCGCCAACGAGGAAGAGATCACCTCTCTGTTCCAGACCAACTTCGACGCCGCCGTCGCCGCCGTCGCCAAGCACGCCCGCATCGCCGCCGTCACCCGCGGCGCTCGGGGTTCGCTGGCCATCGCCGGCGGGGAAATCCACCCGGTCGATGCGGTATGGGTCGATAAAGTCGTGGACACGACCGGCGCGGGCGACCAATACGCGGCCGGATTTCTTTTCGGCCTCGCCCAAGGTCATTCGCTGCCGCATTGCGGCCGACTGGGTTCGCTGGCGGCGTCGGAGGTGATCTCGCACTACGGCCCAAGGCCCGAGGTCTCGCTCAGGGACCTGGCGCTGACGGCCGGTCTTTAGGAGCCTTGCTCTTACCCATGGGCGCGAACCGCACCGCCGAGGTCCGGCGGGAGACGAAAGAGACGCAAGTCCAGGTCAAGCTCGACCTGGACGGAAGCGGGCGCGCCGAGATCGCGACGGGCATCGGCTTCTTCGACCACATGCTGGACTCCTTCGCCCGCCACAGCGGCATCGACATGACCGTCGCCACCAAGGGCGACCTGCACATCGACATGCATCACACGGTCGAGGACACCGGCATCGTCATCGGCCAGGCCGTGGCCGAGGCGTTGGACGGCATGAAGGGGATCCGCCGCTTCGGCTCGGCATACATTCCCATGGACGAGACGCTGACCCGCTGCGCGCTCGATCTCTCCAACCGCCCTTACCTGATCTGGAAGGTCGCCTTCTCGCGCCCGAAGGTGGGCGAGATGGACACCGAGCTGTTCAAGGAGTTCCACCACGCGTTCGCGATGAACGCCGGCGCATGTGTGCACCTGGAGACCCTCTACGGCGAGAACAGCCACCACATCGCCGAGAGCGGCTTCAAGGCGCTGGCCCGCGCGCTGCGCGAAGCCGTCGAACTCGACCCCAAGACCCTGGGACACGCTCCGTCGACCAAGGGCGCGCTCTGAGACTTCCATGCAGAGCATCGCCCTGATCGACTACGGGTCGGGCAACCTCCGCTCGGCCGAAAAGGCGCTCTTGAAGGTGAGCGAGGGCCTGACTGGCGCGCGCCAGGTCGCCGTCACCGCCGAGCCGGATGTCGTCGCCGCGGCCGACGCGATCGTGCTACCTGGCGTTGGCGCGTTCGCCGCCTGCATGGCCGCCGTCGAGGCGAAGCCAGGCCTGACCGCGGCCCTCGACACCGCCGTCAGGCGGCGCGGCGTCCCCTATCTCGGCATCTGTGTCGGCATGCAGCTGATGGCCACGCGCGGGCTCGAGTTCGGCGCGACGCCCGGCTTCGACTGGCTATCTGGCGAGGTTCGACGGATCGAGCCCGCCGGTCACCAGTTCAAGGTGCCGCACATGGGCTGGAATGGGCTGCTCGACCTCGCTGAACACCCACTGTTCGCGGGCCTCGCCGAGGACACGCCCGTCTATTTCACCCATTCCTTCGCCTTCTTTCCCGAGCGCGAAGAAGACGTCATCGCCATGGTCGATCATGGCGGACGCTTCCCCGCCGCTGTGGCGCGGGACAACATGGCCGGCGTCCAGTTCCACCCGGAAAAGTCGCAGGCCGCTGGCTTGCGGCTCCTGGCCAACTTCCTGGAGTGGCGGCCATGATCCTCTATCCGGCGGTCGACCTGAAGGACGGACGCTGCGTGCGCGTCGTGCGCGGCGACCTCGCCACCGCCACGGTGTTCAACGAGGACCCGGCCGAGCAGGCGGAGACCTGGGCCAAGGCCGGTTTCGAATGGCTGCACGTCGTCGACCTGAACGGTTCGGCCGAGGGCCACGCCGTGAACGATGCCGCCGTCGAGGCGATCCTGAGCGCCGTCTCGATTCCGGTGCAGCTGGGGGGCGGCATCCGCACGCGCGCCGACATCGAGGCCTGGATCGAGGCCGGGGTGAGCCGGGTGATCCTCGGCACCGTCGCCGTGCGCGACCCCGGCCTGGTCCGCGACGCCGCGCGCGACTGGCCGGAGCAGGTGGCCGTCAGCGTCGACGTGCGCAAGGGAAAGGTCGCCGTGCAGGGCTGGCTCGAAGACACCGACCTCGAGGCGCTCACCGTCGCGCGTCGGTTCGAGGACGCCGGGGTCTCGGCGCTGATCGTCACGGACATCGACCGCGACGGCGCCATGCTGGGCTTCAACGTCGATGTGTTCGGCCGGATCGCCGATGCAGTCTCCATTCCCGTGATCGCCGCTGGCGGCCTGGCCTCCGTCGCCGACATCGAGGCGCTCAGGGCGCGGGAGGGAGTCCCGATCGCCGGCGCGGTGCTCGGCCGGGCGCTCTACAACGGCGCCATCCTGCCCGGCGAAGCGCTGATGGCGGCGGCCTAGAGGAGCGGAAGCGCGCGAGATGCTGAAGGTCAGAGTGATCCCCTGCCTCGACGTGAAGGACGGCCGCGTGGTCAAGGGCGTCTCGTTCGTCGCCCTGCGCGACGCCGGCGATCCGGTAGAGCAGGCCGCAGCCTACGACCGGGCCGGCGCCGACGAGCTGATGTTCCTCGACATCACCGCCAGCCACGAAGGCCGCGGGGCGATCCTGGACGTGGTCGCGCGCACGGCGGACGTCTGCTTCATGCCGGTCGGCGTGGGCGGCGGAGTGCGCAGCGTCGAAGATGCGCGCGCGCTGCTGCGCGCCGGCGCCGACAAGGTCTCGATCAACACCGCGGCGGTCGAGGATCCCGGCCTGATCGGCCGCGCCGCCGACGCGTTCGGATCGCAATGCGTCGTCTGCGCCATCGACGCCCGTCACGGGCCATCGCGCACGAGCGGCGCCGGCAAGAACGACGGCTGGGAGGTGTTCACCTATGGCGGCCGCAGGCCAACCGGGCTCGACGTCGTCGATTACGCCGTGAAGGCGGTCGAACGCGGCGCGGGCGAGATCCTGCTCACCTCGATGGACCAGGACGGCCAGAAGAGCGGCTACGACCTTGCCTTGCTCAAGGCGGTCTCCTCGGCCGTCTCGGTGCCGGTGATCGCCTCCGGCGGCGCGGGGAGCGCGGCCGACCTGGTCGCGGCCGTGCGCGAAGGCGGGGCCGACGCGGTGCTCGCCGCCTCCATCTTCCACTTCGGCGAGATCAGCATCGGCGAGGCGAAAGCCGCCATGGCCGCCGCCGGCCTGCCCGTGCGCCTCACCGAGGAGGCCGTCGCATGAGCCGTTTCTCCGACATCCTCACGCGCCTGGAGGCGGTCGTGGCGTCCCGCAAAGGCGCCGACCCGGCCTCCTCTTACACTGCCCAGCTACTCGCCGGCGGGCCGCAGCGCGCGGCGAAGAAGTTCGGCGAGGAAGCGGTCGAGGCCGCGCTGGCCGCCGTTTCCGGCGACCCCGACGCGCTGGCCGCCGAAAGCGCCGACGTCATCTACCACTGGCTGGTCATGCTGGCGGCCGCCGGGGTCAGTCTGGATCAGGTCGCCGCCAAGCTCGAGGCGCGCGAAGGGCGCTCGGGCCTCGACGAGAAGGCGAGCCGGTAGGCTTGCGCACGCGGGAACCCCCGCGCTAACTCCGCCCATGCCCGCCCCGATCATCGCGCCGTCGATCCTCTCGGCCGACTTCGCCCGCCTGGCCGAGGAAGCGCGGGCCGTCGAGGCGGCCGGCGCGGACTGGCTGCACGTGGACGTGATGGACGGCCACTTCGTGCCCAACATCACCATCGGCCCGCTGGTCGTGAAGGCGCTGCGGCCGCACGTCACGATCCCGATCGACGCCCACCTGATGATCGCGCCCGCCGACCCCTACCTCGAGGCGTTTCGCGAGGCGGGTTGCGATCGCATCAGCCTCCATCCCGAGGCCGGGCCGCACCTCGATCGGTCGCTGAAGCGGATCAAGGAGCTGGGCGCGAAGGCGGGCGTGGTGCTGAATCCCTCGACGCCGCCCGAGGCCATCGAATGGGTGCTGGACGACGTCGACCTCGTGCTGGTGATGACGGTCAACCCCGGCTTCGGCGGCCAGAGCTTCATCCACGGCCAGCTGAAGAAGATCCAGGCCGTGCGGGCGTTGATCGACGCCAGCGGGCGGGACATCGTGCTCGAGGTCGACGGCGGGGTGACGCCGACGACGGCGCGCGACTGCGTGGCGGCCGGCGCCACGGCGCTGGTCGCCGGCACGGCCGTCTTCACCGGCGGGCCCGATCGCTACGCGGCCAACATCCGCGCCCTGAAGGGCGACTGACGCCCCGCATCCCCCGTGCCCCAGTCCAGCCCGTCCCGATCGCCGCG
>DATNJB010000066.1:0-71202 GCA_035604135.1 Caulobacteraceae bacterium | reverse complement strand
CGGAACCACATCTTCGCCCAGACGGACGTCGCCGCTCGCGTCCAGGCGCAGAAACTCGGCCTCGCGGGCCGAGGCCGGCAGCCTCGCCTCGATGCGGCGGTACGCGGGCTCGTGCACAAGGATGCGGGTCATGCGGGGCGGGCTCTCGGCAAAGAAAAAGGGCCCCTCCTCCTATCGGAGAAGAGGCCCCGCTTCACCCCTTGCGGGAGAGCTACTCGGCCGGTTCGGCCACCGGCTCCTTCTTGGACAGATCCTCGCCGGTCTCCTGGTCGACGACCTTCATCGACAGGCGGACCTTGCCGCGGTCGTCGAAGCCCAGGAGCTTGACCTTCACGATCTGACCCTCCTGCAGGACGTCCGAGGGCTTGGCCACCCGCTCGTTGGCGATTTGGCTCACGTGCACGAGCCCGTCCTTGGCCCCGAAGAAGTTCACGAAGGCGCCGAAGTCGACCAGCTTGACGACCTTGCCGTCGTAGATGTGGCCGACCTCCGGCTCGGACGTGATCGACTTGATCCAGTCCACCGCGGCCTTGATCTTCGCCTGGTCGGAGGCGGCGACCTTGACCACGCCGTCGTCGTTGATGTCGACTTTGGCGCCGGTGGTGGCGACGATCTCGCGGATCACCTTGCCGCCGGTGCCGATCACTTCGCGGATCTTGTCGGTGGGGATGGTCAGCGTCTCGATCTTCGGCGCGTAGGCCGACAGCTCCTCGCGGGCGCTGGTGATGGCCTTGGCCATCTCGCCCAGGATGTGGATGCGGCCGTCGCGGGCCTGGCCCAGCGCCTTCTTCATGATCTCCTCGGTGATGCCCGGGATCTTGATGTCCATCTGCAGCGAGGTGACGCCGTCGGCGGTGCCGGCGACCTTGAAGTCCATGTCGCCCAGGTGGTCCTCGTCGCCCAGGATGTCGGAAAGCACGACGTAGCCGTCCGGCTCCAGGATCAGGCCCATGGCGATGCCGGCGACCGGCTTGTGCAGCGGCACCGAGGCGTCCATCAGGGCGAGCGACGAGCCGCAGACGGTCGCCATCGACGACGAGCCGTTGGACTCGGTGATCTCCGAAACCAGACGGATCGTGTAGGGGAAGGCTTCCTTGCTCGGCAGCATCGGCCGGATGGCGCGCCAGGCGAGCTTGCCGTGGCCGATCTCGCGGCGGCCGGGGGCGTTCATGCGGCCGGTCTCGCCCACGCTGTACGGCGGGAAGTTGTAGTGCAGCAGGAAAGCCTCCTTGTAGGTGCCTTCCAGCGCGTCGATGAACTGCTCGTCGTCGCCGGTGCCGAGGGTCGCAACCACCAGCGCCTGGGTTTCGCCGCGGGTGAACAGCGCAGAGCCGTGCGCGCGGGGCAACACGCCCACCTCCGCGACGATCGGGCGCACCGTCGAGACGTCGCGGCCGTCGATGCGCTTGCCGGTCTTGAGCACGTCGCGCCGGAGCACCACCGCCTCGCATTCCTTGAACGCGGCGCCGAACTTGGAGGAGTCGTGGCCATCCGGATTGGCGTCGGACTTGACCAGGAGTTCGGCCGCCTTGGTCTTGGCGGCGGAAAGCGCCGCGTGACGCTGCATCTTGTCGGTCAGCTTGTAGGCCGCCTTCAGGTCTTCGCCGACCACCTTGGTGATCGCGCCGATGAGGTGGTCGATATCCTCGGCCTGGAAGTCCCACGGGTCCTTCGCCGCGTGCTCGGCCAGCTCGATGATGGCGTCGATCACGGGCTGGAAGCCCTTGTGGGCGAACATGACGCCGCCCAGCACTTCGTCCTCGCTCAGTTCCTTGATCTCGGACTCGACCATCATCACCGCGTCGTGGGTGCCGGCGACGACGAGGTCCATGCGGTTGTCCTCGCCCAGCTGGTCGAGGGTCGGGTTCAGCACGTACTGGCCGTCGATAAAGCCGACGCGCGCGGCGCCGATCGGGCCCATGAACGGCACGCCCGAGATCGTCAGCGCGGCCGAGGTCGCCACCAGGGCCACGATGTCCGGATCGTTCTCCAGGTCGTGGGCCAGCACGGTCACGATGACCTGCGTCTCATGCTTGAAACCTTTGACGAACAAGGGGCGGATCGGGCGGTCGATCAGGCGGGAGACCAGGGTCTCCTTCTCCGACGGGCGGCCTTCGCGCTTGAAGAAGCCGCCGGGGATCTTGCCGGCGGCGAAGGTCTTCTCCTGGTAGTTGACGGTGAGCGGGAAGAAATCGAGGCCGGGCCTCGGCGCCTTTTCCGCAACGACTGCGGCCAGCACGACCGTCTCGCCGTAGGTGGCGAGCACCGCCCCGTCGGCCTGCCGCGCGAAGCGGCCGGTCTCGAGCGTCAGCTTGCGCCCGCCCCAGTCGATGGATTTGCGTTTGATGTCGAACATATCGGTTGATGTCTTTCTCTTCTTCGCCGGCAAGGACCCATTTCCTTGGCGACGCTACGGACAGGGGCGGAACGGCGTTCTCTTTCGCGGAACCGGAGGTCCTCTCCTTCTCGACGGGTGGAAAGAGGACCATCTCTTAGGGCCCTCGGGCGTGCACGCGGGCGCTTTAAGCCCGCTCATCTTCGCCGCCGCCCGTCTCGGCTGCGACGAATCTCTATTATCCGCGCAATTTGCCGCGCGGGGGAACTATCTGCGCAAGCCCAGCGTCTCGATCAGAGCCCGGTAGCGCGCCTGGTCGGCGGTTCGCAGGTGATCGAGCAGGCTGCGGCGTTGCGAAACGAGCTTCAAGAGTCCGCGTCGGGAGTGGTTGTCCTTCTTGTGGGTCTTGAAATGCTCGGTCAGGTTGGCGATCCGCTCGGAAAGGATGGCGACCTGCACCTCCGCCGAGCCGGTGTCGTGCGGCGTTCGGGCGTGGGTCTTGATCAGTTCCGCCTTGCGTTCGGCTACAATCGACATCGGGGTCTCCGTCCTAGAGGTTGAACACGCGGACCGGACGAAGCTGTCCCGCCCGCATCTCGCAGATCGCCGCCGGTCCGCTCGTCGCCATCGCCAAAACGGTTCGGGACGCGAAACCCGCTCCATCGGGAGAGGAAAGCCGCGCCTTCAGCGTTTCGACCTGTCTGGGAAGCAGAACGATCGGTCGCCCTTGCGAGAGCCTGAATGCCTCCTCGTCGGTCACGGCCAGCGCCGGGATGTCGTCCAGCGCGGTCTCGACCGGGGCGAGCGCCTCCAGGCCGCGGCCCCTATCGCACAAATCCTCCAATTGTTCCAGCGTCACGGCGTCGTCCAACCCGAAGGGGCCGACCCGGGTGCGGCGCAAGGCCGAAACGTGGCCGCAGGCGCCTAGCCTGGCCGCCAGATCGCGCGCCAGGCCGCGAACATAGGTTCCCTTGCCGCAGACGATCTCCAGCGTGACGTGATCGGCGTCTGGGACGCCCAGGACGCGGGCCTGGTGGATGACCACCATCCTGGGCTCGAGGTCGAGGACGACGCCGGCGCGGGCCAGATCATAGGCGCGCTCGCCATCGACCTTGACGGCCGAGAAGGCCGGCGGGACTTGCGCGATCTCGCCGACGAAATTGGCGAGCGCCGCCTCCACCGCCTGCGCGGCTGGCCGAACGTCGGAGGTTTCTGTCACGGCCCCGTCGGCGTCGAAGCTCGCCGTCGAGGCCCCCCAGGCGATGGTGAACCGGTAGCTCTTGTCGGCGTCCACCAGGTAGCCGACCGTCTTTGTCGCCTCGCCGAGCGCCACCGGCAGGATGCCGGTCGCCAGCGGGTCGAGGGTGCCGGCGTGCCCGGCCTTCTGCGCCCCGAACGCGCGGCGGACTCTGGCCACGGCCTGCGTCGAGCCAAGGCCCGCGGGTTTGTCGAGGATGACCCAGCCGGAGACCGGAAGGCCCTTGCGTTTACGCCCCATCGCCCGGCTCGAGGTCCTGGGCGACCTTCGGGTCGTGGAACAGGCGCTCCATCCGCTCGGCCGCGCCGAAGCTCTCGTCGTGCACGAACTTCAGGTCTGGGGTAAAGCGCAGGTCGATATGTCGCCCCAGCCGACCGCGCAGGAACCGCGCGCACCGGTTCAACCCCGCTGTCACTTCCGCCGCATGGGCGCCGCCCAGCGGCTCGACGAAGCAAAGGGCGTGTTTCAGGTCGGGCGACATCCGCACCTCGGTCAGAGTCACCGAAACGCCGGCCAGCGCCGGGTCGGCGATGTCCTCGACGCGCAGAATCTCGACGAGGGCGTGGCGCACGAGCTCGCCGGCGCGCAGCTGGCGCTGGCTTGGGCCTTGCGGTTTGCGGCGGGGGGTCGCGCGAGCGTCGGGTGGGGCGTGGCGGGGCATGGGTTTTGCGGCAAAGGGCAGGCTCACTAGCCGCGCGGGATGGCCCTGTCCAGCGACTAGCCCCGCCGGCTGTGCGCGAGGTCCGCGAGGTCGCCCTCGAACGCGGTCAGCCGCCAGACCCCGCCCTCGTCGGTGAAGACGAAGATACACGGCGCGCCCTTCTTCCTGACGACGCACACGTGATCGTCATCGATCAGCCGGAGCGCCTCGGCGATCGAGAGGCTGTTCGGCAGCGGCTTGTCGGGCGAGTAGCCGAGCTCTTCTGCCACCTCGCGGAAGACCTCCGGCTGCACCAGCTTGTCGACCGCGACATCCACAAGCGGCGGACCGAGCGCGGCGGCCAGCGCGCCGAGGCTGGCGTCGCGTCTGGCCGCATCGGCCACCAGCTTGTCGCGCAGCTGCGCCTTCAGCGCCGGGCGATCGACGTGAGCGTTGAACGCCGTCTTGTCGTCATCGCGGATGGAGACCAGGAAGGCATGGATGTCGCCGCCGGCGCTCAAGCGCGCGGTCGACGCGCAGCCGCAGAGCATCGCAATGAGCGCGGCGAGCAGCGGGGTCCGGCCGGCTTGCATCGCGCTCTCAGGCGCCCGTGCGTTGTTTGAAGAAGCTGATCACCCTCTGCTCTGCGGCCTTGGTCGGCGTCCCTTCACGGTCGTCGAGGTGGATCGTAAGCACCGAATGCGGCGCCAATCCGGTCCCGGCGAGCGCATCGACCGCCTCCAGCTCGATCGCCTCGAAGCGGTCGCCGAGCTCGCGCTTCAAGGTCTCGAACCGCTCCTCAGGCACGAACCCGTCGCCCTTGAAGCGCAGTCCGATCACGGAGAGATCCTCCGCGTCGAGGCGCCGCTTGGCGCAGGCGATTTCGGCGGGCGTGGCGTCGACGGCCGCGTCCTTGCCGCGGCCGAGGATCGGTTGCGAGGGTTGCGAGAGCACCGGGGCTACGACCGCCGGCTCGGTCATCATGGCGAGCGCGAAGCCGCCGGTGAAACACATGCCAACCGCGCCGACGCCCTTGCCGCCACACTCCGCGTGCGCCTTGCGCGCCAGCGCGCGCAGCCAGGCGACGATGGGGCTGGAGCCGGCGCCAGCCCAAACGTGGAACTCGCGGCGGATGCAGATGGCCGCCGACATGGTCCCGAGCGCGTAGGGGACGCTCACCGGCTTGCCCGGCTGGCCGAACAGGCTGGGCAGGAAGACCGTCATCCCGGCGGCGGCGACGCGGTCGGCGAAGCGGATGACCAGCGGATGCAGGCCCGGCATCTCGTGGATGACGATGACCGCCGGGCCTTCACCGCGGCGGAAGACCTCGCGCGTCCATGGACCGTCGGTGAACTCGAAGCGCTCGTAAGCCGCCAACGCGTCGCGATCGGCCATGCATTGTCCTCCCAAGCCGAGCCGAAGACCCTTAGCGGAACAGGGGGCCGCGCGTCAGTAGCGGCGATTGGCCGGCGTGTCGTTGAACCGGTCGCTCCGGTCCGGCTGTGGCAGCTCGGGCGGCGCAAGCGCCCATTGGCCGTGATAGGTATAGTCGAGCGTGATGCACTTGCGGCTGCGGCCGGTCGCAGGGTCGCGGCCGAGGGCGTGGATGCGCAGCGGCTGGTCGACCCGCAGCGGTCCGAACGCCAGCCAGGCGCGGTCGGAGCCCGGGCAAAGGGCCTTGATCAGCGCCTCGCCGTCGCCGGCCGGCACAATCTCATAGAGGTCGCGCTCGTGCGCGCCCGGCCCGATCAGCGCGGTAAGGCCCCCGGGGCCGAGCTCCGATTGCGAGACCGGCCGCACCTCTGCACGGCCGACGTCGCTGGTCTCGATGATCTCGCGCACGCGCGTCGACATCAGCGAACGGTCGAAGACGAAGGTCAGACCAGCCTCGGTCATCTGTTCGGTGAGCGGGTTGGCCGAGTCGTACGAGTAGATCCGCTTCACGGCCGCCGCCGGCCCGGCAAGCGCCAGCACGGCCAGGCAGGCCAGAAGGGCCGTGCTCGCGCGGGTCCACATCGTTCCGGTTGGCTTGCGGGAATCCATTGCGTGGCGAGCTTAGCGTGCCGATATCGACAACTTAAGGGCAGTCGGGGATTGCGATGGAGACCAGGAACGCATCGGTCGCCGTTGTCGGGGCCGGAGACTACATCGGGTCCGCGATCGCTGAGCGGTTCGCGGCCGAGGGCTATCTGGTCTTCGCCGGCCGACGCAACGGCGATCAGCTCGCGCCGCTGAAAGCCAAGATCGAGGCGTCCGGCGGCCGCTGCGAGGCGCGCACCCTTGACGCCCGTTCCGAGGAGGCGGTGACCGCCTTCCTCGCCGAGGCGGACGGAGCCGCGCCGCTCGAGGCCTGCGTCTTCAATGTGGGGGCGAACGTCAACTTCCCGGTCACCGAGACGACCGAGCGGGTGTTCCGCAAAGTTTGGGAGATGGCCTGCTACGCCGGCTTCCTGACCGGCCGCGAGGCGGCGAAGATCATGCTCGACCACGGGCGAGGCTCGATCTTCTTCACCGGCGCGACCGCCTCGATGCGCGGCGGCAAGGGCTATTCGGCCTTCGCGGCGGCCAAGTTCGGCTTGCGCGCCGTCGCCCAATCGATGGCCCGCGAGCTTGGGCCCAAGAACATCCATGTCGCCCACCTGGTCATCGATTCCGGCGTCGACACCGCCTTTGTGCGCGGTCGCATCGCCGCCGCTCAGGGGCAGGCGGCGGCCGACAACATTCCACCGGGGCGGCTGATGGAGCCCGCCTCGATCGCCGAGGCCTATTGGACGCTGCACCAGCAGAGTCCCGATGGCTGGACGCAGGAGCTCGACCTTCGGCCCTATGGGGAGACATGGTGATGACCGACGTCCGCTTCCTGTTCGATTTCGGCAGCCCGAACGCCTATCTGGCGCACAAGGTCATCCCGGAGATCGAGCGCCGGACCGGCGCGCGGTTTCAGTACGTGCCGGTCCTGCTCGGCGGCCTTTTCAAGCTCACCGGCAACCGCTCGCCGGTCGAGGCGTTCGCCGGCATCAAGAACAAGCTCGCCTACGAGGGGCTGGAAACGCGCCGGTTCGTGCAGCGGCACGCGATCGGCGGTTTCACCTCCAACCCCTACTTTCCGGTCAACACGCTCCGCATCATGCGCGGCGCCGTGGCCGCACAGCGGCTCGGAGTCTTCGAGGCCTACGTGGACGCCGTGTTCCACCACATGTGGGAGGCGCCGAAGAAGATGGACGAGCCCGAGGTCATCGCCGCGGCCCTGACCGAGTCTGGCCTGGATGCGCAGGCCCTAATGGCGAAGGCGGAGGATCCAGAGGTCAAGCAGGCCCTGATCGACAACACCGACGCGGCGTTCGAGGCCGGCGCCTTCGGCAGCCCGAGCTTCCTGGTGAACGGCGAGCTTTACTTCGGCAAGGACCGCCTGCGCGACGTCGAAGAGGCGATCACGGCGGCGGCCTAGTTCGGGGGTGGCGTCGCCTGCGCGGCGGCGAGGCCGCAGGGCACGACCGCCTGGAACGCCTTGCCGAGCCCCGCGACCGGCGCGGTGTAGGCGCCGCTCGGCAGCGTCCAGGTCATGCTCTTGGCGCCCAGCACCGCGTCGCGGAGGTCGTCGGTCACTAAGAACAGGACGATGTTTCCGACCGGGCTGACGGTAACCTGGCGCACCGGCCCCATGTCGATCCGCAAACCCACCGTGAAGTCCCCAGGGCCGAAGTTCCAGTCGGCCCTGCCGATAGAGATCACCGGCTTCGACGAGCGGTTGACCATCACCATGGTGTCAACCTCGCGGCCGGCCAGCCGCGCGTAGCAGCCGCCGCTCGGCACGGTGTACAGCGTCCAGTCGCCGTCGCCCGGAATCACCTGCGACGGGCCTTGGGCGGCCGCGGCCAAAGGCGTGACGGTCAGGACAAGGCCGACAAGGGCCGCTGCGCGCCACATGGAGCGCCTCCTCCGATGGTCAGAGCGCCCGTTTGACCTCTTCGACCGTGAAGCATTCGATGACGTCGCCCTGCTTGATGTCCTGGAAGTTGGCGAACGCCATGCCGCATTCCTGGCCGGACTGGACCTCGTTGACCTCGTCCTTGAAGCGCTTGAGCGTCTGCAGCGTGCCCATCTCCTGGATCACCACCCCCTCGCGGATCGTGCGGATGCGCGCGCCTTTGCGCACGACGCCGTCGGTGACGCGGCAGCCGGCCACCTTGCCGACTTTGGAAATGTCGAACACCTGCAGCACCTCGGCGTTGCCGAGCAGGGTCTCGCGCTGGAGCGGCGCCAGCATGCCGGAGAGCACGCCTTTGATGTCGTCGATCAGGTCGTAGATGATCGCGTAGTAGCGGATCTCGACGCCCTCTCGCTCGGCGAGGTCGCGCGCTTGTTTTGAGGCGCGCACGTTGAAGCCAAGGATCGGCGCGCCGACCCCCTTGGCCAGCATCACGTCGCTCTCGTTGATGGCGCCCGCGCCCGAGTGGACGATGCGAGCGCGCACCTCGTCGGTCGAGATCTGATCGAGCGCGCCGGCGATGGCTTCCGCGGAGCCCTGCACGTCGGCTTTGACGATCAACGGGAGCTCCGAGACGCGCTTGTCCTGCAGCTTGGCCATCATGTCGGCCAGCGAGGCGCCGGTCGCGGCGGCGGGCGCAATCGTCTTCTCGCGCTTCTGCCGGATGCGATAGTCGGTGAGCTCGCGCGCCCGGGCCTCGGTCTCGACCACGGCGAAGGGCTCGCCGGGATCTGGCGTGTCGTCGAGGCCTAGAATCTCAACCGGCTCGGATGGGCCGGCCTCTTGCACCTGCTCGTCGCGCTCGTTGATCAGGGCGCGTACGCGTCCCCAGCTCGAGCCGGCGACGACGATGTCCGAGCGCTTGAGCGTGCCACGCTTGACCAGCACCGTCGCCACCACGCCGCGGCCGCGATCGAGTTTGGATTCGATGACGACGCCGTCGGCGGAACGGTCCGGATTGGCCTTCAGGTCCAGGACCTCGGCTTGCAGCACGATGGCCTCGACCAGGTCGTCGAGACCCAGCTTCTCCGTCGCCGAGACCTCGACCGCCTGCGTGTCGCCGCCCAGCTTCTCGACCACGATCTCGTGCTGCAAGAGCTCGTTGACCACGCGGGTGGGGTCGGCATCGGGTTTATCGATCTTGTTGATCGCCACGATGATCGGCGCGCCGGCGGCCTTGGCGTGATTGATCGCCTCGACCGTCTGCGGCATCACCCCGTCGTCGGCGGCGACCACCAGCACCACGATGTCGGTCACGTGCGCGCCTCGGGCGCGCATTGCCGAGAAGGCGGCGTGGCCGGGCGTATCCAGGAAGGTGATGCGCTGACCGTCCTTCAGCCGCACCTGATAAGCGCCGATGTGCTGGGTGATGCCGCCATGCTCGCCCGACACCACATCGGTTGAGCGGAGCGCGTCCAGCAGGCTGGTCTTGCCGTGGTCGACGTGGCCCATGACGGTCACCACCGGCGGGCGCGACAGAAGGTGGTCGTCGACGTCCTCGCCGCCGATGAAGCCGGCTTCGACGTCGGCCTCGGACACGCGCTTGACCGTGTGGCCGAACTCGGTGGCCACCAGCTCGGCGGTGTCGGAGTCGATCACGTCGTTGATCTTCAGCATCAGCCCCTGGCGCATGAGGAACTTGATGATCTCGACCCCGCGGGTGGCCATGCGGTTGGCCAGCTCCTGGACGGTGATCACGTCGGGGATCACCACCTCGCGCGCGATCTTCGCCTGTTCCTGGCCGCCGCCCTTGCGCCGCTCGCGCTCGCGTTCGCGGGCGCGGCGGACCGAGGCGAGGCTGCGCATGCGCTCGACCGCCTCGTCGTCGTTGCCGGCCACGGCCTGGATGGTCAGACGGCCCTCGCGACGCTGCGGCGCACCGCGCACGCGGCTGACCGCCTTGCCAGGCGCAGCCTTGCCGCGACGGTCGGCGCTCTCCTCGTCGTCGTCCGGACGTCGATCGACCAGACTGGCCCCCGGTCGCGGCGCCTGACGGGTCGCTCGCTGGATTTCCGGGCCGGCCGGCGCCGGTTCGGGACGGCCGAGCCCGGGCGGACGCGGTCCGCGCGGCGGCGCCCCATCGCGCCCCGCAGGCGCCGGTCTGGGCGCCAGCGCCGAATAACGCACCGTCTCGCCGGCTCGCGCAGGCCGCTCGAAGGCGCGTCCGCTGTCGGAGCGGCCCTCGCGCGGGCCCCGGTCGGGTCGCGGTTCGGTCTCGGCGCGCCGGCCATAGGTGGGCGCGCGCTCGGGTCGATAGGTGGTGGTCGACGCGCGGTCGTCGCGCCGCGCGGGTTCGCGTTCGGGCCTGGGCTCCGGCCGCGGCTCGGCCCTTGGCGCGACCGCCGCCGCGGCGCGGGCGGGCTCCGGTGCCCGCTCGGCCGCCGCCGCCGGCGGCGCGGCTTCGGCGACGGGTGCGGCGACCGCGGACTCGGCCTCGCGCCGGCGCGCTTCCTCATCGGCGCGGCGCGCGCTTTCGCGCCGCTCGGCGTCTCGGCGTTCCTGATCGGCGCGTGCGGCTTCCAGCACCCGCTGGCGGGCGCGCAGCTCTTCGGCGGAAAGGTTGAGGTTGGGACCCCCGCCGGGCGCCGGGCGCGCCGGGGCGGGCTCGCGGGCGCGAACATCGAGGGCGGCCCGCTTTTCGGCGGCGGAGGGGCCGCCGAGGCTCTGCCCGCCGCCAAGCGGGTTCTCGACGCGACGGCGCTTGGTCTCGACCACCACCGTTTTCGAGCGGCCGTGACTGAAGCTCTGCTTGACCGTACCGGCGCTGACGGCGCCCGGACGCGGCTTCAGCGTCAGAGGCGCGCGCAGGCCGCCGGATCTGTTGTTGTCGTCGTTCGAGTCGCTCATTCGCTCGCTGTACTACTCAACTTCCGAAAAGGGGCCGGCATCGTGCAGACCAACCCCGCCGTCACATCCATAGGCGAACGCTGGCGGTGCGGCCCGAGATAGGCCCCATCGCCTCCCGTTCAAGGCTCCTCGCGCCAACTCTCGGGAAGGAGCGGACGAAAGCCCGATAGCCGTTGGACATCGCGCGTCCACCGTTCGGCGCCTCGCCCCGCAAGGAAGGCGAGGTGTACCACATTTTCCAGGCCCAAGGCCAAACCCAATTCGCCCGAGGTGAAGGCGCCGAGCAGCATTGGCGGGCTCGGCTGACGGCGCGCCAGCGCGACGAGTTTGGCCCGCCCGTCCGCCGCGCCGTCCCTCGCTTCGATCAGCCAGGCCGCCCGACCGCCGGCGATCGCCGCATGCACCTTGTCGAAACCGAAGGTCAGCGTCCCCGCCCGCCGAGCCAGGCCCAGTCCGTCCAGGAGCCGCTTGGCGAGCAACCTGTCCACTTGGTCGGCGAGGTCCTCGGCCGCGCGAATCTTGGTCTTTGCGGCGCGCGCGAAGGCGCCCTTGGCCGCCGTTTCGACCGCTGCTCGGTTGGCCGCTGTCCACAGTCCGCAGCCGGGCAGCTTGCGGGCGAGATCGGGAACAACGACGCCGTCTGGGCCGGCCACGAAGCGGACCAGCTCGTCCTCGTCCCTCACCTCGCCGGAAGCAAGGTCGCGGCGTTCGCGAACCGGAGACAAGACCGTTGCTCTCTCGGGCTCAGCCCTCTTCGCCCGCCTCGGCCATGGCGGCGTCGCCCTCGTTGTATTCGTCCTCGATCGCTTCCTCGGGCTCCGGCTCGGGCTCCGGCTCGATCCAGCCGGCCGCGACGCGCGCTCGCATGATAAGGGCCTCGGCCGTCTCGGCCGAAAGGCCGAAGCTTTCGAGGATGCCGGCTTCGCGCACGCGCTCGCCGTCCTTGGTCTCGAACCAGCCGCGCAGGTCGTCGGGCACCAGGCCCGCGAGGTCCTCGACGGTCTTCACTTCGCCCTCGCCCAGCGCCACGCTTATCGGCAGGGTGACGCCCTCGACGTCTAACAGCGCGTCTTCGACCCCAAGTTCGCGGCGCTTCTCGTCGTACTCCGCGGCTTCCTTCTCCAGGTAGTCGCGGGCGCGGGCCTGCAGCTCTTCGGCCGTTTCCTCGCCGAAGCCCTCGATGGCGGCGATCTCGGAAAGGTCGACGTAGGCCACGTCTTCCACCGTCGCGAAGCCCTCAGTGACCAGCAGCTGGGCGATGACCTCGTCGACGTCCAACGCCTCCTGGAAGAGCTGCGTGCGCTCAGCGAACTCGCGCTGCCGGCGTTCGCTATCCTGGCTCTCGGTCATGATGTCGATCTGCCAGCCGGTCAGCTGGCTCGCCAGGCGGACGTTCTGACCGCGCCGGCCAATGGCCAGCGACAGTTGCTCGTCGGGCACCACCACCTCTACCCGCTCGTCCTCCTCGTCCATGACCACCTTGGTCACCTCCGCCGGCGCCAGCGCGTTCACCAGGAACGCCGCCTCGTCCGGCGACCAGGGGATGATATCGATCTTCTCGCCCTGCAGCTCGGCGACCACCGCTTGCACGCGGCTGCCGCGCATGCCGACGCAGGCCCCCACAGGGTCTATGGAGGAGTCGTTGGAAACCACCGCCATCTTCGCGCGGCTGCCCGGATCGCGGGCGATGGCGCGGATCTCGATCACGCCGTCGTAGACCTCAGGCACTTCCTGCGCGAACAGCTTGGCCATGAAGCCGCCGTGGGCTCGCGACAGCATGATCTGCGGCCCCTTGGTCTCGCGGCGGACGTCGTAGATGTAGCTGCGGATCCGGTCGCCGACCTGGAAGTTCTCGCGCGGGATCGCCTGATCGCGGCGCACGACGCCCTCACCGCGCCCGAGGTCGACGACGATGTTGCCGTACTCGACCCGCTTGACCACGCCGTTGACGATCTCGCCGACCCGATCCTTGAACTCCTCGAATTGGCGCTCGCGCTCGGCGTCACGGACTTTGCCGGTCACCACCTGGCGGGCCATCTGCGTCTGCACGCGCCCGAACTCGAAGGGCGGCAGGACCTCCTCGTAGGTCTTGCCCACGAAGGCCTCCTTGTCGTCCAGCCTGGCGTCGGCGAGGCTCTTGAACGCATAGGTGTTCTCGATCGGCTCCTCGTCGTCGACCACGGTGACCACCCGGGTGATGGTGGTTTCGCCGGTCTTCGGATCAATGTGCACGCGGATGTCGTGCTCGGCGCCGTAGCGCGAGCGGGCGGCCTTCTGCACGGCCTCCTCGATCGCCTCGATGACGATCTCCTTCTCGATCGACTTCTCGCGCGCGACCGCGTCGGCGATCTGCAGAAGTTCCAGCCGGTTGGCGGAAATGCCGGAAAGGGCCATGGGGTTTTACTCCGGAGCGGCGTCGCTCGACGCCTGTTCGAGTTGAAGTCGTTCAGCGCGTTTGTCGGCGCCGCGTTTGAGCAGTTGGTCGGTCAGCACGAGCTTGGCGTCGCTGATCCAAGCGAAGGGAATCTCGACGGTCTCGTCCTCGCCCTCGAGGTCGATGAGCACGCCCTCGCCCTTGATCCCGGCGAGCAAGCCTTTGAAGCGCTTGCGTCCTTCGGCCAGGCGGTCGAGATCGATCTTCGCCTCGAGGCCGGCGAACGTCGTGAAGTCCTTCAGTCGGGTCAGCGGCCGGTCGATGCCAGGGCTCGAGACCTCGAGCGCGTAGTCACCCAAGATCGCTTCGGCCGCCTCAAGCACGTCCAGGATCGCGCGCGACAGCCTGGCGCAGTCTTCGACATTCATCTCGCCGTCCGCGCTCTCGGCCATGATCTGCAGATGCCGCGAGCGGCCACCGCCCATCAGGCGCAGGCGCACGATCTCATAGCCGGCGGCCTCGGCCACCGGGTCCAGGAGCTCCAACAGAGTGCGATCTTCCCGCGTTTTGCCGCGCAACGTCCCGAAACCAACAAAAAAGCGGCCGGTCCTTTCGGGCCGCCGCTCGAAAGCGCCATCCAGCGCTGACGATCGATGTTGCGCCAATGTAGGCGAACCGGCGGGCGTTCGCCAGCGCTTTCGCTTCAGCGCGATCGGGCGACGATGGCGAGCGCCAGGATCGGCTTCTCTGCCCGTCGCTCTTACCCGTGCGCCGCAGCCTCGCCCGCGACGACCCGCGACGCGGCGTTCACGACCGCGCCGATGCGCAGGCTGGCCTGGATCGCCTGCGGCGAGACATCGTGGTTCTTCAGTTCCGCCTCGTGGGCGTCCATGCAGGCGCCGCAGCCGTTGATGGCCGAGACCGCCATCGACCAGAGCTCGAAGTCGAGCTTCGGGACGCCGGGGGCGGCGAGCACGTTCATGCGAAGGCGCGCCGGAAGCCCGCGGTACTCGCCGTTCTCCATGATGTGCAGCGCCCGATAGTAGACGTTGTTCATGCCCATGATCGCCGCCGCGGCCTTGGCCGCCGTCTTGGCCTCTTCGGTGAGGCCGGCCTCGGTCGCCGACGCCTCGATCGCGCGGACCACCTCGCCCACGCCGACCGCGTGCGCCGAAGCGACGAAGGTTCCCCACTTCTGCTGGTGGTCGAGGATGCTCTCGCTGGCCAGCACCCCCAGGTTGGTCGCGATATCGCGCGCGTAGGCGGGCAGGGATTCTCGCAAGGCATCCAGGTTCATCGTCGCCGGTCCCGATTGTGGCTCTGTCGGCCGTTCCCTATCACCGGCGCGCGCCGCGGGCAGCGCCAGGCGGCCAAAATCGTCTCGATCGAGACTTCAGAATGCATCGAGCTGGTCTATATAGATCCTGTGCTGCCGACGCTCCGACAACTGCACTACCTGAAGCTGCTCGCCGAACACGGCTCGTTCAGCCGGGCGGCCGAAGCCGCTCACGTGACCCAGCCGACGCTCTCGGCCGGCGTGCAGGAGCTGGAGCGCATCCTGGGCGGACCGGTCGTCGACCGCGCCCGCGCCGGTGTGATCCTGACCCCGATTGGCGAGGAAGCCGTGGCGCGCGCGTCCGACATCCTCGCCCGCGCCGAGGACCTCGTGCAGGCGACCAAGAGCGCCGGCCAGCCCCTGGCCGGCCGCTTCCGGCTCGGCGTCATCCCGACGATCGCGCCGTTTCTTCTGCCGCGGGCGCTGCCGACGCTCCGGGCGCGCTTTCCCAAGCTCAGGCTCTTCTTGCGCGAAGACCAGACGCAAAGGCTGATGGCGGCGCTGAAGGCGGGCGCGCTCGACGCGGCTCTGATCGCGCTGCCCTACGACACCCAGGGGCTCGAGACGGCGCCGGTCTGCGACGACGAGCTCCTGGCCGCCTTGCCGGCCAATCACCCGCTCTTGAGCAGCGAGGCGATCGCGCCCGAGCGCCTGTCCGGGGACGACCTCATCCTGCTCGAGGACGGCCACTGCCTGCGCGAGCACGTGCTCGCAGCCTGCCGCATCGAGCCGCCGAAGGCCAGCGACGAGGGCGTCTTCACGGCCACTTCGCTGTCGACGCTGGTGCAGATGGTGGGCTCGGGGCTCGGCGTATCCTTCCTGCCGGCCATGGCCGTCGAGGCCGGTCTGGCCGAGGACGCGCCGATCGGCATCCGCCGCCTGGCGACCGAGCATCCGAGCCGGCAGATCGTGGTGGCCTGGCGCTCGGGCTCGAGTCGCGGCGTCGAAGGGCGCCTGCTGGCCGAAACCCTGCGCGGGATCGACTAGCGGCCGGGCGACGCCGGCGTCGGGGCGGCGGGGGCCAGGGCGGCAGCGGGACCAGTGCGGACATCGGATCCTCCTCCCCCGCATAAGGGCCTTGCGCGTCCGATGCAGGTTAGATATATCTAAGAGGTCGATATATCTGAGAAGGATCAATATGCATCGATTTTATCACCAAGCACACCGCTCGCGCCATGCGTTCGGCTGGTCGGAGCGCCAGGGGCGGCGCGGCGTACGGCGCGGCCGCGTGTTCGAACAGGGCGACCTCAGGCTCGTGCTGCTCAAGCTGATCGCCGACAAGCCAAGCCACGGCTACGAGCTGATCAAGGCCGTCGAGGAGGCGGTCGGCGGCGCCTATGCGCCCAGCCCAGGCGTGGTCTACCCGACGCTCACGCTGCTCGAGGACATGGGCTACGTGCGCCAGCAGCCGGACGCCGACGGCGCCAAGAAGCTCTACGCGATCACGCCGGAGGGCGAGGCCCACCTCGCCGAGCAGAAAGCGGCGGTCGAAGGCCTGTTCGCCCGCATGGGCGAGGTCGCCGCCGCCAACCGCGGTCGCAGCGCCCCGCAGATCCTGCGCGCCATGCAGAACTTGAACACCGCCTTGCGCTATCGGCTCGGCCGCGGGCCGCTGAGCGACGCCCAGGTCCAGGGCGTGGCCGCGGCGTTGGACGCCGCCGCCCGTGCGGTCGAGGACGCCTGACCGCCGGCTGATCAGCGCGGCCGGGCGCTGAGCCGCCCGGCCGGCGTGATTTTTGGCGCAGCCCGGCCTATATGCCGCGGCCATGGGCCGGCCCTTCCTGAAGATGAACGGCCTCGGCAACGACTTCGTCGTGGTCGAGGCGCGCCAGGGCGCCTTCACGCCAGGCGCAGCAGACGTGCGCGCCATCGCGGATCGATCTGGCGGCGTCGGCTGCGACCAGCTGATCGCCATCGAGCCCTCGACGCGCGCCGAGGCCTTCGTGCGTTTCTGGAACGCCGACGGCGGCGAAACCGCCGCCTGCGGCAACGGCGCGCGCTGCGTCGCCTGGCTGCTCATGCAGGCGTCCGGCCGCGACGAGACGCGGTTCGAGACCGAGGCTGGTCTGCTCACCGCAACCCGCGCCGAGGGCGGGCTGGTCACCGTCGACATGGGCAAGCCAGGCCTCGACTGGCGCGACATCCCGCTCGCGGAGGCGATGGACACCCGCGGGATCGAGCTGCAGGTCGGCCCGATCGATCAACCGCTGTTGCACACGCCGGGCTGCGTCAGCATGGGCAATCCGCATGTGGTCTTCTTCGTGAGCGACGTCGCGACCGCGCCCGTGGCCGCTGTCGGCTCCATGATCGAAAACCACCCGCTGTTCCCGCAGCGGACCAACGTCGGTTTCGCCGAGATCAAGGCCCGCGACCGCATCGGCCTGCGGGTGTGGGAGCGCGGCGTCGGCGAAACCAAGGCCTGCGGCACCGGCGCCTGCGCGGCGCTGGTCGCGGCTTGCCGTCGCGAGCTGACCGGCCGCTCGGCGACCGTCGAGCTCGTGGGCGGACCGTTGCAGATCGATTGGCGCGAGAGCGACGACCATGTGCTGATGACCGGCCCGACGGCGGTGGAGTTCGCCGGAAGCTTGCCATGAGCGGGCCTGAGGTCATCACCTTCGGCTGTCGGCTGAACGCCTACGAATCGGAGGTGATCCGCGTCCGCGCCAAGGAAGCCGGCCTCGCCGACGCGGTCGTGCTCAACACCTGCGCGGTGACCGCCGAGGCCGTGCGCCAGGCGCGGCAGACGATCCGCCGTGTGCGGCGCGAGCGGCCCGCGGCGCGGCTGATCGTCACCGGATGCGCCGCGCAGATCGATCCGGCCGCTTTCGCCGCGATGGGCGAGGTCGACCAGGTGCTCGGCAACGCGGAGAAGCTGGAGGCAAGCGCCTACCGCGCCGCGCGGCGGGTCTCGGTTGCTGACATCTTTTCCGTGCACGAAGCGGCGGCGCCGGTGCTGGCGCTGGACACGGCCCGCGCCCGCGCCTCGGTGGAAGTCCAGAACGGCTGCGATCACCGCTGCACCTTCTGTGTGATTCCGTTCGGCCGCGGCGTGTCGCGGTCGGTGCCGGCCGGGCCGGTGGTGGACGCGATCCGCCGTCTGAGCACGGAAGGATGCCGCGAGGCGGTGCTGACCGGTGTCGACCTGACGTCGTGGGGCGCCGACCTGCCAGGGGCGCCCACGCTGGGCGGGCTGGTGCGCCGGATCCTGCGCCTCGCGCCGGATCTGCCGCGCCTGCGCCTATCCTCCATCGACGTCGCCGAGATCGATGAGGAGCTCATCGCCTGCTTCGCCGACGAGCCGCGGTTGATGCCGTACCTGCACCTGTCGCTGCAGTCCGGCGACGACATGATCCTGAAGCGGATGAAGCGTCGCCATGGCCGCGACCAGGCGTTGGCGCTGATCCAGGCCGTGCGGCGCGTGCGGCCCGACACAGCGTTCGGCGCCGATCTCATCGCCGGGTTCCCCACCGAGACCGAGGCGATGTTCGAACGCACGCTCGAGGTCATCAAGGAGGCGGACCTCGCCTACCTGCACGTCTTCCCGTTCAGCCCGCGCGTCGGGACCCCGGCCGCGTGCATGCCCCAGGTCGACAAGGCGCGGGTCAAGGCCCGGGCGGCGCGGCTGCGCGAGGCGGGGGCGGCAGCGATCCGCCGGCACCTCGACCGGCAGATCGGCCGCACCATTGTTGGGCTGGTCGAGCGCCCAGGCCGGGCGCGGGCGCCGGACTTTACCGAAGTCCTCTTCGAGGGCGCGTCGCCCGCCGGCGCGCTCGTCCCAGTCGTGGTCTCGGGGCACGATGGCGCGCGCGCCATCGGAGTGCTCGCGTGAGCGAGACGGAGTCGCGCAAGCCCGGCTGGCTCCGCAGGCTGGCCGACGGCCTGTCGCGTTCCTCGCGACAGATGTCGACCGAGATCGTCTCGGTCTTCATCAAGAAGCCTCTCGACCAGGCCAGGTTGGACGAGCTCGAGGACATGCTGATCGAGGCCGACCTTGGTCCGCAGGCGGCGCGGCGGATCACCGAACGCTTCGCCGGCGAGCGCTTCGGACGCGAGTGCGACGAGGCTGAGATCAAACAGGCGCTCGCCGAAGCGATCGCCGCCGAGCTCAGCCCCCGGCAGGGGCGGTTTGACGCCCTCGACGGCCCGCGGCCGTTCGTCGTGCTCTTCGTGGGGGTGAACGGATCGGGCAAGACCACGACGCTTGGCAAGATCGCCGCCGACCTCACGGGGCAGGGGGCCAAGGTTCTCGTGGTCGCTGGCGACACGTTCCGCGCCGCGGCGGTCGAACAGCTGAAGATCTGGGCCGACCGGGCGGGCGCGGCCTTCGTGTCCGGCGCGCCGGACGCTGACGCAGCGGGGCTCGCCTTCGAGGGGCTCGAGCGGGCGAAGGCGGAAGGCTACGACGTCGTGCTCATCGACACCGCCGGCCGCCTGCAGAACAAGACCGGCTTGATGGACGAGCTGCTCAAGATCGTGCGCGTGCTGAAGAAGGTCGACCCCGAGGCGCCGCATGAGACGCTGCTCGTTCTCGACGCGACCGTCGGGCGCAACGCTCTGGCGCAGGAACACGTCTTCGGCAACACGGCTGGCGTGACCGGGATCGTCATGACCAAGCTGGACGGCACCGCGCGCGGCGGCGTGCTCGTGCCGGTCGCCCAGGCATCGGACGCGCCGATCAAGCTGATCGGCGTCGGCGAGGGCATCGACGACCTGCAGCCGTTCGACGCGCAGGCCTTCTCCCGCTCGCTGGTCGGGCTGGACGCGGTTTGAGCGAGCCAGTGTCCGCGGGGGCTGGCATGCGGCGCGGCCGGGCGCACGGCGTCATCCGCCTCATCGTCGACTATGGCGGCATCGCCACCTTTGCGGCGGCCTACTTCCTCCGCCTTCGGTTCGTCGCGACGGCGGGCCCGCTTCCCTGGGCTCTGGCGTGGGGAGGCGCCGCGCCCCCCGATCTGATCGCCGCCACCGGCTGGCTCGTCGCCGGTTCGGCGGTCGCGCTCCTCGTCGGACTTGCGGCCGAGCGGCGCCTCGCGCCGATGCCGCTGATCGCCGGCGGGTTCGCCTTCATCTTCGGTGGGCTGACGCTCGTGCTGCACGACGCCCGTTTCACCAAAATCAAGCCGACCGCGGTCAATCTAATCTTCGCCGCGGCCCTGCTGGCGGGGCTCGGATTGCGGCGCAATCCGCTGAAGTGGCTGCTAGGCGAGGCATTGGCCCTACCAGACGTCGCATGGCGGGCGCTGACCGTCCGCTACGCGGTCTACTTCGTCGCGATGGCGGCGCTGAACGAGGCGGTGTGGCGAACACAGTCCGATTGGGTCTGGGTCGAGTTCCACACGCTCGGCCAGTGGATTTGCGTGCTTCTGTTCTCGGCGGCGCAGATCCCGTTCATGATGAAGCACTTGAAGACGCATGAACCGCCGCCGCCGCCGACCGACTAGGCGCGCACGCCTGCTTGCAGCGTGTACGGAAGGTATGTCTTCAAATCGACGTACAGCCGCGCTAAGGTAATGGCGACGGTTGCGCTTGGATTGGGGTGATGGCGAAGCTGAAAACAAAGCCGGGGGGCAAGAAAGCCGGCAAGAAGATCGAGGCTAGCAAGGCGCTGGATCGCTCGCCGAGCCACCTGTTGCACCGAGCATTGCAGCTCGCGTTGGACATTTACGCCGAAGAAACCGGGCCCGATGCGGTCACCCAGCGGCAGTATGCCGTGCTCGCCGCCGTCGCCGCCCAGGAAGGTCTGACCCAGACCGACCTCGTGCGCTCCACCGGCATCGACCGCTCGACGCTCGCCGACCTGGTGGCGCGGATGATCGGCAAGGGCCTGCTCGCCCGGCAGCGCTCGACCGCCGACGCGCGCGCCAACACCGTCAGCCTCACAAGCCCCGGCCGGGCGGCGCTGGAAGCGGCCAAGCCGCGCGTGGCCGCCGCCGATGCGCGGATCATGAAGCTCTTGCCGACCCGCAAGCGCGACGCTTTCCTCGGCGTGCTGCGCGACATGGGTCGGGTCGCGGAAACCATGGCCGAGTCCGAGACCCCGGCGACGGCACCGAAGCCGAAGAAGAAAAAGAAGACCAAGGCGTCGAAGGCCGAGAAGGCCGAAAAGGCGGCCAAGCCAGCGAAGACCGCCAAGCCTGCCAAGCCGCTCAAAAAGACGACCGCCGCCACCGCGAAGGCGGTGAAACCGGCGAAAGCGGCCAAGCCGCCGAAAGCCGCCAAGGGCACCAAGAAGAAGAAGTCGAAGAAGTCGCTCGCCGTGGCGCCGGCCAGCCCCGCTTAGCGCCTCACACGACGATATTCACCAGCGATCCCGGCCGCGCGCTCGCGGCCGGCTGCGGCGCCTCGACCGTCGCGGCCGCGGTGGCCCGGTTGGCTGCGATCGCCGGCCCGACCTTCGCCGGGGGCGCCGCCGGGAGCTGCGCTGGCGCTCGCCCGAGCGCGGCTTCGAAGAAGGCCCGTTGCGCCGCGGCGCGCGCGTCGCTCGCCGCCTGCAAACGGGGCGCGGGCTGGCCCGAGATCGGTGGAAGCGCCATGCGCGAGCCTCCCTGCTTCGCCGTCGCGTGCGGGCGCCTTCATGCGCCGATTTATGGTTAACCGCAGCTTAACGCTGCTCCGCGCCATCCTCGACCAGGGCCTCGGCGCTTGCCGGAGTCAGCGGCAGCGCAACCTTGGCGGCGATCCGTCCGTCAGGGCCGACCACGAAGGTTTCGGGAACGCCGGAGACGCCGAAGTCGAGTCCAGCGCGGCCGTCGCGATCGACCAGCGTGGCCGCATAGGGATCGCCGGTGCGGGCGAGCATGGCGTGCGTGGCCTGGGCGCTGTAGCGCCAGGGGGAGACGATGCCGATCACCCGGACGCCCTGCGCCTTCAGCGCCATGAGCACCGGCTGCTCCTGCTGGCAGGGCGCGCACCAGTAGGCGAAGAAGTTGACCAGCGTGCCCGGGGGCGCAGCGGCCTTCAGCTCAACCGCGTCGCCGCCATCGAGCGGGGTCAGGGTCTCGTCCGGCAGCGGCTGGCCGACCAAGGCGGCCGGCTCGTAGTGCGGATCGTGACGGAGCGCCGAGCCGGCGAAAAGGGCGCCAAGGCCGAGCAGGACGGCGATTGGCGCAAGCGCGAGCCAGCGTTTCATGACGCGCCTGCCCCGTCGTTGGCCGCCGCCTCGGCCGCCCGCCGCCAGCGCCGCGCCCGCATGAGGCTGTCCAGGACCAGCGCGGCGATGACCAGCGCGGTTATGGCGTAGGCCGGCCAGACGTAGGGGCCGTACTTGCCGGCGTCGAAGTCGAACATCGTGCTCACCCCGCCCTTCGAACGGCGCGCGCCAGCGCCCGCCGGCGCCAGACCTCGCCGCGGATGCGCACCAGCCAAAGCGCGCCGAACCCCGCCATGTAGGCCAGCCCCATGACCAGCAACGGCGCGAGGTAGGTCGCCGGCATCGCCGGGCCGCCGGCGCGGAACACCGACGAGCCCTGGTGCAGGCTCCGCCACCAAGTCACGGAGAAATGCACGATCGGCAGGTTGATCAGCCCGACGAGCGCCAGGATCGAGGTCGCCGGCGCCGCGCGCGCGTCGTCCTCGATCGAGGCGTCGAGAGCGAGGTAGGCGAGGTAGAAGAGGAAGAGCACGAGCACCGACGTCAGTCTGGGATCGCCCCACACCCACCAAGCGCCCCACGTGGGCTTGCCCCACAACGAGCCGGTGATCAGCGCGAGCAGCGTGACGGCGGCGCCCAACGGGGCGGCGGCGCGCGCGGCGGCCTGCGCCAGCGCATGGCGAAAGACCAGGCTCAGCAAGCTGGCCCCGCCAAGACAGGCGTAGATGAAGAGGCTCATCCAGGCGGCCGGCACGTGGATGAACATGATGTGGACCGCGTAACCCTGCTGGTAGTCGGGCGGCGCGCGGAAATCGAGCACCAGGCCCGCAGCCAGTAGGACGACGGCGATGGCGCCGAACAGGGGAGCGGCCCAGCGCGAGAACGCCATGAACCGCTCGGGATTGGCCAGGGCCGGAATCATCATCGATGCGCGCTCAGGATAGCGCGTTCCTGGCCGCCGCCGCCATGGCGAACGGACAGAGCGCCGCAGCCGCGAGCCCGTAGGCCGAGAGCAGCAAGAGCGGGGTGCGCCAGTCGAGGCCGGCCGCGAAGGCTTCGATCGCGCCCGCGCCAAAGATCACCGGCGGGGTGAAAAGCGGCAGGACGATCAGCGCGATGAGCACGCCGCCACGTCGGCTGCCCAACGCCAGCGCCGCGCCGACGCCGCCCAGGAACGCGAAGCCCAGACCGCCGACCAGGCCGGCGGCTATCGTCACCGGCGCGAGCCGCCAGGGCGCGCCGAGCGCAGCCAGGATCACCGGCGCGGCCAGCGCCAGGGGCGCCTGGGTGGTGACCCATTGAGCCAGCGCCTTGGCGAACGCGGCGAGCTCCAGCGGCGCGGGGCCAAGGGCGATGAGGTCGAGCGCGCCGTCCTCGTAGTCACGCTCGAACAGCCGCTCGAGCGAGATCAGCGAGGCCAGCGCCAGCACCAGCCAGGCGAGTCCTGGGGCCGCCTCGGCCAACCTCGCCGCATCCGCGCCGAGCGCGAGCGGCATGAGGCTGGTGATGGCGACGAAGAAGCCGAGCGCCAAGAGCGGCCCGCCGCCGCCGGCCCAGCTCAACGCCAGTTCCCGGCGCAGGATGACGGCAAATCCGCTCACGCGGCGATCTCGATCGTGCGGCTCTTCACCGGCAGTGGGTCGTGCGCTGCGGCGAGGATGAGCCCGCCGCGGGCGAGGTGTTCGATCATGAGCTCACCGAAGCGGGCGCGCTGCACGCGGTCCAGGGGCGCCAGCGGCTCGTCCAGCAGCCAGAGACCGCGCGGGCTCGCGCTCAGACGGATGAGCGCCAGCCTGCGGCGCTGGCCGGCGGAAAGCTTGCGCACCGGCAGGTCGAGCAGCGCGTTCAGCCCCATCCGCGCGCAGGCCGCCTTTGCCGAGTCCGCCGTGCCGCCCGTCCAGCGCACCTGGAACAGCACCTCGTCCCAAGCGCGGCGGGCCGTCTTCAGCGCGTCCTGATGGCCGATCAGGTGCGCCTCGCGCGCGATCGCGTCCTCGAGGGGAATCTCGCCCAAGTCGCCTTCGATGGCGATGCGGCCGGAGAGCGGCCGGATGAGCCCGGCCACGGCGCGCAACAGGCTGGTCTTGCCGGCCCCGTTCGGTCCACTCAGTACGACCGCCTCGCCGCTGGCGACGTCGAGATCGAGCCCCTCGATCAGAACGCGGTCGCCGCGCGCGAGCGCGAGGGATCGAATGGCGATTCCCTTGATCATCAAAGGGTCGCCGCGTGGACGCGGCGCGCGCCGAGAGCTATGAGGAGCGCGGCCGTGCGGGGCTCACGCGGCGCGAGGCTGGACGCTGTGTGTCCTTCCTTCAATGCGCGCGATCCCGCGACCGGTTTTCGGGCGGCCCAGAGCAGAGAAAGGCGTCCTTCCATGCTATCGAACGACAGCTTGCACACCCGCCGCGACCTCGTGGTGGGCGAGAAGACTTACGCTTACTACAGCCTGGCCGCGGCTGAGGAGGCCGGGCTTGCCGGCGTCACCCGCCTGCCGGCGTCGATGAAGGTACTGCTGGAGAACCTGTTAAGAAACGAAGACGGGCGAACGACCGGCCCAGACGACCTCGAGGCGCTCGCCGCCTGGATCCAGAACCGGGGCAGCGTCCAGCACGAGATCAGCTTTCGGCCGGCGCGCGTCTTGATGCAGGACTTCACCGGCGTGCCGGCGGTGGTCGATCTGGCCGCCATGCGCGACGCCATGACCCGGTTGGGCGGCGATCCGGACAAGATCAATCCGCTCAACCCCGTCGACCTGGTCATCGACCACTCGGTCATGGTCGACCACTTCGGGACGGCCAAGGCCTTCGGCGAGAACGTCGAGCGCGAATACGAGCGCAATCTCGAGCGCTACCGCTTCCTGCGCTGGGGCTCGGGCACCTTCGACAACTTCCGCGTCGTGCCGCCCGGCACCGGCATTTGTCACCAGGTCAACCTCGAATACCTCTCGCAGACCGTGTGGAGCGCCGCCGACGGCGACGTCGAGATCGCCTATCCCGACACCGTGGTCGGCACCGACAGCCACACCACGATGGTCAATGGTCTTTCGGTGCTCGGCTGGGGCGTCGGCGGCATCGAGGCCGAGGCGGCCATGCTGGGCCAGCCGCTGCCGATGCTGATCCCTGAGGTGGTCGGGTTCCGGCTCGACGGGGCCCTCCCAGAGGGCGCGACGGCGACCGACCTGGTGCTGACCGTCACCCAGCTCCTGCGCAAGAAGGGCGTGGTCGGCAAGTTCGTCGAGTTCTTCGGTCCCGGCCTCGCGCACCTCACCATCGAGGATCGCGCCACCATCGCCAACATGGCGCCCGAGTACGGGGCGACCTGCGGCTACTTCCCGATCGGCCAGGCGACCATCGAGTACCTGAAGGCGACCGGCCGCACGCCCGAGCGCGTGGCCCTGGTCGAGGCCTACGCCAAGGCGCAGGGCCTTTGGCACGAGGCCGATACGCCCGAGCCGGCGTTCACCGACACCGTCGAGCTCGACCTGGCCGACGTGGTCCCTTCGCTGGCGGGACCCAAGCGCCCGCAGGATCGCGTCGCGCTCTCGGACGCGGCGACGTCCTTCGCCGCCGCGCTGGAAGGCGAGTTCGCCAAGACCGGCGGGCCGCCGCGCGCGCCGGTAAGTGGCGAGGCTTACGACCTCGGTGACGGCGACGTGGTGATCGCGGCCATCACCTCGTGCACCAACACCTCAAACCCCAGCGTGCTGATCGCGGCCGGCCTGTTGGCCAAGAAGGCGCTCGACAAGGGGTTGACGGTGAAGCCTTGGGTCAAGACCTCGCTCGCACCCGGCTCGCAGGTGGTCACCGACTACCTGGCGAAGGCGGGCCTGCAGAAGTCGCTGGATGCGCTGGGGTTCAACCTCGTCGGCTACGGCTGCACGACGTGCATCGGCAACTCCGGCCCGCTGCCGCCGGCGATCTCGGAGGCCGTTCAGGCCGGCGATCTGGTCGCGGTCAGCGTGCTCTCCGGCAACCGTAACTTCGAAGGGCGGGTGAATCCGGACACCCGGGCAAACTACCTGGCCTCGCCGCCGCTGGTCGTCGCCTACGCGCTCGCCGGCTCGATGACGGTCGACCTGACCCGCGACCCGCTCGGGAGCGGCAAGGACGGCGAACCCGTCTACCTGCGCGACATATGGCCGACGTCGAAGGAAATCGCCGACATCCAGCGCAAGGCGGTCTCGAGCGACATGTTCGCCAAACGCTATGCCGACGTGTTCAAGGGCGACAAGGCCTGGCGCGACATCAAGGTGGCCGGCGGCAAGACCTACGGTTGGGACGTCGGCTCGACCTATGTGCAGAACCCGCCCTACTTCGAGGGCATGACGATGACGCCCGAGCCGGTCTCCGACATCATCGAGGCCCGCATCCTGGCCATCTTTGGCGACTCCATCACCACCGACCACATCTCGCCGGCCGGCTCGATACGGGCTGCCTCGCCGGCTGGCCGTTATCTGGTGGAACGGCAGATCGGTCAGGGCGAGTTCAACTCCTATGGCTCCCGGCGCGGGAACCACGAGGTGATGATGCGGGGCACGTTCGCCAACATCCGCATCAGGAACCGCGTGACGCCCGATATCGAGGGCGGGGTGACCAAGCACTTTCCGTCCGGCGATGTCATGGCGATCTACGATGCGGCCATGCGCTACCAGTCGGAGGCCCACCCCATGGTGGTCTTCGCCGGGAAGGAGTACGGCACCGGCTCGTCGCGCGACTGGGCGGCCAAGGGCACGAAGCTCCTGGGCGTCCGCGCGGTGGTCGCCGAGTCGTTCGAGCGCATCCACCGATCCAACCTGATCGGCATGGGCGTGCTCCCGCTGCAGTTCAAGGTCGAGGGCTGGAAGAAGCTCAACCTGACCGGCGAGGAGATCGTGACCATCCGCGGCCTCTCGGAGCTCAGCCCGCGGCGCACGCTGACGGTCGAGGTCTATCGCGCCTCGGATGGGCGCATCGCCCGCTTCCCGGTCATTTGCCGCATCGATACGCCGACAGAGCTCGACTACTTCCGGGCCGGCGGCGTCTTGAACTACGTGCTGCGGAATCTGGCGCGGGAGACGCAGGCGGCATGAGCGGCTCAAGGCGGTCTCACGGCCTCGTGAGACGCGCCGAGCCGGAAAAGCCGCTTAATTGACCGCGATGCGAAAGGCCGCGCTTGCTCTTCTGTTCAGCGTTGCGCTGGCGGCGGCGGGGCGAGCCGGCGCCGTGTCGCCGCGTGCGACCGTGCTGGTGGAGCTCTTCACCAGCCAGGGCTGCTCCTCCTGCGTGAAGTCGGGCGCGCTGATCAGCGCGCTCGATCAGCGGCCGCGCGTGCTCGCGCTCACGTTTCCGGTCGACTACTGGGACTATCTCGGCTGGCGCGACACCATGGCCAAGCCCGAGTTCACCGAGCGGCAGAAGCTCTACATGCGCGCGCTGGCCCTGCGCGACGTCTACACCCCGCAGGTGGTCGTCGACGGTCGCCTGCAGGCGGCGGCGGTCGATCGCGAGACGGTCGACAAGCTTATCCGCACCGCCGAGCGCGAGTCCGGCCCGCCCCCGCAGACGCTGTTGACCAAGGGACGGTTCGTCATCCATGCGGGCGCCGCGCCTGCCGGCGGCGCCGCGGTCTGGCTGGTGCGCTACGAGCCGGGCGACCAATCGGTCAGGGTGCTGGCCGGCGACAATCGCGGCCAGACGGTGGTGGAGCACAACGTCGTACGCGAACTCTCCCGGCTCGGCGTTTGGCGCGGCCAGTGGTTGAGCGTCCGCTTGCGGGCGCCGGACGACCGCGACCTGAAGACGGTGGTGATTATCCAGGGGCTGCGCAACGGACGCGTCATCGCGCTCGCGCGCTCCTAGACGGCTCTATCGGCAAAAGAATAGCCCGCGCGGCCAGAGGGGGGCATTTGGGCCGCGCGGGCTTCTGTTCTTCTTCTCAAGGCCGACCGTCTCACCCAGGACCCGGGGGGCTGGGGGGCTGTTCAGATTCCGGAACATCCGGGGCTGAGCGGCCGACCAGGGAACGTTGGCGGCGCAAGCGGGCGCGTCGGCGTCGGAAATAAGGTCATTTCGTGGCGCGTGGCGCGCGAGCGTGGACTCACCCCTCGCCGCCAAGCCGTTTGACCCTTAACTATGCCCCCGATGAGTCTCGATGTGGGTCCCGGGCCGCGGGCTGTTCCCCTGGTCTTCTTCGAGCGCCGCGAGCTCGACCGGCTGCTCGGCCTTTACGGATTGAAGGTCGCCGCCGGCGAGTGGCGCGACTATGCCATCGACGGCCTCAGCGACTCGGCGATCTTCTCGGTCTACCGCCGCGCGTCGGAACAGCCCGCCTATCGCATCGAGAAGCGCCCGGCCCTCGCGCGACGGCAGGGCCAATGGGCCATCGTCGGCCAGAACGGCCAGGTGCTGAAGCGGGGCCGCGAGCTCGACGCCGTCCTACGCTTCTTCGACCGGGCCCGGTTCAAGGTCGTGAAGTAGCGCCGCCATCGCGCGCCTCGCGCGGTCGGGCGCCTCGACGACCGGCGTCGAATCGGTCACCTGATCCAGCCCGCCGATCACCGGCAACGCGCGCAGCGCCGCATCGTCGATCGCCGCCATTAGCGCTGAGATCATCGCTTCGCTGTTGACCACGCTGAACGGCCGTTCGTGGAAGCGCACGATGCGGGGCGGGATCGCGCCAGGCACGCCGCGGGTCAGTTGCAGTTCGCCGAGCGAGAGGGCCGCCTCCGCCAGCGCCGCATCGCGCGTCCGCCAGTCAGCGGCGTCGAGCACCGCGTCCAGTTTCCGACCGATGTCGGTGGCGCAGGGCAGGGCGGCGAAGGCGGTCCCGAACCACTTCGAATAGGGTGCGTAGCGGCCCTCGATCAGGAACGCCAGCCGCATCAGGTCGCGCACCAGCCGAGCGGCGATCACGCGCGAGCCGCGTTCCTCACCGGCGGCCCCGTTCCGCCCCACGAAAGGCTGCTCCTCGGCGAGTCGCCGCCACTGGCCGGCTAGCCTGTAGAGCCGGACGTCGCGCGGGAATCGGCTCAGACGTTCGCGCTCGGCTGTGAGCCGCCTGTCGTCGTCGTGGAAGACTGCGCCGGCGGTGAAGGCGATCAGGCGCTGCTCGGCCAGGCCAAGCCAGCCGAGATTGTCGCGCGGCTCGCCGGGGGCGAGGCCGGCCCAAAACCGCAGCGCCCGCGCCAGCGTCCAGATCTCGAGTCCGTGGCGGACGTCGGCGCGCCCGGCCTGGCGGTGCGCCGCCGCATGCGGCTGGTTGGCCATGCCGATCGGGTGGCCGAGGAACGCGTCCGGAGCGGCCTCCGCAAACGCGGCGACCATGGCGTCGGCGTCGGACTCGAACACCGGCTCGTCAACGAACAGGTGCACGCGCGGACCCCAGTTGTGGTCCTGCGACATCGCGTCGTCGAAGCCGAGCAGCTCCGACCCATAGCCCAGGAGGGCCGCCGCGTGCGGCAGGCCCGGCGCGGCGTTCGCCAGCCATGGACGCACCAGCTCCTGGTAGAAGCGCCGTGAAAGCTCGATCCCCTGCATGCCGGCGTCATAGCAAGGAAAAGCCCCGGCGGTCGCCCGCCGGGGCCTATTGTTCGTCCGGACTTCGACCCGTCTAGCGGCGGGCGCCCGTCAGCCTGAGCAGGAAGAGGAACAGGTTGAGGAAGTCGAGGTAGAGGCTGAGAGCGCCGTAGTTGGTGGCGACGCTCATCGCCGCCTGGTCGCCGCCGAGCTGGTAGTAGGTCAGCTTCAGCCGCTGGGTGTTGTAGGCGATCAAGCCGGCGAAGATGAGCACGCCGATCACGTTGATCACGAACTGCATCCCTGGCGTTGCGAAGAAGACGCTCACGAACATGGCGATGATCAAGCCGACCAGGCCGATCATCAGGAAGCTCCCGAGCCCCGTCAGGTCGCGTTTGGTGGTGTAGCCGACCAGGCTCAGGCTGCCGAAGGCCGCAGAGGTGATCAGGAAGGTCATGAAGATCGAGGCGCCGGTGTAGAGCAGCGCCCAGATGCCGAGCGACGCGCCGAACAGCGCGACGACCGACCAGTAGACAATGCCGCTCGACCGCGGGCTCTGCCGGAACGCCAGGCGGCCGAGCAGCAGCACCGGCAGCGGCGCGATCGCCACGACCCAGCCGAGCAGGGTGTAGGTCTCGGCTAACCCGCGCGTCGTCATGACCTGCTGGAACAGCAGATCGCGCACGGCCGGAACGCTGGAGGTCACGTAGGCCAGAGCGGCCGATATGAGCAGGCCGAGGCCCACCTTGTTGTAGACGCCGAGCATGAACGCGCGCAGCCCCGCGTCGACCGCCATGTCGGCGGCGCCCGCCTGGGGGGCGGGGCGCGGATAGTCGCGGTTGAAGTCGCTCATCGAGAATCGATCCTTAAGATTGGCCCATGCGTGGGCGCGGGCCCTGATATCGGCAAGGATGCGCCGGCCCGCAAGGGCGGGCAAGCCGTATCGGCCTTTGCGCCATCGGCCGGAGGCAAGGGAGTTTGCGCGCGATGATCCGCCTGTTCGCCGCCCTGGCCATCCCGCCGGAGATCGCCGAGCTGCTCGCCCGCCGCCAGCAGGGTCTGCCCGGCGCGCGCTGGCGGCCGCCCGAGAGCCTGCACATCACGCTGAGGTTCTTCGGCGAGATCATCGAGACGACCGCCGACGACCTCGACGCCGAGCTTGACAGGATCGCCGGCGCGCCGCTTGTCATCGCCCTTGAGGGCGTCGGAAGCTTCGACGATTCCGGGGTGGTGCGCGCTGTCTGGGCCGGCGTCGCGCCCGATCCGGCGCTGGAGCGGCTGGCGCGCCGCTGTGTGCGCGCTGCGCGGCGCGTGGGCCTGCCGCCCGACACGCGGCCGTGGCGGCCGCACCTGACGCTGGCCTACCTCAATCGCGGCGAGCCGGCCCGTGTCGCTGCGTGGATCGAGGCCCAGGGCTTGCTGCGCTCGCCACCGTTCGCTTGCTCGGCGTTCGGCCTCTATTCCAGCCGGCTCGGTCGCGGAGGGTCGACCTACCGCCTCGAGCGATCCTACCCACTGGCAGGCGAGTAGGCCGGCGCGCGCTCCCGCGGTGGCATGCCCCGTGCTCGGCGCGGGACGAAAGAACCGTTCCACCCGGATCGGGATCTCGCCATGCCCGAAGCCAAGCCGATCAACCCGCTGACCTCGCTCGCTCAGGATCGTTCCGAGCCTCGCCCAATGCCGCGGCCATTTACCTTGTTTGGCCCGCCGCCGCGGCGGAGACCCGCGCCGCGCCGCTGCTCGGCGCCGCAATTTCAGGCGCCGCGGCGATCGTCGGCGCCCAGTTCGGGGCGCCCGCGGCCCGGCTGGCTGACCCGTTCGGGTTTCTGATCTTGTCATCGGTCACGTGGGGCGAAAGCCCGCAAGAGCGGCGGGGGCAGCGGGTTCCTTGTGTATTCTGGAGAGATCGGCTACTCGATCTACATGGACTATATTCATGACAGCTGTTGTTCGCGAATGCGGTTTCGGTTTCTCGGCCGCCTTATGAAGGACGCACTGGCGCGTTCAATTTGGCTAAGCATGCGCTTGGCGCCGCCGACACTGGCAACCGCGTCACACAATCTTGTCGAGTGGCCTGCGCGTCGCTGGATGTGGGGCTTCCGCCTGCCGGGGAGGGCCGCTGCAACAAGCGTGGCCGAAAGGACACGCCCGGATATTATTTTTCTTTTCATCTTTGGCCGGGATGGTTATCCAAACGTCAGTTCCGGGCCGGGGGGAGACCCAGCACATGCGTAAGGGGATAAGGGCCGCGTTAGGCCCCGTCGCCGTGGCGTTCGTGATCGCGGCGAGCGCAGGCCAGGCTCAGGCCGCTGATTATTGGCAGTGCGTTCCCTTCGCGCGAATGATCTCCGGCATCCAGATTTTCGGCGACGCCTGGACCTGGTGGAAGCAGGCCGCCGGCAAGTACGCGCAGGGGTTTGCGCCGAAGGCCGGGGCCGTCCTGGTCTTCAAGCCGAACGGGGTGATGAACAAAGGCCACGTCGCCGTCGTCAGCCAGGTGCTCACTGACCGCGTGATTCAGGTCACCCAAGCGAACTGGTCGATCATCGAGGGCCGTCGGGGTCAGGTGGAGCGCGATGTCACCGTCGTCGACGTCTCGCCGGCCGGCGACTGGAGTCAGGTCAAGGTCTGGTACGACCCCGTCCGCGACCTCGGCAAGACCGTCTACCCCACCTATGGTTTCATCTATCAGGGCACGCAGAACGCCGCAGCCGACGCTGCCGAGACCGCCGTTCGGACGGTCGCCCAGACGGCGATGAACCAGCTGACCGCGGCCGTGCCGGCGCCGAACCCCACCCCGGGGCGCGCGCTGACCCAGGCGGCGGGCTCGACCGACCAGATCAGCGCGCTCATCCAGGCTGCGACGGCGTCCGACAGCCGCTAGCGAGCGCGTTCGTCGTCGGCGACCCCGAGCGGTCTCAGACCTTGATCTGACCCATCGCCGCAGCGAGCGTCCTGTCGATGTCCGCGCCCGCGCCGGCAAAAGACCCATCATGCGCGGCGAGCGCCAGGAAGACGACGCGTCCGGCCCGGCGGGCGCGCTCTTCGCTGCGTCCGCGCTCATAGGCGTGACCCAGTTCGCTTTTCAGCGTGTCCGCGTCCATCGTCGCCGCCGGCTCGACCGATTCTGGCGGCTTGCTTGGGCTCCAAAACGCCACCGCGCCCCTCGTTGGAGAGCATTTCTGTCCACGCCGGTCGAACGGCCGCGGTGAACCCCGGTTCCCTCCGGACGCGGGCGGCCGGGCAAGAAGAAGGCGGCCCCTGAAGAGCCGCCTTTCGAGTTCGCATCATCGAGAAAAAGGGTGCGGAGACGGCTGGCTGGCTCTCACCAGCCTCAAGTCGGGGGGGCGTCGCCGCCTCCGCACGGCTGAGAACGGCCATGCCTCGGGGCGGTTCCACCGGCGGGGCGAGTTTCTTCCGCTCCCGCGACGCTAAACCATCGAACGCGCGCGCAGGGCTCGCATGGCGAAGCTCACCGCCAGCAGCACCAGGAAAGCGAGGAAGAGAATCTTCGGGGCAATTCCGCGCCGCCGCGGCGAGGGCTACGCGGCTTGCTTGTTGCGCGCCGGGTGGAAGAACAGCGCTTGTCCGATCGCCGCTTTCACCGTCTCAGGCAGGAAGGGCTTGGTGATCAGGAAGGTCGGCTCCGGCCGCTCGCCGGTCAGGAGCCGCTCCGGGAAGGCGGTGATGAAGATCACCGGCACGTCGAAGCGGCTGAGGATCTCGCGGGCGGCGTCCACGCCGGAGGATCCGTCGGCGAGCTGGATGTCCGCCAGCACGAGGCCCGGCCGTCGGCGTGCGGCCACCTCGATCGCCTCCGCGTGGGTGGCGGCGATGCCGACCACCTCATGCCCGAGCTCCCTGGCCAGCGCCTCGATGTCGGTGGCGATTACCGGTTCGTCCTCGATGATCAGCACGTCCGTGGCCAGCTCGGCGTCGATCTCGCTCTGCGCGGTGGCGATCAGCCGCTCCACTTCCGCAAAATCGGCGTCGAGGATCTGGGCGGCTTCGCTGGGCGTAAACCCTTCGAGCGCCGTGAGCAGGAAAGCCTGCCGCGACCGCGGCGCGATCCTGAGCAGCCGCGCCGAGGGATCGGCTCCCGCAGCCGGCGGCGCATCGTCCGCGCGGCTCTCCAGCTGAGCGCCGGTCGAGCCCCAGATCGTGTGGAACACATGGTAGAGCGCCACGCGCGGGCTCTTGCCCGGGGCCAGCGTCCGCTCGCCGGCGGCCAGCGCCTCGAGCGCGACCCGCACGTACGCGTCGCCCACGTTTTGGTCGCCGGTCAGTGCGCGGGCATAGCGGCGGACGTAGGGAAGGTGCGGGGCCAACGTTGCGAGCAAACTCATGAACTCCCCTCCGCGTTCAAGGGCGAGGCGCAGGCGACGACATCACAGGATGATGGCGCCAGCGAGGCCGGTCCGCGAATGAGCAAACGCGACGCTTGACGGTTGGTTCCTCCGTCAAGCTTGTTTTCTGGAACCCAGGCGCACCTCGCGCGTTCGCTGTGCGGGGTCAGGTCTTGTGATGATGCGTCAAAGCGGAGGGGGGTACAGCTTGGAGAGCAGTAGCGGACCCGGCGGACGCGGCCGCAAGCCGCCGCCCGCCCACGAGCCCAGGCGCGCCATCGACGAGGCGCGCCTGCGCCAGCAGGCGATCGGCGTGAAGCTGCGCCAGATGTTCGAGCAGGTGGTCAACGAGCCGATCCCGCAGGAGTTCCTCGACATCCTGCGTCGCGGCGATGAGGCGTTGTCGGGCGCAGATGAAGACTGAGCGCGAGGCCGCGAACGGCGGCGCCAGCCCGGCCATGGAGGGCCGTTTCAAGCGTGAACTTGTCGCGTTGATCCCGCATCTGCGCGCTTTTGCGCGTACGCTCACCGGCGATCAGGCCAGCGCCGACGACCTGGCGCAGGATGCTCTGATGAAGGCGTGGGACGCTCGCGCCAGCTACCAGATGGGCACCAACATGAAGGCCTGGACCTTCATGATCCTTCGCAACCAGTTCTATTCGGAGAAGCGGCGATCCTGGCGCCAGACCCAGCTGGACCAGGAGGCGGCCGAGCGCACCCTGGTCGCGGTCGACGATCCGCAGTCGCCCGTCGCCCTCGACGAGATGCGCCTTGCCCTGGCGATGTTGCCGGCCGAGCAGCGCGAGGCCCTGATCCTGGTCGGCGCCGGCGGGTTCGCCTACGAGGAAGCGGCCGAGATCTGCGGCTGCGCCGTCGGCACGGTGAAGAGCCGGGTCAGCCGCGCGCGGCGGGCTCTGCAGAGCATCCTCGAAGCCGGCGCCTACCCGCGCGACGGCCGGGCGGCGAGCGAGGCGATGGGCGCGATCCTGGCTGCGGTCGAACACATGGCCCAGACCCGCTGACGGTCTGGTCCCTGAGGTTCGCGAGAAAGGCGGGCGATGGCGAGGCTGGCGTGGGGGCCCTTCACCACGATCCGCTCGCGGCTCGGCGCGGCGGTGGCGCTTGCGCTTCTGCCAGTCCTGCTGATCGGCGTGGCGCAGGCCACCATCGCCTTTCGCAAGGACGCCGAGGAGCAGCACGCGGGCCTGGCGCTTGCGGCGGTGCGCAGCGCCGCCACGGCCCGGGTCCAGCTCGCCGGCGCCAGCGTGTTGCTCGAGACGCTTGGACCGGAGTCGATCGGCCTGGACTGCACCAGCCGGCTCGGTGAAATCAGCGGGCGGCTCGGCGGCTACGAAAACTTGATCCGTTTCGACCGGCAGGGGCGAGTCGCCTGCGCCGCGGCCGGTGTTCCTGCCGATCCGGCGCGCCGGTCGAGCGACTGGTTCGTGCGCTTGGCCGAGGGGACGACGTCGGTCGCCGTGCGCGCCCCACGATCGTTGAGCGGGTCTCAGCCCGCGCTCCTCGCCGCCGAGCGCGTCACCGCGCCGGACGGGAGCTTCGACGGGGCGATGGCGGCGGTGGTCAGCCTGAGGAGCCTACAGCCGGACCTCTCCGACCCGAGCCTGCCGCCCGGCACAGCGGTGGCCCTGGTCGACGATCGCGGCCGCTTCCTCAGCCGCACCGACACAGGGGCTTTCCCCGCCACGCTTGCGCAGAGCCTGCGGGGAGTGGGTTCACGCGGCGCGGCGATCGACTATGGGCGCGATCTGCGTGGCCAACTGCGGGTCTATTCGATCGCGCCGCTGATCGGCGACGTCTCCGTCATGCTCTCGGCACCATCGCAGGGCTGGTTCTCCTGGGCGAGGCTGAACCTGCTTTCGGGCGTCTTCTTGCCGCTGCTCGCCTTCCTCACGGCGCTGATCGCCGTGCTGGTGGTGACTGAGCGGGTCGTGGTGCGCTGGCTGCACTACCTGCAGCGGATCGCCGACATCTACGCCAAGGGTCGCTTCACGGTCCGGCCGTTGCAGGCCAGCCGCGCGCCGCCGGAGATCCGCGAGCTGGCGCAGGCCCTAGACGTGATGGCCGACGCGATCACGGCCCGCGACGGCCAGGTCGCCGCGTCGTTGGCCGAGAAGGACGAGCTGATGCGCGAGATCCATCACCGTGTGCGCAACAATCTGCAGGTTATCAGCTCGCTGCTCAGCATGCAGCAGCGAGCGCTCGGCGATCCGGCGGCGCGGGACGCCATCTTCGACACCCGCCAGCGGATCAACGCGCTGGCCCTCATCTACCGCGCGCTCTACCAGGGCGCTGACTTCAAGCGCGTCGATATCCGCCAGTTTCTCGCCGACCTGCTCGCCCAGCTCGTCGTCGAACAGCAGGAACATGGCGAGGTGATCGCGACCCAACTCGACGCCGATCCGCTGATCATCGATCCCGACAAGCTCGCGCCGCTTGCGCTGTTTGCGGTCGAGGCGATCACCAACGCGCAGAAGCACGCGCTGGCCCTGCGCGGCGGGCTGTTGCGCGTACGCTTCTCGGTGACGGGCGACGATGCCGAGCTCGCGATCATCGACGAGGGCTCCGGCGCGACCCCCGAGCTCGCCAAAGCGGGCGTTGGGCGTCAGCTGATGAGCGCCTTCGCACGACAGCTCCGCGGCCGCATGGAGGTCGTGGCGAACAGCGGCGGCGGCGTCACCGCCAGCCTGGTGTTTCCGACGCCGAAGGCGCGCAGCGCGGGCGGCCAAGGCGACACCGGCCGCCGCGGCCGAGGGAACCGCGCGGCGGCTTAGCCGTTGGGTGCTCGTCCTTTACGCCCGGGAGGCAAACCTCGATGCGCAAGCTCGCCCTTTTGACCGTCCTCGCTCTTGGCCTCGCGGTGGCCGCCTGCAACACGATCGCCGGTGCCGGCAAGGACGTCAGCGCCGTCGGCAACGCGGTCACCGACACCGCCCACGACGCCTCGCACTAGATCAGCGCGCGCCCGCTTAGGCCGCGGCGTGGGCCTCGCGGTTCGGCGCATAGATGCCGCGCCGGCCCGCGACCGGCTTTAGCCGCTCGCTCGCGCCGCCGACGGTTTCGTCGGCGCCCAGCACCAGCCAGCCGCCCTGCGGCAACGCATTGGCGAGCTGATCGAGCACGCGCCGGCCGGTCGGCTCGTCGAAGCTGGTGATGACATTGCGACAGAAGATGACGTCGAAACGCCCCAGCGGCCGCAAGTCGGCCAACAGGTTGATCCTTCGCCAGCGCACCATCTGGCGGATGCGCGACGACAGCAACCACTGCTCGTCGACCTTCTCGAAGTGACGGACTAGGAGCCGGATCGGCAGCCCGCGCTGGACTTCGAATTGGGTGTAGAGGCCGCGCTGGGCCCGCTCGAGCGACCGCTCGGAGATGTCGGAGGCGAACACCTCGACGCGCGCGTCGGCAAGCTTGGCCTGCTCATCGTCCAGGATCATCGCCAGCGAGTAGGGCTCCTGCCCCGTGCCGGCGGCGGCGCACCAGACCCGGATCGGCTTGTCGCCGCGATCGGCGATGAGGGAGGGCAGGATCTCCTCGCGAAAGACGCGGAACGGGACGCGATCTCGGAAGAAGCTCGTCTCGCTGCTGGTGAGCGCCTCGGTCGCCGCCCAGAGCAGGCGTTCGTCGCGTTGCGCGCGGATGGCCTGCACGAGGTCCGGCAGGCTCGCAAACCCGGCGCGCCGCGCGACCGGCGCGAGCCCGGTCTCGATCTGGTAGGTCTTTTCCGGGTCGATCACGACGCCCGAGCGGGCATGCACCATGGCCCGGATGGTCTCGACGTCTTCGGGCCTCATGCCACCAACCCGGCCTCGATGAACTTGTCCTCGAGGATGTCGCCGTCAAACGGCTTCATGATGTACTCGTCGGCGCCGGCGTCGAGCGCCTGGCCGATGTGCTCGAGGTCGTTCTCCACGGTACAGAACACCACGACCGGCTCGTGGCCGTCCGGCTCCCGGCGCAGCTCGCGCAAGAAGCTTAGGCCGTCCATGACCGGCATGTTCCAGTCGAGCAGGATCGCTTCGGGCATGGCCGTCCGACACCATGCCATAGCCTCCATCCCGTCGGCGGCCTCGGCGATTTCAAAGCCAAGGTCCTCGAGGATTCGGCGCGCAACCTTGCGGATTACGCGGCTGTCGTCGACGACCAGACAGGTCTTCACGGCGTTTCGCGGCTCCTGGGATCACCTGAGCCTTTCTCGCGCCGGTTGGTTAAGGAGCCGTATGGCCCAGGCGAGATTCGCTAGGCGCCGGGCAGAATCGCGCGGATCACGATCTCCGTCTCGCCGATTTCCGTCACCAGCCGCCCGCCGGCTGCGGCGACCAGTTGGCTGAGGTAGTAGGCTTGCACCCAGTGGCCGGCGAACAGCTCGCCAAGTGGCGCGCCCTTCAGGCCCTCCTCGGTGTCCGGCCGCAGCCTCGGCTTGGCGCCCTCGGCCATCAGGCGAACCTCGGTCTCGCCATCTCCGGCCGCGACGCTCAGACGGGCGATGCCGCCGCTCGGCAATGCGCCGGCGCCGATCTGCGCCAGATTGAGCAGAACGCGGGCGACCGGTTTGGCGAGGCTTTCGGCCTCGATCGCCCAGTCGAGGTCGGCGCGCACATCGGCGAAGATGCCGCGCGTCAGTCGCTCCAGCTCGGCGGCGTCGAAGGTCTCCGCCGCAGCCGATGCGCCTAGCGCCACGCGGTTGAACGACAACACGGCGACGAACTTGCGCGCGCTGGCCGCGACCAGGGCCAGCGCGTCGTCGCGCAGATCCTGGCTCTGTGGGTCCTCCAGCATGTCGAGGCCCATGGTGATGGCGCCGGCCGGCGCGATGAGATCGTGGCAAAGCTTGGCCGCTACGTGCGCGGCCAGCTCCAGGGCCGACACGTCCGCCGGCGCGTGCGCGAGCCGCGAAGGCTGGGACGGGTTCTCCTGCATCGCTCGCCTCGTTCCAGCGCGTCTTAAGCGCGCTGAACCTGGGCTGATTTGCGGCTTTCGCAAATCGCCCGTCCATGCCAGAGACCACGGCCGTGAATGAGCGCACACCCGAGGCCGCGGCGGCGGCCATCAGCCCCGCCGGCGTTGGGGCCCGCCTGGCCGAGATGGTCGAAGCGGCGAGCGCGGTCATCCTCCCGCTCTGGCGCACCGAGGTCACCGTCGAGACGAAGACCGACGACAGCCCAGTGACCGAAGCCGACCGGCGCGGGGAAGCTTTGATCATCGAAGCGCTCACCCGCACGTTCCCCGGCGTGCCGATCCTGGCCGAGGAGACGGTGAGCGCGGCCGGCGTTCCAACCGCGATGGCGCGGCGGTTCTTCCTGGTCGACCCCCTGGATGGCACCAAGGCCTTCGTGCGCGGGGACGCCCACTTCACCGTCAATATCGGGTTGGTCGAAGACGGCGTTCCGGTGGCCGGCGCGGTGGCCGCGCCGGCCACGGGCGAGGTCTGGTTCACCGCAGCCGGCGGGACGCTCAAGCGCCAGTTCGGCGAGACGGGCGGCGCGCCCGTCCACGTGCGCCGGCCGGACCCGGCGCACCTGCTGGCGTTGACCAGCCACACGCTCAAGCCCGAGCAAGAGGAGAACCTTCGCAAGCGCTACGGCTTCACCGAGCGCCAATCGATGGATTCCTCGATCAAGCTCTGCCTGATCGCCGAGGGTAAGGCCGACCTCTACCCGAGGCACGGGCCGACGATGGAGTGGGATGTCGCCGCCGCCCACGCCGTCCTGGTGGGCGCCGGCGGACGGGTGGCGACGCCCGACGGAGAGCCCTTCCTTTATGGCAAGGTGAGCGAGGGCTTCAGGAACGGCTGGTTCGTGGCCTACGGCGGCTGATCACGGCGGCGCCTCAGGGGTCGTCGCGATCGATGTCGTCGAAGCCTTTCCGCGACGAATAGAAGGCCAGCCACATCAGCCCGCCGCCCAGCAGCAAGGTCACGCCGCCGGCGAGCCCCAGCGCCACGTAGCCGTTGGCGCTGATCGCCACGTTTCCCGAGAGCTTCCAGGCGGCGAAGAACCCCCACACGACGAAGGCGAGCATCGCGCCCAGCGTCACGGCAAGGAGGATCGTTCCAGGTTTCATCGGGGATCGGACTCGCGCAAGTCCTTGAAAGGTGGGGGCGGCGCCGCGGTGCGCAAGCGCCGCCGCTTCCGTCCCGCCCGGGGCCGATGTTAGACCGGTTGCGCTGCTTAGGGGGAGGGTTGCATGGCCGAGACAACCGCCGACGGGGCGTCGCCAGCCATCCGGCCAACCACCCCGCTGCGCACCGTGGTCGCCGCTTCCTGCGCGAGCACGGCCTTCGAGTGGTACGACTTCTTTGTCTTCGGCAGTCTCCTGACGATCATCGCGAAGAACTTCTTCGCCCAGCTGGGGCCAACGGCCGGCCAGATCGCGGCGCTGGCCCTCTTCGGGGTCGGGTTCGCCTTCCGGCCGCTCGGCGCGCTCATCTTCGGCCGCGTCGGCGACCGCTTCGGACGCAAGGCGGCATTCCTCATCTGCGTCTCGCTCATGGGCGGCGCGACGTTCGGCATCGGCCTGCTGCCGACGGCGCAGAGCGCGCCGGTCCTGGCGCCGGTGCTGCTGATCCTCCTTCGCGTGCTGCAGGGCGCCGCGCTCGGCGGCCAGTACGGCGGCGCGGCCATCTATGTGGCCGAGCACGCGCCGCCCGCGCGGCGGGGCTACCTCACCGGTTTCGTGCAGACGTCGGCCGCGTTCGGGCTGATCGCGGCGCTCAGCGTCATCTTCATCACCCGACGGAGCATGGGCGAGACGGCGTTCGCAGCCGCCGGCTGGTCGGGCGGATGGCGCATCCCGTTCTTCGTCTCGATCGGCCTGGTGGCCATCTCGATCTGGATGCGCTCGAAGCTTGCCGAGAGCCCTTCGTTCCAGCAGCTGAAGGACGAGGGCCAGGCCAGCCGCGCGCCGTTCACCGACGCGTTCGGGCGCTGGAGCAACCTCAAGCTGGTGCTGATCGCCTTCTTCTGCCTGATGTGCGCCCAAGGCGCCTACTGGTACACGGTCTTCTTCTACGCCGACGTCTTCATGGAGCGCTTCCTGAAGGTCGAGGGCGACTATGCCAACCTCATGATCATGCTTGCGGCGGTGGCCAGCGCGCCGCTGTACGTGTTCTTCGCCTGGCTCTCCGACAAGATCGGGCGCAAGCCGGTCATGATGTTCGGGATGGTCCTGGGCCTTGTCAGCCTCTACCCCGGCTTCCACCTGATCAGCGACGCGGCCAATCCGGCCCTGGTCGATGCGGTCAAGCACACCCCAGTCACCGTGGTCGCCGACCCGGCCGACTGTTCGTCGCAGTTCGACTTGACGGGCAAGGCGAAGTTCCTCTCCAGCTGCGACATCGCCAAGGCGGCGCTGACCAACGGCGGGGTCAGCTACGCCAACCAGGCCGGCCCGGCCGGCCAACCCGCCAGCGTCCGTATCGGCGCTGCGAGCGTGTCCTCGGTCGATGCGCGCAAGCTGGCGCCGGCGGCCCAGAGGGCGGCGACGGCCTCGGTCGCCGCGGCGTTGAGCTCGGCGTTGAAGGCGGCGGGCTATCCGGCCAAGTCGGATCCGGCCCGGCGAAACGGGGCGCTGATGCTGGCGGTGATGCTCGTCTTCACCCTTGCGGCGACGGCGCTCTACGGGCCTATGGCCGCCGCGCTCGCCGAACTCTTCCCGACGAGGGTGCGCTACACGGCGCTCTCGTTGCCCTACCACCTGGGCACGGGCTGGATCGGCGGCTTCCAGCCGGTGGTGTCCTTCTCGATCGTGGTCGCGACCGGCAACCTCTATGCTGGCCTTCTGTACCCGATCGCCTTCACGGCCATCAGCGTCGTTGCGGCGATCTTCTTCCTGCCCGAGACGCGCGGTCGCGTTCTTGCGTCCTAGGCCGCGGCCGCGAGAATCGCGCGGGCGCGGACCGCGTCATCGGCGATCTGGCGGATCAGAGCGTCCAGGCTGTCGAAGGGCAGCTCCGGCCGGATGAAGGCGATCAGCTCGGTCTCGATCGTCTGGCCGTAGATCTCCTCGTCGAAATCGAACAGATGCACCTCGAGTCGGGCCTCGACGAGACCCGTCGCGGGGTTCTCGCCGAAGTTGGCGACGCCGGCGAGGTTGCGCCCATCCGCCAGGCGTGTGCGCGTCGCGTATGAGCCCAGCATCGGGCGGACGTAGTCGCCGGCGAAAACGTTGGCGGTGGGAAACCCGAGTTTGCGGCCGAGATGCTGGCCTTCCACCACGACGCCCTCGATCGCAAACGGGCGGCCGAGAATCTGCTCCGCCCGGTCCGGGTGGCCGGTCTTCAGCGCCTCGCGGACCGCGCTGGACGAGAACTTCGCCGCCTCGGCGTCGCCCACCCTTGGCGCGATGGACACCGAAAAGCCGAACGCCGCGCCGTAGCGCTCGAGCGAAGCCGGGTCGCCAGTGCGGTCCTTGCCGAAGGTGACATCGAACCCCGCCGCCACATGCCGCGCGCCAAGGCCTTGCGCCAACACGTCGCGGGCGAAGGTCTCATCGCTCATCACGGCCATCGCCTCGTCGAATGGCAGCACGTAGAGCAGCTCTGCGCCCAGAGCCTCGAGCGCCCGCGCCTGCTGGCCGCGCGTTGTCAGCTGGAACGGCTCGGAGTGGGGAAAGAAGTAGCGGCGCGGATGAGGCTCGAAGCTGATGACGCCCAGCGGCGCGCCGCTCGCCCGCGCAGCCTCCGCCGCCAGCGCGATGACCGCGCGATGGCCCAGATGCACGCCGTCGAACTCGCCAAACGCGATCGCCGCGCCACGCAAGCGCGCGTCCAACCCCCGCCACCCCTCGACGATCGTCAGCCCCACCGGCCTAGGCGCTCCGTCGCTCGACCATCACGACGGCCTCGCCCTCGACGACGTTCTTGCCCTCCACCAGGCACACGGTGTCCAGCGTGACTCGCCCCCGCTCCGGCTCGATCGCCGCGATGGTGACGCGCGCGGTGACTTCGTCGCCGATCCGGACCGGGCGGCGGAATCGAAGGGTCTGGCTGACGTAGATGGCCCCCGGCCCTGGCAGCTCCGTGCCCAGCAACGCCGACAGGTAGCTGGCGGCTAGCATGCCGTGGGCGATCCGTCCGCCGAAACGCGTCTGCGCGGCGTAAGCCGCGTCGAGGTGCACCGGATTGCTGTCGCCGGACACCGCTGCGAACGCGTCGATGTCGGCTTCGCTGACCACGCGCCTGCGCTCCGCGGTCTGGCCGATGCTCAGGTCCTCCAGACGTCGCTCGTGCAAGACCCCCTCCAGCGCAAGTCATGCTTTTAGCGAAGCTCGCGCCCAAGTCACTCACCAGGCGAGCGCGCGCATGGCGAACCGGGCTCTGCCGCCTTCGCCGGAGAGGGTGGCGCCGACCCGCGCGGCGTCGAGCGGCGCATCGCCGTCGATGAGCTCGGCCGCGTGGATGCCGTGGGCGATGAACAGCGCATCGATCCCCTGAGCCGCAGCGCCGGCGAGGTCGGTGGCGATCCCGTCCCCGATCGAAAGCACGCGCTCGCGCGCGAGCGGACATCCGACCTCGGCCGCGGCGCGCTCAAGCGCCAGCGCATAGATCGGCGCATGCGGTTTGCCGGCCATCACGACTGCGCCGCCGAGCTCTGCGTACAGGTCGGCCAGGGCGCCGCCGCAGTAGACCAGCCGATCGCCGCGCTGCACGACCCGGTCGGGGTTGGCGCAGATCATGACGAGTCCGCGGCTGGCGCCCGCGCTCAGACGCTCCCGATAGTCCTCCGGTGTCTCTGTGGTGTCGTCGACGGGGCCGGTGCAGGCAATGAAGGTCGCCTCTTCAGGGCCGGCGAAGCCGAGGCCGAGGCCCTCGTACAGCGGCGCATCGCGGGCCGGGCCGATCGCCCACGCCGGGCCGGGCGCGCGCGCGGCCAGCAGGGCGCGCGTAGCGTCGCCGGAGGTGACCATGGCCGACCAGGCGGCGCGCGGCACGCCCAGCGCGTCAAGCTGCGGCAGGACATCGCTGGCCGGCCGCGGCGCGTTGGAGATCAGGATGACGGGACCGCGTTCGGCCTTGAAGCGCGCCAGCGCGTCGCACGCCGGCGCGAAGCGTTCGCGTCCGTTGTGCACGACGCCCCAGACGTCGCAGAGCAGGGCGTCGTAGGCCGTCGCGACTCGCGACAGCCCCGCGATGATGACGGGCGGGCTCATCGGCGGCGGGTAGCCCGGAGCCGCGGCCGGGGTCAACCGTCGCTCAGCGCGTCAGCCGCGCGCCGGTCAGCGTCAGGCGATCGCGACGGACGCTCAGCGCGGCCACGATGGTCCCGCAATCGGCCCCGCCGAGCATGCGTCGCACCGGCGCGCGCAGAGTGAAGCTGGTCCAGTCGTATCGCCACGCCGAGGTCCGTGCGCAACCCGCCGGGGTCGCCGCCGCCAGCTTTCCCTGGTCGGAGAAGGACGGGCGCATGATCTGGAGCGCCTTCCAGTGCAGGCCAGAAAGCCGAAACAGCCGCTGGTCGTCGGCCACGCGAAGGCCCTGCAGAGTGAAGCCGAGGTAGATGGCCTCCGGGCGCACGATCAGCACGGGCCGCGGCGGCGGGCTGAGCGCCCAGCGTCCGGCCAGGCCGGGCGCGTCGTCGACCCAGAGGCTCAACCGGAGGGTCGCCGGGCGCTCGAGATAGAAGATGACCGGAAAGCCACGGTCCTGCCGGCCGTGCCGGTCGGCCCAATGGGTGTCGTAGAAGGCGTAGAACCAATCCCGACCCTTGAACGTCCCGAGCGGCGCGAAATCGATCACGTGACAGCGCCGGTTGATCGGAACGATGCCCGAAGCGCACACGCGCGGCGCCTGCACCAGGGGCTGGCCCGGCAACGCGTTCGGCCATCCGGCCGCCTGAGCGGGCAAGGCGAGGAGCAGAAGGCCGGCGAGCGCCCAAGCCCACCGCCGGACCGCGCGTGCGATCGTCATCCCGGCCTCTTGCCAACCGCGCCCAACCCCAGCCGGCTGGAGTCGACCGGCGTCTCGGCCCTGTCAAGCGGAAGCCAAGGCGCGTCAGTCCTCGCGCGTCAGCCGCAGGAGCTTCGGCCGGCCGTCCTCGCCGAGGCCGAGCATGCCCTCGACGCGGTCGAGGTCGATGACGACGCCGTCGCCCTTGCGCTCGGGGTCGGCGCGTCGCTCGATCTCAGGCGCGATCTCATAGACTCGGTCGCGCTCGGCGGGGTCGGTGGCGACCCGCGCGCGCCCGGCGAATTGCAGCAGCATGCGGTTGGGGGCGTCGCGGTAGAGCACCGCGACGTCCGGGTGGACCTTGATCCCCTCCAGCGTCGCGCCCTCGAGCCGCCGCGCCCAGAAGCTGAGCTGGTCGTCGCTCAACGACTGCATCGAACCGCGAAAGCTCATGCGCGGCTTGCCATCGGCGGTGACCACCGCGATCAGCATCGGCGTGCCGTTGGCCAGCGCGTTGTCGACCAGGCCGCGGATCTCGGCGCTGAGGTTGAGGCTCATCGGATCCCCGGCACCGCCAGCGCGGCTTCCCGCTCGACCTTCTGCTGGTAGACGAGGTCGCCGTACTTGCCGAACTCCATGCGCGCGATCGTGCGCATGTGCACCTCGTCGGGCCCGTCGGCCAGGCGCAGGGTGCGCTGGCTCGCATAGGCGCGGGCGAGGCCGAAGTCGGTGGTGACCCCGGCGCCGCCGTGCGCTTGGATCGCATCGTCGATGATCTTGAGCGCCATGGTGGGCGCGGCGACCTTGATCATGGCGATCTCGAGCCTGGCCGACTTGTTGCCGGCCTTGTCCATCATGTCGGCGGCCTTCAGGCAGAGCAGGCGGCACATCTCGATGTTGATGCGGGCTTGGGCGACCCGCTCCTCCCAGACCGAGTGGTCGGAAATGTACTTGCCAAAGGCTTTGCGGCTGAGCAGCCGCCGGCACATCTTTTCCAGCGCCACCTCGGCGACGCCACAGGTGCGCATGCAGTGGTGGATGCGGCCAGGCCCCAGGCGTGCCTGGGCGATCTCGAAGCCCCGGCCCTCGCCGAGCAACAGCGCGTCCTCGACCGGCACACGCACGTCCTTCAGCAGCACCTGGCCATGGCCGTGCGGGGCGTCGTCATAGCCGAACACGGGCAGCATGCGCTCGATCTTGATGCCGGGCGTGTCCAGGGGCACGAGCAGCTGCGATTGCTGCGAGTGGCGCTCGCCGTCGAAATTGGTCTTGCCCATCACGATGGCGACCTTGCAGCGCGGGTCGCCGACGCCCGATGACCACCACTTGCGGCCGTTGATCACATAGTGGTCGCCGTCGCGGTCGATGCGGGTCTCGATATTGGTGGCGTCGGAGGAAGCGACCGCCGGCTCGGTCATCAGGAAGGCCGAGCGGACCTCGCCGTTCATCAGCGGCTTGAGCCACGTCTCCTTCTGCTCGAGCGTGCCGAAACGCATCAGCACTTCCATGTTGCCCGTGTCGGGCGCGGAGCAGTTGAAGACCTCAGAAGCGAAGCTCACCTTGCCCATCTGCTCGGCGATCATCGCGTACTCGAGGTTGGTCAGCTGGTGGCCGTCGAACTTGAACGTGTCGTCGACCTGCGGATGCCCCGAGTCCGGTGGCATGAAGAAGTTCCAAAGGCCCTCGGCCCTCGCCTTCTTCTTCAACTCTTCGACGACCTGAACGACCTTCCACCGCGCCTTGCCGACGACGGACATCTCGGCCTCGTACGCCGGGATAGCCGGATAGATATGCTCCTGCATGAAGGCGACGACGCGCTTCAGCCAGCGGGTCTGGGTGGGGGAGATGTCGAAGTCCATGGAACCGGCTCCTCGGGCGCGTTCAAACGGTTGTTTGACTCCATTCGCACGCGACGGAAATCGCTGCAAGACGAGGCTGGCGCTTTGACACCCGCGGTAGTGGTGAAGCACCATACCGGTCTTCAAAATGGAGGACCGCCCATGCTCACGCTGACTCGCCCCGACGGCTCGTTGCCCGAGGACTTCCACCTCTCGCGGCGCGGCTTGGCGGGCATGGTCATGTTCGCGGGCTACGCGGCCTACGCGCTGGGCGCCGACGCCGACCCGATCCACACCGACGAGGTCGGGCTCGCCACCGAGCAGGTGATGTTGCCGTCCGGCATTCCCGCCTACGTGGCGCGGCCGGACCATCCAGGCCGCCGCTACCCGGCCGTGATCGTCGTTTCCGAAGTCTTCGGCCTGCACGAATACATCCGAGACGTCTGCCGTCGGTTCGCCAAGCTCGGCTATGCGGCGATCGCGCCGGCCTTCTTCGTGCGCGTCGGCGATCCGGCGCCGCTGACCGACTTCGCCGCCATCATCAAGATCGTGGGCGCCGCCAGCGACAAGCAGATCATGGGCGACGTCGGGGCGACGCTGCAGTTTCTCGAGGCGGCGCCCTACATCGACGCGCACAAGATCGCGATCACCGGCTTCTGCTGGGGGGGCCGCGTGGTGTGGCTCGCCTGCGAGACCTTCCCCGAGATCAAGGCCGGCGTCGCCTGGTATGGCCAGCTCGCGCCCGTCGTCGGCCAGCCCGCAGACCCCACGCACGAATACCCCATCGATCTCGTTTCCCAGCTGCACGCGCCGGTGCTGGGCCTGTACGGCGGCAAGGACCAGCTCAGCGCCGCCGTCCCCGCCATGCGCGACGCGCTGGCCAAGGCCGGCAAGACCGGGACCGATATCATTATCTACGAGGACGCCGGCCACGGTTTCCACGCCGACTATCGGCCGAGCTACAACGCCGCCGACGCCCAGGACGGCTGGTCGCGGCTCTTGGCGCATTTCGCCGCCAACGGCGTCCCGCCGCGTCGCGGATAGGCCGCGCTTGTCGCCCAGGCTGTGACCGGTCATATTGCCGGCTAGAGGAGGGGCCGCCATGTCGACTCCCGAGGCCCAGCGCAGAGCCGTCGAGAATCACCGACGGCGCATGCGGCTCCAAGGGCTGGACCGGTTCGAGGTGCGGGGGCTCATGCGCGACAAGGCCTTGCTGCGCGCCGTCGCCAAGCGACTAGCCCGGGGCGATCCCGCTTCGGGCAAGCTTCGGATCATCATCGAGGCCGTGGTCGAGCGCCCGCCGCAGGGCGGGTAGGCGTCAGGCCTTCCGATCCACGGCGCCGCCGGCGGGGTCGGGCGCCGTCTCCGGATGCGCGTAGGGATTGGCAGCGGCCGCCTCGGCCGGCGCCTCCCCGGTCGAACTCTTCGATGAAACCACGACCAGGGCCGGACGCACGATACGGCCCATGAGCTCGTAGCCCGGCTGCAGGACCTCGAGCACGGCGCCGGGTCCGACGTCGTCCGCCTGCCGCTCCATCATGGCCTGGTGCTGGTGCGGGTCGAACTTGGCGCCGCGTGGCGGGTCGAGGCGTTTCAGGCCGTTGCGCTCGAAAGCCGACAGCAGGTCCTTCTCGGTCATCTCGAGCCCGACAGCGAGGTTCTTGACCATCGGGTCGTCGGAATCGGTCGGCGCGTGCGCGCGGGCGCGGCCGAGGTTGTCGGCGACGCCGAGCAGGTCGCGGGCGAACTTCTGGATCGCGTAGGCGCGCGCGTCGTTCGCCTCGCGCTCGGCGCGGCGTCGGGTATTTTCGGCCTCGGCGGCGAACCGCAGCACCTGCTCTCTCAGGCTGTCCACCTCCAGGCGCAGGAGTTCAGCGTCCTGGCTGCGATCTTCGTCATCCGCCATTGTCGGTTCGTCGGTCATCGTCCCTCGGTCTTCGTCTCATCAGGCGTTCAGCAGGCGACCGAGCGCGCGGGCGGTATAGTCCACCAACGGAATAACCCGCGCGTAGTTCAGCCGCGCGGGCCCGATCACGCCGATCGCGCCCAGAACCTTCTGTCGGCCCGACATATAGGGGGCGGCGATCACAGCGGAACCCGAGAGCGAAAAGAGCCGCGTCTCCGCCCCGATGAAAATGCGAATGCCGTGGGCGTTGCGGACGTCGTCCAAGAGCCCGATCAGCTGTTCTTTCTGCTCGAGGTCGTCGAACAGCATCCTCACCCGCTCCAGATCTTCCAGCGCGCCCGGCTCGCCGAGCAGGTTGGCGCGGCCGCGCACGATCAGCGAGCGGGGGGCGGCGCCCTCGCCGCCGCTCCAGGCGGCGATGCCTTCCTCGACCAGCTTCGCCGCCGCGTCGTCCAGTTGCCGCCGCGCGCCAATGAGCTCGCCGTGGATCTCGGCGCTCGCCTCGGCCAAGGTGCGGCCCTTCAGCCGGCTGTTGAGGAAATTCGACGCCTCCGTCAGCGCCGATGGGGTCAGGCCCGCGGGCGTGCGCATCAAGCGGTTCTCGATCGAGCCGTCCTCGAACACCATCACCGCCAGCGCCTGGTCGACAGCGAGCGAGACGAACTCGACGTGCTTGACGCCCACATCGCGAACCGGCGTCACCACCATGCTGGCGCCGCCGGCCAGCCCAGACAGGAGCGTGCTCGCCTCGTCCAGCGCCTCTTCGAAGCCCAGGCCGCGGGCGGAGAGGCGGGCGTCGATGTCGCGCCGTTCGCTTTCGATCACGTCTCCGACTTCAAGGAGACCGTCCACGAACAACCGCAGGCCCGCGTGCGTCGGCACCCGCCCGGCGCTGACGTGCGGCGAGCCTAAGAGCCCGAGCTGCGCCAGGTCCTGCATCGTGTTGCGGATGGAGGCGGGCGACAGCTGCACGCCGCCCTTCGACAGGGTGCGCGACCCCACCGGCTCGCCGCTCTCCAGGTAGGCTTCGACCACGCGGCGGAAAATGTCGCGGGCGCGCTCGTCCAGCTCGGCGAGGGTTGGCGTGCGGGTCTGGATCAGACTGGTCATGGACGCCTTCGTGCCGATCTAGGATAAGCAGCCCGTTGGCCTTCGCAAAGCTTCACGCTTTTCGCGAGGCGTTTGCACCTCAAGGAGCTGGCGGCGCGTGCGCCCATCGAACCGCGACCCGGACGCCTTGCGCGCCGTCACGATCGAGACCGGGGTCAACCGCTATGCGGAAGGCTCGTGTCTGATCGCCTTCGGCCACACGCGCGTTCTGGTCACCGCCAGCGTCGACGAGAGCGTGCCGCCCTTCCTGCGCGGCCGCGGCCAGGGCTGGGTCACGGCCGAGTACGGCATGCTGCCGCGCGCCACCCACACCCGCGGCCGGCGCGAGGCGGCGGAGGGCAAGCAGTCGGGGCGCAGCCAGGAGATCCAGCGGCTGATCGGGCGCTCGCTCCGCGCGGTGACCGACATGAAGGCGCTCGGCGAGCGGCAGATATCCATCGACTGCGACGTCATCCAGGCCGATGGAGGAACGCGCACCGCGGCGATCACCGGCGGCTGGATCGCGCTCAGGCTTGCCACCCGCTACCTCATGAGCGAGGGCGTCATCGCCAAGGACCCGATCCTCGACCAGGTCGCGGCGATTTCCTGCGGCGTGCATCAGGACACGCCTGTGCTCGACCTCGACTACGAGGAGGATAGCCAGGCCGAGGCCGACGCCAACTTTGTCCTCACCGGGTCCGGCGACATCGTCGAGATCCAGGCGACCGGCGAGCGGCGCGGTTTCACCCAGGCGGAGTTCGAGGCGTTGTTCGCGCTCGCCCGCAAAGGGATCGGCGAGCTGATCGAGATGCAGAAAACCAGCGTCGGCTAAAGAGCTCTAGGGCTTCTGGCAGGCGGCGATCATCGCATCGACCGCGGCATCCACGGACGGGATCGCCACGAAGAGCTCGGTCTGCGTGTACGAGGTGTAGGCCACGATGTGGTCGAACTTGAGGTCGCGCAGGCTCTCGAAGCTCTTCTGCATCACCTTGCGGCTCTTGTTTCCCGGCCGCCAGCGGCCGTTTTCGCGCCAGACGAAGTCCGCCGTGAAGAGGATGCGCGCCCCCTCGACCTCGACCAGGGTGGAGAACTGACCCGCCGTATGGCCGGGCGTCGGCACGAGCAGCACGTCGCCCTCCACGGTCGTCCGCTCGAGCGGCAGCGGATGGTCGACGTGCACGGCGTTGACGCGGTGTCCGACGGCGTCGGCCTCGATCCGGCTGCAATAGATGGTCGCCCCGAACCGCTCGGCGATCTGGTTGGTCGAAGCGCCGCCGAGGTGTCGGTCGCTGATCACCGCCGCCTTCACGCCGCCGGCCGCTTCGATCTCGTCGAAGGCGTCGCTGATCGAGCCGACGCGGCTTGCATCCAGAATCAGGTTGCCGGTCGGCCGGCGGACGAAATGGGTATAGCCGAACCCCTTGCGGCCGTTCTGGGGCACGAGAAAGACGCCGGGAAGGACCTCTTGCATCAGTCGGGGTTCTCGTCGAGCAGCTGGCCGAAGCAGATGATCAAGCCATTCAGGTCGCGCACGATCAACTCCCGCCCGTTGTAGATCACCCGGTCGACCGGCCCCTGCACGATATCGGCGCCCTTCGCCGCCAGCTCCGCGGCCAGCGCCCGCACATTGGTGGCGTAGAGGTACATGTCGACCTGCTCGCCGGACCGTTTCGCCGGCGGCGTGGGCAGAGCCTCGGGCTTCACCTGCTTCATCATCACCCGCACGTCGTCGCGGTCGAGCATGACGAAGCTGGGCGGATTGCCCCAGATGCCGTCGAAGCGAAAGCCGAGCACGTCGCGGTAATATTCGGCAGTCTCGAACACGTCTGCGACGGCAAAGCTCGGGGCCGCACGGGTCAGTCGGGGTTGCGCCATGCCTCGCGCTCCTGTCCTATGCCGAACTGATCTAATGTGATACAATGTGTATCAACTGAGAGACTATCCGTCAACGCCGCCTTGATCACCAACCTGCAGATCCGCGCCGCACGCGCGCTCCTCGGCTGGAGCCAGGCGAAGCTCGCCGAGGAGGCGGGCGTCTCGGTGATCACCGTCAAGCGGCTGGAGGCGCAAAGTGAGGACTTTCACGCCCGCTACGACATCGTGATGAAGGTGAAGGCCGCCGTCGAGCGCGCCGGCGTGGTCTTCCTCGGCGAAGGCTTCAGCCACGGCGTCCAGCTGAAGCGACCGCCCTAATCGATCCCCTCGTCCTCCTCTTCGTCCCCGACATCGACCGGCGGGCCGCCGTCGAAGGAGAGCAGGTCGCCCGGCTGGCAGTCGAGCTCGCGGCAGAGCGCGTCCAGCGTCGAGAAGCGGATCGCGCGGGCCTTGCCCGTCTTCAGGATCGAGAGGTTGGCGATGGTGACGCCGACCCGGTCGGCGAGCTCGGTCAACGACATGCGACGATCGAGCAGGATGCGGTCGAGGCGGACGCGGATCGGCATCGGGGCAGCTTTCCGCGCGGCCTAGATCGTGAGTTCGGCTTCGCGGCGGAGCCGCGCGCCCTCACGAAAGACCTCGGCCAGGACGAACACCACGAGAACCGCGAACCAGGTCGTCACGTTCGGCCCGGCCGTCTGCCCGCAGGCGGTTCGCGCGGCGAGGTTGGCGTCGATCAGGCCCATCGGATAGCGCAGAACCTCAAGGACGCCCAGCGCCGCCAGCACCAAGCCGATGACGCGCAACCGGCGGACGTTGCCGGGATGGAAGGGATCGCCGGCGGTGAGCGTCGCGAATATGCGCCGAAGCTCGCCGATGATCCCCAGAATCCCGCCGGCATAGAGGGCGGTGACGAAGAGGCCGCCGGCGATCTCGAGGCCGCTTGGGGCGCCGCCGTGGCCGGTCGCCCGGATCATGCTGGAGAAAAGCGCCGGATCGAGATCGAACAGCAGGGACGCGAGGATGCCGATGCCGATCAGCACGACGCTGATGGCGAGCGCGACGTAGACCACGTCGAGAATGATTTTAAGGAAGCTGGAGACCGAGCCTGGTCCGAGTGCACGCATGGCTGGCCTCGCTCTTGGTCGTCGGGCGCTAGGTTAGCGCACGGTTTCGCCGCCGGTCTCTCTCATCAAACCCGGCGAGCGGGAAGGATCAGGAGGCCGACGGCGAAGATGCCCCGGCGAGACGCATGGTCAAGGCCGTGCGTTTACAGGGCATGGACAGCGAGCGCGATCGCGGCGACCGGCAGAGCTGCCAGCATCGCGAGTTGACCGAAGGTCATCGCCACGCGGTCGATGATGTCCGTAAGAGTCGTATTCATAGTAAGGGCTCCAAGGTTGATGTTGCATCGCAGCATTTGGGGTGATTAGGCTTGCTTTTCAACTCGCCGGCACCGCATCCGCTGCGACATTCAGATAGGACCGCATCGAATTTCGATCAAGGAAATTATCGATAAACAATGTTAATTCGGAGTAATTCATTACATTTTTGCAATGCAACAAACGGACCATGGCTTGCATCGCATCCGCTGAGCGGGAAACTGGCCGCAATCCCTTGGCCGGAAAGGCTCGGACCATGGCCCTGTCGCTCTTGCCCGGCGCCCGCCTCGTCGCCGCCACCCACAATCCGGGCAAGGCGCGCGAGCTCATCGAGCTCCTCGGGCCGGGGTTCGACGTTGCGTCCGCCGCCGAGCTCGGCCTGCCGGAGCCGGAGGAAGCCGAGGCCACCTTCACCGGCAACGCGCTCCTGAAGGCGCGCGCGGCCGCCGATGCGAGCGGGCTGGTTGCGCTGGCCGACGACTCGGGCCTGTCGGTGACCGCGCTCGACGGCGCGCCTGGGGTCTACTCCGCGCGCTGGGCCGGCCCCGAGCACGACTTCGGGCAGGCCATGGCCAAGGTCGAGGAGCGGCTCGAGGCGGCGGGCGGCGAGGACCGCAGCGCCTGGTTCACCTGCGCGCTCGCGCTCGCCTGGCCCGCCGGGGCCATCGTGGTCGTCGAGGCGCGAGTCGATGGGACGCTGCGGTTTCCGCCGCGCGGCGACAAGGGTTTCGGTTACGACCCGATCTTCGTGCCGCAAGGCGAGACGCGCAGCTTCGGTGAAATGGACTGGGGCGAGCAGGCGGCGCGCAGCCACCGCAGCCGCGCCTTCGCCAAGCTGAAGGCCGCGGTGCTTTGACGGCGGCGGATCAGGCCGGCGCGCCGCTCGCGGTCTACGTCCACTGGCCCTACTGCGCCCGGATCTGCCCCTACTGCGACTTCAATGTCACCAAGGCGCGCGGTGGCGAGGGGCCGGCGCGTCTGGCGCGTGCAATCCTCGCCGACCTCGAGGGCCACGCCCGGCTCGTGGGCCAACGGCGCCTGGGGTCGCTCTTCTTCGGCGGCGGCACGCCCTCGCTCATGCCGCCTGACATCGCGGGCGAGATCGTGGCGACCGCGCGCCGGCTCTGGCCAACCGACACGCCGGTCGAGATCACGCTGGAGGCCAATCCGGCCGACGCCGACCGCTTCGCCGCGCTGGCCGCCGCTGGCGTTGAACGGCTCTCGCTCGGCGTCCAGTCGCTCGACGATGCGGCGCTTGCCTTCCTCGGCCGCGACCACGACGCCGCGCAGGCGAAGCGCGCCGTGGCCGCGGCGCTAGCCGCCTTCCCGCGCGTTTCCGTCGACCTGATCTACGCGCGGCCGGGACAAACCCGGGCATCGTGGGCGGCCGAGCTTGCCGCCGCGGCGGCGCTCGGGCCGGAGCACATCTCCCCGTATCAGCTCACCATCGAGCCCGAGACAGCGTTCGGCCGCGCAGCGGCGCGTGGGCGCCTGTCGCCGCTCGACGAAGACCTGGCGCTTGCCCTCTACCTGACGACCCAGGCTGTGCTCGAGCGCGCCGGCCTCGAGGCCTACGAGATCTCGAACCACGCGCGCGGCGCGGCCGCGCGATCGCGCCACAACCTCGCCGTCTGGCGCGGCGGCGACTACCTCGGCGTCGGCCCCGGCGCGCACGGGCGGCTGACACTCGCCGGCGGCCGGACCGCGACCGTCGCGGCCCGCGGCGTCGGCGACTACGTGCGCCACGTGGGCTCCACCGGCGTTGGGCTCGTGACCCGCGAGCGGCTTTCGGCCTTCGAAGCCGCCGAGGAGCGGCTGCTCATGGGCCTGCGCACCAGCGAAGGCGTGGCGTGGGCGGACATCGCGGCCCTCGGCCTTGGCCCGCGCCAGCCGCTCGTCGCCGAACTCGCCTCCGGCGGCTGGCTTGCCGCCGGCAGCGACAGCCTGGCGGCGACCGCCAAGGGCCGCCCGGTGCTCGACCACCTCGTCGGACGGCTCGTCCGGGCCGGGGCGTCCGTCGATGCCGCCTAGGCCCCCGCCGCCCGTGCTCGCCTCAGGCCCGCTCGCGCCCGGGCTCTATCTGGTCGCAACCCCGATCGGCAATCTGCGCGACGTGACGCTGCGCGCGCTCGACGTGCTCGCCGGCGCCGACCGGGTGTTGGCGGAGGACACACGCGTCACCGCCAAGCTCCTTGCCGCCTACGGCATCCGAAAACCCCTGGAGCGCTACGACGACCACACCGGCGAGCGCGAGCGGGCGCGCGTCATGGCGGCGCTCCTGGCCGGCCAGCGGATCGCGCTTTGCTCGGACGCCGGCACGCCGCTGATCTCCGACCCCGGCCTTCGCCTGGCGCGCGCGGCCATGGCCGCGGGCGTCGCGGTGATCCCCATTCCCGGCGCTTCGGCCGTGCTGGCCGCGCTCAGCGCCGCCGGCCTGCCCACCGACCGCTTCCTGTTCGCAGGCTTCCCGCCGCCGCGCGCAGCGGCGCGGCGCGCCTTTCTGGAGGCGCTGAAGCCCGTGCGCGCGACGCTCATCCTCTTCGAGGGGCGTTCGCGGCTTGCGGCCAGCCTCGCCGACATGGCGGCCGTGCTTGGACCGCGGGCGGCCGTCGTAGCGCGCGAGCTGACCAAGCTGCACGAGACGCACTATCGCGGCTCGCTCGGTGCGCTGGCCGTCGACCCGGCGCTGACGGTGCCGAAGGGTGAGATCGTCATCGTGATCGCCCCGCCCGAAACCGAGGCGGCCAGCGAAGCCGATGCCGAGCGCGCGCTGGCTGAAGCGCTTTCGCGGCTCGCCCCGGCCAAGGCCGCTGCCGAGGTGGCGCACGCGCTCGGCCTCGACCGTCGTGCGCTCTATCGTCGCGCCTTGTCGCTGAAGGGCGCCCGTTGAGCGAGGCGCGCCGCCTGCGTGGGTCGGCGGCGCGCGTCTCCGGCCGCCGCGGCGAGCTGCTGGCGGCGTTCTGGCTGATGGCCAAGGGCTACCGCATCCTCGCCTTCCGCCTGCGGCTCCGGCAAGGCGAGATCGACTTGCTGGCAATGCGTCGCGGCGTGCTCGTCGCCGTCGAAGTCAAGGCGCGCGCCTCCCTCGAGGCCGCGCTCGAGGCCGTTACGCCGATGCAACGCCAGCGGATCCGCCGCGCGCTTCGCGCCTTCGTCGCCCGGCGCCCACGCTATGCCGCAGCCGAGCTGAGGCTCGATTTGCTCGCCCTCGCGCCCGGCCGCTTCCCGCGTCATATTCGGGACGCATGGAGCGAGGACGACGATTCGTGAGCGGCGGCTGTGAGCGGAGCGGCCCATGAACCGCGAGGGGGCTGAAGCGGCGATCGCCGCGGCGGGGGCCGCGCCGGATGCGTCGTTTCCCCTGTTCGAGGCGGCCGTCGCCTGCGCGTTGCACGAGGAGCCGGCCGGCGACGGCGAGCACGCCCGCGCCTGCGCGCTGGAAGCGGCCGAGCGGGTGCGCACGCGCCTCAAGCAGCACGGACCGGCGGAAGCCCTGGCCGAAGCCCTGGCCAGCGACATGCGGCTGACCGGCGACCTCATGACCTATGACGATCCCGCCAACGCAGACATCATAAGGCTCTGGGAGCGCCGGCGCGGCCTGCCGGTGACGCTGGGGGTCGCCTACATCGACGCTGCGCGGCGCGCCGACCTCGACGTGCGCGGGGTCGATTTTCCCGGCCACTTCATGCTCCGGATCGAGACGGCGGAGGGGCCGCTGGCGCTCGACCCGTTCGCCGACGGTCGCGTCGTGCCGCCCTCGGAGCTGACCCGCCGCGCGCTCATGAGCGGGCTCGCGCCGGGCGTGGCCGAACGGCTGGACACGATGATGGCCCCGGTTCCCGATCGCGCCGTGCTCGTTCGCGTGCAGAACAACATCTTCGTGCGGGCGCGGGACGCCGGCGACCACGCTCGGGCCGAGCGCGCGGCGCTGAGGCGAGCGCTGCTCGATCCCTCCGACCATCGCGTCTGGCTCGATGTCGCCGTCGCCCGCGAGAGCCAGGGCGCGCTCGCCGGCGCGCTCGAGGCGCTCGGTCGGGCGCGCAGCCTCGACAGCGGGGCCACGCAAGCCGCCCGCGCCGCGCGCGACCGCGTGCGGCTGCAGCTGAACTGACGGAGGGCGGCAAAGCATGGCGCTGAACGTCGCCGTCCAGATGGATCCGGTCGAGGCGATCAACATCGAGACCGACACCACCTTCCTGCTGATGCTGGAGGCGCAAAGCCGCGGCCACCGGCTCTGGGTTTACACGCCGGAGCGCATCGGGCTCGAGGACGGGCGTGTCACAGCCCGCGGGCGGCCGCTCGTGCTCAAGCCGGTCAAGGGCGACCACCACCAGCTGGGCGCCTTCGAAGCGCGCGATCTTGGCGAGATGGATGTGGTCCTGATGCGCCAGGACCCGCCGTTCGACCTCGCCTATATCTCCGCCACCCACTTCCTCGAGCGCATCCACCCGCGGACCCTGGTGGTGAACAACCCGGCCGAGGTGCGCAACGCGCCGGAAAAGCTGTTCGTGACCGAATTCCCCGGCATCCAGCCGCCGACGCTGATCTCCGCGGATTCCGAAGCGATCGCCGACTTCCGCGCCCGTCACGGCGACCTGGTGCTGAAACCGCTCTACGGCGGCGCCGGTCGTGGCGTGGTGCGGCTCAAGCCCGACGACCCCAACCTCGACGCGCTGCTCGAACTCTACGCGCTGATGGGGCGCGAGCCGGTGGTGGCGCAGAAGTTCATTCCGGCGGTGGAAAAAGGCGACAAGCGCATCCTTCTGGTCGACGGCGAGCCGGTCGGCGCCATCAACCGGGTGCCGGCCGACGGCCAGGTGCGCTCGAATCTGGCGCGGGGCGGGCGACCGGAGCCGGTGGGACTGACGCCGCGCGACCTGGAGCTCTGCGCGATCATCGGTCCCGAGCTGAAGCGGCGCGGCCTCATCTTCGTCGGCATCGACGTCATCGGCGACTACATGACCGAGATCAACGTCACCTCACCGACCGGCGCCCAGCAACTCAAGCGCTTCGGCGGGGCCGACGCAGCGGCCCTGCTGTGGGACCGCATCGAGGCGATCCGCACGGGCGCTTAGCCGCCCTCCGGCGGCTGCATGAAGCCGCCGATCTCGTCCTCGATGGCCTGGGCGATGGCCAGGGTGCGGCTGTCGCCGGCGCGCGGTCCGATGATCTGCACGCCCACCGGCATGCCATCGGCCGCAAGCCCGACCGGAACGGCCGTGGCCGGCAGCCCGCAAGCGGTCGCCAGAGCGATCCAGTTGATCATCGAGAGATAGGGAAACTTGCCGCCGTCGGCGGTCGGCAACGCGCGGGCGCCAAAGCCCCGGTGGTCATGCGGGAAGGCGGTCACCGGCGCGATCGGCGCAATCACGGCGTTCAACCGGCCGAACAGCGAGCGCACCTGCGCCCCCATCTTCGCCCTGACCTCGTCGGCGGCGATCCACTCCGCGTGAGTCGCGGTGCGGGCGAGGATCGGCGCCGCCCAGGCCCCCGCGCGCCCGCCGAAGCGGCGCGCAAGCTGCGCCACGCCGCGCAGGCGCTGCATGGTCGCGAACGTCGCCCGCGGCAGGTCCTCGGCGAGCACCGAGGAGAGCAGCAGGCTGTAGGCCTGGACCAGCGCCATGCCGTCGACCGGACGGACGCGCTCGACGGTCGCCCCGCGCCGGGCGAGCTCGCCCACGAACGTTTCGATCACGTCGCGCACCTGGCCGTCGAGGGCGAACCCAGGCTCCTCGATCCAGAGCCCGAGCTTCAGCTCGTTCAGTTCCGCCGGCGGGGCCTTCGGGGCCAACGGCCCCTGTTCCAGCACCGAGAGCAGCAGCCGAAGGTCGCGCGCCGAACGCGCCATCGGCCCGACGACGTTCAGGTCGCGCTCGGCCAGCGTGCCCGGCTTGGGCGGAATGTGGCCGGCCTGGCTGACCATCCCCCAGGTTGGCTTGTGCGCAAAGACGCCGCAGAAGTTCGCCGGCACGCGCAGCGAGCCGCCGATGTCGGATCCGATCTCCAACGCCGTCACCCGCGCGGCCAGCGCCGCGGCCGCGCCCCCCGACGAGCCGCCGGGCGTGCGCTCGAGGTTCCAGGGATTGTTGGTCGTGCCGTAGAGATCGTTGAAGGTCTGCCAGTCGCCGGCGAGCACAGGCGTGTTGGTCTTGCCCCAGATCACAGCGTCGGCGTGCTTGGCGCGGACGACGGCGCCAGCGTCGCGCGGGTGGCGGTGCAGGTAGGCGTCGAGCCCTGACGAGGCGGGCAGGCCCTCGACGTCAAAGGTGTCCTTGACGGTCATCGGCAGCCCGGCAAGGGCCCCCAGGGCCTCGCCCTTGGCGCGGTGCTCGTCGATGGCGCGCGCGCGCAGACGGGCGCGCTCTAGGTCGGTCGCGACCACCGCGTTGATTTCCGCGTGGCAAGCCTGGTGGCGGCGCAACGTCGCCTCGAGCAGCTCGACCGCGCTAATCCGCCGGGTTTCGAGCGCCTGCAGCTGGCCCGTGGCGTCAAGCGCGAGGATGTCAGCCATGGCGCAAGCCCAGCACGTCCTGCATGTCGTAGAGGCCCGCAGGCTTGGCCGCGACCCAGAGCGCCGCGGCGAGCGCGCCCCTGGCGAACAGGCTGCGGTCGCGCGCCGAGTGCGAGAGGACCAGGCTCTCGTCCTCGGCGATGAAGCTCACGCTGTGCTCGCCCACGATGCCGCCGCCGCGCACCACCGAAAAACCGATGGCCCCGGGCGTTCGCGCGCCGGTGATCCCGTCGCGTCCGCGCGCCGCGACCTCGGCCAGGGAGACCTTGCGCCCGCGCGCCGCAGCTTCGCCGAGCATGAGCGCCGTGCCCGACGGCGCGTCGACCTTGCGCCTGTGGTGGGCCTCGAAGATCTCGATGTCCCAATCGCGCGGCCCCAGGAGCCCTGCCGACCGCTCGACGAGGCCGAGCAGCACATTGATCCCCAGCGAAAAGCTGGCGGCGCGCACGATCGCGACCTTCTCAGCGGCCCACGCGATCGCGGCGTCCGCGTCCGCTGCGCCGCCGGTCGCGCCGATCACGAGCGCTGGACCGCCGCGGGCGGCCGCGCGTTCCGCCAGCGCCGCGGATGCGGCCACGGTGGTGAAGTCGATGACGACGGCGCTGTCGGCGAGTACGGCGTCCGCGCTCGCAAGCGTGAGGCCTTCGACCGTCTCGCCCGCGCGCTCGGGAAGGTCGCACACCGCGCCCAGCGCCGCCTCCGGCGAAGCCTCGACAGCCGCGATCACCGCCCGGCCCATGCGGCCGAGCGCGCCGGCGACGCCAATCCTAACCGCTTCGGCCACCTCGTCCTCGCTCGCTCGTTCGCCGCGCAATCCATGGCGCGACGGACCTTAAGTCAATGTTGAAGGCCCTCGACCAGCGGCGCGGACGACGTTAGCGCCGCCGGTTGTGGCGCCGGGGCGCCGTCGGTAGGGTGACGGCCGGGGGACCAGGGGTCCCGCCCAACGAAAGCAAAGGTTAGCGTCGCTGGCATGAGCGAGACCGAAAAACGCACCTTCACCGACGAGGAGGCGCTGGCGTTCCACCGGGAGCCGCAACCCGGCAAGATCGCCGTGGTCGCGACCAAGCCGATGGACACCGAGCGCGACCTGAGCCTTGCCTATTCGCCCGGCGTGGCGGTGCCGGTGCGCGCGATCGCCGACAATCCGGACCTGGCCTACGACTACACGTCGAAGGGCAACCTGGTGGCGGTGATCACGAACGGCACGGCGATCCTCGGCCTCGGCGACCTGGGCGCGCTGGCCGCCAAGCCGGTCATGGAAGGCAAGGCGGTCCTCTTCAAGCGCTTCGCCGACGTCGATTCGATCGACGTCGAAATCGCCAGCCGCGATCCGGACGAGATCATCACCGTGGTGAAGAACATCGGGCTCACCTACGGCGGGATCAATCTGGAGGACATCAAGAGCCCCGAGTGCTTTCGCATCGAGAGCGAGCTGCAGGAACTGCTCGACATCCCGGTCTTCCACGACGACCAGCACGGCACGGCGGTCATCTCGGCCGCCGGCCTGATCAACGCCTGCCACATCACCGGCCGTAAGCTCGAGGACATCAAGCTGGTGCTGAACGGCGCCGGCGCGGCCGGCATCGCCTCGCTCGACCTGATCAAGGCGATGGGGGCGAAGGCCGAGAACTGCATCGCGGTCGACTCCAAGGGCGTGATCTGGCGCGGCCGCACCGAGTCGATGAACCAGTGGAAATCGGCGCACGCGGTCGAGACCAGCGCCCGCACCCTGGCCGACGCGATAAAGGGGGCCGACGTCTTCATGGGCCTTTCGGTCAAGGGCGCGCTCACGGCCGAGATGGTCAAGACGATGGCGCCCAATCCCATCATCTTCGCCATGGCCAATCCCGACCCGGAGATCACCCCGGAGGAGGCGCTCGCCGTCCGCCCGGACGCCATCATCGCCACCGGCCGTTCGGACTATCCGAACCAGGTCAACAACGTCCTGGGCTTCCCCTACATCTTCCGCGGCGCGCTCGACGTCCGGGCCAGGCGCGTGAACCACGAGATGAAGATCGCCTGCGCCAACGCGCTGGCTCAGCTCGCCCGCGAGGACGTGCCAGACGAAGTCGCCGCCGCCTACCACGGCCGGGCGCTGAAGTTCGGGCCCGAGTACATCATCCCCTCGCCGTTCGACCCCAGGCTGATCTGGTACATTCCGCCCTACATCGCCCAGGCGGCGATGGAATCCGGCGTCGCACGCAAGCCCATCGCCGACATGGACGCCTATCGGGCGCACCTCGCCCAGCGGCTCGACCCGTCCGCCGGCTTCCTGCAGAAGATCTCCGGCGCCGTGCAGCAGGCCCCGAAGAAGCGGATCGTCTTCGCCGAGGGGGAGGAGACCAGCGTCATCCGCGCCGCCTACGCCTTTCAGAGTGGCGGGCTCGGCGACGCGGTCCTGGTCGGCCGCGAAGAGCTGGTGCGCCAGAACATGCGGCTGGCCGGCCTGAACCCCGACGACAGCGGGCTCGAGATCATCAACGCCAGGGTCTCGCACCGGAACGCGGAATACGTCGATTTCCTCTATTCGCGCCTGCAGCGCGAGGGGTACCTGATCCGCGACGTGCAGCGGCTGATCAACCAGGACCGCAACTCCTTCGCCGCCTCCATGGTCGCCCTCGGCCACGCCGACGGCCTGGTCACCGGCGTCACCCGCAGCTTCGACCAGGCGCTCGAGGAGGTGAAGCGGGTGATCGACCCGGCGGACGGCGGCCGCGTCATCGGCATGTCGATCGTGCTGACCAAGGGCCACACCCTGTTCGTCGCCGACACCAACGTGACCGAGATGCCGGAGGCGGTCGATCTGGTGGAGATCGCCTGCGAAGCGGCCCGCGCCGTGCGCGACCTGGGCTTTCCGCCCAAGCTCGCCTTCATGTCCTATTCGAGCTTCGGCAACCCGATGGGCGAGCGCTCGGAGAAGGTGCGGGCGGCGGTGGCGATGCTGGACGAGATGGGCGTCGACTTCGAGTACGAAGGCGAGATGCCGCCGGAGCTGGCGCTCGAGCCGGAGCGGCGCGCGAACTTCCCCTTCATGCGCCTATCCGGGCCGGCCAACGTCTTGATCATGCCGGCGATCCACTCCGCCTCGATCTCCACCAAGCTGGTGCAGGCGCTGGGCGGCGCGACCGTGGTGGGGCCGATCCTGCTCGGCCTGTCGAGGTCGGTGCAGATCTGCCAGCTGTCGGCTTCGGTCTCCAAGATCCTGCAGATGGCGACGATGGCGGCCTACGAGCGGCCCCCCGCCGGCTGACGCCCAAAGCTTGACGTCGGCCCCGTCCGACGGCAAAGACGCCGCCCCCTTCAAACCGCCCAGATAAGGAAAGGCGGAGCGCCGCGACGCTCCGGCGGCCTCCAATGTCTGCTCCCGCAACGACGCTCGGGATCGACTTCGGCACCACCAACACCGTCGTCTCCCTACGCGGCGACGACGGCCAGGCCCAGCTCGTGCGCTTCACGTTCGAGGACGATCACTTCACCACGTTCCGCTCGTGCCTGAGCTTTGGCGCCGACGAGGGCGGGCCACGCGGCCGGGTCGTGGAAGCGGGCCCCTGGGCGATCGACGCCTACCTGGAAGACCCCGGCGCGACCCGCTTCATCCAGTCGTTCAAGAGCTTTGCGGCCAGCGCGACCTTCTCCGAGACGACCATCCTCGGTCGCCGCTATCGCTTCGAGGACCTGCTCTCGACTTTCCTGCTGCGGGTGCGGGCCCATGCCGGCGGGGTGATGGCGGCGACGCCGGAGCGTCTCATCGTCGGCCGCCCGGTCCGCTTCGCCGGCGCCTATCCGGATCCGGCGCTCGCGCTGCAGCGCTATGAGATCGCCTTCCGCCGCCTGGGTGTCGCGGAGATCTACTATGCCCACGAGCCGGTCGCGGCCGCCTTCTTCTTCGCGCGCGGACTGAACGCCGACGCCACCGTGCTGGTCGGCGATTTCGGCGGCGGCACCAGCGACTTCTCGATCGTCCGCTTCACCCGCCGCCGCGGCGTGCTTTCCTCCAAGGCGCTTGGCCAGGCGGGGGTCGGCGTCGCCGGCGACGCTTTCGACTACCGGCTGATCGACCATCTGGTGTCGCCGGCGCTCGGCAAGGGCTCGGCTTATCGCGACTTCGACAACACCGCGCCCATTCCGGCCCGCTACTACGCGAGCTTCGCCCGCTGGGATCAGCTCGCGCTGATGCGCGCCACCCGCGACATGAACGAAATCCGCGCCCTCGTGCGCAAGGCGCTGGAGCCGGAGAAGATCGCCCGCCTGGTCGAGTTCCTCGACGGCGAATACGGGTATCTGCTCTACCAGTCGATCTCGCGGCTGAAGGAGGCGCTCTCGGCGCAGACGTCGGCGCGCTTCGCCTTCCACGCCGGGGACATCGCGCTCGAGGCCGACGTCGAGCGCGCAGAGTTCGAGCACTGGATCGCCCGCGATCTGACCATGATCGACAACTGTGTCGACGAGGCGCTGGCGAGCGCCAAGCTCAAGCCCGCGGCCATCGACCATGTCTTCCTGACTGGTGGCTCATCCTTCGTGCCGGCGGTGCGCGACCTTTTCGAACAGCGCTTCGGGCCGGAGAGGATCAGCACCGGTGCTGAGTTGGAATCGATCGCCGCTGGCCTCGCCCTGATCGGCGGCGAAGATGACCTCACACCCTGGTGCGAGCGGGCCTGACCCAGAGGAGCACGAAGCAGAGCACGATCGCCGGGACCGCGACCGCCGCCGAGGCCACGTAGAACAGGGCGTAGGCGTCGAGCAGGCTCCGTCCCGGCTCGAGCGCTTCGACGATGAAGCCGGAGAGGCTCTTTGCGGTCTTGCCGAGGAAGGCGAGCGCCGAGGTCAGAAGCGCGTACTGGGTGGCCGTGTAGCCGAGGCTGGTCAGCGACGACATGTAGGTGACGAGCGCCACGCCCGAGAAGCCGATGGCGACCGCGTCGAACGCCATGATGGCCTCGAAGGCCGTGACTTTTGCGGCCCCAAGCGAGAGCAGCGCGAAGTCTCCCCCGTGCCAGCCCAGCACCGCGAAGGCGCCGATGGCGAGTGGCTGGGCGATGGCGCCGACGATCAGCGTCGGGAGCCGGCCAAACCGGTATGCACAAAAACCGCCGAGCGCGATGCCGACGAACGAGCCGGGCGTGCCCACGAACAGCCGCACGAGCCCGATGGTGTCGTTGTCGATCTTCAGCGCCTCGTAGTAGGGGCCAGTCATCGGCCCGCGCATGTAGTCGCACAGGTGATAGAGGCTGATCATCGCCAGCATCAGCGCCGCCATGCCGAGTCCGTGCGCACGGAAGAAGGCGATCAGCGGCCCGATCACGGCGTCGTAAACGCCGATCAGCGGATGGCGGGCGGCCTCGCTCGCCTTCTCCTCCATGACCGCCTCGGCGCGCGCCGGCTCGCGGATGGCGAGCGCCGCGGCGAGACCGATGACCATCGCCGCCCCGTAGATCGCGTAGGAGAGCGGCCAGCCGATCCGCTTGGCGACCAACAGAATCACGGCCTCGGTCAGGATCAGGGCCACGCGGTAACCGAGGGAATAGGCCGAGGTGAGCAGCCCAAGCTCGTTGGCGTCCTCGGCCGTCTCGATCCGCCAGGCGTCGATGGCGGTGTCCTGGGTCGCGGCGCCGATCGCGGTGACCGCCGCTGCAAGCACGAACCAGCCAAGCCGGAGCATCGGATCGATCATGGCCATGCCGAGCAGGCCGGCGGCGACGACCACCTGGCTGATGATCATCCAGCTGCGCCGGCGTCCCAGGCGTCCGATCAACGGCGCCTTGATGCGGTCCACGATCGCGCCCCAGACGAACTTGACCGTATACGCGAAGCCCACAGCCGAGATCAGGCCGATCAGGGCGACCCCGACCTTGCGCTCATGCAGCCAGAACCCCAGCGTGTTGCCGATGAGCGCAAACGGCAGCCCCGAGGAAAGCCCCAGCGCCAGCATCAGCGCCACGCGTGGACGGCCGAGCTCGCGAACGATGTCGAGAAGCCGGTAGCGGCGCGGCGCATCGACGGCGGCGGCGGGCGCTTCGAGGGCTTCCTCGCTCATGGGACCTCTGGCCGCCTGGCCGAGACCCCCTCGACTCAAGCGCTCAAGAGGCGACCTTGGCCCGCGCGCCGGGCTCCGTCCAGCCCGGCCCGGTCCAGCGCAGCAGCGCGCGCCGAAGCGCCTCGGGACTGAGCGGCTTGACCAGGAAGTCGTCCATGCCGGCGTCCAGGCAGGCGCGGCGGTCGTCCTCGAAGGCGTTGGCCGTCAGCGCCACGACGGGACCGGTGAACCCCCTGGCGCGGATCGTCCGCGCGGCCTGCATGCCGCTCAGCTTCGGCATCCGCACGTCCATCAGGACGAGGTCGTAGGCGCCGCGCGCGACGGCCTCGATCGCCGCCTCGCCGTCGGTGACGTGTTCGACCTCGCAGCCCTCGCGCACGAGGAGCGCGCGGGCCAGCATGGCGTTGATCGGATTGTCCTCGGCCAGCAGGACCCGCGCGCCCGCCGCCGCGGCGGGAGCCGCCGGCTCGATCGGGGCGATCCGCTCGTCGTCGAGCGACGCGTGCGGGCCTTGCGTCCCCTCTGCGGCGAGCACCCGGGAGGCGAGCGAGGCGCGGCGAAGCGGCTTGATCAGGTAGCCGGCGAACCCCGCTGCGCGAAGGCGGGCGATACGGCCGCGTTCCTCCGGCTTGACCAGGACGATGGCGGCCCGCTTGAGGGGCGGGCGAAGGAGCTTGCGCGACTTGGCCGCCAGCGCCTGGTCCATCAAAAGGACGTCGTGTTCGTTTGTCCGAGCGAGCGCATCGGCCAGGCGCTCGGCCAGGACGGCCGTTCCGCCGCAGGCCTCGATCTGACGGCCGGCGGCCGTGCGCAGGACGGCGCTGGGAGAGACCACCGCCACCCGCCGCCCGGCGAGTGGAACATCTTTGCGCGCCGCCCCGGCGCTCTCGAACGGCGCCTCGAACCAAAAATCCGCGCCCCGGCCAGCGGCGCCGGCTACGCCAACCGCGCCGTCCATCGCCCCGGCGATCCGGCTCGCGATGGCCAGGCCGAGCCCCGCGCCGCCCAGTCGCGCCCCATGGGCGGGATCGGATTGGGCGAAGGCTTCGAAGATGCGCTCCCGCTCGGCCTCGGGCACGCCGGGGCCCGTATCGGAGACGGTGAACCGGATGCGGCCTTCGCCGGCGCGCTCGGCCAGCAGCAGCACGCCGCCGCTCTCGGCGAACTTCACGGCGTTGCCGGCGAAGTTAAGCAGGATCTGCTTCAGCCGCCCCTCGTCGGCCAGCATCGGCGCCAGGCCCGCGTCCGCCGCCCAGCCGATCTCGAGCCCTTTCTCGTGCGCGCGCGGGCTCATCAGTTCGGCGACCGAACGCAACAGCCCTTCGACGTCGACCGGCGCGGGCGCGAGCTCCAGCCCGGCCGCCCCCAGCTTGGCGTAGTCGAGCACGTCGTTGATCAGGCCGAGCAGATGCTCGCTCGAGTCGTTCAGCGCCGCGACGTAGGCCTGTTGTTCGGCCGTGAGTTTGGTGTGCGACAGCAGGCGCGCCATGCCGACGACGCCGTTCAGCGGCGTGCGGAACTCGTGGCTGAGCGCGGCGAGGTGCTCCGGCGGAATGCCGTTTTCGAGCGGGGGACTGACCATGATGTCGCCAGACTAGCCGGGGCGGCTTAACGGGCGGTCAAAGCGCGTGCGCCGCCGGCGTTGGGCGCGCCGGGCGCTGATGTCGTCCATCTAACCGGTTATCGCGGTCCCTACAGGCTGTAGGCGCTTGCGCGGCTCTCCGCGACGCCTTCTGCCGCGGGGCTCACGCGGCGGTAGACCAGGGCCTCGGCGACGTGCAGCCGCTTGACCGCGCCCGCGCCTTCGAGGTCGGCGATGGTGCGGGCGAGCTTCAGCGTTCGGGTCCAGCCACGGGCGGTCAGCCCGCTGGCTTCGGCGGCGCGGGACAGGAGCGCCAGCGCCGGCTGGTCGAGGGCCGTGATGCGCTCGAGGAAGGCGCCGTCGGCGCGCGCGTTCAGCGGGCTCGCCTCTTCGCCGCCCGCCTGGGCGCGTTCGGCCTGGGCGGCGCGCGCCTGCGACACGCGGGCGGCGGCCTCGGCCGTGCCCTCCGTGGGCGGCGGCAGCGCCAGATCCGTCGCCGTCACCGGCGGGACCTCGACCTGCAGGTCGATGCGGTCGAGCAACGGGCCGGAGATGCGCGTCTGGTAGCTCTGCTGGCAGCGCGGCGCCCGTCCGCAGGCGCCGCGGCCAAGGCCGCCGTGGCCGCAACGGCAGGGGTTCATCGCCGCGACCAGCTGCACGCGGGCCGGATAGCGGATGTGGGCGTTGGCGCGCGCGACCGACACCTCGCCGGTCTCCAGCGGCGCGCGCAGGCTGTCCAGCGCCTGGGCGCTGAACTCCGGCATTGTGTAGCAAATGGGACCAAGCGCCCGCCTGTAGAATCGCCTGAAACGCCTTACGTTTCAAGGCATGACAGACCATCCAAACACGGTTTCGGGCCTGCTCGACAAGCGCGCCGAGCTCGCCGGCATGCTCAAGTTCCACAAGGCCGAAATCCGCAAGATCACCTGTGACCTTGACCACCTAGACGCCGCGATCCGGCTGTTTGATCCGAATGCCGACACAAGCCGCGTCAAGCGCTACCCGACCAAGCACCGCGCCCACCGGGGCCAGATGAAGCGCTTCGTCCTGGGCCAGCTCCGAACGGCTCAGGCGCCGCTCACGTCGGCGCAGATCGCCGCCGCATGGATCGCAGACCGGCGGCTCAAGGCGGACGAGGAAACGCACGTCCTGATCCGCAAGCGCGTCGGCGCGTGCCTGACCGCGCTCAAGGGCGCCGGCGTCATCGCGCCTCTCGCGGAATTGATGGGCGAATACAAGGCGTGGGCGCTGATCTAGCCGGTTAGGCTGGGCACGATTAACCAATTGATATTAAACATACTTTTTTTCTTGGGAACCATGGCCGTTAATTCCTTGTTAAGGATGGCCGTCGCACTTTACTGTGGAGAGCGCATTTGGGGGCTTGACACGGTCAAGCGGTGACCGAGTCGGAGGTATTATGGGAACCGAAGGCCAGCTTCGCGCCGTCGCGTTCAAAGAAGGTGATGTCTGGGTCATCCACGGTATTGAGTACGACTTGGTAGCTCAGACTAAGAGTTTAATTCACGCACCCGTCGCGTTCCTAGAAACCGTAATCAACACCATCCTGATTAATCAGAGGCAAGGCCGGAAGGCACTTGAGAATATCAAACCGGCACCACTTAAGTATCAGGCAATGTTTGATCAGGCGGAAGTGGAGTTGACTCCTACGGGGGCAAAGCTCCGCGAATATAAGATTCGTCGGCCTGACATTAAGCTTAGAGCGTACGAGCCTGAGCAAGCCGCCTAACCGTGGCGGCAAAGGCCGAACGATGGATGACGCTGAGGCAGATCATTGACCTCTTTGTCGCCATGGGTTGTGAGCCCCAAGAGTTTCCCGGCCAAGACGTCTCGCCCCTGACCACCTGGGAGGTCTACTACCTCCGCGCTGAGGACAACCCAGACTGCTTCGTCGACCTCACGGGGTACGACAAGGACGAGCCGATCGCCCCGTCCGTCTTGGAAACGTGGGAACGTACGCTCGGCGTCCAGATTCCACGTCCTGGCCAGATCAACTAGGCTGCTGACCGCTGCCAATACCCCTTCCATTGGCGGCTGACGGGGTGGCCAAGCGCTGCCGCCGTAGCGGCTAGGAATTGCTCGCCGTTGCTGATCCGGCGACGGTCTTCGCGCCAAGACATTTCAGATGCGTAGGCCGCGAGGTACGGGCCGGCGATGTGGTGATGCACGCCGACCTCCGCGCGCCGCAGGCGGCTAAAGAAGCTCTCGGCCATGTTGGTCGAGGCTTCCGGGGTCCAGTACTCAACAGAGTGATTGATCCGTTTGGTCAGGAACCGGGCTTCGAGCTGGTCCCAGTGGCTCGCTTCGTCGGCATAGACGGTGGACCCTGCGCGAATGGCATTCGCAACGACGGGGACGCCGGCAGCTTCCGTCTTCGCGACGAACGGGAGGGTGCGGCCGTCGCGTTCGCGCATGACCACGACCACCTCGCGCTTGCCGGTCTGATAGACGCGGCGGCGGCGGTCCTTACGGTCTTCGCGCCGGTTCGCCGGCTTGAGGTAGCCGCCGAAGTATGCGCCGTCGATTTCGACCGAGCCGGCCACTTCGCCGATGGCGTTCTGTTCGGACGCCATGGCCTCGCGCATCTTGTGCGCCATGACGAAGGCCGTCTTGTATTGCACGTCCAGATCGCGGCTCAGGTGGAGCGCCGCGTGGCCCTTGGCCCCGTTCACGAAGATGGCGATGGCCGCCAGGTAGTCGCGGATCGGCAGCTTGCGGCTGGCGAAGATCGTGCCCGACGTGACACTGAACTTGTGGCCGCACGCCTTGCACTTGAAGCGGCGGTTGTCGTTCAGGTTCCAGATCTGAAGTCCGCCGCAGCGCGGGCACACAGGCTCGCCTTCGGTCGAGGCCCAACGGATCGCCTTGAACGTCTCCCACGCCTCGTCATCCGACAGACGCAGCACCTTGGCCAGACTGAGCGTCCGGGCCTTTGTGCTGAGAAGGAAGTGCTGCGCCATCTGTCGCCATAAACGATGCGGGTGCATCTGTTATGGCGACATGATGTATCGTTGTCAACGACAATCGTATCGAATATGATGCGGTCGTGTCGATTTTGGAGGCGCGAATGGCGGACGAGGGCGACTGGCAATCCGAGACGAAGGGCATCCTCAAAGCTGAGATTGCCCGCCGCAGCCTGAGCTACAAAGACCTGGTGGTGAAGCTCGCGGAAGTTGGCGTGACCGAAACGGAGGCGAACTTGCGTAACAAGATCAGCCGGGGCGGTTTCTCAGCGGCGTTCTTTGTTCAGGTTCTTGTGGCCATCGGCGCGCATACCGTGCGGCTGCGCGAGCCGGACTAGCTTTCGTGTTCGGTCTCGTTCCAGATGTTGAAGACCGTCGCGCCACCTAGGGCGACTATAGCTAGGCCGATAATCGCCAGCGCGATCGCGGCGATGCCCGAGCCCTGCATGATTCCGTGCCAGTAGCCTGCGGTCGCCGCGTCATGCGGCGGGGAAAAGGCAAACTCCTGGCTCAATTGCCACCAGGTCGTCCCGCAAAAGCCAGCCACTGAAAATGCAAAGGTCGCCAATAGGCTCAATCCGCCCAGGCTCATCAACTCGTTGAGGGTGATGGGGTATTCCTTCATGTCGCGGCGGCCGGGGCGACGATAGAGGCCGGCGCGGCGAGAACGGCGCTGCGTCGCTGTTCCAGCGGTTGCGTCCGGCTGCTGCTTGCGCCCGCTTCCCTCGTCCACCACGACGACAGCATCGGCGCTGAGCTGGGCGCTCCCGGCAATGGCCGCCGTGACGTTTCCAGGCGGTTCGCCGACCGGGGTTTCGCTACCGCCCATAACGACGGTCTGCCGCGCTGAGCGCTTCGAGGCCGCCAAGTACGCCTTGAGGGGGGGAGGGCGGCAGATTGGCGAGAATCGTGTTCGCCAGCGTCCGCGCGTCTTCGACCGACATTGCCACGGCGCTTCGGTAGCTCGGAGACTGGCCAGCGAATCCCTCCGCGAACGCAATGCGGACGGTCTGCCCAGCGACCAAGACCTGGAATTGATTGATAAAGATGGCGGGCGTTTCCATTGCCAAATTGTCGCTGAAGAGCGTTCCCGCCCCCAAACCGCCGCCACCACCACCCGATCTCTGATCCGACATGCGCCGTTCCTTTTCCTGGAACGGTACGCATGACTCCGCGCGCGCTGCTCGTCACGCGAGAGTTGCGGGCGGCTCGTTCGCCAGCCTCGCAGTCCCATTTGCTACATAATGCCGCTGAACTCCGGCAGCTCGTCGAGGAAGAGGACGCCGTTGTGCGCCAGCGACACCTCGCCGGGCTTGGCGCGCAGGCCGCCGCGGGTGAGCGCGGCCATCGAAGCCGAGTGGTGTGGGCTGCGGAACGGCCGCGCGCGG
>DATNJB010000065.1:0-40678 GCA_035604135.1 Caulobacteraceae bacterium | reverse complement strand
CGGACAAAATGACCCCGCCACAGGCGCCGCGCTTGCGGATGACGCACGACGCCGCCGGCGTCGACAGAATGCCACCCTGGGCGACCAAGACCCTCGTGAAGGTGTTGGCACCCGCTATCCTCAGAACGGTTTGGATCGCCTCGCGGTTATGAAAGCGTCCGCCGCCGCCCACAACGAGGGTTCCGCGTTCGTGCGGGTCCAGGCTGTCGAAGATCGATTGGACGAAATTCTCCAGATAGTTCGGCTGCAGGAAGACCGAGACCTTCTTGCGCAGGCCGGAGGTGCCGGGCTGTTGATCGTCGAAGGGGGATGTCGCCACCGTTCTGATCCGGCTGTCGGTCACACTTCCCACCGCTCGAGAACATGGCGCGCTCGGGCTCAGCGATCTTTGCTAGGCCCGTGCTGAGGCCGAACCAGTTCGAATAGGTCATTCGAGACCGCGTTCCAAAGCGAGATAGCCGTCGTCTCGATGTTGTTGTGCTCAAAGCCAAGGATGCTCAGCGACCCCGTGTCTAAGCCGAGGTGGCTTCCCTGCCGCATGGGCAGGTCAATCCAACGCACCGCCAGGGCGCGCAGGAACTGCCCGTGAGAGAAGATCGCCACCTGCCCCACACTCGGACGTAGCTCGGCGAGGATCATGTCGACGCGAGCGGACACCTGTTCGGCAGATTCGCCGCCGGGGCAGCCATCGCGATAGATGTCCCAACTCGGGCGCTCGGCGCGGATTTCGGCTGCCGTTCGGCCTTCGTAGTCGCCGTAGTCCCATTCGCTGAGATTCGGGTTCACACGCGCCACAGGTCCGTAACCAGCCAGTTCGCAGGTCTGCCGCGCGCGTTGCATCGGGCTGACAAGCACCTGGGTGAACGTCTTCCCGCTTAACAACCGACCGATGTTGCGCGCCTGCTCAGCTCCGTGCTCAGTCAGCGGCAAATCCGTGCGACTGGTGTGTTGGCCGCTGAGAGACCACGTCGTCTCGCCGTGCCGGATCAGATAGACTTGCCCGTCCACTTTCTCAGGCTCCTGCCGCTGGCGGCCTAAGGCGCAACCACGCCTACTCAAGCGTTTAAGCCCTACGGAGCGTTCAATGGCCAATCCTCTTTCGCCGGAGCTGCTCGGCAAGATGGACGCCTACTGGCGCGCGTCGAACTATCTGACCGTCGGGCAGATCTACCTGAAGGACAATCCGCTCCTCGAAGAGCCCCTCAAGCTCGAGCACATCAAGCCGCGCCTGCTCGGCCACTGGGGGACCACGACCGGCCTGAACTTCATCTACGTGCATCTGAACCGGCTGATCGTCGAGCATAACCTGAACATGATCTACGTCATGGGTCCGGGTCACGGGGGCCCAGGTCCGGTGGCGCAGAGCTATCTCGAGGGCTCCTATACGGAGCGCTATCCGAACATCGAGCGCAACCGAAACGGCATGCAGCGCCTGTTCCGACAGTTTTCCTGGCCGTACGGAATCCCGAGCCACGTCGCGCCCGAGACGCCCGGCTCGATCCACGAGGGCGGCGAGTTGGGATATGCGTTGGTCCACGCTTATGGGGCGGCCTTCGACAACCCCGACCTGATCGTCGCCTGCATCGTCGGCGACGGCGAGGCCGAGACCGGGCCCCTGGCGGCCAGCTGGCGCTCGAACAAGTTCCTCAACCCGCGCTGCGACGGCGCTGTCCTCCCGATCCTGCACCTGAATGGATTCAAGATCGCCAACCCCACCGTGCTGGCGCGGATCAGCCGCGATGAACTCACCGACCTGCTGCGCGGTTACGGCTACGAGCCGCGCTTCGTTGAGGGCGACCAGCCGCCTCTGGTCCACCAGGACCTTGCCGCCGCCCTCGACACTGCACTGGTCGAGATTCGCGCCATCCAGACCGAGGCCCGCGCGACGCCGGTCGGCGAGGCGCCTGCGCGGCCGCGCTGGCCGATGATCGTGTTCAAGACACCGAAGGGCTGGACCGGTCCCAAGTTCGTCGACGGCCTGCCGGTGGAGGGCACCTGGCGTGCTCACCAGGTGCCGCTAGACGGGTTCGACAATCCCGACCACGTGGCACAGCTGGAAGCCTGGATGCTGAGCTACCGGCCGCACGAACTGTTCGACGAGCACGGCAAGTTCCGTGAGGCCCTCGCCCAGATCGCGCCCACCGGCCACCGCCGCATGAGCGCCAATCCGCACGCCAACGGCGGCGAGCTGCTCATCCCGCTAACAATGCCGCATTTCCGCGACTACGCCGTCGACGTCTCCCGTCCCGGCGCGGTCATGGCCGAGGCCACCCGTGTGCTCGGCGGCTTTCTGCGAGACATCATCAAGCTGAGCCTCCCCAGCCGCAACTTCCGTCTGTTCGGTCCCGACGAGACCGCCTCAAACCGGCTTGATGCGGTCTACGAAGTCACCGGCAAGACCTGGATGGCCGAGGTCGAAGCCGTCGACATGAACCTGAGCGCAGACGGCCGTGTGATGGAAGTCCTGAGCGAGCACCTCTGTCAGGGCTGGCTGGAAGGCTATCTACTCACCGGACGCCACGGCTTCTTCTCCTGCTACGAGGCTTTCATCCACGTGGTGGATTCGATGGTCAACCAGCACGCCAAGTGGCTGAAGACCACCTGTCAGATCGAATGGCGACGACCGATCGCATCGCTCAACTACCTCTTGACGTCGCACGTCTGGCAACAGGACCACAACGGCTTCTCGCACCAGGATCCCGGCTTCATCGATCACATCGCCAAGAAGAAGGCCGGGGTGGCGCGCATCTATCTGCCGCCGGACGCCAACTGCCTTCTTTCGGTCGCCGACCACTGCCTGCGCAGCCGCAACTACATCAACCTGATCGTCGCCGGCAAAGCGCCCGAATGGCAGTGGCTCGACGTCGACGCGGCCGAGCGCCATTGCATCGCGGGCGCAGGTGTCTGGGACTGGGCCGGCAACTGCACCGAGGACCCGGAGGTCGTGATGGCCTGCTGTGGCGACGTGCCCACGCTAGAGACGCTTGCCGCCGTGACCCTGCTCAGGGACTACGCGCCTGACCTGCGCGTGCGCGTCGTCAACGTCGTCGACCTCATGGCCCTGCAGCCGCAGATCGAACATCCGCACGGTCTCGGCGACGGCGACTTCGATGCGATTTTCACCCGCGACCGACCGGTGATCTTCGCCTTCCACGGCTACCAGGGCATCGTTCACCAGTTGACCTACAAGCGGACCAATCACGACAACTTCCATGTGCGCGGCTATCGCGAAGAAGGAACGACGACCACGCCCTTCGACATGGTGGTTCTCAACAATCTCGATCGCTACCAGCTCGCCTTTGACGCAATCCAGCGCGCTCCACGCATGAGCGACAAAGTCGAGGAGGCCGAGGCCCGCTACTGGACGACCATGCAGCGTCACAAGCTCTACGTCAGCGAGCACGGCCAGGACATGCCCGAGGTTCGTGATTGGCGCTGGTCGACGGCCTGACCGACCGCGATGGAGACCCCTGACAAGACGACGGTGCTGGCGCTGAACTGCGGGTCGTCATCGCTGAAGTTCGGTCTGTTCCAAGCTGGCGCAGCTGGCCCCGAACTCGTGCTCGACGGCGAGGTCGAAGCCATTGGGACCTCGGAGGCTAGGCTCTCCGCGCGCCCGAGAGGCGGGGCGCGGAGCTCGCAATCAGGAGCCATCGCGAGCCACGCCCTGGCTGCGAGAGAAATCTTCGCCTTGCTTGCCGAACACGACGCGGCGGCCCCATCCGGCGTGGGTCATCGCATCGTTCATGGCGGCCCATCGGTTCGAAATCACTGTCTGATCAAGCCACAGATCATGCGGGCTCTTGAAGCCGCGGGAGCTTTCGCACCCCTGCATGCGCCGCCCGCGTTGGAGGTGGTGCGGATCGCTCAAGCGCAGTTCAATGCCTGCCCGCACTTCGCCTGCCTCGACACAGCGTTCCACCATGGCCTGCCCGACGTGGCGAAGCGCCTTCCCATCGCGGCCGCGCTTCAAGTCGATGGCGTCGAACGGTACGGATTTCATGGGCTGTCCTGCGAGTCGATCCTTCGCCAGCTTGGCGAGGCTGCTCGCAAGCGTCTGGTTATCGCCCATCTCGGTTCTGGCTCCAGCATAACCGCGGTCAAGGCGGGACGGTCGATCGACACCAGCATGGGCTTGACGCCGAGCGGCGGGGTCATGATGGCGACGCGCGCCGGCGACCTCGACCCCGGACTTTTGGTCTACCTCATCCGCAAGCATGGCCTGAACGCCGCGCAACTCGAATTGGCGATCGATCGGGAGGCGGGCATGGAGGGCGTCTCCCGTCTCTCCGGCGATCTGCGCCGGTTGCGCGAAGCTAGCCAGAATCCCGACGCGCGCTTGGCGGTACAGATGTTCGTCTATTCGGTTCACAAACAGATCGCCGCCATGGCCGCTGCTCTCGAAGGGCTGGAGCTGCTCGTGTTCACTGGCGGGATTGGCGAACACGACGCGCAGACTCGCGCCGAGATCTGCGCCGGGTTGTCCTGGCTCGGGTTCGACCCCGGCGCGGCGCAAGAATGGCGTGGAGCTCAGCCGCGCGATGATCGCCCGCAGATACGCGTCCTTCCCGCAAACGAGGAAGAGCAGATCGCGCGCCATGTCTTAACCTTGATCGCAGGCGTCGATCCGTCGGCAATGTGATTGTCCGCTAAGGGTCGTTAGCAGACGTTGGCTCAGCGCCGGAAAGCAGACATTGGCGCGCCAAACACAAGCTTTACAATAAGTGGCGTCGGGCGACTGATGCTGCGCTCCGATGAGGCTGCGGTGCATCGCGGCTAGCCCAAGAGGGAGTCACCCATGCAGACCCTCACCCTCGCCGACGGCCGCAAGTTGAGCTTCGCCGAGTACGGAGCGCTGGACGGCACGCCGGTGCTATGGGCCCACGGTGGGCCGGGAAGCCGGCTGGAGCCGAAGGGCTTCGACGACACGGCGCGCGCCGCCGGCTTTCGCCTAGTCGGGATCGACCGCCCCGGCTACGGCGGCTCAACCCCCTTGCCGGGCCGGAGCATCGGCGACTGGCCGGCGGATGCACTGGCGTTGGCGGATCATCTCGGCCCTAAGGATTTCTATGGCGTCGGTGTCTCGACCGGAGGGGCCTACGCGCTTGCGCTAGCCGCCAAGTCCGCCCGTGTGGGGGGCGTCGTCGCCTGTTGCGCGCTCGCCGATATGCGTTGGGACTCCGCACGAGACGGGCTGATGCTGGAGATCTTCAAGGCCTGGACCGCGCCGAGTCGGGATGCGGCTATCGCCATGACCGAGGACCAGTTCGGCGCCGACGGTTCAAAACTGATGGACGTGTTGCCGCCCGGCCTACTGCCTCCGGCGGATGTTGCGGCATTGACCGCTCCGACCGGTCTTGTGGCCGACGCAGCCGAGGGCCAGGCGACGGAGTTCGCCCAAGGTGTCGTAGGCTATGTTGACGACCGGCTGGCCGACGGCCCCGGCTGGGGCAGCTTCGACCTAGCGGCGATCCGCTGCCCAGTGATCGTGTTGCACGGCGAGGCCGATCCTTTGGTGCCTCCGGCGCACGCGCGGCATACCGCAGAGATCACGCCGGGTGCGCGTCTTGAGATGCGAGAGGGCCTCGGTCACATCAGCATCACGGTTGAAGTCTTGCCCGCACTGGCCGCCCTTAGGGGAGCGGTCGCGGACTAATCGGCCGCCCCGGACGGTCAGTCCGGAACGCCATCTTCGCGGTCAGTCAGAGTCCGCTTTGGATCGATAGCGGACTCAGGCGACCCGCCGGAAAGCGGACGTTCGCCGCTGACAGTCCGGGCACTCTCCGCCACTACTTTGGCTAGCGCGGTTGGTGCAATCGCTTGAGCTGCACCTGCGCCCACTTGCCGAAGCCGGTAAGCGGCGCGCCGACCACGAGGAACAGGCCGACGTGCTTCAGGATCAGCAGCGCGAGGAACCCGAGCGCCACCACGCCGACCACATGGTGGTTCGGCAACACGAGCAGCAAAACGAGCCCTGTCGCGAAGAGGGCGGCGAGGATCAGCCAGAAGGCGAGGCGTTTGTGGTCGTGGGTCATGCGGGGGCTCCAGCTTGCGGGGTCAGGCCGTCCCAGAGGGCGCTGACGAGCGCGCGCACGGCGTCGGGAGGCATGGCTTCGGCATGCAGGCCCATCACCTCGAACACGGCGATCGAGTGGATCATGGCGACCAGCGCCATAGCCGCAGCCAACGGGTCAGCCGCGCGCACCTCCCCGGCCTCCGCCCTGCGGGCGATGAAGTTGGCGATCGCAGCGGTGAGCGCCTGCGCGCCGCCGAACTCGGCGTGGCGGCGCAGGCCCTCGAGCCCGATGAGCGGGTTGGCGATGAGGGGCATGGCGAGAGGCAATGCTTCGCGGAAATAGGCGAGTGCGCGGGCGCCGATCAGCTGGATGGCGTCGCGCGGGTCGGAGACTGCGTCGGCCTCGGCGATGATGGCGTCGGAGTCAACCCTCGGCGGCGCGAGCGCGGCGATGAAGAGGGCGGCCTTGGTCGAGAAGCGCTTGAATAATGTCGCTTCCGACACCCCGGCTAGCGCGGCGATCTCGGTGGTCGATCCCGCCGCGCCGTCACGGACGAACACCTCGCGCGCCGCCGCCAGCAGCGCCGCGTTCGAAATCGATTTCGGCCGTCCCATGGAATAAGTAAGTACTAACTCACTTACCTAGTCAAGCAGCGGGACAACCCTCAACGAATGTCCGGTTTGGGTCGGAAGCGGACGTTCGCTCGACGCCGAAGAGCGGACATTGCTCGGACTGCTTAGGCCAGCTGGTCCGAGGGGGGCTCGATCTTCCGGAAGTCCCATAGGGGTTTGCCGAACTGGTCGTGGGTGTAGGCCATGACTGAGAGGAAGCCCAACTCAGGGTACTCGACCGCGTCAGGCGAAGCGTTGTTGCTGATCATTAGGTAGCGCACCGGCTGGTCGGTATCGTTGCTACACTTGTGGGCGTCCTCAGGCCCGCGTCGGAAGACCACGACCTCGCCTTCGTCGAGTTGGCGCTCGCCGGCTTTGGTGCGTAGGGTCGGGCGCCCGCGCAGCACCACAAGCATCTCCTCGTTGCCGTGGTGGAAGTGCAGCGGACCGCCGCGGCCGTGCGGCGGAATCTCGTGCAGCGTGGCTGCGACGATCTCGCCGCGGCCGACGCGCACCGCCTGGGTGCCGTTCTGCCACTCCGTCGTCGGCGGCAGCTCGCTCCGCCAGATGTTTTCGTCGGGCATGCTGATCTCCTCGGCTAAGCGGACATCCAGCGGTCAGCTTGGCCCGCGTCTTAGGGTGCGACCCACGGAACGGGCCTGTTCGGCAACTCGGCCGGAGAGAAAGTCAGCTCAATCTCGAGGCCGTCCGGGTCCAGAAACTGCACCAGGTGCCGATCGCCTATGGTGAACTCGCGAACCTGAACGCCTCGCGCCTCCAACCGCGCCCTGGTCGCCACATAGCCCTCCGCCCTGAGGGACACGTGCATCAACACGCCGGTCCGACGTTGCGGCAAGGTTTCGAACTCGGCCTTCTGCTCCGCGGTCGCCTGGAAGAAGTGCAGGCACCATTCGCCGTCCACGAAGCAGCCGATCGCGGCCCGTGGAAAGCCTGTCGGCATTTTCCGATCGGAAATGCTCATCTCAAGGATGTCCCTGTAGAACTCCAAGGACGCGTTGAGGTCTGCACAATTGATGGTGACATGGCTGAAGCGCGTTACGCTCATGCTCAGATCAATCTCCTCGCGCGTTTGGGCCGGCGCACACCAGGCCCGCCGACGCTAACGCTGGCTGGCGGCGTCTCACCGCCGCGCCCTCGATAACAAACTGGCCGACACCGCAATGATCGGAAAGTCTGCGCCCTTCGGGAGAGGATGCTCATAGGGTTGCCGCCGCCTTCCAGGCTGACGCCCACCAGTCGGCGTCGGGCATTCCGCTCGACCTGATTGCAGCAATGAGCTGGTCGACGTCGAAGGCCGCGCGCCGCAGGCGCAGGTCCCAGCCGGATGAACTCAGTTCCAGGATCGCGAACTCCGCCCAGGCGGCAAACCTGATTTCGCCTGGCGAGCCGCGAGTTCTGTCGTAGGCCATGCCGATGCTGCCTGGGTTCACGAAGATCGAGTCGTCTATTCGCCTTACCATCTGGAAGTGAGTGTGACCGCCCACGTGGACGGCCGCGGGATAGTCGGCCAGGAAGGCTCGAAGCACTTCATCCGACGTCGTCGGGTAGATCTCATCGTTGAAGGACCGGGGCGACCCGTGGAAGAGGGAGAGCGCCGTCCCCCCGCAATCCAACGTCAGGCGCGGGGCGAAGCTGGCCAGGAAGGCCCGCTCATCCGGCTCCAGCACACTGGCGCACCAACGGGACGCCCGATTGAAGGGCTCGAGAGCCGGGTCGGCGATCTCGGGTTCGAGGCCGAGCAGCTGGGCGTCGGCGTTGCCCATGATCACAGGGCCCCGAAGCTGCTCGACAAGCCGCAACGTCTCACGCGGCTGCGGCCCGTCTGAGGCTACATCTCCTAGGCAGATGATCTCTTCTGCCGACTCACCGCGGATCGCATCGAGCGCGACGCCCAGGGCCGCGGCGTTCGCGTGAATGTCCGATATGATCGCAACCCTCACGCTCCAATGATGCGCGCTTCAGGGACGGCTGTGAACGGCCGAACGAGCCGCAAGTTCACGGCGGCCGATGTCCGCTGTGGGTCGGAAGCGGACTCTCACTCCGTGCCCAAAAGCAGACATCGGCCCCGGGCCTTGGCGGCGCGGGTTCATCACCGCATGAACAGCAGCGCCGGGTGCTCGAGCCTGGCCTTCACCGCCTGGATGAAGGCGGCGGCGTCGTAGCCGTCGACCACGCGGTGGTCGAACGAGGAGGAGATGTTCATCATCTTGCGCACCACGACCTGACCCTCGCGCAAGACCGGGCGCTCGACGATCTTGTTCGGACCGACGATGGCGACCTCGGGCGCGTTGATGATCGGCGTCGTCGCGACCCCACCCAAGAGGCCGAGGCTGGTCAGCGTGATGGTCGATCCGGAGAGCTCCTCGCGCGAGGCCTTGCCGTCGCGGGCGGCCGCGGCGAGCCGGCCGATCTCGGCTGCGAGGTCCCAGAGGTCTCGCGCCTCGGCGTGACGGATGACCGGGACCATCAGGCCGTCGTCGGTCTGCACGGCGACGCCGATGTGGACGGGGCCGTGGCGATGCACGACGCCGGCCTCGTCGTCATAGGTGGCGTTGATCTGCGGGAAGTCGGGAAGCGTGCGCACGAGCGCGGTGATCATGAACGGCGGCAGGCTGAGGCGCTGATCGGGCCTCGTCGCATTCAGGTGCGCGCGCAGGGCCTCGAGCTCGGTGACGTCGACCTCCTCGACGTAGGCGAAGTGCGGGATGCGCCGGTAGGAGTCCATCATCCGCTCGGCGATCCGCCGACGGAGCCCGATCACCCTGACGTCGGTCACTCCCTCGCGCCGGGCCAAGGTCGGCGGTCTCGCCGCGGCGAGGTCGGCGTCGAGCACCCGACCGGCCGGCCCCGACCCCTGCACCGACGCCAAATCGACGCCCGCCTCCTTCGCACGGCGCCGCGTCGCGGGCGAAGCGAGCGGTTTGGCGACCGCGGGCTTGGCGACGGCTGCCGGTGCGGCCGGCTTCGTCTCGGCGCGCGCTGGCTTTGGCGTCGCCTCGGCCGGCGACGCGCCTTCGGTCTCGAGCACGACAAGCGCCTCGCCGACGGCGAGCTCCTGACCCTCTTCGGCGCCGCGCTCGACAACGACGCCCGCGACCGGCGAGGTCAGCTCGACGGTCGCTTTGTCGGTCATGACGTCGACGAGCGGCTGCTCTTCCTCGACCTTATCGCCGACGGCGACGCGCCACTCGACAATCTCGGCCTCTGCGATGCCTTCGCCGACGTCCGGCAGGCGGAAAACGTAGCGCGCCATCGCCTATCTCAAGCCTCCAGCACCCGGGTGAGCGCCGCCGCGATCCGCGCCGGCCCCGGGAAATAGTCCCACTCGAACGCGTGGGGATAGGGCGTGTCCCAGCCGGCCACGCGCTGGATCGGCGCCTCGAGGTGGTAGAAGCAGCGCTCCTGCACCAGGGCCGAGAGCTCGGCGCCGAAGCCGGAGGTGCGGGTGGCCTCGTGCACGATGACGCAGCGGCCGGTCTTTTTCACCGACGCCTCGACGGCGGCGATGTCGACCGGCACCAGGGTGCGCAGGTCGATGATCTCGGCGTCGACACCGGCTTCCTCGGCCGCGGCCAGCGCCACGTGCACCATGGCGCCATAGGCAAGGACGGTGACCGCCGCGCCTGCCCTGACGATCGCTGCCTGGCCGAGCGGGATGGTGTAGTGGCCATCGGGGACCTCGGCCGCGGGGTGGCCGGCCCAGGACTTCACCGGCCGTTCGTGGTGGCCGTCGAAGGGGCCGTTGTAGACCCGCTTGGGCTCGAGGAAGATCACCGGATCGTCGGACTCGATGGCCGAGATCAAGAGGCCCTTGGCGTCGTACGGGGTGGACGGGATCACCGTGGCCAGTCCGGCCACGTGCGTGAACAGGGCCTCCGGGCTCTGACTGTGGGTCTGGCCGCCGAAGATCCCGCCGCCATAGGGCGCACGGACGGTGATCGGGGCGGTGAAATCGCCGGCCGAGCGGTAGCGCAGCCGCGCGGCTTCCGACACCAGCTGGTCGTAGGCCGGGTAGATGTAGTCGGCGAACTGGATCTCGACGACGGGCCTGAGACCATAGGCGCCCATGCCGATGGCGACGCCGACGATCCCGGACTCGCCGATTGGCGTGTCGAAGCAGCGGGTGACCCCATGCTTCTTCTGCAGCCCCTCGGTCGCGCGGAAGACGCCGCCGAAGTAGCCCACGTCCTCGCCGAAGACGAGCACGTCCGGGTCGCGGCCGAGCATGACGTCCATGGCCGAGTTCAGCGCCTGGATCATGGTCATCTGGGTCATGACGCCTCGCCTTCCATCGCCTTCGCCTGCTCGGCGAGATGCCAGGGAATCTCCGCGTAGACGTCGGTGAACATCGCCTCGGCCTTGACGGCCGGCTCGGCCTGGGCGAACGACCCCTCCGCTTCCGCCTCGCGCTGGGCCATGCGCACCTCGCCGTCCAGCTCGGCGGCCAGCGCCTTGTGCTGCTCTTCGCTCCATTCACCGAGCGCGACCAAGTGACCCTTCAACCTGACAATCGGGTCGCCGAGCGGCCAGGCCTTGGCCTCGTCAACCGGCCGATAACGGGTGGGATCGTCGCTCGTCGAATGGCTCTCGGCCCGGTAGGTGAAGAGTTCGATCACGGTCGCGCCGAGGTTGGCGCGAGCGCGCTCCGCCGCCCAGGCCGTCGCCGCGTAGACCGCAAGCAAGTCATTCCCGTCCACCCGCAGCGCCGGCAGGCCGTAGCCGATCGCGCGCGCGGCGAAGGTGGTGCGCTCGCCGCCGGCGAAGCCCTGGAAGGACGAGATGGCCCACTGGTTGTTGACGATGTTGAGGATCACCGGCGCGCGGTAGACGGACGCGAAGGTGAGCGCCTCGTGGAAGTCGGATTCGGCCGTCGCCCCGTCGCCGATCCAGGCGGCCGCGATCTTGTCGTCCCCGCGATAGGCCGAGGCCATCGCCCAGCCGACGGCCTGGCTGTATTGCGTGCCGAGATTGCCCGACACGGTGAAGAAGTCGTGGGCGCGGCTGGAGTAGAGGCAGGGCAACTGGCGGCCGCGCATGGGGTCGCGGCGATCCGAGTAGACCTGGTCGATCATGCGCCGCAGCGGATAGCCCCGCGCGATCAGCAAACCCTGCTGGCGGTAGGTGGGAAAGCCCATGTCGCCGGGCCGCAGCGCCAGGGCCTGGCCGGCCGCGATCGCCTCCTCGCCTGCCGACTTGGCATAGAAGGTGATCTTGCCCTGGCGCTGGGCGCGATACATCCGGTCGTCCAGCGCCCGCGTCGTCATCATGGTGCGCAGGCCGATGCGCAGCTGCTCGGGATCGAGCTTGGGATTCCAGGCGCCGGACGCCGCGGCGGTGTTGTCGAGGACGCGGATCAGGCCATAGGCCAGATCGCGGATGTCGCTGGCGTCGACGTCGATGGGCGGGCGATCGGCCTCGCCCGCGGCCGGCGGGCGCAGGTTGGAGAAGTCGGGGGGATCGCCCGGCCGACGCCAAGGCTGCGGGATGTAGAGGCTAAGTCGAGGCTGCTCGCTCATGGAGTCCAGGCGGGTACGCGGCCGTTCGGGCCGCTGTTCCACTACACCTGCAAGCCGCGAGTCGCCATCAGACCGTCCGCATCGCGCGGTCCTTCTCGTTCGCGCCCCGAATCTGCGAGCGCGCCTCTTGCCACTGCTCGTCTGTCCAGTTGCGCAGCGCCGAGAAGCCGCCGCCGCCGGCGAGATAGGCCCCGCCGTCGATCGCGATCGTCTGGCCGTTGATGTAGTCGGCGCCGGGACCCATCAGCAACGCCGCGAGATTGCAGAGCTCCGGCATGCGGCCGACCCGCCCCATTGGGTTGCCCGGACTGGACTCGCCCCGGCCGCCGCCGGGATTCAGCCGCGCCCATGCGCCCTCGGTCGGGAAGGGACCGGGCGCGATCGCGTTCAGGCGGATGTTCTTCGGGCCCCACTCCACAGCCAGCGACTGGGTCATGACATTGAGGCCGGCCTTCGACATGGCCGAGGGCACCGTGTAGGGCCCGCCGTGCCAGATCCAGGTGGTGAGGATGGACAGCACCGAGCCTGGCTTCTTCTCGGCGATCCAGCGCTTGCCGCAGTCCAGCGTCACGAAGAACGAGCCGCGGAAGACGATGTTGGCGATGGCATCGAACCCACGGCTGGAGAGGTCCTCGGTGCGGCTGATGAAGTTGCCGGCCGCGTTGTTGACCAAGCCGGTCAGCGGGCCGCCGTCCGACCAGATGTGATCGATCGTCTCGGTGATCGCCTCGGGCACGCGGATGTCGCAGGCCTGGGCGACGACCTTGCCGCCGTGGGCGTCCATCAGCGCCTTGGCGGTGTCGGCAAGCACGCCGCCGCGTCGTCCCCAGATGTAGACCTCGGCGCCCAGCAGAAGGAAGGCCTCGGCCATCTCCTTGCCAAGGCCGGTGCCGCCGCCAGTGACCAGGATGCGCTGGCCCTTCATCAGGCCGGGTTTGAACATCAAGTCGTCGAGCTGCATGGCGTGCTCCCGCAAAGAAGGTTTCGGCACAGTCGGCGACTGACCGCAGGGAAGGTCAAGTTCCGTTCGCAAGCCGCCGGGCTCAGGCCAGGCGGATCTCCTGCAGCCGCTCTGCAAGGTAGGCGCGGGCGGAGATGGGTTCGGGGTAGCGGTCCGGCGCATCGGCCGTGACGCAGCCCGGCAGGGTCTCGATGCGATAATCCGGCTGGAAGTGAACGAAGAACGGCATCGAGTAGCGGGCGACGCCGCGCCGTTCGGGGGCCGGATTGACCACCCGATGGGTGGTCGACGGAAGGCGGTGGTTGGTCAGCCGCTGGAGCATGTCGCCGATGTTGACGACGACAGCGCTCGGTTCGGGGTTGACCGCCAGCCAGCGCCCGTCGCGATCGAGCAGCTCGAGTCCGGCCTCCTCGGCGCCGAGCAGGAGCGTGATTGCGTTGATGTCCTCGTGCGCGCCGGCGCGGATCGCCGGGCTCGCGCCCGCGACCGGCGGATAGTGCAGCAGGCGCAGGATCGAGTCGCCGCCGGTGATCGCCGCGTCGAAATGGCTGGACCTAAGGCCGAGGTGAACCGCGATCGCCGCCAGCAGCTTTCCGCCCAGCGTATCGAAGGCGTCATACAGCCCGCCGACCGAGGCGCGGAAACCCGGCGCTTCCTCCGGCCAGACGTTCACGAGGCCTCGGCCGGCCGGGTCGGGCTCGCGCCCGACGTGCCAGAACTCCTTCAGATCGGCATGCTCGGCGCCTTTGGCGGCCTCGATCCCGAATGGCGTGTAGCCGCGCTGGCTCGCTGCGCCGGGCACGACGTAGCGACGCTTGGCAACCTCGGGCAGCGCGAAGAAGGCCTTCGCATCGGACAGAGCCCGATCGATCAGGCCAGCGTCGATCCCGTGGTCTTCGACGATGGCGAAGCCGTAGCGCTCGAACGAGGCGCCAAGCGCATCGGCGAATTGCCCGAACCGCGCCTCGGACAGGCGGAGAGAGACCGGCTGGATGGCCACGCGCGACTCATGGCGAAGGTTTCGCCGGTCATACGCGAGAGGCGTGAAAAAGGCGAAGCGGCTAGAGCGCCCGCACGCGCCGGAGCGTCTCGGCGCACTCGAGCTGAGCCCGACGCTCGGCGATTTCCTCATAGAGGTCGCCGCGCTCCAGCTCTCCGCCGTCGAACGCTTCGGCGAGGCCCGAGTCAAAACCGGCAAACAGCGCCTTGGCCGCAGGGATCGGCTCAAGATCCATCGGATGATCCATCGCGGTTTGCCTCCTTGCACATGTGCTTAACGGAGAATTAGCCATTTTATCTTGGCCCGCCTTGCACACGCGAACAACGCACTTGGCGCGAAAAGGCCAGAGTCTCACGAAGACTTGACCGTTGCCGGGTCGCGCACGCGACGCGATTACGACTTATCAACAGTCAGATTGCCTATTGGCCTACCCATCACGCCGGCGTTACCATGCACGCGGACGCCGCGTCGGGGCGGGCGGTCCGGCCGTCCCCCTGCCTACTGGACACCGGGATCGACCCGCGTCGGGAGTAGAGCGTCGCAGAGGAAGCCGTCTTGCAGCGTACGATTACCGAGGGGCCGGACTACTTCCACAAGGTCGTCGATTGTCAGTGGGCCTGCCCGGCGCACACCCCGGTGCCGGAGTACATCCGGCTGATCGCCGAGGGGCGCTACACCGACGCCTACATGATCAACTGGACGTCCAACGTCTTCCCCGGAATTCTCGGCCGCACATGCGACCGGCCATGCGAGCCGGCCTGCCGCCGCGGCCGGGTGGAGGACCAGCCGGTCGCGATCTGCCGCCTGAAGCGTGTCGCAGCCGACAACAAGGACGACATCACCGCGCTCCTGCCCAAGCCGGCCAAGCGCAAGAACGGCAAGCGCATCGCCTGCATCGGCGCCGGCCCCGCGTCGTTGGCCGTCGCGCGCGATCTGGCGCCACTGGGTTACGAGTGCATCCTGTTCGACAGCGATCGCACCTCGGGCGGCATGATCAGAAGCCAGATCCCGCGCTTCCGCCTGCCGGAGTCGATCATCGACGAAGAGGTCGGCTACATTACCGGCCTGGGCATGGAGCTTAGGCTAGGCCAACCGATCGCCAGCCTGCGCGCGCTCTTGGCCGAGGACTATGACGCGATCTTCGTAGGCTCGGGCGCGCCGCGCGGTCGGGAGCTCGACGTCCCAGGGCGAAAGGAAGCGGCCGCCAACATCCATATCGGCATCGACTGGCTGTCGAGCGTCTCGTTCGGGCATGTCGACCGCATCGGCAAGCGCGTGATCGTGCTGGGCGGCGGCAACACCGCGATGGACTGCTGCCGCACCTCGCGCCGTCTGGGCGGCGAGGACGTCAAGGTGATCGTCCGCTCCGGCTTCGAGGAGATGAAGGCCTCCCCCTGGGAGAAGGAGGACGCGATGCACGAAGACATCCCGATCCTCAACTTCCTGAACCCGAAGGCGTTCACGCACGAAGGCGGGCGGCTGACCGGCGTCGTCTTCGAGCGGGTGGCGGCCGAGTACGACGCGAAGGGCCGCCGGCGGCTGGTCCCGACCGGCGATGCGGACGAGCGCTTCGAGTGCGACGACGTCCTGGTCGCGGTCGGCCAGGAGAACGCCTTCCCCTGGATCGAGCGCGATATCGGGCTCGAGTTCGACGAGTGGGACATGCCCAAGGTCGACCCGGTAACGATGGGGTCCAGCCTGCCGAACGTCTTCTTCGGCGGCGACGCGGCGTTCGGGCCGAAGAACATCATCTGGGCGGTGGCGCACGCCCACGACGCGGCCATCTCGATCGACAAGTTCTGCCGCGGCGAGGACGTGAACGAGCGGCTCGCGCCAGGCATCACGCTGGTCAGCCAGAAGATGGGCATCCACGAGTGGAGCTACGACAACGACATCGTCAACGACGCCCGCTATCGCGTGCCGCTGCGCGACAAGGCCGAGGCGCTGGGCAACGTGCGGCTGGAGGTGGAACTCGGCTTCGATCGCGCCCTGGGCTACCGCGAGGCCGAGCGTTGCCTGAACTGCGACATCGAGACGGTGTTTGCCGACCCGCTGTGCATCGAGTGCGACGCCTGCGTCGACATCTGCCCGATGGACTGCATCACCTTCACCGAGAACGGGGACGAGCCCGACCTGCGCGGTCGGTTGAACGCGCCGGCCCTGAACGTGACCCAGGATCTCTATGTTTCGGGCCCGCTGCCGACCGGGCGAGTCATGGTGAAGGACGAGGACGTCTGCCTGCACTGCGGCCTCTGCGCCGAGCGCTGCCCGACCGGCGCGTGGGACATGCAGAAGTTCCTTCTCGACATGACCTACGCCAAGGGCGAGCCGGAGCCCGCAACACGGATCGCGGCGGAGTGAGCGCAAGGAGATGAGTTCAGTCGCCCGCGTCAACGACTTCGTTGTCAAGTTCGCCAACGTCAACGGGTCGGGCTCGGCCAGCGCCAATGGCCTGTTCGCCAAGTCGATCCTGCGCATGGGCGTGCCGGTCGCCGCCCGCAATATCTTCCCGTCGAACATCCAAGGTCTGCCCACCTGGTTCGAGGTCAGGATCTCCGAGAGCGGGCATCTGGGCCGGCGCGGGGGCGTTGACCTGATGGTCGCCATGAACCCGCAGACCTGGGACAAGGACCTCGCCGAGATCGAGCCCGGCGGCTACCTGTTCTACGACTCGACCAAGCCCTTGCCGCACGAGAAGTTCCGCGACGACATCAAGGTCGTCGGCGTGCCGCTGACGGCGATGTGCAATGCCGCCTACAGCGACCCGCGGCAGCGGCAGCTGTTCAAGAACATCATCTACGTCGGCGCGCTTTCGGCCCTGCTCGACATCGATATGGCTGTTATCGAGCAGCTTGTCGGCGAGCAGTTCAAGGGCAAGGACCGGCTGATCGCCCCGAACATCGAAGCGCTGCACATGGGCCGCGACTACGTGGCCCAGAACCTCAAAGCCATCGGGCTGCGCGTGCGGCGAGCCGATAAGGTGGGCGACCGCATCTTCGTCGAGGGCAATGCGGCCGCCGCGCTGGGCGCGGTCTTTGGCGGCGCGACCGTTTGCGCCTGGTATCCGATCACGCCGTCGACATCGCTGGCCGAGGCCTTCACCGGCTACTGCGAGCAGTTCCGCACCGATCCGGAGACGGGAAAGGCGCGCTACGCCATCATCCAGGCCGAGGACGAGATCGCCTCGATCGGCATCGTCATCGGCGCGGCCTGGAACGGGGCCAGGGCCTTCACCTGCACATCCGGGCCGGGTGTGTCGCTGATGACCGAGTTCGTGGGCCTAAGCTACTTCGCCGAGGTGCCGGCGGTCATCTTCGACGTCCAGCGCGGCGGGCCATCGACCGGCATGCCGACCCGCACCCAGCAGGCCGACATACTGGCGGCTGCCTACGCCGCGCACGGCGACACCAAGCATCCGCTGCTGTTCCCCGCCGAGCCGGGCGAGTGCTTCGAGATGGCCGCGCTGGCCTTCGACCTCGCCGACCGGCTGCAGACCACCATCTTCGTCATGCTCGACCTCGACATCGGCATGAACGAGTGGCTGACCAAGCCCTTCGAGTGGGAGGACGGCCGCCGCATCGACCGCGGCAAGGTGATGACCTACGACGACCTCGAGGCCGGCAAGGACTTCGGCCGCTATCTCGACGTCGACGGCGACGGCATCCCCTACCGCACCTACCCTGGGACCCACCCCGACCGCGGCGGCTATTTCACGCGGGGCACCTCGCGCAACCCTTACGCCCGCTACTCGGAAGAGGGCGCGGTCTACGTCGACAACATGCAGCGCCTCCTGCGCAAGTTCGAGACGGCCAAGAGCCTCGTGCCCGCCCCGATGCGGCAAGACGCCAGCCGGGCGACGAAGAGCGGGGTGATCTACTTCGGCTCGACCACGCCGGCGCTGAGCGAAGCTCTGGAAATGCTCGAGGCGCAGGGCCGGCATGTGAATGCGCTTCGCGTGCGCGGCTTTCCCTTCGCCGACGCCGTCGGCGACTTCATCGCCGAGCACGACCAGGTGTTCGTGGTCGAGCAGAACCGCGACGGGCAGCTGCGCACCCTGATCATGAACGAGGTCGGGGTCGACCCGGCGAAGCTCGTGCCGGTCAACCACTACGACGGCACCCCTATCACCGCCCGGTTCATCGCCGGGGAGATCGCCGCCAAGCTTGCGGCCCGCCCGATCGCCGAGGCCGCCGAATGACCTACATCGCCAAGCCGCGCATGCACCATCCCAAGCTGGCCTCGAACAGCCTGGGGTTCACCCGCCGCGACTACGAGGGGGCCGTCTCGACGCTCTGCGCCGGCTGTGGCCACGACTCGATCAGCGCCTCGATCATCCGGGCCTGCTACGAGCTGGAGCTGCCCCCGCACCGGATCGCCAAGCTTTCGGGCATCGGCTGTTCGTCGAAGACGCCGGATTACTTCCTCGGCAACAGCCACGGCTTCAACACCGTGCACGGACGGATGCCCTCGGTGCTGACGGGCGCCAACCTCGCCAACAAGGAGCTGATCTACCTGGGCGTCTCCGGCGACGGGGATTCGGCCTCCATCGGGCTTGGCCAGTTCGCCCACTGCATCCGCCGTGGCGTCAACATGGTCTACATCGTGGAGAACAACGGGGTCTATGGGCTGACCAAGGGCCAGTTCTCCGCCACGTCGGACTATGGCTCGAAGTCCAAGCGCGGCGTGGTCAACCACGACTCGGCCGTCGACCTGGTGTCGCTGGCCTTGCAGCTGGGCGCGAGCTTCGTCGCCCGCAGCTTCTCCGGCGACAAGCGCCAGCTGACCCCGCTGATCAAGGCGGCGCTGAGCCACAACGGCGCCGCCTTCATCGACTGCATCAGCCCTTGTGTGCAGTTCAACAACCACGTCGGCTCGACCAAGAGCTTCGACTATGTGCGTGAGCACAACGAAGCGGTGAACCGGCTCGACATCATCCCGCCGCGCGCGCCCATCACCATCGACCATGCGCCCGGCACGCTCGAGATGGTGACCCAGCACGACGGCTCGGTGTTGGCGCTCCGCAAGCTGGACGCCCAGTACGATCCGTCCGACCGAGCGGCCGCGCTGGCTTTCCTGCAACAGCGGCAGGCGCTGGGCGAGGTCGTGACCGGTCTGCTGTTCGTGGATCCGACGCCGAAGGACCTGCATGACCACCTCGACACCGTGGCGAGGCCTCTGAACGCGCTCACGGACGCCGAACTGACGCCGGGCGCGGCGGCGCTCGCCGAACTGAACGCCTCGCTGCGCTAGGCCGTCGAAGTTTCGCAAAAATCCCATTGACCCCTACAAGGGTCATCGCCTTTGCTATGTCGCTTAGGGGAACGGTATGCCGCGGCCGACTGGACGGCCCCGGTCGGTGAAACGGGGGAGGCGCACTTGAACTTCTCGGACGCCATCGTCAGCAACTTCAAACGCTACGTCGACTTCAATGGGCGTTCGGCGCGCTCCGAATACTGGTGGTGGATTCTCTTCACCTTCGGGATCGGTTTCGTCTTCGGGCTGCTCGAGGTCATCGTCGGCGGGCCGAACTCTCCGATGTACGGGGCGGTGGTCGGCCTGAGCTATCTGGTCAACCTCGGCGTCTTCCTGCCGTCGCTTGCCGTGGCTGTCCGCCGATTGCACGACACCAACCGGAGCGGATGGTGGTATCTGATCGTTTTCACGATCATCGGGGTCATCCCGCTGATCATCTGGTTCGCGGCCCGCGGAACCGTCGGCGACAATCAGTATGGGTCCGATCCGCTGAGCGACGCGGGCGCCCCGGCTGGGCCGGCGCAGAGCACCTGGGTCAACTGACCGGACCGCCCAGACAGGAACGCTCGCCATGGCCGCCACGGTTTTCCTGAGCCACGCCTCGAAGGACAAGAAGATGGCGGACACGATTTGTGCCGCCATCGAGTCGCGCGGCGTTGAGTGCTGGATGGCGACGCGCGACATCCATCCGGGCGAGAACTTCCAGGAGGCCATCGTGCGCGCCATTCGTGCGACGAAGGTCATGCTGTTCGTCTTCTCGGCCAATTCGAACAACTCCGACGAGGTCAAGAAGGAAATCGCGCTCGCCGGTCAGAACAAGCTGTTCGTGATCCCGGTTCGCGTGGAGGACGTCGCGCCGAACGAGGCGTTCGCCTACGAGTTCGCCACGCGCCAGTGGATAGACCTGTTCAACGACTGGGAAGCATCGCTCGACCAGCTGATGACCCAGATCAAGGCCGTCACCGCCATGCAGACCCCAGCGGAGGCCGAAGCGGACCGCCCGCGCCGCACGCGGCGCGCCGGCGCGGCCGAGGCGGCGGCCCCCGCCGTCGAGCCCGAGCGGCCGACCGTCGATGTCGACGCCCTCTACGAGCAGGCCAACGCCCACGCGCGCGCCGGTGAATACGACCAGGCGATCGAGCAGTACAATCAGGTGATCGGCGAGAAGCCGGACCACGCGAGCGCGCTCAACAACCGGGGCAACGCGCTGTTGGCCAAGGGCCAGCAGGAGCAGGCGATCTCGGATTTCGACCGTGCGATCGCGCTGAAGCCCGACTTCGCGGCCGCCTACTGCAATCGCGGCAACGCCTTCCAGGCCAAGGGCGAGTACGACCGCGCGATCCGCGACTATACGGTCGCACTGCAGCTGAAACCCGACCTCGCAGCCGCGCTGAACAACCGCGCCAGCACCTACGACCGCAAAGGGCTGCACGACATGGCGCGCAAGGACCGCGCCGCCGCCGCGGCGCTGAGGCCGCCGGCGGCGGCTGCCGCGGCGTCGGCCGGCGCGCCCGCATCCGCCCGCCCCGCTGCGCCCCCGCCCACGGGTCCGCTAGTCGCGCCAGCCAACAACAACCGCCTGCTGTTGATGATCGGCGGGGGCGTGCTTGGCCTGCTCCTGATCGTCGCCATTGTGGTCAGCGTCATGCGCAGCATGACCCCGCAGATGTCCATCACCGAGGCTAACGCCAAGGGCGACGCCGCGATGCAGCAAAAGGACTACACGGACGCGATGAAGGACTACCTGATCGCGGCCAACCAGGGCGACTCGCGCGCGCAGTACCAGGTCGCCTGGCTCTACGACAGCGGCGAGGGGGTTCCTCAGGACTATGGCCAGGCGCAGACGTGGTACGTGAAAGCGGCCGACCAGGGCGACAAGGACGCCCAGAACAACCTGGGCGAACTCTATTACTACGGCCATGGCGTGCCGTCGGACTATGCGACGGCCTTCCACTGGTACCAGCTCGCCGCGAACCAGGGCGAGGAGAACGCCGAGTACAACATCGGCTGGCTCTATGCGAACGGCCAGGGCGTCACCGAGGACGACAACCTCGCGCACATGTGGATGGCCCGCTCCGCCGCCCAGGGCAAAGAGGACGCCATCACCTGGCTGCAACAGCACCCCGGCTAGCCTCGCGGCCGCGACCGTGAGCGAACGCGTACTGGTGTTGGGCGCGGGCATGGCCGGGCTGCTCGTCGCGCTCGCGCTGGCGCCCGGCGACCACGAGATCACGCTGGTCGACCGCGACCCGCCGCCGCCGGAGGGCGGACCCGATGCCGCCTTTTTCGAGTGGAAGCGGCGGGGCGTCGGCCAGCTTCGCCATAGCCATGGCTTCCTGGCGCGCATGCGCGAAGTGATCCGCGCGCGACATCCGGCCTTCTTGGAGCAGCTGCGCGACGCAGGCTGCCGCGAAATCGGCTTCACCGAGATGACGCCGCTTGCGCTGAGGGCGTTCTACGAACCTGAGTCCGGCGACGAGGAGATGGTGATCCTGACCAGCCGCCGCACCACCTTCGAGCTCTTGTTGCGTCGATATGCGCAAGCGCTTCCGGGCGTGACCATCGCGCCCGACACCTTCGTGCGCGCGCTCGCTATCGAGTCCGGCGACGGAGCGTTGCGGGTCACCGGCGCCGCCGTCGAGCGCGACGGTCGAACCGAAGCCTGGCCAGCCGACGTCGTCATCGATGCGCAGGGCCGCCTTTCGGCCTGCGCCGAACAGTTGCGCGCGGCCGGCGCCCAGATCGGCGAGGAGTCGGAAGATTGCGGCATCCTCTACTTTACCCGCCACTATCGGCGCACCGCGGAGGATCCGCCGCCTGCGCGGGCAACGGCGACCGGCGACCTCGCCTACATCAAGTACGGGCGATTCCCCGGCGACAACGGCTGCTTTTCGATCACGCTGGCCGTGCCGGAAATGGAGGCGGAGCTTCGTGCGGCGGTCGTCCGTCCCGAGGTGTTCGACCACATCTGCGCGCTGCTGCCCGGGATCGCAGCCTGGGTCGATCCGGCCGGCGCCGAGCCGATCAGCCCGGTCTACGGCATGGGCGACCTGAAGAACCACTGGCGGCGTTTCGTAAGCGACGATCAGCGCGCGATCCTGGGTTTCTTCTCGGTGGGCGACAGCCTCGTGCGCACCAACCCGCTCTATGGCCGCGGCTGCTCGTTCGCGGCCGTGCAATCGGAGAGCCTGGGGCAGGTCTTGCGCGAGACGACCGATCCGGCCGTGCGCGCCCGGCTCTACGACGTGAGGGTCACCGAGGCGCTTCGGCCGTTCTACGACGACATGTGCGGGCTGGACCGCGACGCCATCCGGCGCGCGCGAGCCGCGCGCGGGCCGGCGCGGCCCGCCTCCCTGGCCGAGCGGGTGGGACGCAGCTTCCGCGAGGACGGCGTCGCTATCGCCGTTCGCTCCGACCTTCCACTGCTGCGCGCCGCCCTGCGCGAGTTCAACATGCTCGACCCGCCGCGCGCCTGGATCCGCCGGCCGTCGACGCTGGTCAAGTCGCTCGACCGTTGGGCGCGCGGGCGTGCGGCGAATGCGCGCTACTATCCGCCCCTGCTCGGCCCTGGGCGCGCGGAGATGCTCGAGGCGCTCGGCCTCAAAGCGGCCGCCTGACGGACTATCTCACTCTTGCTCCTCGGGCGGACTGCGGAGACAACAGTGGCGCGCGGGGCGCGACAAGGGGACAGCCACATGGGGCGGCAGGAGGCTTCCGTTTGCAGGCCGCGCGCCTGCCTGAGGGTCGGCGTCGCCGGCCACCGGACCGGACCAAAGCTCGAGGTCCATCAGCAGCCAGCCGTGCGCGCAACCGTGGCGCGCCTGTTCGAAGTGCTCAGCCGATCGTTCAAGGAGGCCGTCGAAGGCGCGAACTGGGCGTTCGCGCCGGAAACCCCCCAGCTTGTGGTGGTCTCGGCTCTCGCGGAAGGCGCCGATCGCATCGTGGCCGAAGCTGGCCTCGCCGCCGGAGCGGTGCTCGATGTGGTGCTCCCCTCGGCGCAAGCGTCTTATGAGGCGGATTTCCAGACTCAGCGGTCGAAAATTGAGTTTCGCGACCTGCTCCACAGATCCAGAAGCACGTTTCAACTCGACACGCCTGACGGCGAGCTGAAGGAGAAACGAGGGTATCAGGCCGCGGGCCTGGTCATGCTCGCACACGCCGACCTGCTGATCGCGGTCTGGGACGAGGGCGAAGCCGCCGGAATCGGGGGCACCGCCGAGATCGTCGAGAGGGCCTTCGTCGAGGGCGCGCCGATTCTCCTGATCAACCCGGCGACGCCGGATGCCGCGCACCTGCTGTGGACCGGAACCCTGGACTTGCCGCCCGGCGCGGCGCGCCTCGAGGAGGCGGAGAGGAAGGACGCGTTCATCGAGGCGCCGGCGCTGGTGAAGGCGCTGGTCGCGCCGCCGGCCGACCCGACGACGGTGGGGGGGTTGAGGGATTTCTATTCCGAAGCGCCAGGCCCGGAGCACGGTTGGCCGCTCTACTCGGCGCTCTTGGCCTTGTTGGCCGTGCGCAAGCTGAAACGCACCGATTTCATTCCCAAGGACGAGCATCCGTTTTCGGCTGAGTCCTGGCGAGAACACTTCCCCGACGCGGGCGGCCCCCTGAGCCAAAGGGTGTGCGATACGCTTCTGCCGTCGATAACAGCGCCGGACCGCCTCGCGGTCCGATACGCGGAGCTCTATCGCTCGGCGTTCGTGTTCAATTTCCTCGCCGCCGCGGTCGCCGTGGTCCTGGCCCTGGCGGGGCTGATGACCGAGCTGCCGCAGCTGAGAAGCAGCATGTGCGCGGCGATGTCGGTCAAGTTCGGATTCGTGCTTGCCGAAGTGATTCTGCTCTTGTCGATCGTCGGCGTCTGGCTATGGGGCGCGCGCCGGGCCTGGCACCGGCGTTGGCTGGACTATCGCCGCGCGGCCGAGTGGCTCAGGTACCTGCGCGTGCTTTGCCTCGTCGGCGCTCGCGCGCCGCTCGCGCGACCAAGGCCAATGCCGAGCGCTCGCACGGAAGGCGATCGCGGCCGCCGGCTCGACCAGGACGACTGGGTCAGCTGGTATGTGGGCGCAATCGGCCGCCTCCTTCCGCTACCGACTCGCGTCGCCGACAGGCAATACGTCGAGGCCGTGCGCAAGGCTGTTATCGGCGCGGAACTCGTCGGGCAGATCAACTACCACCACGCCAACCGCGACAGCATGGCGTTCGCCGCCCATCGCCTGCACTGGGCGGGGCTCGTCTTGTTCGGCACGCCGATTGCCGCTGGCGTCGTCTTCATCGTCGGCTACGCCCGCTTCGTCCTCGCGGGCGCGACCTGGGCCCATGACTACCGCTTCTGGATCGTGGCCATCACGGCGGCCTTCCCGGCCATTGGCGCCGCGCTCAACGCCATCCGCGTCCAGGCCGACTTCGAGACCGTCGGCATCCGTTCGGAGGACACCGCCGCGCATCTGGCGACCATCGTCGAGGCGATGCAGAAGGATCCGCCGGACTTCACGCGCCTGTCCGACCGCATCCAGCGGGCCGTGGCGGTTATGGGCGCGGAGCACTCGGAGTGGCGCACCTTGTTCGGCACGCGGCCCCTCAGTCTGCCAGCGTGAGGGGGCGCCGCCCCGCGACAGCGGCGCCCCTTGACTTGTGCATCCGCGACGCTTTTCTGACCTGAAATACGTCTTTCGGGGGGAAGAACGATGCGGACGCCGTTGCGGATGTTGGTGCTGGCCGCTGCCGGGCTGGCCCTGAGCGGATGCCTTTCGGCCGGGTCGGTGGCCAACCGCGGGACCATCGTCGATCTCGGGGTCGGCTCGATGCAGAACCGCGGGATGCTGATCAACATCGCTCGGGCGAGCCTTTCTGAACCGCTCTACTTCCTCTCCCCCTCAGCCATTCAGGCCACCGGCTCGACCGATCTGCGTCTGAGCAGCCCTCAAGCGATCGAGGGCCCAGGCCTGAAGCATAGCGATACGCTGAATCAGCTCACGTTCGGCTCGGCGAGCCAGTTCCTCGACAACACGATGAGCACCAACTTCACGGCCAACCTGTTCGCGACTCACGACTTCTATCTAGGCCTGATGACGCCGCTCAGCCTGGATGAGATCGACCTGCTGTTGCACCAGGGCTATTCGCGGGAACTCGTCTTCTATCTGGTGATCGACAAGGCGAAGATCACGCCGTTCAACCCGGGAGGCGCGCAGGCGGCGCGACCGCACTTCGACTACAACCGACCCGGCGACCCGAGCTTTCCGGAGTTCCAGGCCTTCATCCAGGCTGCGATGGAACACGGCCTTACGACCGAACAGGCGCCGGCGGGCGCAGGCGGTCCACCGCCCTCCGACTCCTCGAAGACGGCGCCGCCGCGTGCGGCCCGCCAGACCTGCTACGAACCGGCGCTCGCCAGCCCAGCGGCGATGGACGACTTCAAGCTGGTCCACGTCAACTTCTGTGGGTCAGGCGATACCCCGCCGGCGCAGCAGCTCGTCCTGTTGAACGGCAAAGCCTACAAGATCGAGGTGGTGTTCCGTTCCACCTATGGAATCTTCAGATACCTGGGCGGTCTGGTGAGGAATCCCGTAGGCTCGCCGATGCTCGACGATTACAGCAAGGACTACCCGGGCGGCGTTCCGGAAATGACGCCCTCGGGATCCCTGTTCAAGATCGACACGACAGGCGGCCTCCCCGAAGGCTGCTTCACCGCAATCCGATATGAAGACGCCACCTACTGTGCACCGGGCCGCGGCGATGGGGCGGGCACGACGCGCGAAATCTTCAACATCCTGACCGCGCTCGTCGCCCTGAAGCAGTCCTCCGGCGACATCCCGGCCTCCTCTGCGATCCTGATCCCGTAGGGGCCCGGGCCGTGCCTCAGTCCAGCCGCCGTCGGTAGCAGACGATGGCGATTGAGAAGGCGACGACGGTGAAGACAAGGATCGGGCCTATGTGGCTCCAGACCGCGTCCGGGCCGAGACCACGGAGGAGGACGTCGCGCGTGGCGCGGATGTAGTGGGTTAGCGGAATCGTCTCCCCGACCACCTGCGCCCAACGCGGCATGCCGTCGAAGGGGAACATGAACCCCGACAGCAGGACTGACGGCAGGTAGGAGAAGGCCGACGCCTGCACGGCCTGGATCTGAGTCTGTGCGAGCGCCGAGAACGCAAACCCGAGCACGAGGTAGGAGCTGACGAAGAGCGGCGTCGCGACGACCAACGCCCAGGTCGAGACGGGCAATGGAACGCCGAACAGCGCATGCACGACCCCCAGCAGACACACCGTCTGTCCGACGCCGATCACCAAGTAGGGGGCGAGCTTGCCAACCAGAGCCTCGGCGGGACGCACGGGAGTCGCCAGCAGACTCTCCCAGCTGCCGCGCTCCCGCTCGCGCACCAGGGTCAGCGCGCCCAGGAACAGCATCGTGATCATCACGATCGCGCCGACCAGGCCAGGCGTGATGTCCCAGGCGCTGCCGCCCGTCGGGTCGTGCAGCCAGACGGTGACCACGCTCGGCGCCTGGTCCTCGGCGTAGAGTTCGGCGGTCCTGCGCCAGACGCCGAGCGTGAGCGCGGCGACCACCGGGCGGACCTCGGCCGGGTCGCCGGCGTCGGCGATGATACGGACCTCGACGGCGCGGGTCGATACATCGCGCCCGACCTCGACTCCGATCATCGCACGCCCCTGGGCGACGGCCGTCCTGGCCGAGCCCGGCGGACCCAGGCCGCCGACCAACGTGACCGACGGGTTGCTGCGGATCGTCTCGATCGCCGGCTGAACCAGGTGCGGCTCGCTCGTGGCGATGGCGATCGGGACGTGCTTGGGCTCGAGGCTGATGGCGTAGCCGTAGAGGAGGATCTGCAGCACGGGAAGGATGAAGATGAGTACGAGCGCCGCCCGATCGGCGAGCAGGCCCAGGCTCTCGACCCTGGCCACCGCCAGGCATCGCCAGAGATGAAAGGTCATGCGCTCCGGCCCTGCAGGCTTTCCTTGGCGAGCACGAACGCCGTGTCCTCGAGTCGCGTCGGAGACATCTCGACGCCATGCCCGGCCGCGCTCGCCCGAGCCAGCACATCGGCCTTCGCCTCCGGCCGGAACAGCACGCGCAGCCGCCGTCCCTCGACATAGGTCGCAACGACGCCCGGGCGGGCGTCGAACAGGCGCCCGGCGTTGTGGGCGTCGCCGCCTTCGACCAGCGCCGCCTCGAAGGGCGCGCTCGCCGCCAGCTTGCGCGGCTCGCCCAGCGCCAGCACGCTTCCGCGCGAAAACAGCGCCACGCGCGTGCACTGCTCGGCGTCGGCCAAGTCGTGAGTGTTGATGATGACGCTGCCGCCCTGGGCTGCGAGTCGGGCGATCCGGCGCCAGACGTCCTGTCGCGACTCGGTGTCCAGCCCGGCGGTGGGCTCGTCGAGGAGCGCCAGCGCCGGCTTGTGGATGAGCGCCGCGGCGAGCTGCAGGCGACGCGCCCAGCCGCCGGAGAGCTTCGCCGCCTGCTGGCGGCGAAAGGGGGCGAGATCGAAGTCCTCGATGGCGGCCGCCGCGGCGCGCGCCGGGCTGGCAAGCTCATAGACCGACGCGCGGAAGCGCAGGTTCTCGGCGACGGTCAGGTCCGGATAGAGGGCGAGCCGCTGCGGCATGTAGCCGACGAGGCGGCCGACGGATCGCCCTGCGGCCATGACATCGTGCCCAAGGACGTGACCGCTGCCGGAATCCGCCCGGAGCAGTCCGGCGAGAATGCGTAAAGTCGTCGTCTTGCCGGCGCCGTTCGGTCCGACGAAGCCGACAACCTCGCCCGCTGTCAGGTCGAGCGATACGTCAACCACAGCCGGTCGCCCGCTGAAGCGCTTGGCCAGCCCGCGCACCGAAAGCACCTCGCCGCCAACGCCGACGACCCCGGACTCGACGCCGAGCACCGCATCAGCCACGCGCGAGCCCCCCAAGGCCGGCGAGCGCCACACCGCTCATTCCTCAACGCCTCCCGCGGCCGGCGCCGCCCGCCGATCCGGACCGCGACTTAGGGCGCAACCATAGGGCTCTGCAACGCAAAAGGGCGACCGCCAGGGGTCGCCCTTAAGTTCGGCTCTGCCTCGATCCGCGGCCCGAAGCACAGGCGGATAGGATCGCCTGTCCTTTCGGGAGCCTCCCGCGGGACTCCCCTACCCCCGACAGTGGCGGCCGCGCCGCCACCGCGAAGCTAAATTCGATGTAATGTTGTCCGATCCCGGCCGCGGCGGGAAGGCGTCACGCGCGGCTTGGTTTGCGAAGCTCGCAGACTGTTGCGCCGCGGGCACAGAGCCAAGACGCGAAATCGCCCCATTCCGGTCGCGCCGCGGCCCCACGCGGCTCCGATAACCGACATGTCGGCTGATTGGTTGCTCTTGCGGGTCCTGGATCCTGAACAGCCCCCCCAGCCCCCCTGGATCGGCGGACGCCGGTCGGCCGACACCCTTTCCCCCAGCGATTCAAGGACCTCGGCTGCGCGCGGTGTCGCCTCGACGCCCGAAGTGTGCCATCTAGGTCTGGCCTGCGCGTCGCGCGCTCTCGTATAAGGACCGCCGAGTTGCCGACCGCCGTCGCGAACCCCGATGCCCTGACGACATCCGCCGCCCTCAAGGCTTCGCTGCTCGAGAGCCTGGCCGCGGCTGAGCGTTACGAAGCGCCGTACCGGCACTGGGCGCTCACCAAGGTGCTGCCGGACAGTACTATCGATGCGCTGCTGGCGCTGCCTTTCGCGGCGCAGGACGTGGGCGGCGTCTCCGGCGAGCGCGAGTTGCACAACGACACGCGGACCTACTTCGACCAGGCGAACATCGATCGCTATCCGGTGTGCGGGGCCGTCGCGGCCGCGTTCCACGACGAGGAGGTCGTCGGCGCCTTCGCCCGCGCCACCGGCTCGCAGCTGGACGGCACGCTCCTTCGGTTCGAGTACGCGTTGGACACGACGGGCTTTTGGCTTCGGCCGCATACCGACCTTGGCGTCAAACGGCTGACCTTCCTCTACTATCTCGCCCGGGACGGACAGGAGGATCTCGGGACCGACGTCTATGCCGCCGAGGACAAGTGGGTGAGGCGCGCGCCGTTCAGGCGCAACCAGGCCCTGATGTTCGTTCCCTCCGACAACACTTGGCACGGCTTCGAACAGCGCCCGATCCCCGGCGTTCGCCGCTCGATCGTCATGAATTACGTCACAGACGCTTGGCGCGACCGCTGGCAGCTAGCCTACGCGGACAGCCCGGTGCGGGCGGCCAGCAGCGCCCGCACCGCCTGAGTCGCCACCGCTAGGCCCGAGACGATCTGCGTCGAGCGCGGCGGCGGCGGACCCCCACTGAACGGCGCGATCTGCCCCTCGGCCTGGAGCTTGGCCAGAAAGCGGCGATGGCGGGCGTTCTGCGCTTGCCCGAACACCTCGACCGGATGCGCCGTGGCCAGCGCCTCGGAGATCATCGACACGCTGTCGCTGGTGACGACCAGCCGGTCGGCCAGCGCGAGCGTCCCGAGGTAGGGGTTGTCACCCTGGCGATCCCAGACGAGTACGCCTGCATCGCCGGAGAACGCATCGCGCAACCCGGCGACCACCGCCTCTGGCGTGCGGCGGGAGGCGACGATCGCCAGCCGCGCGCCACCGGCTCGCAGCCGGCGCAGCCCCGCCAGCAGCACCTCACCAGCCGCCGCGCGACCGCCCCGCGTGGGATCGCCGAGGATGACGCCGACCAGAGGTCCGCTGCCGGCCGGCATCCGCTCGGACCAGGCCGCGGCGGCGTCCGCCAGCCGCTCGCCCGTGACGTCATGGAGGGCGGTGGCGACCTTGACCACATTCGGGCCGGAGATCGTGTCGTGCGCCATGGCGACGACCAGGTCGAATCTGTCCGCCGGCGCCAGCGGATCCTGGATCTGCACGGTCAGCGTCCGCCCCCCGCTCGCCTTGCGGATCGCCATCGAAAGCGCGGCCGTGCCGCGGCCGCAGCTGATCAGCACGTCGGGCCACGGCGGCGCGGGGCGGTCGCGCTTGGGATCGAGATGCTCGAGCGGTGCGGGCGTCCAGGCCGCCGGAAGGCGGTCCCATGGGGGCTTGAGCCCCGCCACCATCTCGCGCGGCGCGGCGAAGACGGCGTTGGCCAGGCTGCGCGCCTGGGTGCGGAACCCCGCTTCGCCCGTCGTCATGAACCAGCAAGACGCCGCAGAGGTCACGGAGGCCCTTCTGAAGGAACGCAGCGGCCCCAGCCTATAGCCAAAGGAATCGGGGTTGCGATATGGAGCCGGCATGGGATTCCTCGACATCGAGGCGCTTAAGCGCGCGCCGGCGAACGACGAACCGTTCGATTACCTTGTGCTGGAAGGCTTTGTTCGGGCCGACGCGCGGGCGGCGATCGCGGCCGACTATCCGCGCATCGACAAGCCTGGCTCGTTCGCGCTCGCGGATCTCGACGTGAAGGGGGCCGTGGCGGCGTTGATCGAGGAGATGAAGGGCGAGCCCTTCCGCCGGGCGATCGAGGAGAAGTTCTCCGTGCGGCTCGCCGACAAGCCCGTGACGTTCACGCTGCGCGGGATGTGCGGGGACAAGGACGGCTACATCCACACCGACTCGAAGAGCAAGATCATCACGATCCTGGTCTACCTGAACGAGGACTGGGCGCCCGACGGCGGGCGGCTGCGGCTGCTGCGCAACGGCCGCGATCTCGAGGACTATGCGGCGGAAGCCGCGCCCACCTTCGGCTCGCTCGTCGCCTTCAAGCGCTCCGATCGGTCGTGGCATGGCCACAAGCCGTTTCATGGGCCAAGGCGGGTCCTGCAGATGAACTGGGTGACCTCCGAAGGCGTCGCCCACTGGCAGCGGCTGAGGCACCGGCTTTCCGCCGCCATCAAACGCCTGACCCCAGCGCGCGCCGCGAGCGCGGCTTGAGCCCTGCCGGCGCGCAGAGCTTGCTGGCGAAGCCGCCACGCGCGCTCGTCATCTTCCTGCTTGCCGCCGCCGCCATCCATTTGGCGCTCGCGGGCGCGATCCCGCTCACCGAAGACGAGGCCTACTACCGGCTTTGGGCGCAGAGCCTGCAGCTGGGCTACTTCGACCACCCGCCGATGATCGCCTGGTGGATACGCGCCGGGATGACCGTCGCCGGCGACACGCCGCTAGGCGTGCGGCTGCTGCCGGTGCTCTCGTCGGTCCTCACCAGCTTCCTGGTCTTCGACTTGGCCATGCGGCTGGGGACCAGCGAGCGCACGGCGGTGCGCGCGGCGGTCTGGTTCAACGCCTCGGTGCTCGTGGCCGTGGGGGCCATCCTGGCCGTGCCGGACGCACCGAACATCCTGTTCTGGGCGCTGACGCTGTCCTGTCTGGCGCGGACCAGCGGACCCGGCGCTCGCGCATGGTGGCTGGCCGCGGGGCTGGCCGCCGGGCTGGCCGCGCTCTCGAAGTACTCCGCCCTCTTCCTTGCGCCCGGTATCGGCCTTTGGCTCGTCCTGAAGCCGGAGGGTTGGCGCACGCTGAGGAGTCCCTGGCCCTGGGCCGCGGCGCTGATCGCCTGCGCCGTGTTCGGCCTCAACGTCGCGTGGAACGCCGAGCACCACTGGGTGACCTTCGCCAAGCAGTTCGGCCGGCTGGTTCCGACTCAATTCGCTCCGATGAACCTCTTCTGGTTCATCGCCGGCCAGGAATTCCTCTTCAACATGTATGTCTCGTGGTTCCTGGGCAAAGGCGTGCTCGAAGCGTGGCGAGCCTGGCGGACAAAGACGACCCTCGGCGCCGACCTGCGCCTGCCGCTGGCGACGAGCCTGCCCTATTTCGCCTACCTCATCATCCACGCTCTCCACGATCGCGTCGAGGCGCACTGGCCGGCTCCGATCTACGCCGCGCTGGTCATCGTCGCCGCCTGCGGGGCGGATAACGTGCTCGAGCCAAGCTATGTGGCTGGTCTTCGCTGGCGGGCCGCGCCCATGGGCTGGTTCGCCTCGGCGATCATCCTGTTGCACATGCTCTGGCCTTCGACCGACGTCGGCCGCCATGATCCGGCGTTGAGCCTCCGCGGCTGGCCGCAGTTCACCGCCCGCATCGAGGCCGAGCGCAGCGCGCACAACGCCGCCTGGATCGGCACGCTGAGCTATGGAACCACCGGCGAGCTCGCGGCGGCGCGCAACATCGGCGCGCCAATCTTCGAACTGCGCGAACGCGAACGCTATCCCCCTTCCGACGCATCGTGGCGCGCCGACCTCAACCGGCCGGGGCTGGTGGTCGACCTGGCCGACCGCATGGCGGCCGCCCATCTCGAGCGCTGTTTCGCTTCCGTCGTTCCCCTGCCGCCGGAGACCCGCGGCGACCCCGGCAAGCCTGGAATCGCCTACGGGGTGGAGCTTGTCAGCGGCTCGCCGCCGCCGAACGGCGACTGCCAGCCGCGCATCGCGCCGGGCGTGCGCGTCAATTCGCCGACGGCCGAGTAAACTATCCAAGATGGCCGCCGATCTCGCGAGCACACCGACTGTTGGATGGCGCGACCTGGTGGCTGAGGGTCGGCTCCCCCGCTTCGCGCTCGTTTGCGCGGGAACCTGGCTTGCCGCCGCCGACGAGTTGGTCACAGCGACCGTCATGCCGAGCGCGGCGCGCGACATCGGCGGCTATTCGGCGTTCGGCTGGGCGGTGGCGATCTTCCTCCTGGGCTCGATCCTTGGCGGCGCGACCGCGGGCCGGCTCGCCTCGCGCTTGGGCCTGAAGCGTGCGATGGCCGTCGCGGGCGCCGCCTACGCCGTCGGTTGCACCGCGAGCGCGTCTGCGCCGGACATGGGTCTCTTTCTGGCTGGCCGGCTGGCGCAGGGGCTGGGCGGCGGCTCGGTGGTCGGCCTCTCCTACGTCGCCTCGACCAGCCTGTTCCCCGAAGCGCTTTGGTCCAGGGTCCTGAGCGGCCTGGCCGGCGTCTGGGGCGCGGCGACGTTGTTCGGCCCGCTGATCGGTGGAATCTTCGCCCAGGCCGGGTTCTGGCGGGGCGCCTTCTGGATCTTCGCCCTCCAAGGCGTGGGCTTCATCGCCGCCACTGCTGTCCTGGTGCCCAAGGGTGCAGGCGCCGGGGATGCGGGTCAAGCGCGGCTTCCGCTGGCGCAGATCCTGGTGCTGGCGGTCAGCGTCGCAGCGATCGGCGCGGCGGGGCTGGTTCCCTCGCCGCTCGAGAAGATCGCCTCGGCCCTGATCGGCCTCGTCTTGCTCGGTGTCTTTCTGCGCATCGACAGCCGAGCGCCTGCGAGCCTGTTGCCGCGCGAAGTCGCGCGAGCGGCGAGCGGGCCCGCGGCGGGACTCTTCATGATCTTCGCCCTCAGCGCCGGCACGACGGCCTTCTCAGTGTACGGCAGTGCGCTCATGCAGAAGCTCTACGGCGTTCCGCCAATCGTCGCAGGCTATGTGCTGGGCGGAGGCGCCATGGGCTGGACGCTGACGGCGCTCGGGGTCGCTGGCCGCGGCTTCGCGCGCGGCTTCATCCGCATCGGCGTCGCCATGATCACGCTCTGCCAGGCGGCGATGATGCTCGCCGTGCCGCACGGCTCGATCCCGGCCATCGTCCTGCTGGTATTCACCTCTGGCGCCGGATTTGGCCTGACCTGGGCCTTCGCGGCGGCGCGCATCGTCGCCAACACCACAGGAGCCGAACGAGCGCTGGCGTCGAGCTCGGTTCCAACCGCCTCGATGATCGGCGCGGCCGTGGCCGCGGCGGCGGCGGGTTCGATTGCGACGGCGCTTGGCGTCGGCCGCGGCATGAGCTTGGAAGAAGCGCGGGCGGCGGGGTTCTGGCTGTTCGCCGCATTCACGCCGTTGACGCTGGCCGCCTGCCTGAGCGCCTGGCGGCTGACCTCGACCCGTTTCGTCGAGCCAGCATGAAGCCCGGGCGACAACGTCCGCGTGTTAAGGAGATCGGAACCGGCGAGCCCGAATCTCCTTAGGCGCCGGAACGGGAGGAACGGAGCGGCCTTGGACGGAAAACGCGATCTCGATCCCGCCGACTGGCGCGCGGTTCGTGAACAGGGCCACCGCATGCTCGACGACCTGTTCGAGCACTTGGAGCACCTGCGGCGGACGCCTGTCTGGCTGCCGGTCCCCGCGGAGGTCAAGCGCCGCTTCCGCTCGCCCATCCCGGCCGAGCCGGGGTCGCTCGCCGAAGCCCACGCTATCTTCATGCGCGACGTGCTGCCCTACGCCGGCGGCAACCTGCACCCGGGCTTCATGGGTTGGGTGCAGGGGGCCGGCACGCCCGTGGGCATGCTGGCGGACATGCTTGCGGCCGGCTTGAACGCCAACCTGGGCGGGCGCGACCACATGCCGATCGAGGTCGAGCGCCAGGTGATCGGTTGGCTCCGCGAGTTGGTCGGTTTTCCCGACAACGCAGGCGGGATACTGCTCACCGGCGCCTCGATGGCCAACTTCGTGGGCGTCCTGGCGGCCCGCCAGCGCGCCCTCGGCGCCGAGGTCCGGCGCAAGGGCCTCGCAGGCGCGCGCTTGGCCGGCTACGCCTCAACCGCCACGCACGCCTGCGTGACGCGCGCCTTCGAGATGGCCGGCCTGGGCACCGAGGCGCTGCGCCTGGTCGGCGTCGGCCCCGATCACCGCATCGATACCGCCGCGCTCCGCGCCGCGATCGCGGCTGACCGGCGCGCCGGGCTCACGCCCTTCCTTCTGGTGGGTAACGCCGGGACGGTCGACGTCGGCGCGATCGACGACCTTGCGGCGCTTGCCGCGATCGCCCGCGCCGAGGGCCTGCACTTCCACATCGACGGCGCATTCGGCGCGCTCTGCGTGCTGACCCCGGCGCTCAAACCTTTGGTCGCAGGGCTCGAGCAAGCCGACTCGCTGGCCTTCGACCTGCACAAGTGGGCGCAAGTCCCCTACGACGCCGGCGTGATCCTGGTGCGCGACGCCGCGCTGCAGCGGGCGACCTTCGCCGGCGAGGCGGCCTATCTGCAGCGCGACCGGCGCGGACTCGCCGGTGGCGACTGGTGGCCGTGCGACGACGGGCCCGAGCTGTCGCGTGGGTTCCGCGCGCTCAAGGTCTGGTTCACGCTCAAGGTGCTGGGCGCCGACGCGATCGGCGCGGCGATCGAGCGCAGCTGCGCGCTCGCCAAGGACCTCGAGCGCCGCATCGCGGCCGCGCCCCAGCTGGAGCTTCTTGCGCCGGTCGCGCTCAACATCGTCTGCTTCCGCTACGCGTGCGACGACGCCGACCGGGTCAACCGAGCGATCGTGGCGGACCTGCAGGAGGCTGGCGAGGCGGCGCCGTCGCTTACGCGCATAGACGGCAAGGTCGCGATCCGCGCCGCCTTGTTCAACCATCGCAGCGACACCCGCGACCTCGATGCTCTGGTGCGCGGGGTGGTTGCGTTCGGCGACGCCGCCCGCAAGGGCGCCGCATGAGCGCGGATGCAGCGCCGCCCGCCGAGGTGATCGGCACCGCCAAGCTCGCGCGCATGGTCTTCGAAGGCGTTCCCGTCCAGCCGCTGTTCGAGCGCCTGCAGGCGCGCGCGCAGGCTGCGCCCGACGATGCCGGCGCGTTGATGGATCTTGCCACCCTGCTCCTTCTCTCTGGCCAGCAGGAAGCGGGCCTGGATCTGCAGGCGCATGCCCTGGCCATGCAGCGCGCCTATGTCCGCCGCGCCCGAACGCCGGCCGATCTCACTCTGCTCGCCATCGTGGCGCCCGGCGACCTCATGGCCAACACGCCGCTCGACTTCCTCATGGAGGAAGCCGCCATCGACCTGGTCAGCCTGTTTGCCGAGCCGGGCGGCGGGCTTCCCGACCCGCCGCCGCACGACAGAGCCTTTCTCGCGATCGGCGAGTCGGAGGCGAACCGCGCCGTGCTGTCGGGCGTCGCGCCGACGCTGGCGCGCTGGCCCAGGCCGGTGTTGAACGGCGATCCCGCCCGCATCCAGCGTCTCAGCCGCGACAGCGTGAGTGGGCTGATGGCCGACGCGCCAGGGGTGTGCGCACCCACGTCGCAGCGCGTGACGCGCGCGGCGCTCGAGGCGCTCGCCGCGGGCGCTTGTCCGCCGAGCCATTTCCCTCTGCTGGTCCGCCCGATCGCCTCGCACGCCGGCGCCGGGCTTGCGCGAATGGACGATCCGGCCGCGATCGCCCCCTACCTCGCCGAGCGGACCGAAGACCTGTTCTACCTCTGCCCGTTCGTCGACTATGCGAGCACCGATGGCCTCTACCGCAAGCAGCGCGTTGCGCTGATCCAGGGCCGCCCGTTCGTCTGCCACCTAGCGATCTCCGAGCACTGGATGGTGCACTATCTGAACGCCGGCATGGCGGAGAACCCCGCCCGTCGCGCCGAAGAGGCCGCTTTCATGGCCGCGTTCGACCAGGGCTTCGCCGCGCGACACGCGGGCGCGTTCGCCGCCCTGCATGAGCGGCTCGGGCTGGACTACATGGGCATCGACTGCGCCGAGCTCGAGGATGGGCGCCTGCTGCTGTTCGAGGCGGACACCGCGATGATCGTGCATGCGATGGATCCGCCCGATCCGTTTGCTTACAAGGCCGAACCCATGCGCAAACTGTTCGCTGCCTTCGAAGCGATGGTTCGCGCCGGCGCCTAGCGACAGCGGGGCTAGATCGCCGCCAACAGCACCGCCGCGCCGAGCGCACCACAGAGGGTCTAAAGGCTTAGCTCACGCTGTCGCTTCGCGGGAGCTTCTCCCCACCGATTCAGACTGCCCGGAAGCGGACTCTCGGAGCGACCGCTAAGGGGGAAAGCGTACATTGCATCGCGTGTCAGCCGGAAAGCCGAACGGCGACGCTCCCGAGGGGGCCGTAGTCGGCGTGGAACACGTCGCCTGGGCGCGCCGAGATCGGACGAGTGAAAGAGCCGCATAGCAGGACTTCGCCGGCCTGAAGCTCCACGCCGTGCGCTGCGAGCTTGTTGGCGAGCCAGGCGATCCCGCGCACGCAGCGTTGTCCGAGATGCTGCCGAGTCCCTTCATCGTGGTTCGAGTCTCGGGGTCCACGGGTTGGACCCGCAGATCGATGACCTCGAGCGCCGGCGCGACGTCGTCGGTGGCGCCCATGGGCGCGATGAAGCGAGCGGCGGGCACTTCGGCGCCGTCGGCAAACACCATGTCGTCCAGCAGCACGCCGTAGTCGGGCTCGTCGATCTGGGCGTTCGTCTGCATGGCGCGTGAGGTCAGGCCGATCTTGTGACCGACCATGCGTCGGCCACGGCTGAGCTTGTTCGAGATCCAGGCTTCATGGACGGCGTAGGCGTCGTCGGCCGTCATGTCGGGGAAGGCTTTGGAGATTTGGCCGATGCGCCTCTTCGTCCGCTCCGCCTCATCGAGCCGGCGGGCGAGTTCGGCGACGGCGTCCTTCGGTAGGGGCAATGCGTTCTCCCGTGGCGATCATCTGACTGTAGTCAATTTCGAAAGCGGGCGCTCTGAGCTGCAAGTTCTCATGGAAAGGGAGTCCATGCCAACGACGGGGTGGATAATATATGAGTCTACTCATTTATGTTGACGCGGCGCGCGTGCGTCGCTAGGGGAGGCTCATGGCCCAAGCTGCGCTAAGCCGCCGAGAGCAAAACAAGGCCGAGAAGCGTGGCCGGATTATCGCCGCCGCACACGCCCTCTTCGCCCACAAGGGCTTCGAGGCGACCACCACACTGGAGATCGCCGAGGCGGCGGGCGTCGCGGCAGGAACACTCTTCCTCTATGCGAAGACAAAGGATGATCTGCTGATCCTTGTCTTCCGGGAGGAGATGACTGAGCTGGTCGAGCGCGCCTATGGCTTCGCCAAGCACGAGCAGGCGCTCATCGATCAGCTGATCGCCTTCTTCGGGACCTTTGTCGCCTACCACGAGCGCGACCTGCCGCTCGCCCGCGCACTGATGCGACAGCTCGGCTACGTCGCGAGCGGCGAACAGCGGGCCGAAGTCAACGAGCTCATGACCGGCCTCCTCCGTCGCCTGGCCCTCCTCATCGAGGCGGCCAAGGGGCGCGGCGAGGCCCGCGCGGACACACCGCTCATGGGCGGCGCCCAGGCGGTCTTTGGCATCTACTACCTCAACCTCGGCAAGCTGCTGAGCGGCTTCGTGAACCGCGAACAGTTCGACCGCGACTTGAAAGGCCAGCTCGCGTTGCTCTTGAGCGGGCTCTAGGCGCGGCCGGGTCCGGCGCTCCGGGCAGGACCGGCCATGCCTCAACAAGACAGACTAAGCGGCCAGGCCGCGAGGAGGAACAACCATGCCGGCCAGAACAGGACAGCAATTTCTCGATGGCCTAAAGGTGCCCCGCGATATCTGGGTGGGCGACGAGAGGGTCTCCGACGTTGCGGATCATCCGGCCTTCGCCGGCGCGGCCAGAGGATTGGCCGGCATCTTCGACCTCCAGCACAAACATGCTCCCGACTGCCTGATCCCCGACCCGGAGACCGGCGAGCCGATCAACGTCGCTCGAAGGCGGACGTCGGACGCCGCCATGTCGGCCTGGCGCGCATCGCCGAGTACACCGTGGGCGTCATGGGCCGCTCGCCGGACTACATGAACGTGACCTACGCCGGCTTTGCCGGCCGCGCCGATGAATGGGCCGCCAACGGCAACGAAGAGGGCGCCGAGAACCTGGTCAGCTACCAGAAGCACCTGCGCCGCAACGACATCTCGCTGACGCACACCATCATCCACCCCACCATCGACAAGGGGCTTGGGGACATGGTCAAGGTCGGCGACGACGTCCCCCTGCACAAGGTCGGCGAGACCGAGCACGGGATCGTCGTCCGCGGTGCGCGAATCCTTGCGACCCTCGCCCCCTTCGCAGACGATCTGGCCGTCTATCCCGGCCATCCTTTGCCGCCAGGCGCCGACGACTATGCGCTCGCTTTCTGCATCCCCATGACGACGCCAGGGCTGAAGTTCATCTGCCGAGACAGCTTCTCGAGCCCGCAGGACGCGCGCGACTTCCCCCTCTCCTCGCGCTTCGACGAGCAGGACGCCTTCGTTATCTTCGACGACGTCGAGGTGCCGCGCGAACGGCTGCACATCAACTGCAACCTCGCCGTCTACAACCAGGTCATGAGGACGGGCTGGGCCCCGAACATCATGCAGCAGACGATGATCCGGGCACAGACGAAGCTCGAGTTCGCCTGGGGGCTAGCCGCGCGCATGTGCGAGACGATCAACGCCGTTCAACCCCCGAACGCACAGATGCTGGGCGAGATCTGGACCTACGCGGAGATCGCTCGATCCTGCGTCCTGACCGCGGAAGACAATGCCCATGAGTTCGGCAATGGCGTGTGGTTCCCTGAAGGGGGGCCGCTGGTCGCGCTGCGCGCCAGCCTTCCGCAGTGGTTCCCCCGGGTGAACGAGATCATCCGACTGCTGGGGTCGCACAACCTCTTTGCCGCGCCGACGGCCGCCCAGTTCGCCGATCCCACGCTGCGCCCGCTGATCGACCAGTACTTGCGCGGGGCGGGCGACGTCGCCGCCGAAGAGCGCGCACGGATCTTCCGGCTGGCGTGGGATTTCGCCGGCAGCGCGCTCGCCAGCCGCGGCGAGCAGTATGAGCGTTTCTACCTCGCCTCCGGCGCGCGCAATCAGCAGATGGCCCATATGTTCGCGCCGCGCGATCGGGCCGATCGGCTTGTCGACCGCTTCCTCAAGGAGGGTGGCCCAGCCAGCCAGCCAGCGGCGGCGCCCCGCGTGCCGGAGACCGTCTGATGGGGTGGAACACGACGACGGTCGCAGGCGTCGAAATCTCGACCGACCACTGGATTGGCGGACACCGGGTCGCGTCCAACGAGCGGTTCGCCGACCTCTCGCCGGTCGACGGCTCGCATCTTGCCGACGTTTCGGCCGCCGGAAGACCCGAAGTCGACGCGGCGGTCGCAGCCGCGCGCCAGGCCTTCCCGGCCTGGGCCGCGTTTGGGCCTGAAGGGCGACTGCCGATCCTGAAGCGCTTCGCCGAGGGGATCCGGGCGCGCGCCAGCGAGCTTGCCGCCGTTGAGACCATGGACAATGGGTCGCTGCTCGCCGGAAACGCCCACCGGGTCGTACCGCGGGCCGCCCAGAACATTGAGTTCTTCGCCGACTGGGCGCTGACGCTCCAAGGGCACACGATCGACTCCCCCGAGGTGGTCAATCACGTCCGCTACGATCCGGCGGGGGTCGCGGCGCTCATCACGCCCTGGAATGCTCCATTGATGCTGACCACATGGAAGGTGGGGCCGGCGCTCGCCGCCGGAAACACGGTGGTGGTCAAGCCGCCCGAGTGGGCGCCCCTCACCTGCTCGCTCATGGCCGATATCGCCCATGCCGCCGGCGTCCCGCCCGGAGTGCTGAATGTCGTCCAGGGCATCGGCGAAACGGCCG
>DATNJB010000064.1:0-15682 GCA_035604135.1 Caulobacteraceae bacterium | reverse complement strand
GCTGCGGTGCGGGGGTCGGTCGGGCTCTGCGCTACGTGGGGGCTCCGCGCCCGCCCGACCCCCGACTGCCGCCCTCGGTGTCATCTCTATCTGGCGGAACGAGTGTCATTTCTATTTAGCGTGGACACGTCGCGTCCGGTCGAAAATTGCCAAGTTAGACTGCCGGGAAGCGGACATTCCGAGAGTCAGCTATGGGGGGAAAGCGGACATTCGTTGCCGTGCCCGATCTCCCAACGTAGCCTTCCTGGTGTCGCGACGGGCGACGTGGGAAGGTGCGATTGGTGGAGCTGGAGATCAGCGCGAGCGGCGATGGTCCTGCCGAGGCCTAGACACGACCTCGACGCTTCTGGGGGACCGCGGACGGCCGCCGCATTTGGCTCTCGCCGAGCCGTTGCGCGATGAGCCCGCTCGCTCCGATCACCATCCACGCCGAGGTCGACATGCGCGAGCGGCCGGCTGTGCTTTACGGGGCGCAACAGTTGGCCGAAGCGTTGCGCGCCGCGTCGGGCGTCGATTGGCCAATCCAGCTGACGTTCTGGGGCGCTCGCCGCCTGAGGGCGGCGGCGGGCAACGTCGTAGTCCTTTCGCTGCTATGCGAGGTCGAGAGTGACGAGCCCTTCGCCGAAACAGCAGCGCGCTGGCGTCGGCGCACCGACGGCCTTGCCGCCGAGGGCGCGATCGTGATGTTGCTCACGGTCTTTCGCGCCGTGTCCGGGCGGCGAACCGAGAAGGGCCAACACCTGCTCGAGCGGATCCGCCGCCTGGACCGGATGGCGCTCGATCTGTCGCGCGACATCGGAGTGACCGTCGTCGACATCGATCGCGCGTTCGCTCACATCGGCGCACGCGCCCTTGCGACCGACTATCGCCTCGCTGGCCGGGTCGCAGCAGAGGTCGCGGGCCACACCTTCGCGCTCAGTCTGCTCTCGCTCGGGCTGGACGACACCATCCCGGTCCAAGTCCAGGAGCGTGCCCGCACCCATCACGGTTCGCTGCGAGAGATCGACACCCTGGTCCGCCGCCGCCTAGCGGCCGGTTGACCGGACGCCAGCGTCGTCGCCGGTGGCGTTCGAGGTCAGCCGAGGCGCGCCCGAGCAAACCCCGGCAGACCCCGGTGGCAAAGGATGTGGAGTATCTCGGCGCGCAGCTCGGCCTGCAGAGCGCCGCTGGAATGCACGCCGTCGGGCAGGTTGTGCCGCGCACCCGTCTCGGCGGCGATCGCATCAACGTCGATAATGGCGACATCACTGTCTTCGCGCGCCAGGTCATGAAGCATCAGATTCATGTCGCGCGCGCGCACGCCGCTCAGCGTCTCAGCCATCGGCGCATCGAAGGGTTGGTAGTTCTGGACGTCATCGTCGCCCGACGTCGACATCAGGTTGACAATCAGTAAGTGCTTCGGTCGCGCGCCAGGATTGGCTCGAATGGCGCTGAATAACTTCCGGTAGTCTCGCCCGATGTCGTCGATGCTTCGATGCACGGGCTCGAAGGCCTCTCGAAGCCAAGCACCTACGGTCGGACCGGCCCGCACGACGCGAAAACCGTTTATGTTAATGGCGTATCCAAGCTTGCGGTGGCGCAGGAACGCTCCTTCCCCACCTGCCGACAGAACGACCGCGTCGGCCGGACCCACACGGCGTACGCCCCGACGACTTAGCAAATCGTAGGCTTCGCTGAGCGGCGTTCTATGCAGCGCTTTCATCAGCGCGCCGGCGAAGACCCACTCAGCCGGGCGGGCCTTGGCGCGCGCGAAGTATTCGATCAGGTCGGCGCTTATCGTGTCGCGCTCGGCATCTGTCCGGGCCCCGAGTTCGGCGACGATCGGAGCGCTATGAACGAGCGGTTCGTCGGCGATCTGAATCACATGCGCCGGGCCGGCGAGCTGCTCGAACAGCTCGAGAAAGGCGAGCTGCTCGCCGCGCAGCACCCCAGTCATTTCGCAGATGCCGAGGCTGATTACGGCGCCGGCCGGACGATCGCCATCGGCCCGCCATGCGCGCACGCGATCGTGCCAGCCGGTCAGGAGGCCGTGCCGGCCCTCGGCGAGATCCGCCTGCCGTCGGCCAGCGGTCATGAAGAGCTCGACCTCGTCGACCGGACCGGGCAGCGCCGGACCGCCGTCTGGCTCGACTGAGCCGATTTCAAACTCCGGCGTCCATGGCTGCTGAAAGTGTTCAAGCTGCTCGAGAAATCCGCCGCGCGAGCTCGTTTGCGCGCGCCGCAGCGTTCCTCCGATGCGCGGCGCAATGACCGCTTGGACGTCAAGCCACTCATCGTCGAATCGCGCTCTGGCGGCGCCCGTTGGGGTCATGGTCAGCAAGCCAACGTTGCAGAAGCCGACTGCCTCGCCCGGTCGGACCACAGCACCGTCCTCGCGCAGCCAGCGGATGACCGATCGCAACAACACAAAACCAGGCACGGCGAATGGGCCGAGCCGCAGCGGAATCGGGGTCAACGCCGGCCCCAGACCGCCTGGTGCATAATCGCTGCGATCGCGAACCGCGCCGGCCGTGAGGTAGTCGCATCAACCGGTTCGTCGGCCTCGGTGGCGAGCAACGCCAACGGCGCCCCAACGACCGGCTCATCTCTGCCCTGAACACACAGTCGGCGAAGCCAAGCCCGCTCTCGCGTGACCACGCGATAGTGGGTGATGGGTGGGCAGTCGTGCGGGGCCGCCAAGCTGAGGTCCACGGTTAGATCGAACAACTTCGCACCGACAGCCAGTTCGTCGCCCTCGTGAGCGAAGACCGCCTCGATGATCGCAGTCGACATGTAGTCGTTGATGCGCGGAAGGTTCAGCGTCAGCAACAAAGACAAGGGCTCCGCGGGGACCGAAATACGTCAACGGCGACCGATTCATGCGCATGGCCGCGCTCGCCCTGTCAAGCCGAGCGCGCGCTGTTGCACGACCCGGGGTCACGCCCGGACCTACGCCGCGCGAAGCGTCTTAAGCAACACGACCTATCCCCCGACCTTGGTCCGCAACCGGCGCCCGATCGACTTCAGCGAGGAATCGCCCGGGCCGCCGACCGGCAAGCTCTACAAGTGTGTTTTGCGCGACGCCTGGTGGAGCGAAAGACCTAGGGCCAAGGACCTTGTCAGCATCATGCTAACACGGGCATGGCAGTCGGGTGTCACTGTCGCCGCAAGGCAGCCCATGCCCAACCAGCCGCTGATCAGCTGCCTGATGGTCGCCCTGCCGGTCGGCGAGCGGCTCGCGGGGCTGAAGCGGAGCGTCGCCGACTATCTGCGGCAGAGCTGGGCCGAGCGCGAGCTGGTGATCGTGCTGAACGGCGGCGATCGCGCGGTCGCTGCGGTAATCAGGAGTCACGTGGCCGACCTCGGCCGCGCCGACATCTGCATCGTCGAGCCCGTGGGCGAGCGACCGCTGGGCGCGCTGCGCAACATCGCCAAAGCGGAAGCCGGCGGGGCGATCCTCTGCCAGTGGGACGACGACGACCTTTATCATCCGGAGCGTTTGCAGCAGCAGGCGGCGGCGCTCGTCGCATCCGGCGCCGAGGCGATCTGCCTCGAGCAGGTGATGCAGTTCTTCCCGGGCGAACGCCTGCTCTACTGCGACAACTTCCGCTCCGCCCCGGAGGGCGGGTTCGCTGGTTCGATCATGTGCTGGGCGCGCGCGCCGATCGACTATCCAGAGACCGGCCCGGCCGCGCGGCTCGGGGAAGACACGGCCGTCGCATTGCAACTGAAGGCGCGAGGCGCCTTCGCGGTCCTGTCTGACCAGGCGCACCTCTACGTCTACGTCAGCCACGGCGGGAACAGCTGGGACGATGCGCACCATCGCGTACTGCCGTCGCGGCACGGCTTCACCCAAGGCCTCCTCCGCCGGCGGGAGGCCGCGTTCCGCGCCGGTCTCGCCGCCATCGATTTCGGGCCAGGCCCTGTCACCGTCCAGGGCTCGAACGGTCCGGCCTTCGTGATCCAGGAGGCGCAAGTTGGCTGATGAGCCGCTCGTCAGCTGCCTCATGGTCACGCTGCCAATCCCCGATCGGTGGGCGGGGCTCAAGCGGAGCATCGCCGACTATCTTCGCCAGACACACGGGCGGCGCGAGCTCATCATCGTCGCCGACACGCGCATCGAGGCGGGGACGACCGAGGCGATCAAGGACCATGTGACCGGCCTCGGCCGACCGGACATCCGGGTCGTCGCGCCGGCGGCGGCCGCGTCGCTAGGCGCGCTGCGCAACGTGAGCCTGGCGGAAGCGAAGGGCGATCTCCTCTGCATCTGGGACGACGACGACATGCGCCATCCCCAGCGGGTGTCGCGCCAGGTCGTGGCGCTCGCCGAGAGCGACGCAGAGGGCCTCTGCCTGGCGCACGTGATGCAGTTCTTCCCGCGGGAGCGGCTGCTGTACTGCACGAACTGGCGTACCACGGCGGCGGGCGGATTCCCGGCTTCCCTGCTGTGCTGGCGCTCCGCACCGATCGTCTATCCGGAGGCCGGCCTCATCGCCGAGCACGGCGAAGACATGGTGGTTCTCGAGCAATTGCAGGCGCGCGGCCGCTTCCGCGTGCTCGAAGACGCGCCGCACCTCTACGTCTACGTCAGCCACGGCAAGAACGCCTACGACGACGCCCATCATCGGGCTCTGCTGGGGCTGGCGATCACGCAGGGGCTGCTCGGGCGGCGCGAGGCGGCGCTGCGCGAGGGGCTGGCGCCGTTCGACTTCGGCCCCGATCCGGTGACCGTTCAGGGCTCGAACGGGCCGGCCTTCGTGATCGGCTGAGCGCGCTCAGAGCGGGTGGGACTCCAGCACGGCGACGTGGTCGGCGAAGAGCAGCGCCCGTGTATCAGCGTCGTAGTAGCCCTGCTCGAGACCGCCATCGCGGATGCGGCCGAGCCGCATCACCGCGGCCGGGAAGCGCACTGCGCCCGGGCCGTTGAACAGCCGCGGCAGCCGCTCGGTGGTCATCCGATAGTTCACCTCGCCGAACAGGTAGTCGGCCCACAGCGGATCTCGTCCGCCGCGGGAGAGAGACCAGCTGACCGTGTCCAGCGGGACCCAGCCCCGGCTGTCGATCCAGGCTTCCGCCCAGTAGTGGAAATAGGGCGTATCCTCGTCGAGGGCGTAGCCGCTCAGCATCCGCGCCGGGATTCCGTCGGCGCGGCACAGTGTGGTGAGCACCGCCGAGCCGAGCTGGCAGTCGCACCAGCCGTTGTCGAGCGCCCAGGCCAAGGGCCGCGCCGCATCCAGCTCCTCGTAGTTGATCACCCCGAAGCGAAGCCGCTCCATCACGAAGCGCCAGAACCGCTCGACCCGCGTCCAAGGATCGTGCGCGCCACCGGCCAGCTCGCGCACCAACGCCCGGGTCTCCGCCGTAACCTTGACCAGCCCCTCGTTCGGCCGGGTGAAGAGGGCGGCGTCCGCGGGCCCGAGCGCCGGTGCGGCGGCATCCCGCCAGGTCGGACGCGCGACGAACGACGCCACATACCCCAGCTCGACCGCGCCGTCGGCCGGGACGGCGACCCTGACGTCGAGCCGCGCCGGGGCGATGTTGATTTCCGCGCCCGGCGCCGGGTCGATCGCGAGTTCGAGGCCGCTCAGAGCGGCATCTTCGATCGGCAGCGGCAGACGCAGGCGGACGCTCGAGCCCGCCTCGCGGTCGGACAGATCGAACCGCCGTCGCAGGCTAACGCGAAACCGGCGTGGCGGCAGCTTCGACGGCGGCGGCGGTCGAACGTCCGCGCGGGGCTCAAGCCCGTGCTCTAGCCAGAAGACGCTCCGCGCCAGAGGCAGGTTCTGCTCGCCCCAGAACGGATCGCCGAGCTCGGTGTGGCTCCATTGCATGAAGTTCGCCAGCTCGCTCGGATCGAAGAGGCGGGCGCCGCCGGACGTACGCTCGAAGCCCAGACCGAGCGTGACGAACCGCTCGAGCACCGCGCGCGCCTCGGGCTCAACCTCGGCGCGACGCTCGGTCACGACCGCCGGGCGCCAGCCCTGCAAGAGCAGGAAGTCGATCGCCTCCGCCTCGCTGGCTTTTCGCCGCCACGGGCCTAGCGTGACGCCCAGGCGGCGCATCAGGCCCCCCCCCGCTGCGCCCTTGACGGGGCGCGCGGGGCCATGCGCGTGAATTGGCCATTCTCGGCCCATCAGGCCTCCGGCGGAGCTATCGTCACTGTTGCTGAACCTGAACGTTCCTCGCATCAACGACTATCGAGACCGCGCACGCCCACGAAGGCCAGGCGCTGGCGCCCGGCGCGAAGCTCTTCGACATGACCGTCGACCTTAGCCTGGCCGCGCCGCATGACTGCCCGCCCATCTCGCACTACCGCATGGTACTGCGCGAGAAGGCCCATCTGCGCCGACTCTACGTCAAACGTGGCGACGAGCCGGCCGTCGGCGCGCCGTTGGCCCTGTTCTCGACCGATCCCGACGAACCGCTGCACGCCGCGCCGGGACGCATGGCGCGGGTGGCCATCGCGACGATCATGTTCCAATCGATCTGGAGCGTCGGCTGACCCCAGGTTCTGCTGACGCTTGGCCCGCTCGAGCCGCCAGGGGGCCGCTCATCCTGAGCGCGCGGCCGGCCGTGGTCAGCTGACCTCGAACGCGACCGCCCACGCGCCGAGGCCCTCGCTGGAGGCGGGTAGCGGCTCCGCAGGCGCGTCGCTGAAGACCGCCAGCGTCTTGCCCACGTCCTGCCAGGCCCCCTCCGCGCAAACGATGCGGCGGAGCACGCCGGCCTGGCCGGCGCGAACCTCGACTAGCGCCTTGTGGGTCTCGAGCTCGACGACCAGCTCGCCGGGCGCAAACGCGTGGCCCTCAGGGCCATGCCATTCCAGGACGCGCACCTCCTCGACCTCCTCGATCGGACCGGGAACGGCGAGCTCGTAGATCATCGGACCTCCTTTGCGGCGCCTGGCGGAGCAAGGTCCAGCACCCTTTGCACGGCCGCGAGGACGCGCGCGGCATCGGGGATACATGCCGCTTCGAGCACCGGGTTCGAAGACACCGGCGCGGCCAGCGCGCCGACCCGGGCCACGCGCACCGGACCCAGGGCGTCCTGCACGCGGAACGCCACCTCGGCGCCGACCCCGCAGGTGATCTGACCCTCCTCTAGAGTCACCAGCGCGCCCGTGCGCCCAACCGACCCGGCGACGGTTTCGATGTCCAGCGGGGCGAGGCTCCGCAGGTCGACGACCTCACAATGCACGCCCTCCCGCGCCAACCGCTCGGCCGCCTCCAGCGCCACGCGGACCATGAAGCCGTGGGTCGCAATCGTGACGTCGCGCCCTTGGCGGCGCACCAGCGCCTTTCCGATCGGGGTGGCGACAGGCGCCAGGGGAACGTCTCCGGCGGTCGGAAAGAGCCGCTTGTGGTCGACGAAGACGACCGGCCCGTCGTGGCTGAGCGCCGATCTCATCAGCCCGTAGGCTTCAGCGGCCGTGGCCGGCGCGACCACGGTCAGACCGGGCACGCCCATCAGCCAGGACTCCAGGCATTGGGAGTGGGCGACGCCCTGGCCCTTCGCCCCGGCGGTGGTCTTCACCACGACCGGCGCGGTGATGCGCCCGGCGGTCTTGAACCGCGCCTTGGCGGCGTAGTTCACCAGCGCGTCGAAGCCCAGCATCAGGAAGTCCATGTAGGTGATGCTGACGAGGGGCCTTAAGCCCGCCGCCGCCGCGCCCACGCCGAGCGCCACCATCGAGGCCTCCGCCACTGGCGTGTCGCGCACGCGCGCGGCACCGAACTCGGCGTAGAGGCCGAGGAACTCTTTGTAGGGGCCGCCAAACGCGCCAACGTCCTGGCCCAAGACGATGACCCGCGGATCGGCGGCCATCGCTTCGCCGACGGCGCGTGCGATCGCTTCGCGGAAGAAGCGCTTGATATGCCCGCCCTCAGCCGACATCGGCCAGCGCCTCGGCGGGGTCGGGATAGGGCGAGGCGTCGGAGAACGCGAGCGCCTCGGCGGCGCGGGCGCTTGCGTCCCGTTCGAGCGCCGCGAGGCCGGCGGCGTCGAGCTCGCCGTCGGCGATGAGCGTCGCGGAAAGCCGGCGGATCGGGCATCGCGCGCGCAGGCGCTCCATCTCGGCGGCGGAGCGGGTCTCGCGAGTCGCCGTGGAGTGGCTGAAGAAGCGGGCGGACAGGCACTCGAGGAAGGCCGGGCCGTCGCCGGCGCGGGCGCGCGCCGCGAACGTCTCGGCCTGGTCGCGCACCGCCAGCACATCCATGCCGTCGACCGTCGCGGCAGGGATGCCGAACGGCGCCGCAAGGTCGGCCAGCGCCTCGGGCGCGAGCGCAGCGGTTCTGGGGGTTGCGATCGACAGTTCGTTGTTGTCGCAGACGAGGAGCAGCGGCAGCCGCCAGAGCGCCGCGATGTTTAGCGTCTCGTGCAGGATGCCGGCGCCGCAGGCGCCGTCGCCGAAGATGCAGACGACGATGCGCCGTTCGCCCTTCAGCTGCTCGGCGAGCGCGACGCCGGCGGCGATGCCGATATTTCCCGCCACCACCGCGTGGGCGCCGAAGAAACCCTCGTCGGGGCTCGCCATGTGCCCCCGGCCCGCCTTGCCCCGGTTCGAACCGGTCGCCTTGCCCAGGATCTCCGCCATGACCCGATTGGCATCCAGGCCGCGGGCGAGCGCCGGCGCAATAGCGCGCCCGCTGGAGAGCAGCGCATCGCCTGGCTCGAGCGCGGCGCAGACGCCGACAGCGGTCGCCTCCTGTCCGGACGAGAAGAGCTGGAACCCGTGGTCGCTGCGCGCGGCCAGCGCGGCCTCGAACGCGCGGATCAGCATCATGGCCTCGAGCAGTTGGCGCGCGCTCATGGAGCCGAGGTCGCGGCCGCGGCCGGCGCCGGGAGGGCGGGCAGGCCGAGCGCCCGGCGCGCCGCGTCGTAGTCCACGCCGTTCTCGGTGAGCGCCGCGGCCTCGAGCTCGACCAACGAGGCGATTCGCGCTTCGGCCGGCAGTCGCGAACCCGGTGCGAGGCAGGCCCAGAACACCGACAGAAGCTTGACCGCCTTCACCGGATGCTTGCGCCAGAAGGCGGCCTCCCAGCCGGTCTCGGCCAAGGGATCGCGCCAGCCCGCCCGATGGGTGAGGTGATAGCTGCTTGCCCCGTCGACCAGGCGCATCCGCAGGCCCGCCTCGTAGAGGCGGAAGGCAAGCTCGCGATGCTCGTTGATGTCCAGGCGCTCGTCGAAGCCGCCCGCATCGAGGAAGGCCGCGCGGGACACCGACAGGTTGGCGCCTGTCGCCGCTGCCCAAAGCACGGAAAGGCCTGGCTCGGCGCGCAGCGCTTCGGTCTCCAGCGCGTTGAGCCGGCGCGGGCCGGCCCCCGGGTAGATGGCGGGTTCGGCTCGTCGCTCGATAGCGGCGAAATCGTCCAGCACCTGGCGGCGGGTCACGCGCATGCGCTCGATCTCGACCACCGGAAGCCCGGCGAGCCGGGCCTCCTCGCCGGGCTTCGGCGAAGCTGCCTCCGGGTCCTCGAGGAAACGGGTGCAGCGCAGGTGAAAGACCTCGCCCCGCCCGATCAGGCGCCGGCCCTCGGCGTGGGCGGCCAGATGGCGCTGGACAAGCTGCGGAGCGGCCAGCGTGTCGCCGTCGAAGAAGAGCAGGATGTCGCCCGTCGCTGCGGCCGCGCCTGCGTTCGAGGCGGCCGACCGGCCGCGGGAGGCGGCATGACGCAGGGCGACGAGAGGCAGCGCGCCAGTCGCCTCGGCCAGCACCGCCGGGGTCTGATCGGTCGACCCGTCGTCGACGACCACGACCTCCTTGAGCCCGGTCTGACCGGTCAGCGACGCCAGCACCAGGCGCAGCCGGTCGGCCTCGTCGCGCGAGCGGATGACAATGCTCAGGCTCATGCCGCCCCCGGATCGCCTTCGAACAGTCCGAGGTCCTCAAGCACGTCGGCGACCTCCTCCGTCATGAGCCGGCAGCCCTCGGTGTTCAGGTGCATCGGGTCGTATCTCAAGCGGTCGGCCCCCGCCCGCGAGAGCACGGCATCGACATCAATGACCGATATGCCGGTGGCTTGCGAGAGTTCGACAAGGCCAAGGTTGAAGCGTCGTACGCGGGTCGAGAGAATGTCCTCCATGCCGGCGTGGACGTGCAGGTGCTCGCCTGGCATTGCCGCGCAGAGGTTATAGATCAGGATGGGCGCGGCGCTGGTCTCGCGCCGTCGCGCGACGACTTCGGCCAGATCGCGCATCGCCTGCTCCACCCCGGCCGGCCCGAGGTCATCGAAGTTCTCGCGCAGCCAGGTCTGGTCCGTCTTGGACCACAGGGACCAGCTCTCCGGCATGAAGAGCCATCCCGCGCCACGCCGGCGCCAGAGCGACATCTTCACGCTGGGCTGGATCGAGAGTACGACGGCGTCGCAGTCGGCCTCGAAGAAGGCGGTCGAAAACTGGCTCTCGGCCGGGTAGGCGCCGAGGTCGAGATTGCGCTCCGCGAGCTCGGGGGGGACGACGCCGGTGGCCGCCAGCAGCGCGTCGGGCCGCGTCAGGGTCTCGTGCCGGACGCGGACGGACCAGCCGGGGCGGCGCGCCCTGACCACCTCGCCGATGCCGTTCCAGACCACCTCGCGCCCGATCCTGAGCGCGTGCAGCGTGTCGCGCAGGTCCAGGTTGCCCTTCGCGAAGAGGGTAAGCCGTTTCAATTGCGCCTCTTGCCCGCGCCCCGGTCTATGGAGGCGTTGTACTAATTCACGAGGACCGCGCTGGCGAGAACGGGCATGAAGCTTGCGCAGCGATGTCCGCAAGAATCCGTTGGTCTCCCCACGGAATGGGCGAGCGCGCCGTCCGGCGCTGAGCTGCTCGAACGCGGACATTCGAGCGGCGCTCCAATGCCGGATTCCCGATCGGCCAGCAGGCCTCGACGTTGACGGGGTTATTCTGGGACGATCTCCCGGCGAGCGTCCCACCGGCCGTCCGGGCGGGCGTCGATCCGCCAGACCTGGCGCAGCTTGTCGTGAAACTGGGGCAGCCAAAGATTGCCGTCGGCGAGCGGCAGGAGGTCGCGGCCGGCGACCTCCGACAGCCAGGCGATCAACCGAGCGCGATGCGGCCGCGCTTTTGCCAGGACCGCACCGCGGACTTCGAAGGGGTCGGGGGCAGTCTTCTGGTAGGCGGCGACCGCCTCCTCCACCGCCGACGCAGAGGGCTCGACCACCGTGGCATGCCTCGGGTCATACATCTCTTCGCGGCCGCCATGGGAAGGCGTGGTGACCAGGGGGAGTCCGCAGAGGAAATACTCCACGGTCGCGTTGTTGGCGCCCTCGGTCGCCGAGAGAAGCAGGCCACAGCGCGACCGGCTGAGCACGCGTCGAATGCCGGCCGCATCCAGCATCTTGAGCCCGCCCTCATTCGTGTAGTTGACGTAGCGCAGTCCCCGATACGCTCGAGCCACCTGAGCGACGGAGTCGGTGCTCCCAAAGATCGTGTAGGTGATCAGGGCTAGATTGTTCACCCCGTGCGCCAGCTCGTGGCGCTTGAACGAGTCCGTTCGAGCCGTGTGAACGGCATCATAGATCTTCGGCTGCTCCAGTTCGGGGAAGTAGAGCCGCTCATCGACGAACGCCGTTATCGTGGCCCAGATGGCCCCGACGCCCAGCGCTCGGACCAGCGCGGCGTCGTCCTCGGATGCAGCCAGGGACCAGAGCCTGGCGTTCGGATGTTCGTTGCGGAGCCGTACGTTGAGTTCCGCGATCTCCGGCAGGAGGACCTCCATCCGGTTGGAGGGGCGGGTCACGATGTGGCATTCGCGCCCTTGAGCAATTTGCAGGGCCATCCGGACGCCCCAGACCGAGCCCCATCCCGCCGAAATCACGAAGACGAGCGGCTGGCGCCACAGGATAAGGAAGGTCGTGGTCCCGACCTTTTGGCTGTCGCTCACTCCCACCGCCCCCGGCCAGCTCGACCTATCCCGCCTCCGCGACGGGTGTGCTTGTTCGTCGTCACGTTAGCCTTGCAGAAGCCGCGCTGCGAATCTCCGTGTGTCGATGTCCCCGCCGCCGCGTCATTCACCAGTGGTCGCCTGGAAACCAGCGGCCGCCGCGTTGGCCCTCAAGAACGTCGGGAGCGCTCGTCCGCAATGTCCTTTTCGCGGCCCACAGACAGACGAGGATCGGGAGTATCTGCTCTCAGCGCCAGAGAACATCCGCCCTTGCCCTCAAACATGCCCATGTGAGCGGACATTCGGCAGCTGGCACGGGCGGCCGTCCAGCCAGCTCTCCCTTGCCCCTGCCTTCGCCGCCTAGCTAGGGTTTCGCTCGCGGCCAGGGGTGGGGCGCACGGCATGTCCGATGTCTTCACTTCGTACGCCCGCTCGACATCAAAGCAGGTCCAGGCCGCGCGCATACCGCCGCCACGACAACCTCGCCGTCTGGCATCCGCGCCGCCGCCGCAGAGCCCGGCAGGCCCGCCGCCCGGATTCCCTCGCTGAGCGCCTCGCGCACCCGCTCGGTTGCACCGATGCCCTTGCCTCTCTTCGAACGTTGGCGGTCCTGTTTTGTCGCATTACAGCTTTCGGCGCGCTCCGACACGTCCGCCATTCGAGTTCACGAGGCCCGCCGCGACCGACCAACCCGACTCCGAGAGGGCCCGCCTCGCCCGCCTGGCGCGCGAGGCGGAGGGGGAGCTTCGCGAGCGCATCCTTCCGTTCTGGCTCCACCTGCGCGACGAAGAGCGTGGCGGCTTCTACGGCGCCGCCACCAGCCGCGGGCGGCCGCTGCCCTCGGCGCCTAAGGGCGCGGTTCTCCAAGCGCGCATCCTCTGGGCCTTTTCGGCTGCGTATGCGCGGTGGCCCGATGCGGCTCTGCTCGAGGGAGCGGAAGCGGCGTTCCGCTTCATCGCCGATCGCCTTGTTGACCCCGAGCACGGCGGCGTCTTCTGGAGCGTGGCCGCCGAGGGCGGACCGGCGGATGCGAGCAAGCACCTCTACGCCCAGGCCTTCGCCATCTTTGGTCTGGCTGCCTACAGCGCCGCTGGCTCGGCGGAAGCCAGGACGCTCTCGCTCGAAATCCTCGACGTGACCTTGGCAAGAGCCGCCGACCCCGGCCATCCAGGCTTCCTGGAAGCCTTCTCCCGCAACTGGTCGCCGGTCGCGAACGACCTGATGGAGCGGGGCGAGGCGGCCAAGACCTTCAACGCCCACTTCCACCTGCTCGAGGCGTTGGACGCACTGCTCGCCGTCGCGCCTAGCCAGGGCCTTCGCGCGCGAACCGAGGGCTTGCTGGGATTGCTGATCGGCTCCGCCCTGGACCGTCGGCGCAAGACCTTCATGCAGTTCTTCGACGCCGACTGGCGGCCGCTGGACGAAGGCGGCGCCCATGGGCACGACATCGAGGCGAGCTGGCTGCTGCCCTCCGTCGCCCGCCGTCTTGGCCCCGACGTCGCCTTAGCGACCGGTCGCGCGCTCGAAGGTGTCGCGCTACGGGTGCTCCGTGGCGCGGTCGACGGCGATGGCGGCATGATCGCCGGCATCGATGCCTCCGGCCGGCTCGATCGCGGGAAGCTGTGGTGGGTGCAGGCCGAGGCCCTGGTCGGCTTCCTCGACGCCTTCGAGCGGTCGGGCGACGGCCGGTTCCTGGATGCGGTCGAGCGGCTCTGGGCCTTCGTCCAGGGCGTCGTGGTCGATCCGGTCGCCGGCGAGTGGCGCGAGCGCATCGATCCGCCGGGAGAGGGGCGAACCGGGCCATGGCCCAAGGCGCACCTCTGGAAGTGTCCCTATCACAACGGCCGCGCCTGCCTCGAGGTCAGCGCGCGCGCCTCGCGCCTCGCAAAGGCCGCGGCGTGACAGCTACGCGCTCGACGAAAACGCGGCCCCTACTTCCACTACTGGATGGAGGCCTGGATCGACGGCCGGGGTTGGGCTCCCGAGGCTTTGAGCAAAATGTCCGCTATGGGTCGTTAGCAGACACTGGGAAGTTCCCCGGAAGCGGACCCTCGGGCAGGGGCGAGATTGCCGCCGGCGACAAGCATGGCGCCCGATCGCCGCCGCGGCTATCGATGGGCCATGATACCGAATTGGCCCTGGTGGAATTGGCTGTTAGCGGTCGCAGGTGTTCTCGCCGCCGTCAGCGCCTTCGGGGCTCTACTTCTGGCCCTTTCTGGGAGGTCGGGCGAGTGGATTACATTCGGTTTGGCGTGCGCGTTCGTCGTGATCGTGATCCTGCGACTGTCTCGCCCGGTCCCCCCAAAAGCATGAGGGCCAGAACCCGCCCCAAATGTCCGCTTCGGGTCATAAGCGGAAGTTTGATCCGGGGCGGAAAGCGGACGTTGGAGGTGGGTCCGGGCCCTGTAGACCGCGAAAGGGAGGCTCTCGGACTTCACATCGCGCGGGATCGGCTCCAGTCTGCGGTTCCGCCATTGGGAGAGCTCCGCATGCGCCGCGGTCTTATGCTTGTCGTCGTCATCGTGATCGGCACCGGCTCCGCCGAATCTTACGCATCGGCCCCGTTCACCAAAATGCCGGCAGCGTATCTGACGCCCGTCAACGGCGGAAAGCACTGCCCCAAGGGCAAATATCGCTGCAACGGCACGTGCATTCCTGACCGTTATTTGTGCCTCATTAGATGAGGCGGCCTGGTCCTGGCGCGCCGATGTTGTCCGCCACCACTTTCTGCGCCGGTCTCCGCAGAGGCTTGGTACGCGCCGCCACGCCGACCGGGAACTGCTATTGCGCCTCCGGCCTTCTTCGTTAGCGCGTTATTTGCTTGAGCGCGTGGTGGTTCGGGGCGGTTGCCTGGACGCAAATCCCGGCTTTGGCGCCCGTCCGCTGGTGATGAACGACTCGCGCGACGGCGATGGGCCGTTGTACCTTGCAGCCGTTGCTTGCACAGACCACCACGGCACTCGCCGTGGGCGCGGTCGGCCCGTTCGTCAAGGCCAGGCGAACCGCGCCGGCGCCTTTGGCGAGCCCGACAGCCAGCGGCAGTGGCTCCAGCAGAGGGTCCGGACCCATGCGATCGCCCGCGATGGTCAGCATGTCCGCGGGAGAAATCGACAACAGCTCGGCCTTGAGGGCGGCGCGAAGAGCCTCCGCCTGAGCGGGCGCGGACGCGTCCGAAGCGGCGGCGGTGGGCGGCGTCGGCGTCGCCGCCGCCGGCTGGACGCTGGCGGTCATAGCCGGCGTGGCGACGAGCGCACCCAACCAAGGAAGCTTACGGGACTTCGCCATCGCAGCGTCTCCGTCAGGTCGATTCCAGCCCGATTTGACACTAAGCCCATCACTGGATGGATGAGAACATCAAATCGCTGCGAGGCTTGGCGGACGCCTACGCGGTGTCGGGCGACGCGCTTGCCGGGCCCGGGGGTCTTCTGGCCGCCGTCCTGCCGCTCGCCGAAGCCTCGCGCCGCGCCGTCCGCACCGCCATCGCCGCCTGCCCGGTCGCGCCCAGCGAGGCGGCCGCGCGCGATGGGTTGGTCGAAAGCCTCGAGGGCGTCCTGTTCGCGCGCCTGTTCGAAGCCGCGTCCCGCACGCTCGTGCTGCAGCTCGGGGTCGCCGATGAGCGGAAGCTCTTGTCCGGAGGTCAGGGCCGCCATGCCGGCGGCGACCTGCCTGCCCGAGCTGGCCGCCAACGCGTGGCGGCCGCACCCCACGTCGAAGACATCGTCGCTGGCTTCTCCAGCGTCTACGACTTCCTGCTCGCCCATCGCGATGCCCTGGCCGCGGCGGATGGGCCGCTGGCGGGTTTCCGATCCGGCGTGGCCAGGC
>DATNJB010000063.1:0-273022 GCA_035604135.1 Caulobacteraceae bacterium | reverse complement strand
CGCCAGCTGCTTGCCGTCCGGCGAGATCGCCACCTGTTCGATCGACGGCAGGCTCCCGTAAGCGGCGAGCGGGGCCGCGCTTGCCGCGGCGCCGAGGCTGGCGACAAACGCCGCCCAAGCTGCGCAGAAAACGATGATCTTCATGGACGCCCCCGGAACCCGACGCCGAGGGTGACCCAAGCTCAGACCGCAATCAAGGGTTGCCGCTCGCCCGCGGGCCTAGCGCGGCGCCAGGATCATGATCATCTGGCGCCCCTCCATGCGGGGCTCGTACTCGACCTTGGCCACCGGCTCGAAGTCGGTCCGCACCTGTTGCAGGAGCTTCATCCCGAGCTCGGGGTGGCGCATCTCGCCGCCGCGGAAGCGCAAGGTGACCTTCACCTTGTCGCCCTCCTCGAAATAGCGGTGCATGGCGCGCGCTTTGACGTCGTAATCGTGGGTGTCGATGTTGGGGCGCAGTCGGATCTCCTTGATCTCGACCAGCTTCTGCCGCTTGCGCGCGGCGCCCTTCTTCTTCTGTTCTTCGAATTTGTACTTGCCGTAGTCGAGGATCTTGCAAACGGGCGGATCGGAGTTCGGTGAGACCTCGACCAGGTCCAATCCCGCTTCCTCGGCGGCCTCGAGCGCGGAGGCGGTGGGCATGATCCCCTGTTTTTCACCGTGCTCGTCGATCAGGAGCACACGCGGGACCCGGATATCTTCATTGATGCGCGGGCCGTCCTTGGACGGCGGCGCGGGCATGGGACGACGAATAGGCAAGCTCTCCTTGAGCCGTTGATGGATGAAGCGTAGTCGCGAAAGCCTTACGCTTCTACTGACATATGACGAAGCGCTTTGCGCCGATCAAGGCGCTGTCCGCCAGACGAAGGGCGGCGGCGCCGGCACCAAGAGTTCGACCGCCTGGACGACCTGGCTCACCGGCAGATCGTCGAGCTTGTCGGCCTGCAGCACGGCGACATGGCCGCGCGGACCGCACCGCGTCGGATCCGACGCCGATGAGAACAGGACGAGCGTCGGCGCGCCGGCGGCGGCGATCAGGTGCATCGGTCCCGTGTCGTTGCCGATCGCCACGGTCGCGCGGGCGGCGAGCGCGGCGATCTGGGCGAAATCGGTGCGCCCGGTCAGGTCACGCGCCTGCACCTTGCGCTGGATGGCGCGCGCCAGCGCGCTCTCCTGCATGCCGCCGAGGATCAGAATGTCCAGGCCGCGCTTGCGCAGGACTTCGCCCAGCTCGCCGAACCGCTCCACTGGCCAGCGTTTCTCCTGGCGGTGGGCGGCGCTGCCGGGCACGAGCAGGGCGTATGGGCGCCCGGCGCTGGCCGAGACTGGACGTGCGGCGGGGCCCTTCTTCAGAATCCAGCTCAGGTCGGCCGGCGGAGCGGAGCCGGGGTGGATCGGGGCGCTCGACCAGATGCCCGCGGCCCTAAGCTGGTCGGCCTGCCGCTCGAGCGTATGCATCCGCCCTCGGTCCGGATTGCGTTGCGGCAGGCTGCATCCGAACGCGACGCCCGACCACTGCGGCGCGAACGGCTGCAGGAGCCAGAAGTAGAGGCACGAGCGCGACGAGGTCTGCAGGTCGTAAATGCGGTCGTAGTGGGCGCGGCGAAGGCGGCGGATCATCGAGATGGTGTCGCCCACGCCTTCCGGCCGCCCGTCGCTCTCCACGTCGTTGAAGTAGGGGCTGGCGCGGGCCAGCGCCTCGAACGGCGGGGTGGTCAAGAGCGTGATGTGGGCCTTCGGGTGCGCCTCGCGAATGTGCTGCATCGCCGCCAGCGCCTGGACGAAATCGCCAAGCGCGCCGAGCTTGATCACGAGGATCTTGGCGATTTCACGCGACTTTCGGGCCACCAGCGCAGTTCTCCAGCACCCTTGCGTAAACCTGAAGCGTGGCTTCGCACATGGCTTCGACGGAATAAAGTCGCCGGGCGCGAGCCATGCCGGCTCGGCCCATGGCTGCGCGGCGCTTGGGCCCCGCCTCGATGGCTTGCGCCATGGCGTCGGCGAGGCTTTGCGGGTCTCCCGGTCGAACCAGCCAACCGGTTTCGCCGGCCAGCACGGTCTCGCGCGGGGCGCCATGGTCGGCGGCGATCACCGGGCGGCCCATCGCCTGCGGCTCGACAGCGGTGCGTCCAAATGCTTCCGGGTCCAACGACGGCGCCAGCGCGACGTCGCAGGCAAGATAGGCCGCGGGCATGTCATCACAGTGACCGACCAGCCGCACCGGCCCGGCCAGGCCGTGTGCGGCGATGGCGGTTTCAAGCGCTTGCCGATAGGCTTGGCGCCCCTGGTCGTCCCCCGCCAGCACGACGACGAAGTCGCCCATGCCGCGCGCCGCCAGCCGCGCAGCCGCCTCGACCAGCAGCATCTGGCCCTTCCAGCGCGTGAGGCGACCGGCGAGCAGGAAGCGCGTCGTGCACGGGCGCAGGCCCCATGCCGCCTCCAACGCCGCGACGCGCGCGGGCGCCACCGCCGCCGGATCGAACCGCGCCAGATCGACGCCGCGCGGGATGGCGACGACCTTCGCCGGCGCGATGTTGTGTTCGGCGACCACGTGCCCAGCGGTGAAGTCGGAATTGGCGATGGTGACAGGTCCACGCGTCATCACCGAATTGTACCACCGCTTCAGCGGGTTACCCGAGCCGTAAAGCCCGTGATAGGTCGCGATGCAGGGGACGCCCGCGTCCTTGGCGGCGGCGAAGGCGGCGAACGCCGGGGCGCGCGAGCGGACATGCACGAGGCTGACCCGCTCCTGGCGGATCAGGCGCGCCAGTCGGCTGCGGTTGGCGAGCATAACGATCGGGTTCTTCGAATGCACCGGCAGGGCCGCCAGTTCGCCGCCGCGGGCCGCAAGCTCGCCGGCCATGCGTCCGCCGCGGCTGGCGACGATCGCGCGCCCGCCCGCCCGGACCACCGCTCGCGCCACATCCAACGTCGTCTGCTCGGCCCCGCCGGTCTCCAGCTCGGGGATCACCTGCAGCAGGGTGAAGTTGGGAGGCAGAGCCGCCATCGGGGACATGTACGCCGGGGCGCAAGCGCTCGAAAGCCGGCCCTACTGCGCGGCGCGCAGCTGTTCCTCGTCGTCGCGGTCCTGGGCGGCCAGGGCGGCGGCGCGTTCGGCGTTCCACGCCGACACGCTCGGGATCTTGGAGAGGTCGGCGCGATTGGCGTAGGCGCGGGCGATCTCGACGATGTCGTTCATCAGCCCGGCCTCCAGCGTGATCGGCTGCAAGCCCAGTTTGATCAAGATGTCGTTGCGGGCGGAGAGCTCGTTCTCCTTGGCCTCGTTGCGCGGATTGGCGACGAACTCGACGGGCGCGCCGGTGAGGCGGGCCACCATCCCGGCCAGGTCCCGCACGCGCCACGTCTCGGTCATCTGGTTGAAGATGGCGACCCGCTCGCCCCTGGCCGGCGGGTTGGCTAGCGCGAGCGCGATGCAGCGCACGGTGTCCTGGATGTTGATGAAGGCCCGCGTCTGGCCGCCGGAGCCGTGCACGGTCAGCGGATGGCCGACCGCCGCCTGGATCAGGAACCGGTTGAGCACCGTGCCATAGTCGCCGTCGTAGTCGAACCTGTTGATCAGCCGCGGGTCGGCGCGCGTTTCCGCCGTCTGGCAGCCCCACACGACGCCCTGGTGCAGGTCGGTGATCCGAAGCGCATCGTTCTTGGCGTAGAACTGGAACAGCAGCTGATCCTGCGTCTTGGTCATGTGGTAGATCGACCCGGGCGCGACCGGATGCAGGATCTCGCGCTCGACCCAGCCGTCGTCGGTCTCGATCTTGATCGTCAGGTACCCCTCGGGGATCGCGCCGCCGGCCGTGCCGTAGCCGTAGACGCCCATTGTCCCGAGGTGGGCGAGATGGATGTCGAGCCCCGACTCGACGATCGCCGCCAGGACGTCGTGGGTGGCGCAGACATTGTTCGAGACGGTGTAGCGCTTGTTCTTCGACGACTTCATCGAGTAGGGCGCGGCGCGCTGCTCGGCGAAGTGGACGATGGCGTCGGGCTTCCACGCGTCGAGGAGCGCCACGAACTCGTCGTAGTCGCGGCCGAGCGTGAGCGCGAAGTGCTCGATGCTCCGCCCGCTGACCTCGCTCCAGCCGGCGCGGCGCTCAGTGAGCGTCGCGATCGGGGTCAGCGACTGGACGCCCAGCTCCTCGTCGATTTCGCGCCGCGAGAGGTTGTCGACGATGCCGATCTCGGCGCCGCTGGCAGACAGGTGCAACGCGGTCGGCCAGCCGCAGAACCCGTCGCCCCCAAGGATCAGCACCCGCATGACCGCCTCGCTCGACGCACCCCCCAGGCGGAGCCCCACCCACGCCCCGAGGCTTCATCCTGATTCCGTGACAGGTTTGCACGCCAAAGACGCCTGCGTCGACTCCAAGGCTCGCTCTGGTCTAGGACAACGCCGCTGCGTGCATTGAGGCTGCGCAGCCTTGATGCGGGGCCGCCGGGCGGGTGAGCGGGGCTGAACCGATCGTGGTGACCGGCGCGGCGGGCTTCATCGGCCACGCCGTCGCCGAGCGGCTGTTGGACCGCGGCGATTCTGTGATCGGCGTCGACAGCTTCAACGACTACTACGACGTTGGCCTGAAGGAGGCGCGAGCGGCGCGCCTACGTGCGCGCGCGGGCTTTACGCTCGCGCGGCTCGACATCGCCGAGCCGGAAGGCTTCGCGCGCCTGATGCGCGAGAGCGGGGCCTTGCGCGTCGCGCACCTCGCCGCCCAGGCCGGCGTCCGCTACGACAACGCGCAAGCCTACGCGCGCTCGAACCTGGTCGGGCACCTGGCCGTGCTCGAGGCCTGCCGCGCGACGACCGGGTTCCAGCACCTCGTCTATGCCTCGTCCAGCTCGGTCTACGGCGAGCGAAGTGGGCGGCGACCGTTCGCGGAGACCGACCGGCTGGGTCCGCCGAGCTCGCTCTACGCCGCCACCAAGCAGGCCGACGAGTTGATGAGCGAGGCCTATGCAAACCTCTATGGCCTGCCGCAGACCGGTTTGCGCTTCTTCACGGTCTACGGACCCTGGGGCCGGCCGGACATGGCCTACTTCGCCTTCACGCGCGCCATGCTGGCCGGCGAGGCGATCGAAGTATTCGGCGACGGCGAGCTTAGCCGCGACTTCACCTACATCGACGACGTGGTCGACGGACTGCTCGCCGTCCTCGCCCGCCCGCCCGATGGGCCTCGCCACCGCGTGCTGAACATCGGCGCCGGACACCCGGAGTCGGTCGCCGTCATGATCGCGACGCTGGAGACGCTCCTCGGCGTTGCCGCACGGACTGTCGCCAAACCCAAGCCCGCAGCTGACGTCTCGGGCACGTTCGCCGACGTGAGCCAGCTCAAGGCGCTGATCGGATATGCGCCGACGATCGGGCTGGCCGAGGGCCTGCGCCGGTTCGTCGCCTGGTATCGGGACTATAGGGGCTAGCGCCGCAGCAGAGCCTCGATCGCCGCCCGGGCCTCGGCGCCGAGGTCCGGGCGCTTGAGCGCGAAGGCGACATTGGCCTTGAGCAGGCCGATCTTGTCGCCGCAGTCGTAGGTCGTTCCCTCGTACTCGAGCGCGTGGAAGGGCTGCGTGCGCATCAGCTTGGCCATAGCGTCGGTGAGCTGGATCTCGCCGCCGGCGCCGGTCTCGTGCGCCGAGAGCAGTTCGAAGATATCGGGCTCGAGGATGATGCGGCCGCTGATGAACAGGTTCGAGGGTTCGGTCCCCGGCGCCGGCTTCTCGACCATCCCGTTCATCCTGCGCAGCCCTCCCTCGCCGCCCTCGAGCGAGACGATGCCGTACTTGTGCGCCTCGCCCGGCGGGGCGGGCTCGACGACGATGATGTTGCCGCCCACCTGCTCGTGGGCCTTGACCGCCTGGGCCATCGCGCCCGGCTCGGCGTCCATGACCATGTCGGGATAGATCACCGCGAACGGCTCATCGCCGATCAGGTGGCGGGCGCACCAGACCGCGTGCCCGATGCCGAGGGGGCGCATCTGGCGCACGAAGCTCATCTCGCCCGGTCGGGCGAGATCGGTCGTCACGTCGGCGAGGATATCGTGCTTGCCCTTCGCGGCCAGCGCCTCTTCCAGCTCCAGATGGTGGTCGAAGTAGTCCTCGATCGCCGCCTGGCCGCGGCCGACGATGAAGATCAGGTGCTCGATGCCCGCCGCCCTGGCCTCGGCGACCACGTAGGACAGGATCGGCCGGTCGACGACGTTCAGGAGGTTCTTCGGAATTGTCTTGGTGGCCGGCAGGACCCGGGTGCCGAGCCCGGCCACGGGCAGCACGGCTTTTTTGATGGCGGACATCGCGCTCGCCATAGCCTCTCGCCGGGCGCGTGGCCATAGGAGCCGGCTCGCGCGGCGGCGGCTATTCCACCGTCACCGACTTGGCGAGATTGCGCGGCTGGTCGACGTCCGCGCCCTTCTGCACGGCGACATGGTAGGCCAGAAGCTGGATCGGCGCGGCGAACACGAGCGGCGCGATCAGCGGATCGGCAGTCGGCGCGACGATCACCCGCGCCGCCTCCGGCGCCCGCGCCGCACCGGCCGCATCTGTGATCAGGATCACCCGCCCGCCGCGGGCGATGACCTCGCTCATGTTGGAAACGGTCTTGTCGTAGAGCGCGTCCGACGGCGCGATCACGATCACCGGCGTCTCTTCGTCGACCAGCGCGATGGGTCCGTGCTTGAGCTCGCCGGCGGCATAGCCCTCGGCGTGGATGTAGCTGATCTCCTTGAGCTTCAGCGCGCCTTCCAGCGCCAGTGGAAACATGGTCCCGCGCCCGAAATAGAGGACGTCGCGAGCCCTGGCGACGTCGACGGCGAGCACACGGATGGCGTCCTCATCGAAGATCGCCTCGGCCAGGAGCCGGGGCGCCTCCATCAGGATGGCGACCAGCCGCGCTTGCTCCGTCGTATCGATCCGCCCGCGCTGGACGGCCGCGGCGATGGCGAGCGCGGTCAAGACGGCGACCTGGGCGGTGAAGGCCTTGGTCGAGGCGACGCCGACCTCGGGGCCTGCGTTGGTGGGCCAGAAGTGGTCGACCTCGCGCGCCATGGTCGAGCCGTGCACGTTGACGATGGCGGCGGTGGCGAGCCCCTTGGCCTTGCACCAGCGGAGCGCGGCCAGCGTGTCGGCCGTCTCTCCGGACTGGGAGATCGCCAGGCAGAGCGCGCTCGGCGCAACCGCCGGCTCGCGGTAGCGGAACTCGGAGGCCGCCTCGACGTCGGTTGGCAGGCCGGCCAGGCGCTCGAAGAGGTAGCGGCCGATCATGCCCGCGTACGAGGCGGTGCCGCAGGCCACGATGTGCAGCCGGTCGATGCTGGCGAAATCGAAGCCGTCCGGCGCGGCGGCGCGGCCCGCGATCGGGTCGAGATAGCTCGACAGCGTGTGCTGGCAGGCGTCGGGCTGGTCGTGGATCTCCTTCTCCATGAAGTGGCGGTAGTTGCCCTTCTCGACCAGGGCCGCCGACGGCGGAACGGTGACGACCGGCCGGGTGACCGCCGCGCCGGCGGCGTCGAAGATGCGAGCGCCCTTGTGGTCGATCGCGACGTAGTCGCCCTCGTCGAGGTAGGCGACGCGCTGGGTGAAGGGGCCGACCGCCATGGCGTCGGTGCCGAGATACATCTCTCCGTCGCCGTAGCCGACGACCAGTGGGGGCCCGCGCCGGGCCCCCATGACGATCTCCTCGCCGCCGTCGACCATCACCGCGATCGCGAATGCGCCTTCGAGCCGGTCCAGCGCCGCCTTCAGCGCTTCCAAGGGCGAGAGCCCGGCGCTGAGCTCGGCGTTGATCAGCTGGGCGACCACTTCGGAGTCGGTGTCGCTCTCGAAGACGTGGCCCGCGTTGGTCAGCTCGCGCTTCAGCTCGGCGAAGTTCTCGATGATGCCGTTGTGCACGACCGCGACGCGGCCGGCGACATGCGGGTGGGCATTGCGCGTGGTCGGCGCGCCGTGGGTTGCCCAGCGCGTGTGGCCGATGCCGGTATGGCCGGCCAGGGGAGCCTCGCGCAGCAGCGTCTCGAGGCCGGAGATTTTGCCCGCCGCGCGCCTGCGCTCGATGCGCCCGTGGTCGAGCGCGGCGATGCCGGCGGAGTCATAGCCGCGGTATTCGAGCCGCTTCAGGCTGTCGATCAGCCGCTCGGCGACCGGCGAGGTCCCGACGATCCCGATAATGCCGCACATAGGCTCGGATGTCCTTGTTTGAGCGCGCGCGGGGGCTGTTCTTCCGCCGGCCGCCTGTTCAGTCTAACATCGAGCGCGACTTGGCGGCTCGCTGGCCTGGATTTAGCATCGGCGACGCGCGAACCGAATAAATCTGCATTTCCGACCGTTTCGCGAAAACTGGAGAGCCTAAAGACCATGAGCCCTCGCGCCTATTTCGGCACCGACGGCATCCGCGGACAGGCCAACCGCCATCCGATGACGGCCGAGGTGGCGCTGCGTGTGGGCCTGGCGGCCGGCAAGCTGTTCCGCTCCGGCGGCGATCGCCGCCACCTGGTGGTGATCGGCAAGGACACGCGCCTGTCCGGCTACACGATCGAGCCGGCGCTGGTCGCGGGCTTCGCCAGCGTCGGCATGGACGTGCGCCTGTTCGGGCCCCTGCCGACGCCCGGGGTGGCGATGATGACCCGCTCGCTGCGCGCCGACCTGGGCGTGATGATCTCCGCCTCGCACAACAGCTACACCGACAATGGCATCAAGCTGTTCGGGCCGGACGGCTACAAGCTGTCCGACGAGATCGAGCTCAAGATCGAAGCCTTGATGGACGAGGGCCTGCAGGAGGGCCTGGCCGAGCCGGCCGAGCTCGGCCGCGTGCAACGCATCGACGATGCTCAGGCCCGCTATGTCGAGATCGTCAAGGGGACGTTCCCGCGCCGCCTCAACCTGAACGACCTGCGCGTCGTGGTCGATTGCGCCAACGGCGCCGCCTACCGGGTCGCTCCCGCCGCGCTCTACGAGCTGGGCGCCGAGGTGAAGGAGGTGGGCGTCAGCCCCAACGGCCTCAACATCAACGCCGAGTGTGGCTCGACCTATCCGAAGACGCTGGCCAAGGCCGTGCGCGAGTACCGCGCCGATATCGGGATCGCGCTCGACGGCGACGCCGACCGGCTCCTGATCTGCGACGAGCGGGGCGAGGTGGTCGATGGCGACGAGATCATGGCCATCATCGCCGCGGACTGGGCGGCGAGCGACCGCTTGAAGGGCGGCGGCGTCGTGAGCACGATCTATTCCAACCTGGGTTTCGAACGTTTCCTGGCCGAGCGGGGCCTGAGCCTCGAGCGCACGGCGGTCGGCGACCGCTACGTCATGGCCCGCATGCGCGAGGGCGGCTTCAACATCGGCGGCGAGCAGTCGGGCCACATCATCCTGTCCGACTTCTCGACCACCGGCGACGGCCTGATCGCGGCGCTGCAGGTGCTGGCCGTGCTCGTGCAGTCCGGCAAGCGGATGAGCGACCTGGCTCGCCAGTTCGACCCCGTGCCGCAGCGGCTCGAGAACGTGCGTTTCGCCAATGGCGCCAAGCCCCTCGACGATGCCTCCGTCAAGGCGGCGATCGCCGACGGCGAGGCCAGGCTGAATGCGTCCGGCCGCATCGTCGTTCGTCCCTCTGGCACCGAGCCTCTGATCCGCATCATGGCCGAAGGCGACGACGCCAAGCTGGTCGCCCAGGTCGTCCGCGACATCGCTGGCGCCGTCAAGCAGGCGGCCGTCTAGGCGCGCGGCGATCGCCGGCCGCGTCGTCTTAATGTAGAATTGACTTAATTAAGTAGATACTTTAGGATGTCCGCATGGACACCTTGAGCGCGCTCGCCGATCCCACGCGCCGGCGCATCGTCGAATCCCTTGCGCGCGGACCGCTGTCGTCGGGCGAGATCGCCAGCCGCTTCGACATCACCGCGCCGGCGATCTCGCAGCACCTCAAGACCCTCAGGAACGCCAGGCTGGTGCGCGTGCGCGCCGAGGCGCAGCGGCGGATCTACGAGCTAGACCCGGCTGGAATCGACGAGATGTCGGATTGGCTGACGCGGATTCGTCATTTCTGGTCGGCGAGGTTGGATGCCCTGGAGGCGCAATTGACCAAGGAGCAAGAGGAATGAGCGATCTGGGCCAGATGCTGCGCGTTCCAGCGATCCGTTTCGAGCGCCTGCTGCCGGGCGGGGCGGCCCAGGCGTGGGCGCACCTGACCGACTGCGCCAAGCTATCCGATTGGTACGGCGACGACAGCACGATCGAGCCGCGCGAAGGCGGCCAGGTGCGGCTGATGGGCGGCCACATCCGCGGCGTCGTCACCCAGTGGGTCCCGCAGCGGAAGCTCGCCCACACCTGGAACGTGTTTGCGCCCGGCGAGGCGCAATCGCCCTTTCCGGAGTCGTATCTCACGTTCGAACTCGAGCCAGAGGGCGGGGGCGTGCGCCTGGCGCTCACCCACCTGCCTGTGCTCGAACGCTTCGAGTCGCAGAACGCCATGGGCTGGCACACCTTTCTTGACATCCTCGAGGCGAGCCTGAAGGCTCGGCCGATCGAACCGCGGGCCGCCTACATGCAGCGCAACGCGGCCCTGTACGGAGTGGATCTCGCCAACCTGCAGCGATAAGGGCGCGGCTCATGACCAAGACTCAGATTCTCGTCGGCACACGCAAGGGCGCCTGGGTGTTCGCCGACGACGGCGCGCGCGGCGATTGGCGCCTCGACGGGCCTCTGTTCCTCGGCCAGATCGTCAACCACTTCGTGCAGGACCCGCGCGATCCTCGCGTACGGCTGATCGCCGCCAAGACCGGCCACCTCGGACCGACGGTATTCCGCTCCCTGGACGCCGGGCAGACCTGGACCGAGGCCAGGCGTCCTCCGGCCTTCCCGAAGGCCGCCGACGGCCAAGCGGCCCGCGCGGTCGATCACAGCTTCTGGCTCGAGCCCGGTCACGCCAGCGAGCCCCGCGTCTGGTGGGCGGGGACCTCGCCGCCTGGCCTTTTCGTCAGCGAGGACAACGGGGAGAGCTGGACGAGCGTCGCGGGCTTCAACGAGCACGAGATGTACGAAAAGTGGGTCCCGGCGGACTCCGGCACGCCGGACGGTCCGCTCCTGAACCAGATCGTGATCGATCCGCGCGATGTCGCCCACATGTATGTGGCCACCTCGACCGGGGGCGTGTTCGAAAGCCGCGATCGCGCCAAGACCTGGGCGCCCCTGAACAAAGGGGTCGAGGTCACCTTCCTGCCCGATCCGTTCCCGGAGTACGGCCAGGACGCCCACTTCATCGCCTACGCGCCTGCGATGCCCGACCGCCTCTACCAGCAGAACCACTGCGGCATCTATCGTTTGGACCGGCCGGACGACGCCTGGACGCGCATCGGGCGCGCGATGCCTGAGGAGATCGGCGACATCGGCTTCACCATCGTGCCACATCCGCGCGACCCCGACATCGCCTGGGTCTTCCCGATGGACGGAACCGACGTCTGGCCTCGGGTCAGTCCCGCCGGCCGCCCCGCGGTCTATCGGACCGATGACGCCGGCGCGAGCTGGCGGCGGCAGGACGCCGGGTTCCCGCCCGTGCAGGGCTGGTTCACCGTCAAGCGGCAGGCGTTCTGCGCCGACGCGCTCGACCCGGTCGGACTCTATCTCGGCACCACCGGCGGCGAAGTCTGGATCAGCGACGACGAGGGCGAGCGCTGGCGTCCGATCGCCGCCCACCTGCCCGAGATCTACTCGGTGGTCGCAACAACGCTCGCATGATCAGTGTTCTGATCCCCTCGCAGCTGCACGCCTATTCCGGCGGGCAAAGCCGCGTGGAGGCCGCGGGTCGGACCGTAGACGCCGTGCTCGACGATCTCGACCGCCGCTTCCCCGGCTTGAAGTTCCGCGTCGTCGACGAACAGGCGCGGATACGCCCGCACATGCGCGTCTACGTCGGCCAGGACGCTGCGCGCGACGTGACGACGGCCGTCGAGGACGGCGCCGAGCTGATGATCTTCGGCGCACTCAGCGGGGGCTAGGCCTCGCGCCTCCCGACGCTCAGATAGCGGAAGCCGCGCGCCTGCATTTCCGCCGGGCGGTAGACGTTGCGCAGGTCGACGACCACGGGGGTCCGCATCAGCGCCTTGACGCGGTCGAGGTCGAGCGCCCGGAACTGGTCCCACTCGGTGAGGATGAGCAGGCAGTCGGCGCCTTCCGCCGCCTCATATGCGCCGGGTTTGAAAGCGACGCCGCACAAGAGCTGGCGGGCCTCCCGGCCTTGGGGGTCGAAGGCCTGCACGGCCGCGCCCATGGCCATGAGCGCCGGGATGATCTCCAGGCTCGGCGCCTCGCGCATGTCGTCGGTGTTGGGCTTGAACGTCAGGCCGAGCACGCCGATCGTCTTGCCGCTCAGGTCGTCGCCCAGCGCGTCGGTCACCTTGGCCGCCATCGCCGCCTTCCGCCGGTCGTTGGCCTTGACCGTCGCCTCGACCAGCGTAAGCGGTCGGCCCGCATCGGCCGCGGTCCGCACCAGCGCCAGGGTATCCTTCGGGAAGCAGGAGCCGCCGAAGCCGGGCCCGGCGTGCAGGAACTTCGACCCGATGCGGTTGTCGAGCCCCATGCCGCGGGCGACCTGCTGGACGTCCGCGTCGACGGCTTCGCAGAGGTCAGCCATCTCGTTGATGAAGGTGATCTTCATCGCGAGATAGGCGTTGGCGGCATACTTGATCAGCTCGGACGTGCGCCGCTCGGTGAACAGCATCGGCGTCTCGTTCAGGAACAGCGGCCGGTAGAGCTCGGTCATCACCGACCGCGCCCGCTCATCGGACATCCCGACCACCACCCGGTCCGGCCGCTTGAAGTCGTTGATCGCGGCGCCCTCGCGCAGGAACTCCGGATTGGACACCACCGCTACGTCGGCGTCGGGCCGAAGCCGCTTGATCAGCGCTTCGATCTGGTCGCCCGCGCCGACCGGTACGGTCGACTTGGTCACCACGACGGTGAACCCGTCGAGATAGGCGGCGATTTCTTCGACGGCGGCGAAGACGAAGCTCAAGTCGGCGTGCCCATCGCCGCGCCGGGACGGCGTGCCGACAGCGATCAGCACGGCATCGGCCTCCGGAACGGCGGCCTTCGCCTCGGCGGTGAAGCTGAGGCGCCCCTCGCGCACGTTTTTCGCCACCAGCTCCGCGAGCCCGGGCTCGTAGATCGGCATGACGCCCGCCGAGATGCGCTCGATGCGCGCGGCGTCGTTGTCGATGCAGGTGACGGTGTGGCCGAAGTCGGCGAAGCAGGCGCCGGAAACCAGCCCCACATAGCCGGCGCCGATCATGGCGACGCGCATAGGCTTTCAGAATCTCCGGTCGCCTAGATTTCTTGGTTGTATGCGCCGATCTCGGCGTACTTGGCCAGCCTGGGCTTCACCTCCTCGCGGAAGAGCGCGCGCATGTCGTCCTCCGAGCGCATGCTCTCGACCACGACCACAAGCTCGGGCTTGTTCGATGACGCCCGAACGAGGATCCAGGAGCCGTCCTCGAGCGCGACGCGCACGCCGTTGACGGTGACCACCTGCTTGATCGCGCGGCCGAGGATCGTTCCGCCGGCTGCGGCCAGCGCTTCGTACTCGCCCACGATCCGCTCGACGAGCGCGTACTTCACCTCGTCCGCGCAGTGGGGCGACATGGTGAGCGACGTGAACGCGACGGGCAGCGCGCGTTTCAGGGCGCTCAGCGACTGGCCGGGATTGCGGTCGAGCATGCCGAGGATGGCGCCGGCGGCCGTCAGGCTGTCGTCGTAGCCGCGTCCCAGCGGCGCGCTGAAGAAGAAGTGGCCGCTCTTCTCGAAGCCGGCCAGGGCGTGCAGCTCGGCGGTCTTTCGCTTGATGTAGCTGTGGCCGGTCTTCCAGTAGACCGTCGTGCAGCCGTTCGCCGCCAGCACCGGATCGGTCGCGAACAGCCCGGTCGACTTCACGTCGACGACGAACGTCGCGCCTTTGTGGGTCGGGGCCAGGTCGCGCGCCAGCATCAGCCCGATCTTGTCGGCGAAGATCTCCTCGCCCGTGTCGTCCACCACCCCGCATCGATCGCCGTCGCCGTCGAAGCCGAGCGCCAGATCGGCGCCAGTCTCGGCGACGCGCGCGGCCATGGCTTTGAGCATCGCCTGGTCTTCCGGGTTCGGATTGTAATGGGGGAACGTCCAATCGAGATCGCAGTCCATCTCGATGACCTCACTCACGCCCATGCGCCGGAGGCACTCGGGCGCGAACGCCCCGGAGGTTCCGTTCCCGCAGGCGCAGACGACCTTGAGCGGCCGCGTCAGGCGTACGCGTCCCGCATTGTCGGCGATGTACCGCTCGGCCAGGCCTTCGACCCGCGTCAGGCGTCCGCCCGGCCGCTCGCAGCCCTCACCGCCCAGCACGATCGCCTTCAGCCGGCCGATCTCCTCCGGCCCGAAGGTGAGGGGCGGCGATGCGCCCATCTTCACGCCGGTCCAGCCGTTCTCGTTGTGGCTGGCGGTCACGAAGCCCACGCAGGCGATGTCCAGGTTGGCCTGGGCGAAGTAGGCGGCCGGGGTCGTGGCCAGGCCGATGTCGCAAACCTCGCAGCCCGCGGCGATCAGCCCAAGCGTCAGCGCCTGCTTTACCGACAGCGAATAGGACCGATAGTCGTGGCCGACCACGATCCGCGACTGGCCCAGCTCGTGGATGTAGGTCCCGAGCCCCAGGCCCACCGCCTGGACTCCCAGCAGGTTGATCTCCGAGCCGAGCAGCCAACGGGCGTCATATTCCCGAAAGCCGGTCGGCTTGACCAGGGCCGTGGTCTCGTAGGCGGCGGTGTTCTCGGCGAGCGCCGGGACGGGCTTAAGCGACATAGCCCCTTCTACATCACTCCGGCGCGCAGGAGGTCATGGACGTGCAGAATGCCGACCGGGCGCGCATCCTTCACCACGAACAGCACCGTCGACGGCGGCAGAACCTCCGTCATCCGCTTCAGCGCCTGGGCGGCGAGATCGCTCGGGTCGACGATCTTCGGCGTCCTGGTCATCACCTCGCCTGCCGTGTGATCGAGCAGGCCATCGATGTGACGCCTCAGGTCGCCGTCGGTTATCACGCCGACGAGCCGGCCGTCGCCGTCGCAGACGCCGACGCAGCCCCAGCGCTTGGCGCTCATCACCACGATCGCTTCGCCCATAGGCGTGGCGGGCGTGACCAGAGGCAGCTCGTCGGGGCCATGCATCAGGTCGCCGACCAGGCGCAGCGAGGCGCCGAGCTTGCCGCCCGGGTGGAAGACGCCGAAGTGGCTGGCGGTGAAGCCCCGTCGCTCCAAGAGCGCGACCGCCAGCGCATCGCCCAGCGCCATCATCAGGGTGGTCGAGGTCGTCGGTGCGTCCAGCGCCTCAGCGGCTTCCGCCGCCTCCGGCAGCAGGAGAACGACGTCGGCCGCCTGGCCGAGCGTGCTCGCGGCCACCGCGGTGACCGCGATCAGCGGGATGGAGAAGCGGCTGGCGTAGGCGATGATCGGCGCAAGCTCGCTGTTCCCGCCCGACTTGGAGAGCGCAACGATCGCGTCGCCCGGCCCGATCATGCCGAGGTCGCCATGCGCCGCCTCGGTGGCGTGGACGAACTGCGCCGGCTGGCCGGTCGAGGCGAGCGTGGAGGCGATCTTGCGGCCTACGTGCCCGGACTTGCCGATGCCCGTCAGGATCACCCGCCCCTTGACGGCGGCCAGGATCTCCACCGCCTCGACGAAGGCGGGTCCAAGGCTCTGGGCGAGCTTCGCCAGCGCATCGGCCTCGACGCCGAGCACCCGCCGCGCGACGGCGACCGCGTCGAAGCCGCTCACTTGCGCGTCCTAAGGCCCGCCAGCGCCGCGGCGGCATGCGCCAGCGCGGCCTGATCGGGGGCAGGCTGCGCCAACGGGCGCCCGAAGGGACCCGGAGAGCGTGCGCCCAAGCCCTGCGGCGCAACCGTCGCCAGCGCGATCATCAAGATCGCGATCAACGCGGCCAGCGAGAAGAACATGCGGTCGGACATAGCGCGCCGGAGCCTATAGCAGCGCGACCGCGTGTGCGCGAGGCGGCCGGGCTGCTTGACGCAAGCGGTGACGGCCTCTAGCCGAGTGCGCCCTGGAGGTCTCAATGCCCACGCTTGTTCTGCTTCGCCACGGCCAGAGCCTCTGGAACCTTCAGAAGCGTTTCACCGGCTGGGTCGACATCGACTTGACGGATGAGGGCGAGGCCGAAGCCGTTCGCGCCGGCGAGCTGATCAAGGCGGCGGACATCGCGCTCGACCGCTGCTTCTGTTCGGTGTTGACGCGCGCGATCCGCACCGCAGACCTCGCGCTCGCCGCGGCTGATCAGCTGTGGATCCCGCTCGACAAGTCCTGGCGGCTGAACGAGCGCCACTACGGCGGACTGACCGGGCGGACGCACGCCGAAGTCGCCGCGGAGGTCGGCGACGAGCAGGTGCGCGCCTGGCGTCGCTCGTACGATGTTCCGCCCCCGCCGCTGAACCCCGGCGGGCGGTACGATTTCGCGGCCGATCGGCGCTATGCCGGCGAGCCGATCCCGTCGACCGAGAGCCTGAAGACGACGCTCGAGCGCGTGCTGCCGCACTGGGACGACGTGATCGCGCCCAGGCTCTTGGCCGGCGAGCGGTTGCTGGTCGCCGCGCACGGCAATTCGTTGAGAGCGATCGTCAAGCACCTGTTCAACGTGCCGGACGACATCATTACCGGTATCGAGATCCCGACTGGCAACCCGCTTCTGGTCAGCCTCGACGGGCGGCTCTGCCCGGCCCGGGCCAGCTATCTCGACGGCGCGCGGGCGCAGGCGCTCCCGGCGGCGGCGCTGGCCGGGGGGTCCGCGCGCTGACGCCACGGCGCCCGAAGGCATCGAAGCTTCGCCGATTCCTAAGCCCTCGGAAGGATTGCGTTAACGGCGCTGGGTCATAGTGCGTTCAACATCCCTTCGCCACGGAACGTCCGCATGTCCGCGTACAGCACGGCCGGTAACTATCGCCGTCTTACGCAAGAAGACGCCGACGCGGTCTGCGCCAAACACGACCGCCTCTGGACCGCCCGCCCGGGCGGTGCGCGCGCCGTTTTTTCATGGATGGACCTCACCGGGCTGAACTTCCGCGGCCGGAATCTCTCCGACGCCGATTTCACCGGCGCGATCTTGGTGGGCTGCAAGTTCGCCAACGCCCGCCTCGACCACGCGGTGTTTTTCGGCGCCGACATGCAGGAAGCCGATTTCAGCGAGAGCTCGCTCCGCCGCGCCGACCTGCGTGGCGCCTGCCTGCGCGGCGCCGACCTGACCGGAGCCGACCTGTTCGAAGCCGACCTGCGCGAGGGGTCGATCGCCGCCGTCGACCGCGGTAAGGGTCTGCGGCTGCTCGAGCACACCCAGCGCGTCGCCGAGGCGCAAGGCGCCACCCTGGCCGGGGCCAACCTCGAGCGCTCTAAGCTTTCCGGCGTCATCGCCGTGCGCGCCGACTTCACCGACGCCATCCTGAAGGACGCCAAGCTGGTTCGCGCCAATCTGAAGCAGGCGTCGATGTCGGGCGCGAACCTGGCGGGCGCCGACCTCTCAGGCGCGGACCTCTCCGGCGCCGACCTGCGCGATGCGGTGCTGGTGGGCGCGACCATCTATGCCTGCAACACGACGGACGCGCGCATGGACGGCGCGCTCACCGACCAGCCCTCTGGCCGCGACGTCTCCGAGCTTCCCTATGCCGACATGGTCGCCGCCCACGCCCAGTGGTGCGAGACCGAAGGGGCGGAGGGCACCCCCTCCTCGTTCGACGGCGCCGACCTGCGCGCGCTGAAGAGCATCAAGGGCTACAACCTGACTGCGCTTTCGGCCAAAGGCGCCGTCTTCTACGGCCTCGACATGGAAGGCGTGCAGCTGCAGGGCGCGCATCTCGAGGGCGCCGACCTGCGCGCCTGCAACCTTCGCCGGGCGGACCTGCGCGGCGCGCGGCTTATGGGCGCCAAGCTCTCCGGCTCGGACCTGCGCGAGGCGGTGCTCGGGCCGCTTCTGATCGGCGGCGATCGGTTGCTCCCCTGCGACATGACCCGCTGCATCGCCAAAGGCGCCGACTTCTCCCACGCCGACCTGAACCACGCCGTCATGGTGTTCGCGGATCTAAGCCGCGCCAACTTCACGGGTGCCACGCTGAAGCAGGCCGACCTCAGCGGGGCGCATCGTCCTGGCGCGCGCGGCCTTGACATCGCCGCTGTGGAGCCGCCTGGCGGTTCGTCTGAGCCGGCCACAAGCCCCTTGCCAACTTCGGAATCGGGACACTAGCGCCGAATTGCTTTAGCTAGGAGCCATGATCGCCTTCTGGATCGCGGCCGCCCTGTTGTCCGCCGCAGTGGCCGTCCTGATCGTGCTCAGGAGCGCGCGCGCCCAGGCGCGCGGGCCGGGCGAGGACCCGACGCTTGCCGTCTATCGCCGCCAGCTCTCCGAGATCGACGACCTTGCAGCGCGCGGCCTGCTGCCCGCCGCCGAGCGCCGCTCGGCGCGGGCGGAAGCCGCGCGGCGGCTGCTGGCGGCGGCCGACGCGGCGCCCGCCGCCAGCGCAGGGAGTGGGGGGCGGGCCGCCGTGATCATGGTTGCGGTCACAGCGCCCCTGGTCGCACTCGCCGCCTATCTCGTCGTCGGTTCGCCGCAGACGCCCGATCAACCCTATGCCCGGCGCCTGGCGGCGTGGATGGAAGCAGCCAGCAACAACGACACGGCCCAGCGGTTGACGTCGCCGGAGCTGGCCGCGGTTCTCCGCATGGTCGTGGCCAAACGGCCCGCCGACCCCGTGCCGCTGGTCTATCTCGCCCACGCGGAGGTCGACTCCGGCGATCCGGTCGCCGCTGAGCAGGATCTGAAGAAGGCGATCGCGCTCGATCCAAAGCGTGGCGAGCTCTGGGAACTGCTGGGCGAGACGATCGCCATGCAGGCGGGCGACGATTTGTCGCCGGAGGCGCGGGAGGCGTTCGAACGAGCCATTGCGCTCAACCCCGAGCTGCCGGCGGCGCACTTCGACCTCGGACGGGCGAAAATCGTTGGCGGAGACGTCAAGGGCGGCCTTGCCGAATGGAATGCGTTGCTCGCTTTGCTGCCAGCCGCCAGCCCCGCGCGTGCTGCTCTGCAGCAGCAGATCGCGGCCGTGCAGAAGACGGGCGCCCTGCCGCCCGATGATCAGACGTCCGATGGCGACCAACAGGGTATGATCCGCGCCATGGTCGCGCGCCTGGCCGCGCGGCTAAGGGCGCAACCCAACGACCCCGAGGGCTGGGGCCGGCTGATCCGCTCCTACGCCGTGCTGGGCGATGAGCCGGACCGCATGGCGGCGATGCAGACGGCCCACGCCGAATTCCAGAACCGCCCCGACGCCTGGGCGCGGGTCGAACAGGCGGAGGCCTCGCCACAGTGAGCCTGCTGCCGAAATCGCGCAAAGCCCGCCGTCGCCTGGCGGCGGTCGCCATCGCCGCGCCGATCCTCGCCGCATCGGCGGCGCTCGCGCTCTACGCTTTGGGCGACTCCGTCTCCTTCTTCTATTCGCCGAGCCAGGCGCGGGCGGCGGGCGTGCCGGTTGGCCGCACGATCGAGCTCGGCGGGCTGGTGATGACTGGCAGCCTGCGCAAGACCGCCGACGGCGGGATCGCCTTCAGCGTGACGGACCTGCGGGGCCAGGACCCGGTCGTCTACAAGGGCGAGGTGCCCGACCTCTTCCGCGAGGGGCAGGGGGTGGTCGCCAAGGGCGCCTTCCGCTCCGATGGGGTCTTCCAGGCCAGCGAGATCCTGGCCAAGCATGACGAACGCTACATGCCGCGCGAGTTGGTCAAAGCGCTGAAGGCGTCAGGCGAGTGGCGAGGGCAGGGAACCGGGGCCGCGGGAGCTGGGTCATGACCGCTGAGTTCGGCTCTTTCGCCCTCGTTCTGGCGTTCGCGCTCTCTATCGCCCAGGCGGCGCTCTCCGTCGCCGGCCGCTGGCGCGGCTCGACCGCCCTTGCCGGGGCGGGCGAGGGCGCGGCCGTCGGCGCCTTCATCTGCACCGCCTGCGCCTTCGCCGCCCTGATGTTCGCCTTCGTGACCTCGGACTTCTCGGTGATGAATGTCGCGGAGAACTCCCACACCGCCAAGCCGTTGCTCTACAAGATCACCGGCGTGTGGGGCAGCCACGAGGGCTCGATGCTGCTCTGGTGCCTGGCCCTCACCGGCTACGGGGCCGTGATGGCCCTTCTCGCCGGCGGCTTGCCGGCGCGGCTGAAGGCGAACGCCGTCGCGATCCAGGGCATGCTGGGCGTGCTCTTCCTGGGCTACACGGTGTTTGCCTCCAACCCACTGATCCGGCTGGCCGATCCGCCGGTCGAGGGGCGTTCGCTGAACCCGCTGCTACAGGACCCCTTCCTCGCCATCCACCCGCCCTTTCTCTACTCGGGCTACGTCGGCATGTCGGTGGTCTTCTCCCTGTCGCTGGCGGCTCTGATCGAGGGCCGGGTCGACACCGCCTGGGCCCGCTGGGTGCGGCCCTGGGCGCTCGCCGCCTGGAGCCTGCTCACCATCGGCATCATGCTGGGCTCGTTCTGGTCCTACTACGTGCTGGGCTGGGGAGGCTGGTGGTCGTGGGACCCGGTCGAGAACGCCAGTTTCATGCCTTGGCTCGCCGCAACCGCACTCCTCCACTCCGCGACGGTGACCGAAAAACGCGGCGCGCTCGCCGGCTGGACGGTGTTTCTGGGCCTGGTCGCCTTCAGCTTCTCGATGCTCGGAGCCTTCCTGGTGCGCTCGGGCGTGCTCACCTCGGTGCACGCCTTCGCCATCGATCCAAAGCGCGGGATTCTGCTCCTCTCCATCCTCGGCCTGGCGTCGGGCGCGGGGTTCGCCATCTTTGCCTGGCGGGCGCCGAAGCTCGCGCCCGGCGGCCTCTTCGCGCCCATCAGCCGTGAGTCGATGCTGGTGTTGAACAACCTCTTCATCGCCGCGGCGACGGCGGCGGTGCTGTTCGGCACGCTCTTTCCGCTCCTCCGCCAGGCGCTCAGCGGCGACGCGGTCTCGGTCGGACCGCCCTACTTCAGCCGCACGTTCGGGCCGATCATGGCGGCCGTCCTCGTGCTCTTGCCGATCGCCATCCTCATTCCATGGAAGCGGGGCGATCTGGTTGGCGCGTTCCAGCGCCTCTGGGCGGCGGCTCTGCTCGCGCTGGCCTGCGGCGCGCTTGTGCTTGCTGTTGCGCGGCCCGGCGACGCCGTCACGGCCGCAGGCGTCACGCTCGCGGCCTGGCTCGTCGCCGGCACGCTGACCGAGCTCTATCAGCGCGTCCGCGGCGGCGGCTTCGTCGAGGCCTGGCGGCGGCTCTTCAGCCTGCCGCGCGGGTCCTGGGGCATGAGCCTCGCCCACCTCGGGCTCGGTGTCTTCATCCTCGGCGCGGCGCTGGAGACCAGCGGCCGCATCGAGGCGGCCAAAGTGCTAGGCCCCGGCCAAAGCATGAGCGTCGCAGGCTATCAGCTGGCGCTGGTCGGCGTCGGCGACATCCAGGGTCCGAACTACAGCGCACAGCGGGCCAGTCTGTCGGTGACCCGGGGTGGCGCGCCAATCTGCCAGGCAGGGCCCGAGCGGCGCTTCTATCCCGCGAACCAGCAGAACACCTCGCGCGTGGCCATCTGCGTGCGCGGCCTGAGCGACCTCTATCTGGTGCTGGGCGAGCCGCGGACGGCGAACAATGGCCAGCCGGCCTGGCTGGTGCGCGCCTACTGGAACCCGTTCGTGCGCTTGATCTTCCTTGGCCCCCTCACAATGGCGCTGGGCGGCGCGCTTTCGCTCTCCGATCGCCGCCTCAGGCTGGGCGTGCCGCGGCGCGCCGCACCGGCTCGGGCCGCACCGGAGCCGGCGACATGAGCTGGGCCAGGTTGGCCACCCTCGCGGCCGCGCTGTTCCTGCTCGCCAACGCGGCTGCCGATCCGGCCGACCGACTGAAGAACCCCGCCCAGGAGGCGCACGCGCGCGCGCTCTTCCGCGAGATCCGCTGTGTCGTTTGCCAGAGCGAGTCGATCGACGAGTCCGACGCCGATATCGCACGCGACCTGCGCCAACTCGTGCGTTCCGAGGTCGCCGCCGGCGACAGCGACCAGGAGATCAGGGCCTCGCTGGTGCAGCGCTACGGCGAGTTCATCCTGCTCAAGCCGCGGTTCTCGCTCGGCAACGCCGTCCTGTGGCTCACTCCGTTTGTCGTGGTCATCGCCGGGGCCGGCGTGATTCTATTTCGCCGCCGCTCGCCGCCCGAAACCGCCGCGGACGATTTGAGCGAAGCCGAGATGGCGCGTCTTTCAACACTGATAGACAACTGAACATCCCGGCGCCGTTCAGCCACAGTTGCGTCTCCGAAAGCGCCTATCATGATCTGAAAGAGCACGGTGACCATTGGCGCCGTACGCTCCGATCCTTAGGTTTGGGCGGATCGGGCGTCGGCGTGTCGAGCCGTCCCCGGAGACAAGGATCGAACAGACGATGGCCTCGCTGAAATCAGGCATCATCATCGGCATCGCCGTGGCCGGCGTTGCGGCTGCGGCCCTGGCGGCCGGCGGCCTCAGGGTGACGCCGAATGCCATGGGCGTCGACCACCTGCAGACCCGGCTGGCCTCGACGGCCACGGTGTTCGCACCCCCGCCCGGAGCGCCGCTTTCCTTCGCCGACATCTTCGACCGCGTATCGCCAGCCGTCGTCTCCATCGACGTCACCTCGCATGTGAGCATGCGCGACCTGCAAAACATCCCAGGCTTCCAGAACCCGCCCAATCTCGGCCCGCCCGGCGGGGACAATGGCGACGACGACCAGGCGCCGACCCAGAAGGCCGAGAGCCAGGGCTCGGGCTTCTTCATCTCGTCGGACGGCTACATCGTGACGAACAACCACGTCATCACGCGCGCCGAGGATATCAAGGTCACGCTCAAGGACGGGCGCATCCTGCCCGCGCGGGTGATCGGTCACGACACCGCGACCGACCTCGCGGTGATCAAGGTCGACGGCCACGATTTCCCGTTCGTGGACTTCGAGAATTCCGCCAAGCCGCGCGTCGGCGACTGGGTGATCGCCATCGGCAACCCGCTCGGTCTGGGCGACACGGCGACCGCCGGCATCGTTTCCGCTTACGGCCGCGACATCGGCGACAGCTTCGTCGACTTCATCCAGATCGACGCGCCGATCAACCTCGGCAACTCGGGCGGCCCGACGTTCGACACCTACGGGCGGGTCATCGGCGTGAATTCGCAGATCGCCTCGCCGTCCGGCGGGTCCATCGGCATCGGATTCGCCATCCCCGCCGACGTCGCTGAGAACGTCACTCAACAGCTGATCCAGCACGGCCAGATCGTGCGCGGCTACATGGGCGCTTCGATCGAGAACGTCACGCCGCAGATCGCCGAGAGCCTCGGCATGGGCGAGCGCAAGGGCGCGCTCGTCGCTGACCTGGCCCCGGGTGGCCCGGCCGACAAGGCCGGCGTCAAGTCCGGCGACGTCGTGGTCGGCCTGGACGGCCAGTCGGTCAACAGCGCTACCGAGCTCACGCGTCTGGTCGCCCAATCGCACGAGGGCCAGGTCCTGCAGCTGGCGATCCTGCGCGACGGCAAGGCGATGACGATCGACATCCACTCCGGCGTCCGCCCGCCGGAGGAGCAGCTGGCGCTCAACCAGAACGGCCAGGACAACGGGCCGCTTTCCGCGCCGGACGCGCCGGCGGCCGACCATCCGCATGTGCTCGGCATGACCCTTGGCGCGCTCGATGAAGGGGCGAAGCGGCGGCTCAGCGTCCCGACCGACGCGCGCGGCGCGCTCGTTCTCGGCGTGAAGGACTCCTCGGACGCTGGAGAGCAAGGCCTGCAGGCGGGCGACATCATCGTCCGCGCCGGCGACCTGACGGTGGCCGCTCCCCACGATGTCGAACTGGCCGTCGCCACCGCCAAGAAGGAGGGACGCACGAGCATCCTGCTCGGCATCCGCCGCGACGGGCGCACCATCTTCGTGCCGATCAAGATGGACGGCTAGGGCCGAAGACGAGGGGGCGATGCGGATCCTCATCATCGAGGACGACGCCGAGGCCGGCGCGGCTATGGGACGCGGCCTGACCGAGGCAGGCTATGAGAGCGAGCTTGCCGCCGACGGCGTCCTCGGCCTCGAAGCGGCGCGACGCGGAGGCTTCGACGTCATGGTCGTCGACCGCATGATGCCGCACATGGACGGCCTGGCGGTCGTCGAGACGCTGCGCCGCGAGGGCGACCAGACGCCGGTGCTCTTCCTGACCGCGCTCGGCGAGATCGAGGATCGGGTGGCGGGCCTCCGGGCCGGCGGCGACGACTATCTGGTCAAGCCGTACGCCTTCGCCGAGTTGATCGCCCGCGTCGAGGCGCTGTCGCGGCGGCGCGAGACCGGAGCCGTGGCCACGACGCTTCGCGTCGGCGAGCTGGAGATGGACCTGATCGGTCGCAACGTCCGCCGCGACGGCAAGCTGATCGATCTGCAGCCGCGCGAGTTCCAATTGCTCGAATTCATGATGCGTCACGCCGGTCAGTCGGTGACCAGGACCATGCTGCTCGAGAAGGTCTGGAACTACCACTTCGACCCGCAGACAAACGTCATCGACGTTCATATCTCGCGGCTCAGGTCCAAGCTCGACAAAGGGTTCGATCGGCCGATGCTGACGACGGTGCGGGGTGCGGGCTACCGGCTCGACGGCTGAGGATGCGGCTGCCGGCGCTCTTCCGCACGACGCCGTTCCTGCTCACGCTGCTGTTCCTGGCCCTTTTCGCGGCCTCGGCGGCGGCCTTCCTCGGCTATGTGTACTTAAGCACCGCCGGCGAAGTGACGCGGATCGTCGACCGCGATCTGGTGCAGGAGACCCGCACCCTGGAGGCGCTCTACGCCAAGGGCGGCGACGCGGCTGTGCTCGCCCGCTTTACCGCCTCCAGCGCGGCGGACGGCCCTTTCCTCTACCTCTTGAAGGATCGCACCGGGCGCACGCTCGGCGGCACGCTGAGGCAGGGTCCGCCCAACTCTGGCCAACGCACCGGGCCGGTCTGGATGCGGCTCGACTGGACCCCGGACGCCGCCGCGGAAGGCGGCGGACGGCCGCTGGCGCGCGGCGACGTCGTCCAGCTCGCCGGTGGCGAGACCCTGGTGGTGGCCGCCGACGTGAGCTTTGCCGAGACCTTCGTCCAGCGCGTGGCGCGCGCGATGTGGGGGGCCGGGGCGCTGGTGATCGTGCTCGGCCTCGCCGGCGGACTCTTGGTCAGCCGCAACGTCAACCGCTCGCTCGCGCGGGTGAACAGCGTGATCTCGGCGGTGCGCGGCGGCAACCTCTCGGCGCGCGTGCCGCTGGCGGAGACTCGCGACGAGTTCGGCGAGCTCGCCGCCGGCCTCAACGACATGCTGGCCCGGCTGGAGACGTCGATCGCCGGGCTGCGTCACGCCGGCGACGCGATCGCCCACGACCTGCGCTCCCCGCTGACCCGCCTTCGGGCCCGGCTCGAGCTTGCGCTGCTGGACGTCGAGGCGGGCCGCGGCGACCCCAAGGCCGGCCTCGCCCAGGCGCTCGACGACGCCGACGCGCTGCTCGCCACCTTCTCCACCGTGCTGGCCATCGCACGGCTGCAAGCGGCCGGCGCGGCGCGCCAGCAGACCGCATTCGACCCGAGCCAGCTCGCGGCTGACATCGCCGAGCTTTACGAGCCGGCCTGCGAGGAGCACGGCCTCGACTTCAAGTCGGAGCTTGCGTCTGGTCTCAGCGTGCGCGGCGATCGGGAGTTCATCGCCCAAGCCCTGGCCAACCTGCTCGACAACGCCGTGAAATACACCCCGCGCGGCGGGGCGGTGATGCTGCGCTCACGACGCCGGTCGTCCGGCGAGATCGAATTCTCGATCACCGACACCGGACCAGGCGTGAGCGACGCCGACCGCCAGCGCATCGTCCAGCGGTTCGTGCGCCTGGAGAACAGCCGCAACAAGCCCGGCGCCGGGCTCGGTCTGTCGCTTGTTGCGGCGGTCGCGGAGGCGCATGGCGGCCGGCTCGAACTGGACGAGGGGCCTGGCGCGGTCGGCGGGTTCGGTCCAGGGTTGCGCGTGGCGCTCGTTCTACCGCGGGCGGCCTAAGGGCCGCCGCCGGTGCTCGCCCACCAGCTTCGCCCCTGCGGGCCGGTTCTCGACAAGGCGCGCGCGGAGATGGCGCTCGAGACGCTGCGGGAGGCGGCAGACGCCGACGGCTGGCGTGCGCGGCTCGACGCAGCGGCCGCGGCGCTCGGCCCGATCTTCGGCGCCGCACCCTATCTCGCCGGCCTTGCGCTCCGCCGCCCGAGCGCGCTAGCCGGCATGCTCGCGAGTGATCCTGTCGTGGCGCTCGAGGGCATCCTGATGGATGCGGACGCGGCCCCGGTCGACGAGGCGCTGCGCCTCGCCAAGCGCGACCTCCACCTGCTGACCGCGCTCTGCGATCTGGGTGGCGTCTGGGGCTTAGACGAGGTCACCGCGGCTCTGACCCGCTTCGCCGACCGCGCGCTCGCCCTTGCGCTGGACGAGGTCGCCTGGCGCGAGCGCGAGGCCGGCCGGCTCGTCGGCGGGTCGGCGGAGGGAGGCCCCATTCCGGGCTTCTTCGCCATCGCCATGGGCAAGTACGGCGCGTTTGAGCTCAACTACTCCAGCGACATCGACTTCTCGGTCTTCTACGAGCCGGCGGCGCTCAGCCTCGCCGAAGGCGTCGAGCCCGAGGTCTTCGCCAACCGCGCAACGCGGGCGCTCGCCGAGTTGCTGCAGGCCCGGACCGCCGAGGGCTACGTCTTCCGCGTCGACTTGAGACTCAGGCCCGATCCGTCGGTCACCCCGCCGGCCGCGCCGGTCGCCGCTGCGATCAGCTACTACCAGAGCCTCGGCCAGAACTGGGAGCGGATGGCGTTCATCAAGGCGCGGCCCGCCGCCGGCGACCTCGGCCGCGCTCGCGCCTTCCTGGCCGAGCTTTCGCCGTTCATCTGGCGACGCAGCCTCGACTTCGCCGCCATCGCCGACATCCAGTCCATCAAGCGGCAGATCCATGCCGAAAAGGTCGACGAGCGGCTCTCCGCCCGCGGCGCCGACGTCAAGCTCGGCCACGGCGGCATCCGCGAGATAGAGTTCTTCGTCCAGACCCAGCAGCTGATCCTCGGCGGGCGCGACCCCAGCCTGCGCTCCGGCCGCACGCTCGATGCGCTCGGCGCGCTTGCGGACGCGGGCCAGGTCTCGCAGCGCGCCGCGTCAGAGCTCGCCGACGCCTACCGGGCGCTTCGGGCGCTCGAGCACCGCGCGCAGATGGTGGCGGACGAGCAGACCCACCGCCTTCCCGAGGACGCCGCCGGCCGGCGGCGGATCGCGGCGATGTCCGGAGCGGCCAACCTCAGGGCGTTCGACGCCGAGGTCGGCCGCCTGCTCGCCCGCGTGAACGCCCGCTACGCCGAGCTGTTCGCCGAGAGCGAGGATCTGTCGTCCCGGTTCGGGAGCCTGGTGTTCACGGGCGTCGAGAACGACCCGGAGACGCTACGCACGCTCGCCCGCATGGGGTTCTCCGATCCGCCCCGGATCGCTTCCACCATCCGTGCTTGGCACCATGGGCATATCGCTGCCACGCGGAGCGAGCAGGGCCGCGAGCTGTTCACGCGGTTGACGCCACGGCTCCTGGAAGCGGTGCACGCCACGGGCGCGCCCGACATCGCGTTTGCGCGTTTCGCCGCCTTCTTCGAGGGGTTGACGGCCGGGGTGCAGGTGCAGGCGCTGTTCCTCGCCCAACCGAAGCTATTCCAGCTGGTTGTCGAGGTGATGGCTTACGCACCCATACTTGCGTCGGTCTTGGCGCGCCGGCCAGCCGCGCTCGACGCCATGCTGGATCGCGGCTTTTTCGCCCCTCTCGATCAGACCGAGGACGCCAGCCTGTTCGCACGGGTGATCGCCGAGACCGACGGACGCTTCGAATCGGCCATGGACGCCGTCCGCCGCGCACACCGCGACCAGAGCTTCCGCATCGGCGTTCAGGTGTTGAGCAGCTCGGCGAGCGCCGCCGAAGCCGGCCGCGCCTTCGCCGACCTCGCCGATGCGTCCATCCGCGCGCTTGCGCCGGAGGCGCTTGCCGAGATCGAACGAACCGCCGGCGCCTTCCCGGGCGCCACGGCTGTTGTCGCGCTCGGCAAGTGCGGCTCGCGCGAGATGACAGCGGGCTCCGACCTCGACCTGATGACCCTCTATCGCGCCGACGGCCCGGACGCGGCTTCCAGCATCCGCGGTTGGGCGGCGGAGACGGTCTACGGCCGCTTCACCCAGCGCCTGATCGCAGCGCTCTCGGCGCCGACGGCCGAGGGCGCGCTCTACGAGGTCGACATGCGCTTGCGGCCCTCGGGCTCGAAAGGTCCGGTCGCCGTCTCCTTGCGCGCGTTCGAGGATTACTACGCCGGCGCGGCGGAAACCTGGGAGCTGCTCGCGCTCACCCGCGCCCGCGTGGTTTGGGCCAGCGACCCGGCCTTCGGTGCGGCGGCCTCCGCTGCGATCGTGCAGGCGCTGCGCCGCCCGCGCGATGGGGCCGCTGTCGCCCGCGACGTGCGCGAGATGCGCGCCTTGCTGGCCGACGAGCTTCCATCAGCCGGCTTCTGGGACTTAAAGCGCGAACCCGGAGGCCTGGTCGACATCGAGTTCGTCGCCCAGAGCCTGCAGCTCGTCCATGCCGCGGCGGGCGGGCCGCTCGCCACCTCGACCGTCCAGGCTCTGGCGGCGATGGCCGAAGCGGGTCTGGCCGACGCCGCGGCGACCGGCGCCCTCATCGATGCATGGCGGCTGCAACAGGACCTCGCCCAGCCCCTCAAGCTCGCCGTCGAGGACGTCGCCGATCCCGACCGCGAGCCGAAAGGGTTCCGGGCCGTGCTCGCCCGCGCGGCGGGGCTGCGCGGATATGCTTCGCTGCGTGCGCGGCTTAAGGCCACGCGGGCCGCCGCGGTGGAGGCCTTCGATTCCTTGGTTCCCTCACCAGGCGGAGCAGGTGTTTGAGCCCCGACCCGGACGAGGCGCTGATCGCCCGCATCGCGCGCGGGGAGCCCGGCGCGGCCGACGCCTTCGTGGCGGCGAAGCTCGGCCGCATCCTGTCGCTCGCCCGCCGGATGCTCGGCGACCCGGTCGAAGCGGAGGACGTCGCCCAGGAGGTCTTCCTGCGTGTCTGGCGGCACGCCGCCTCATGGCGCCCCGGCCAGGCGCGCTTCGACACCTGGATGCACCGGGTCGCGCTCAACCTCTGCTACGACCGTCTGCGCCGGCGGCGCGAGCAGCCCTACGCCGACCCGCCGGACACGCCCGATCCGGGCCCCGGCCCCGATCGCGGGCTCGAGGCCAGCGACGCCGGCCGCGCCGTCGCGGAGGCCATGGCCAAGCTTCCCAATCGCCAACGCGAGGCGATTGTGCTGTGTCACTATCAGGAGTTGGGGAATATCGAAGCGTCGGAACTGATGGGCATCAGCGTTGAAGCTCTTGAAAGCCTGCTGGCGCGCGCCAGACGCAGTCTGCGCGCGATGCTGAAACCGTTGGCGGACAGGCTTTAGGCGAGTGTCGGTGGAGGTCATGGACGACGAACGGTTCGAGGTTTTGGTTGCGACTTACGGCGCGGACGCCGCACGGTGGCCGGACGCCGAACGCGCGCTCGCCCTGCGGCATCTGGCCGCAACCCCTGATGCGCACAAGCGCCGCGCCGAGGCGAAGCAGCTGGACGGGCTGCTTGACGCCTGGCGGCTGGACGCGCCGGGGGCGGACCTTCAGCGCCGCGTGGCGGCCACGGCGCCGCTTGCGAGGCTGTTGCGGCCGCGCACGCTCTGGCTCTCGGCCGCCGGCTTGGCGGCGGCCTGCGTGGTGGGCGTCCTTGTCGGCGCCGACGTCGAACGAACGACCCTGCATGCGCAACCGGCCAGCGAGCAGAGCGATCCGGCGGTGACAGCGGCGCTGGACGGCGCGTCTGAGTTCACACCTAACCTCGACGTGGGCGCGACCTGATGCGGCCGCGCACCGTCGCGATCCTGCTCGGGCTGTCGCTCGTCTTGAACGTCTTCGTCATCGGCGCGTTCGTCGGGGTGTTCTTCGGCCCGGCGATCGGCCTTCCGCCGCCGGTGGGCGCCGCCCGGCCCAACCCGATGATGGCCGCCGCCGATCGGCTCGATCCGACCGACCGCGACGTCTTCCGCGCGCTGATGCAGGACGAGGTGCAGCGCGAGGGCCCGACCGCGCTCGATGCGCGCCTCGCCCGCCGGCAAGCGGCCGAATTGATGCGCCAGCCGTCCTTTGACCGCGCCGCCGCCGGCGCCGCGCTCGATCGCGCGCGCGCCGATGACATGCAGGTCCGTCAGGCGGTCGAGAACGCCGTGCTCGACTTCGCCGCCCGCCTCGACCAACGCGGCCGCACCACCTTGTCGGAAGGGCTGGGCCGCGCCCCCGGGTGGCTCGCGCACCGCGCCGCCGGTGCTGCTTCCGGTCAACCTCCGACCCCACCACCGCCGCATCCGCAGTAGTCGTCCCCCGGTTCGCCGCTTGGGGAAGACTCTACGCCGCGAACGCTCCGGCTTCATCTTCGTGGCGAACAGGCAGGGTGACGCTTACGGTCGTGCCCACGCCGGGCTGGCTGGTCATCTCCAGCGCGCCGTGGTGCAGCTCGACCAGCGACTTGGTCAGCGCCAGGCCCAACCCGGTCCCCTGCTGGGTCTTCGAATGCTGGTTCTCGATCTGCTCGAACGGCCGGGCCAGACGCGCGAGGTCTTCCGGCGAGATGCCGATGCCGGTGTCGCGCACGAAGAAGCGCACGCGGTCATGCGGTCCGTCGGTGCGGATGAGTTCGGCGCCGACGCTAACCAATCCGCCGTTCGGCGTGAACTTCAGCGCGTTCGACAGCAGGTTCAGCACCACCTGCTTGATGGCGCGGTAGTCCGCCTCGACGTCGGGCAGGGGCGGAATATCGACCTCGAGCGAGAGCCCGCCGGCGTCGGCCCGGTTGCGCATCAGGCGCGCGGCATCCTCCATCACGTCGCAAAGCGCCATCGGCTCGAAGCGCAGGTTCATCTTGCCTGCCTCGATCTTCGACATGTCGAGGATGTCGTTGATCAGCGCCAGGAGGTGCTGGCCTGACGAGAGGATGTCCTGCGCGTACTCCTTGTAGCGCTTGTCGCCCATGGTCCCGAACATCTCGCCGACCATGATCTCGGAGAATCCGTTGATCGCGTTCAGTGGCGTCCTGAGCTCGTGGCTCATGTTGGCCAGGAACTCGCTCTTGGCCTTGTTGGCGCTCTCGGCGCGGATCTTCTCCGCCTCGTACTTGGCGGCGAGATCGGCGGCCTGCTCCCGCGCCTGCTCCAGATCCTGGACGGCCTTGGTCAGCTCCTCCTCGTTGAGCCGCCGTGCTTCGTCCTGCCGCTTGATGACGGTGATGTCGGCCGCGGTCATCACCGTCCCGCCCTCGGCCGTCTTCCGCTCCGAGATCTGCAGCCAGCGGCCGTCCTGCAGCTCGATCTCGCGGATGTCGTTCGCGCCCGGCTCCGGCTGCTGCTTGATGGCCAGGTCGGCGAACCGCTGCACCTCGGCCCGCGGCGTGCCGGGCTTCAGAAGCTTGGGCTCCAGTCCGAAGACCTCGCGGTAGCTCTGGTTGCAGGCCACCAGGCGGCCGAGGCGGTCCCAGAGCACGAAGGCTTCGGATGCGCTGTCGATCGCGCCGCGCAGGCGCATCTCCGCGGCCTGCGCGCGCGCCTGGCTCAGGCGCTCGTCGGTGACGTCCAGCATCACCCCGATGAGGCGGTGGTAGCCTCGGTCGTCGGCCATGCCGATCGCCTGGCCGCGCGAGTCGATCCAGGCCGACCGCCCGTTGCGGTCCGGGATGCGGAAGGAGACGTCGAACGCGCCGTGCGTGGCCGCCGCGGCGCGCGTCTGCGTCAGGCGGTCTCGGTGCTCAGGCGCGACCCGGACAAGGAACTCGTCGCCGGAAACCGCGCCCGCCCCGCCCCAGCCCAGAATGGCGCCGGCGATGTCGGAGATTTCCAGGCGGTCGGCGTCCAGGTCCCATTCCCAGATGCCGCAGCGGGCGGCTTCGACGGCCAGCCGAAAGCGGCGCTCGCTCTCGAGCAGCGCCTTTTCGGCGGCTTGCGCCTTGCGACTCTGCAGCAGGAAGAGGAGCGCGAGCGCGAGCCCGACCAGCAGCGGCGCAATAAGTGAGAAGAGGTCGTCGTTCACGCTTTGCCGCGCGGCCGCTGCCGCGCCGCTCGGCTGCGCCGCAACCGCGTAGAGCGCGCCGCCGGCGACCGCGCGCGTGGCGAGCAGCACCTTGGTCCCGTCCGGCAGCGCGCCGTTGGCGGGGCCTTCTGACGATAGGGCGGCGGCGTTCACCTGCAGCGCTTCGTCCAACGCGCCGGCCTGCGCCACGCCCCCTTTGCCCGACGCCGACAGCACGCGTCCGTCGGGGGTGACCAGGGCGAGCGCGTCGATCGCCGGGTCCGGCTCGCTCATCAGCGCCGGCGAGAGGTCGGCTATGGCGACGACCAGCGTGCGCCCGCCTGCGCCGCCGGCGGGCGGCGCCGCCTCGGCGATGTAGATCGCCTGCGGGTCGCCGTGCCCAACGCGGCCGATCCATAGGGTCTGGCCGGCGTCGCGCGCTGCCTTGGCCGCGGCGGGCCAGTCGGCATCGCCGCCGTCGCCGGCGATCGCCCGCACGCCGTCGTCGCCGACCACAGCCACCGCGCGCGCGGCAGGGCGCGCGGCCTTCAGCGCGGCCTCGGCAGCGTCCATCGGCTCGCCGCTGTTCTGCGCGGCCACAGCTCCCGCCGCGCCCAGCGCCGCCTCGATCCGCGCGACCTGGCCCTCGGCGCGCCCGGCCAGCGCCGCGGCTGCCGCCGCGGAGTCGCCGCCCAGGTTGGGCGCCTGGGCGCTTTCCCGCTGCAGCTTGACGATGGAGAAACCGGTGTAGACGGCCAGCGTCAGAAGCGCGAACGCGACGGTGATCAGGATGTAGGCGCTGGTCGATCGCGGGCGATCGGCGCCGAAGGCGAGCCCCTCCGCCGTCCGGCCGAACGCAAGCCGCGATCCGCTTCTCGCCCCGCCAGCCAACAGCCGCGCTCCGAACCCCAAGCCCCGAGTCACCCCAGCGGAGCTTACGCGCGCGCGGAGAGTCGTGTCACGTTCGCGGGCGGCGAAACGTACGAGGTTTCGCGACGGGCCGGTCGGGTAGGCGCAACCGGTCGCCAAGCCTATAAATCTGTCGGCGAAGAACCGCAGCGAGGTCTGGCCGTCGGAATGGATGTCTGCGTCATCGGCTCGCTAAATCTCGACGTGGTGTGCCGCGTGGAGCGCTTGCCGCGGCCGGGGGAGACCGTCGCGGGCCTGGGCGTCGAGCGTCTGCCGGGAGGCAAAGGCGCCAATCAGGCGGTGGCCGCGGCGCTCTGCGGCGCGCGAACCAAGCTGATCGGCGTGGTCGGGCGGGACGAGGCGGGCGGCTTGATGCTGGCGGCGATGCGGGACGCCGCCGTCGACGTCGGCGCGGTGGCTGAACTCGCCGACCATCCGACCGGCCAGGCCTTCATCTGGGTGTCCGCGGCGGGCGAGAACAGCATCGTGGTCGCCGGCGGCGCGAACCTGGCGCTAGCGCCGCACCACATAAGCGCCGAAACCATTGCCGGCTGCGGCGTGTTTCTCGCCCAGCTGGAAACGCCGGTCGCGACCCTCGAAGCGCTGTTCTCGAGCGCGCCCGCCCAGACCGGGTTGCGGATCCTGAACGCCGCGCCAGCCATCGAAGAGGGGCGACGGCTGTTCGCGCTCACCGACATCCTGGTGCTCAACGAGACCGAGCTCGCCCGCTATGCCGCCAGAGACGCGGTTCCCGAACGGCTCGACGACATCACGGCCGCGGCGCGCGGGCTGCTCGCGCTAGCGGGTCAGACGATCATCGTCACGCTGGGCGCCGCGGGCGCAGTTGCGATCGACGCCGAAGGGTTGCTGGTCGTCGAGGGTCGGCCCTCGCGCGCCGTCGACACCACCGGCGCCGGCGATTGCTTCTGCGGCGTGCTCGCCGCGCGGTTGGCTGCGGGCGAGGCGCTCGAAGCCGCCATGATCTGGGCCAACGCCGCCGCCGCGCGCTCGACCGAGCGGCTCGGCGCGACGCCGTCGATGCCGACGCTCGCCGATATCGTAACAGCGTTGCGGCCCTAGCCGACCGCCACGGCTTTACCGCTCGCCGGCGCCCGCGTCCCTCGCCGGAAAGATCGCGCGGGGGATGCGCACGTGCACGCCCTGACGGCCGTCGACGACCTGGGTGACCGCGAAGTCGGCGGCAACGCTCATCAGCGAGTAGGCGTCGTTGCGCGAAAGACCGACGTGCACCGTCAGCAAACTGAGCATTTCCAGCGATGCATCGCGCGTGGCGACGTTCAGGTCCTCGTTGAAGCCATGCACGATCCAGTATTTCGGGGTCTCGAGCAGCGGGCTCGTGATCGCAAAATCGCGGCGCAGCACGATCTGGAACAGCACGTCCAGAGAGGCCTCGATAGCGGTGCCGGAAAGCTCCCCGTCGCCCTGGCTGACGTGCGGGTCGCCGATCGAGAACAGACCGCCGTCGACTTGCACGGGGTAGTACATCACCGCGCCGGCGCCGATCCGCCAGTTGTCGATGTTGCCGCCGTGCAGCCCGGGCGGAATGGTGCTGACGCGCCCTTTGGCGTCCGGCGCGACCCCCGCTGTACCCAGATGCGAGCGGGCCGGAACGCGCACGCCGGGCAGCGCCGGCTGCCGGTCGCAGACAGGACAGTGCGTGATCGTTCCGGGCACGAGGTATTTCCCCGGAAAGTCGTACGCATAGAGCGCCTCGGCGTGGGCGAAGCCGGCGTCCAGCCGGTAGATGGTCACCCGCTCCTTCTCGCCGAACTCCTTGTAGAGATAGCCCCAGTTGGCGGCGAGATTGGAGCCGTAGGCGCAGCGCGGCGTCATGCGCAGATAGCGCACCTCGAGGATGTCGCCGGGGCGGGCGCCTTCGACGTAGATCGGGCCGGTCATGATGTGGACGCCGGGGTTGCGATCGACCTCCGGCACGCCGGTGAAGATGGCCTGGACGGTCTCGTCCATCATGAGGTCGGGCGCGTCGCCGGCGTGGTGGGTGATCGCCTCGGCCTGGACGAGGTCGCCGCTGCGCACGGTGAGCGCCGGGGGCAATGTGGCGTCGAAGTAGCCCCAGTGCACGGTCCCAGGTGTCGCATTGAGGTGGTGCAAGGCCCCAGGCTGAGCCTCGGGGCGGCTTTCGCCGGCCTCACAGATGAAGGGCATGAGACGGGTCTCCGAGCGCGATAGAAGGTCCGAGGTTAGCGTCGCCGCACTGCAAGGTCTCGCCTTTGCCGGCTCCAGCGGGCGCTCTGCCGTTCCAGGACGGTTTTCTGGGCGCTGTGCTTCGCGCTGGCCGCAATACCGCCCGACGCGGACGCAAATGAAGAGGCGGACTGGTGCAAGACTACCCGGGCACGCCGACCTACTCTAGGTTTGCAGTCTTGTCTCAGCGCCGCCAGGAAATCTGCCATGACCACCGCGGTCCAGGTTCGCACACGCCCTTTGAAGCCCGGCTTCGGCGCCGAGATTCTGGACGTCGACCTGCAGCATGCCGACGACGCCACCCTGGAGGCGGTCGTCGGCACCTTCCACAAGCACGGTGCGATCCTGCTGCGCGGTCAGACGATGACGCCGGCGGATTTGACCGCTTTCGTGGCGCGCTTTGGCGAGCCCGAGGATCACACGTTGAAGGAGTTCACGGTCGAGGGCTTCCCGAAGGTCTACCGGCTGTCGAACCGCATCGTGGATGGGAAGCCGATCGGCGCCCACAACGACGGCGTGGGCTGGCACACCGACTATTCCTACAAGGCCAAGCCGGTGATGGCGACGATGCTCTACGCCGTCGAAGTGCCGCCGGAGGGGTCCGACACGCTCTTGGCTGACTGCGTCGCCGCCTGGAACGCGTTGCCGCCGGAGCGCCAGGCCGAGGTCGATGGGCTGATCCTGCACCACTCCTACCAGCACTTCATGGCGACGCGCGAATACGGCGCGCGCGAACTCAGCGAGGAGCTGAAGGCCGAGAACCCCGACGTCTATCACCCGCTGGTCCGGACCCATCCTGCCGATGGGCGCAAGGCGCTGTGGCCGTCCACCGGAACCGTGATCGAGGTGGTGGGCATGCCGAACCCCAAGGGTTTGGAGCTCGTGCAGGAGATGGTGGACTTCGCGATCCAGGACCGGTTTGTCTACCGGCACAAGTGGCGCGTGGGCGACGTGGTGATGTGGGACAACCGCTGCACGTTGCACACAGGCACGCTGTACGACGACACCAAGTACATCCGTGAAATGCACCGCCTCTGGGTGCGCGGCGACCGTCCCTACTAGGACGTGGCCAACTGGCTGATCACCGGCGTCTCCAGCGGCCTCGGCCGCGCGGTGGCCGAGGCGGCGCTCGCGCGTGGCGACAAGGTCGCCGGCACGGTGCGACGGGAGGCTGATCGCCTTGGGTTTGAGGCCCTGGCCCCCATGCGCGCCCGCGGCTATCTCGCCGACCTGGCCGATGAGGCCAGCGTGCGCAGCGCCGTCGACCGGGCCGAGGTCGATCTGGGCGGCCTCGACATCCTGGTGGGTAACGCCGGCTATGGTCTGGTTGGCGCGGTGGAGGAGGCGAGCCTCGCCGAGATCCGCGCGCAGTTCGAGGTCAACGTGTTCGGACCGATTGCCGCGATCCAGGCCGTGCTGCCCTATTTCCGCAAGCGCCGCCGCGGGCACATCATCACCATCACGTCCGTCAGCGGGGTCGCCGCCTGGGCCGGCACAGGCATCTATTGCGGCAGCAAACACGCGCTCGAGGGGGTGACCCAGACGCTGGCGCAGGAGGTGACCGCGTTGGGCGTGAAGGTGACCAATGTGGAGCCGGGCGGCATGCGCACCGACTATGCCGGCCGCTCGCTCGTGGTCACTGAAGCCAAGATCGCAGATTACGACGGGACGGCGCGCAACGCAGAGCGGATCCTGGGCGAGCACGCCGGTCACGAACCCGGCGATCCAGCGAAGGTGGCCGCGGCCATCTTGGCCATCGCAGGCGCGGACGACCCCCCGCTTCAACTGCTCCTCGGCGCGGACGCGGTGCTCTACGCCACCCGCCAAATCGCGGCCTTCCAGGGCGAAATCGGCCGCTGGGCGCCGCTCAGCCTGTCGACCGGGTTCGACCCGACCTAGGCCCGCAAAGCCTCGATCATACCGAGAACCGCTTTGGCGCGCCGCACGTCGGCGAAGTTCAGGCGCAGGTTGAGGAGCGCGGCATTGTGCTCGGCGTCGGTGACGGCGGCGGTCGCATCGGCCACGACCATCACCTTGTAGCCGGCCATGTTCGCCTCGCGCGCGGTGCTCTCGCAGCAGCAGTTGGTGAGCGTGCCCGTGATCACGATCATCGCGATCCCCAACCGCTCCAGCGTTTCCGGCAAAGCCCCCGCGGGACAGGAAAAGGCGCCGTAACGAAACTTGTCGACGACGATGTCAGACGGCGCAACGTCCATCTCCGGGTAGAGCTCGTGGCCCGGAGCGCCGGCGACGAGCGCGGCCATCCCCGCCGCAACGCCCGGCCTTGCAGGATCGTATTGCCAGTCGGCCGGCGCCAGGGGCGACTCGGCCGTGTATGTCTGGCGCGTCCAGATCACCTTGGCGCCGGCCGTGCGCATCGCCCGGCTGAGCCTATTTACGCGCGGGACGACGTCACGGGCATGGGCGTTGCCGTAGGCCACATCCTCCGCCAGGAAGGCGTTCTGCATGTCGATGTTGACCAGTGCGGTGCGACCGGCCTCGAGTGCGGGGAAGTCGTTCAACACAGCGCCGCGCTCGACCGCCCAGCGCGGCAGGCGGATCGTGTGCATCGCCTCTCAGGCCGCCTGGCGGGCGCGGGTCGCGTCTTCGAAGACGACGCTCGTCATGCCAAGCGAACCATGCTCGATGCGGTCGTTGACCAACTGCGCAGAATCGCCCGGAAGGCGTGCGCCGAGGACATAGAGCAACGGCCAGAAGTGCTCGGGCGTCGGCGCGGCGCGGCGCGCGTCCTCGCCAAGCGCCGCAAAGTTCGCCGCGCGCTCCGGTTCATCCTTGAGAATGGCCTCGCGGATTTCGCCGAGGAAACGGGCTGACCAGTCGAACGGCGCGCAGTCGCGTTCGCCCCAGTTCATCGCCGACAGATTGTGCACGATGTTGCCGGTGCCCATGATCAGCACGCCCTCGTCGCGCAACGGCGCGAGCTTGCGGCCGATCCCGATGCGTTCGGCCGGCGTCAGGGTCACGTCGAGACTGAGCTGGACCACCGGAATCGCGGCGTCCGGATAGGCCTTCACCAGCACCGACCAGGCGCCGTGATCGAGCCCCCACTGGTCCAGGTCCTGCTGGACTGGGGTCGGCGCAAGCAGGTCGGCGACGCGCGCCGCCAGCGCCGGCTCGCCGGGCGCCGGGTACTGGAGATCGAAAAGCGCCTTGGGAAAGGACGCGCCGAAGTCGTGGATCGTCTTCGGACGCTGCATGGCGGTGACAGCCGTCCCGGTCGTCTCCCAATGCGCCGAGATGGCGAGGATCGCGCGCGGGCGAGGCATCGCCGCGGCCATTGCCTCCCAGGCGCGGCTGGTCTGGTTGGTCTCCAGGGCGATCATCGGACTGCCGTGTCCGAAGAAGACGGCGGGCATGCGGCTCATCGAACTAGCTCGCGGCCGCGGCGATGCGCATGCCGCCTTTCGCCTTCTTCGCCGCCGCCCAGGCCGCGCGGTAGCGGGGCACCAGCCAGCTGTTGAACTGGCCCTGTGCGCCCTCCTGCCAGGAGTAGCGGCCGCGGGTGGCGAAGCGGGAGCGCAAGCCCACCTGCACCAGGGAGTCGACATGCATGTCCTGGGCGATGATCTTGCCGGCGCTGGTCATGATCATTTCCAGCCGGTGCGGGAAGGCGGGGTCTTCCATGGCGCCGGGCGCGACGAGCAGGCCCGTGTCCTGCTCCATCGTCTCCGGTCCCGTGGCCCTCAGGATCAGGTAGATGACCAGGTCGCTCGAAAGCACCAGCGACAGCGTCGGCGGCACGTTCGCGAACGTCATGCGGCCGCGGTCAGCCCCGCTCAGCTTCGGGAAGATTGGTAACACCGCCCGCTGCGTCGGGTTGAAGCTGGCGTCCGGATGCAGGGTGCCGTTGAAGCGCAGGAAACCGGCATCCGCCGGGTCGGAGTCGGGGAAGGTCGCCAGTTCGCTCGGCACGAAATCGTGCAGCGGCCCATGGTGCAGCTTGTTGGCGTGGTAGCCGTCGTTGTTGTTCTCGAACATCACCTTCCAGTTCCAGGCGAACTGGCCGGTCATGGTCGAGGCGCTCTCGGCGGCGGCCAGATCGTAGCCCTCAATGGCCGCGGCGACCTTCGCCAAGCGCGGCGCGAGCGGTTTGGCGGCAGGGTCGAAGTTGATGAAGAGAAACCCCAGCCAGGTTTCGACCTTGAACTGCGGCAAGCGGACGGCCTTCTTGTCGAAGCCGCAGGTGCGCTCCATGGCCGGTGCGTTCACCAGCCGGCCATCCAGGCCATAAACCCAGTGGTGGTAGGGGCACATGAAACCGCGCGTATTGCCCTTGCCCTCGGCGACCAGCATCGCACGGTGCTGGCAGACCGAGGACATCGCGCGCACGACGCCGTCGCGAGCGCGAGCGACCACGATCGGCTCGCCCACAATCTGAGCGGTGAAGTAGTCGCCGGGCTGCTTGACCCAATCCTCCCGCCCGATGCAGAGCCACTCGTGATTGAACAGCGCCTCCTTCTCGAGCTCGTAGAAGGCGGGATCGGTGTAGCAGGCGGGCGGCAACGTCTCGACGACGTCGAGTGCGCCCACCGAGCTCTCTAGGCTCTCGATGAAGGCGTCCGTCAGGACGTTGGCGGGCACGGGCGCTGCTCCTTTACGTCACGGTCGGCGGCCGAACGACTGGCGGCAAGGGTAGGCGGCCGCGAGGCCTCGCGTCTTGCACGATTGCGCATCACCGATTGAGGGGCGCCGGCGAAACGACCGACGCCCAGTGGGCCTCTGCGCAGCCTAGTACGTCCAGGCGATCGTGCCCATGATCTGCGCTGGCGGGATGTACTGGTTGCTGGTCGTGAAAGTCCCGAACGGGTCGGTGTAGCGCGACGTGATGCCGGCGACGTTGAACACGTTCGTCCCGGTCAGCGACAGCCGCAGCCGCCGGTTGCCGGCCGGGACGAAATCGAGATCGAGGTTCACCACCGTGTAGTCCGGAACGTGGTCTAGCCCCGGCTGGTTGAAGATCCGCGCCCACTCGTCGCCGCGGTAGACCACTTCCGCGCGCGGCGTGAAGTCGCCGATCGGCGTCGTGAACCGATACGACATCGCAGCCGAGCCCGAGACATTCGGCATGTCCGGCGGCTGCTTGCGGCTGATGTTCGATTCCGCGGCGACGACGGCGTTCCAGCAGGTGAGGTTCGCCGGCGTCGGAGCCGTGGGGCTTCCGAACGCGCTGAAGAACGCACACGGGCCGAAAAAGCCGCCGGTGAAATTGGGACCTTCGATGGCGTTGGCGATGGTCGAGTCGAGGGTCTTGTACGAGCCGACGACCTGGCCGCGCTCCAACGCCAACGAGCCGTTGAGGTTCAGACGCCCGTCGGGCGATACGTAGTCGGCTTCGAACTCGACGCCGTAGTCTTCGATTTGCGGCACGTTGGCGATGCCGCCGGCGAACGGTACGGGGTCGGTTTCGATGTACTGAAAGTTGTGATGAATGTTGTAGAACGCGGTGACGTTGAGACGCAGCGTGTTGTCGAAGAACAGGTTCCTCGAGCCGAGCTCGAACGCATCGTTGGTCTCGGCCTTGGCCGTCGCCGGCAGGATGAACCCGGCCGAGCCGTTGGCCGCGCCCGGCTTGTAGCCACGGGCGACGCTGGCGTAGACGAGGTTCACCGGTGTCAGGTCATAGTCGGCTTCGACCCGCCAGGTTGGCTCGTCGGTCGAGATGCTGTTGTCGAGGAACGACTGGCCGAACGCCGAGAAATTGAGGCTCGGGTCCCGGTCGTAATCGTGATTGTAGCGGATGCCGGCGGTGATCCGAAACGCGTCGCTGACGTGATAGGTCGCCTGGGCGAACGCGGCCGCGGACCAGTGGACCGCGTGCGAATCGTTGCCGTAGGAGAGATTGGACGGCTCCAGAGAGCCAGGATGTTGCAGCCCGGCCGGCGGATCAAGCGGATCCGCCGGCAGAGGGGGCGCCTTGAACGTTGTGGGCGGGGGAGAGCAGCCGCCGAAGATCGCCGGGTTCGTGCACTCGAATTCCAGCACGAACTGGTGGCTCTGCTGGTTCATGTAGAAGGCGCCGACGGTCCATTCGAACGTCTGGCCGGCCGGCGAGAGAACGTCGAACTCCTCGGTGACGTTGTTGACCCAGGTGTCCCAGGCGGCCACGTCGTCGTATTGGCCGATCAGCGAAAAGGCGCTGCGTGAGGAGTCCTCCCGCTGCTGATGGGCCAGGTACTGGTAGCCGGTCACCGACTTGATGATGTAGTCGGGCTCGTCGAGCTCGAGATTGAGGTGAACGAGATCGTTCTGCAGCTGGAAGTGGGCCGGGTAGTTCTGGAACACCACCCGCGGATCCGCAGACGGATCGTTGATGTTTTTCTGGGCGTCGCCGTGCTGGTTGGCGAAGTAGCCTTGGGCGGTGAGCGTGGCCGAGAAGTGACTGTTGGGCCTCCATAGGAGCGCGACCTTGATGCTGCCGTCGTGGGCGTCGTCCAGGTCGAAGCCTGGGATCAGCGCGTCCTTGGTGAAGCCGTCGTGGTCATACTTCTGACCCGACACGCGCAGCGCGAAGTCATCGCTGATCGGAATGTTCACCTCGCCGCGTTCACGGAAGAGGTTGTAGCTGCCCGCGGTGACGTCGGCCTGGGCGTCGAAGGCGTTCAGCCGCGGCTGCACGGTGTTGATCAAGATCGCGCCGCCGATCGAGCTCTCGCCATAGAGGGCGCCTTGCGGTCCTCGCAGCACCTCGATGTCGGCCAGGTCGAACAGCGTCTGGTCGAGAGAGATGGTGTTGGCGATGTAGACGCCATCGACGAACTCGGAGACGCCGGGCACCGTGGTCAGCGAGTTCTCCGGCGTCTCCGATCCGACGCCGCGGATCGAAACGAGATTCTCGAAGCCCGAGGCCTTGGTCACCTCCAAGCTAGGCACCACTGCGTTCAGCCCGGACACTAGGTTGACGCCCGCTTGATCGATCTGCCGCGCCGACACCGCGGTGATCGCCAGCGGAGCCTTTTGGATATTCACCGCGCGCCGTTCGGCCGTGACGACGACCGTCGGGGTCGCGGCGACGGCCGCGGCCGCGCCAGTTGCCGAAGCGTCGGCAGCGTGCGCGGCAAGCGGCGTTCCGACAACGATCGCCGCCAGGCAGCTGGTGGCGATCAGATCGCGTTTCAGATGCCGTATCGACCGAGTCATGGCCCCTCATTGGCCCCGCGAAGTCACGTTTCGCTCGAGCCTGGTATCCTTTGCGCGCTCCCCGACGGCCGCACGCGTCCCGGCCCGTTCGAGTCGTAACAGGCCGCCTATAAGTTAGGTGCTAGCGGAGGGCCACTGGTGATTGCACCGTGGCTGCGGTTTGCCCTTGGAGGGCGGCGGCGAGAGCGGCGCGCTGCTCCCGCCCGCCAGGAATCAGTAGCGCCAGGCGATCGTGCCCATGACCTGGGCCGGCGGAATGTACTGGTTGCTGGTGGTGAACGTTCCGTAGGGGTCGGTATAGCGCGAGTTGATCCCTGCTACGTTGAACACGTTCGTCCCCGTCAGCGAGACGCGCCAGTGTCCGCCGGGCGGCACGAAGTCGACGTTCAGGTTGGTGACGGTGTACGACGGGACGCGGTCGAGAGTCGGATCGTTGAAAATCCGCGCCCACTCGCTGCCGCGATAGACCACCTGAACGCTGGGCGTTAGCGTGCCCCACGGGATGTCGAAGCGGTAGGACGCCGAGATGGACCCCGAGACCTCCGGCATGTCGGGCGGTTGCTTGCCCTGCACGTTGACCGCCTGGGCGGCCACCGCCGCCCAGCAAGCCGGGTTGCCGTAGGCGGCGTAGAAAGCGCACGGCCCGAACGTGAAGGTGACGAAGTTCTCGGAATTGCCGCCCGTGAAGTTGGGCCCTTCCAGGTTGTTCGCCACAGTCGAGTCGACCGTTTTGTAAGCGCCTACGACCTCGCCATGCTCCAGCGCCAGCGTGCCGTCGATGTTCAGGCGCGTGTCGGGCGAAACGTACGAGCCTTCGAACTCCACGCCGTAGTCATCCACCCGCGGAATGTTCGAGATCCCCCCGTCGAAGGGAATCGGATCGGTTTCGATGTACTGGAACTCTTTGTGAATATAGTAGAAGGCGCTGACGTTGAACCGCAGAGTCTTGTCGAGGAAGAAGTTCTTCGATCCCACTTCGAACGCAGTGTTCGTCTCCGGCTGGAAGACCAGCGGGACGAGGAATTGGCCGTATGAACCGTTGGCCCCGCCAGGCTTGTAGCCCTCAGCAGCGCTCACATAGACCAGATTGTCCGGCGTGACGTCGTAGTCGGCCTCGACGCGCCAAGTCACTTTGTCGGTCGACGCCTTGTTGTCCGCGTGGCTGGTGCTGAACGCCGAGAAGTTATAGCTCGGGTCGGCGTCGTAGTCGTGGTTGTAGCGCGCGCCGGCCGTTATGCGGAACTGGTCGTTGATGTGGTAGGTCGCCTGGGCGAACGCCGCGAAGGACCAGTGGACCGCGTGCGAGTCGTTGCCGTAGTCGAGGTTTGGGGGCTGATGCCCCGGCACCTCGATATTGGGCGCGATGACGAGCTGCGCCGGCGTGGGCGCGGGGCACGGGGCCTGGAAGGCAGAAGTCGTGCATTCAAACTCCGCCACGAACTGGTGGCTGGTCTGGTTGAGGTAGAACAGGCCCCCGACCCACTCCAGCTTCGAGCCGGGCGGCGACAGGATGTCGAACTCCTCGGTCCAGTTGTGGACTGTCGTGTTCCAAGCCGCGACGTCGTCATATTCGCCAATCAGGGAGAACGCGCTGCGCGAGCTGTCCTCTCGCTGGACATGCTCCAAGTCCTGGTAGCCGGTCACAGACTTCAGCTCTGCCCACGGCAGGTCGTACTCGAGGTTCAGGTGCCCGAGCCAAGTCGTCAGGTCGAAGTGGGCTGGGTAGTCCTGGTAGACCACCCGCGGATCGGACGACGGATCGTTGATGTTCTTCTGCGCGTCGCCGTGCTGGTCCGCGTGGTACCCCTCAACGGTTAGGGTCGCGGAGAAATTGTTGGTGGGCCGCCACAGCAGGGCGGCCTTGCCGCTGAGGTCGTGGGCGTCATCGAGGTCGAAACCGGGGATCAGGACGTCCTTGGTGAAGCCGTCGTGGTCGAACTTCTGCGCCGAGAGCCGGAGTGCGAACTCGTCTCCGAGCGGCAGGTTCACTTCGCCGCGTTCGCGGAAGAGGTTGTAGCTGCCCGCGGTGAAGTCGGCCTGGCCGTCGACGACGTTCAGCCTGGGCTGCACCGTGTTGATGAGGATCGCGCCGCCGATCGAGCTTTGCCCGTAGAGGGCGCCCTGCGGGCCCCGCAGCACCTGGATGTTGTCGATATCGAACAGCGTCTGGTCGAGCGAGATGGTGTTGGCGATGTAGACGCCGTCTATGAACTCGGAAACGCCGGGCACGGTCGTCAGCGAATTCTCCGGCGTTTCCGACCCAACGCCGCGGATCGAGACGAGGTTCTCAAAGCCCGATGCCTTCGTGACTTCCAAGCTGGGCACCTGGGCGTTCAGGCCGGCGACGTTTGTGACGAACGTCTGGTCGATCTTGCGACCAGAGACCGCTGTGATGGCGAGCGGCGCCTTCTGAATATCGACCTCACGCCGTTCGGCGGTGACAACGATCGTCGGGCTCGCCGCGGCGGCGGCGACCGCGCCGGTAGCCGACGGGTCAGCGGCATGCGCCGCGAGCGGCGCGCCGACGGCGACCGCCGCCAGACAGCCGGTGGCGATCAGATTGCGTTTCAGATGCAGTATCGACTGAGTCATGGCCCCCTCATCGACTCTGGAAGTCACCTTCCGCTTGAGCCTGTCGTCCTCCGCTCTCCCTCCAACGGCAACGCCGCACAGAGTCGGGCGCGTCGAGTCGCAACAGGCCGCCCATAAGTTAGGCGTTAGCGTCGCATAGTTGTCAAATAGTAAGCAGGCCTGAGGCGCGCTCTTTGGCCAGCCTGTGACGTCTTCGCCACGCTCGCGGGCGAGTTGCGTTCAGTCTGATCTGACGTTTTCTCGCCGCTCGATTTGACCAAGCAGAAATTTACGCGCTCGACCTTGGGTTGCGGCGCGAACTAGACTTCCGAGAACACTGCACTCATGGCGAGATACTTGACCTGTCCTACCGCACTCTATGCCGGCGCCTTGGCGCGCCCCCAAACCTCGCGCGCCTTTTCGTAGACGCCCTGGTCGTAGGAGAACTCGACCGTGTTGCCGTCGGGATCCTTCAAGAAGCAGATGTAGCCAATCTGCTTCGGCATCTGGGTCGGTCCGAACGCGAGGGAGCCTTCAGAGCGGCCCCTCTCCGCAACCTCATCCACCGCCGCCTTGCTGGGCAGCTCGATCCCGATATGAGCGAACGGTCCGAGAGGCGGGTGCGGCGCTGGCGCGAACGGGTCGTGTCCCTCGTAGAACTGTCCAACCACGAGGACGAAGGGCGAGTCGGGCTGGGATGAATCGCCCAGCCAAGCATTCTTGCCATCCTTGTCCTCGCCGCGGGCGAGCAGCGAGAGATGGGTGAAGCGCTCGTACCAGGCGATGGTCGCGTCGATGTCCTTCACGCACAGCGCGATATGCGTCCACGTGGACCGTCGCGGTCCGATGGAGTGGCTGGTTTTGGATTCCATAGCGCCGTCTCCTCGGCCGCGCGCTGTGCTCGATCCAGCGCGCTAGCCCAAGGGCTAGCACCGGCCGGCGCCGCCGGCTTGCCCGTAGGCGAACGATTGCTTGCCGGTTGGCCTACGACTGCGAGCCGTCTGGTGGACGCGCCAGCTTGAGGAATTGACCCTTGTGATAGAGCAACGGCTCGCCGGCCGAGGTGTGTTCGATTCGAAGGCCGCGGCCGACGGCGATCAGGTGGTCGCCGGCGGGGTGAATGCTTTCGACGACGCAGTCGATGAACACGGGCGCCACGTCGAGCTGTGGCGCGCCGCCCGGCTCGAAACGATAGGCGTATTCGCAAAACCGGTCCGTCAGTGGATCGCGCGAGAACCGGTGTGCGACCGGTCGCCCCTCATCATGCAGAATGTTGACGCCAAACAGGCCTGCCGCCTCCAGGGCCTCGCGGATGGGGTTCTTGAGGTCGACGCAGATCAAGAGCAGCGGGGGGTCCAGCGAGACCGAGCAGAAGGCGTTGATCGTCGAGCCGACGGGCGCCTTCCCATCCCAGGTCGTGACGATGGTGACGCCGGAGGGGAAATAGCCCATCGCGGCGCGCCACTCGGCGGGCGTCGGGGGCGGTCTGCGCAGCGACCTCAGACGACTGGCCATGACGTTCGGTTCGGCAATCCGGTGCGGGCGATCAGCGCAAGGCCCGCCTGGCGTGCATCGGCGAGAAGCTTGGATTCGTCCAGCTGTGTTGAGCGCCCGCCGTCGAGCACCTGGACGCCGTCGATCCAGACGCTGTGTACGCCCGAAGGCGGCGCGCTCAGCGCGAGCTGGGCGGGCGCGTCGAATATAGGCCCCCATTCGGCAAGCTCGGTGTCGTGCAAGACGAGGTCTGCCCGCTTGCCAACCTCGAGCGAGCCGATCTGCGAAGCCAATCCCACGCCGGCGGCGCCGTTCAGCGTGGCCAACTCCAGCATTAGACCGGGCGGGAAGAGATCCTGGTCGCAACGGGCATCGCGGAACATGCTGGCCATCAGCCGCGTCGAGGAGAGGATGTCGGTGGCGACCCCGTCGGTGCCCAGCATGACGTTGACGCCGGCCTCGATCATCTCCGGGAAGCGGCCGATCTGCGAAAGGCCGAAGCCCCCCTGGAACGCCGCGTGCGGACAGTGGATGGCGCTGGCCCCAGATTCGGCGAGGATCTCGAACTCGCGTTGATCGATCTGGGCCAGGTGGGTCAGCGCGACGTTCTCGCCGAGCACCCCGATGTCGGCCAGGTGCTCCAGGGGACGCCGGCCATAGGTCGCCAGGAACCACTCGGGGTCCGATGCGCGCGGGCTCATGTGCGCCGAAACGCGCACGCCGTGGGTGTCCGCGAGGTCTTTCGCCGCCACCCAAACTTCGTCGGAGTTTGTCGAATGTCCGACCAGGATCGGCCAGGCGGCCAGCCTGGCGGCCCCGTTGTCGGGATACCGCGCGATCTCGGACTCCAGGATGGCGATGGCCGCCGCGGAGACCTTGATCGGGTCTTCCTCGCCGCGCGCCCGTCCCTCGACCCACTCGCCGACCCGGCCGCGGATCCCCGTTGCGGCCAGCGCCTCCATCGTAGCGTCCAGGTGGCTCACGGTGCCGGCCTCGACGAAGCACGTGGTGCCGTAGCGGATCATGGCCAGCGCCGCGCATTGGGCGGCGATCGCTTCGTCCTGCGGCGTCTGGGCGCGGAAGATCGGGATGACCCAGCGCATGAGCTTGTCCGACCAGCTGTCCTCCGGTGCGCCGCGAGCGAAGCCGCGCGTCAGAGGATCGCCCGTGATGTGGATGTGCGCGTCGACGAAGCCGGGCGTCATGACGAAACGACGCCCATCCAGCGTGCGCCGAGCGTTCACGGTAGGCGCCAGCGCTTCCCGCTTGCCGACGGCGACGATCCGGTCTCCGCGGATCGCCAGCGCGCCGTCGGCGATCACCTGCCGGCCCGCGTTGAGAGTGAGGATCGTGGCGCCGGAGATGAGAAGGTCGGCCTCGATCGGTCGGTCGACCGCGAGGTCCTGCTCCGCCAGGCCGCGGGTCTCGTTCATGCCGCTGCCCTCCTCGGAGGACGCATCAGGATCGTCGCGATCAGCACGAGGACGGTCGCGCCGGCGCACACCAGGAAGACCTGCTCGAAGCCGCCGAGCAGGTCGCGAACCCACCCGCCGAATGCCGGACCGAGCGCGGCCGAGGTGCTGAGCAGGCACATGATCGAATAGAGCTCGAGATACGGGCGGCGGCCAAAGTATGTGAACAGGAGCATGGTCGAGGTGACGAAGGAGAGCCCCCAGCCGAGACCCACTCCGACGGCATAGACCAGCATCAGGCCAATTCCGTGCGCGGCCGCGAGGCCGATCATGCCGCCCGTGGATGCGGCCAGGCCGGCGATGAGCAGGGTCTTGGGGGAAAGCCGCTCGCCGAGCATGCCGCCGACGACCCCGATGCCGGCGCCCACCAGCGCCTCGAGGCTCAGCATGCCGGCGGCCAGTTTGGGGTCCACGCCGCGCTCGATCAGGTGTTCGACGGCGAAGCCGTGCGCGGTGGTGTTGATCAAGAGATACATCGTGTAGGCGGCGACGATCACGTAGAACTGCGGCGTTGCGAGCGCGCGGCGCACGGTCCAGTCGGCGAGTCCCTCGATCATCTCGATCGGCCCAACCTGTTCGGGTGGCGCGTCTTCGTGCGGCACCTCCCAGCCGCGCGGCGGGGACGTGATGATCGCGAACAGGCCGCTGGCGACGGCCAGCGCGACAAACAGCCACCAGTAGGCGCGCCAGCTGGCCGTCAAGGCATGGACGGCGACATAGAACAGCGGTCCGGCGACCCCGCCCAGCGCGCCGACCGTGAAGTAGGCGCCGATCGCGGTCGAGCGGCGCGTGAAAAGGGCGGTCAGCACGTGCGTCCCGGCGACAGTCCCGACCAGCGCGAAGCCCAGTCCGACGAGCAGGGTGCCGGCGAGATAGGGCCAAACAGAAGGCGTCGCCGCGATCGCAGCGAAGCCGCCGCTCAGCGAAATCGCGCCGACCGTCATCGTTCCACGCACGCCGATCCACCGGATCAGCACCGCCGGGACGAGGCTGGCGAGCCCGCAGGCCAGGCCGAGGAACGTGAACCCCAGCCCCGCCTGGTTCCAGTTCCAGTGTAGCTCGCGCACCATGTCGGGCAGCACGACGCCGAGCGAGTTGAATGAGCCGGCCGACACCACGAAGAACACCAGGCTGAGCGCGGCGAACGTGACCCAGCGATTGGCGCCCTCGGCGCTCCACCAGCGCACCCAGACCGAGACGGTTCTGACGGTGGCGACCTCGGTCACAAGCTACTCGCGGGTATAGTTGGCGGGGATCTGGGGGTCCTGCCCGCCCTTCACCCAGAGGATGATCTCGTTGCCCCACGGATCCCGGAAGGCGTGGTTGAAACCGTTGAATTCCTTCCAGTAGTGATCGCGCCAAAGCTCAGTGGCGCCCCGCTCCAGCGCCCGCGCCATGATGTCCTCGTGCGACTGCTCATCGCCCACCAGAATCCAGACCCGCGCCTTGCGGCCGTCCGCGGCGAGCGTGCGCGGCTCGACACCGGCGGGGTTCGGATGCGGCCGGGCGTTGGCGGCGTTGAAAATCCCCAGATGCAGGTTCCCGATCTCGCTCTCCGAGCCGTCGGGATTGATGAAGTTGCCGCCAGGCACCATGCGGTGAAAGACCCCAAGCGGCCGGTCGTCGTCTCGCCAGCCGAACACCTCGGCGTAGAACCGACCGGCCGCGGCCGGATCGTCCGAAGCGAGGTCGACGAAGATCAGGGTGTTTGGCGTGGTCATTCGCGTCTCCTTGCTTCGCGTCAGGCCGCGTACTCGGCGCGTTTGGGTGTGAAGATGTCCAGGTTGAGCACCGGCTCGCCGCCGACGACGACGCCCCAGTGCCGGGCGTTCGGCGGCACAACCAGGAGCCCGCCCGGCCCGAGCCGGGTCACGGTGTCATCAATGTGGAAGTCGATCTGGCCGGCCAGGATGTAGACGATCTGCTCATGCGGGTGATCGTGCGGCCGGGGCTCGTGTCCAGGCTGCAACCGGTTCAGCGAGACGGTGGCGCCATCGCCTGAGAAGGCTTTGCGCTCCACGCCGGTGCGCACCGGCTCCCAGGGGGTTGTGCTCCAGTCGATCGAGTGGATGTCCATGGCCAATCGGTCTCCCTATCCAATCAAATCGCGCCGTAACCGCCGCCGCCGGGTGTCTCCAGCACCACGACATCGTCCGGCTGCATCGTCATCTTCTTGCCCTCTGATATCGGCCGCCCGTTCACCAGGAAGCGGCCCGCGGCGCCATCCTCACCCCCGTCGAGGCCTTCGGGGCCGCGATCGAGCCGGCTTGGCACCGCGTTGAGCAGCCAAGGCTGGTTGGTGCGCATGTGGAAAGCGATCACCTGGCCGTCGCCGCCCGGCGAGCGTCCCTTGCCGCCCGAGCCCAGGCGAAGTTCGCGGCGGTCGAACACGATCGGCATCGAGGCCTCGAGGATCTCGACCGGCACCGCGGCGACGCCGGTCGGATAGCAGGTGGCGCTTGGGCCGGGCTTGGTCAGCCGCGCGCCCATCCCGCCCGAATAGTTGAACATCGACGAGGTGAAGGCCTCGCCGGTCGCGCGCTTGCCTTGGATCTGCACCGTCCAGACCGCGCCGGCGCCCTCGGCTAGCACGCGCTCCGGCATCACCTGGTGCAGCGCTTTCAGGATCGGCATCGGGACGAACATGCCGACCACATGCCGCGCGTTCAGCGGCGAAGGGTACTCGGCGTTGACGATACAGCCCTTGGGCGCCTTGACCCTGATCGGGGCGAGCGAGCCGTGGTTGTTCGGCTGCTCGGGGTTGAGGCAGCTGCGCACGGCGAACGTCGAATAGGCGTGGGTGTAGTTCATCACAACGTTGATGCCCATCGGGCTCGGGCCTGAGCTGCCGTCGAAGTCTATCGTCACCTCGCCCGCGACGTTGTCGATCGTGACGGCCGCCTTGAGCGTGATGACATCGCCGCCCGGAACATCGAAGCGGCTCTCGCCATGCCACGTGCCCGCCGGCAGGGCGCGGATCGCCTTGCGCGTCGCCGCTTCGGAGCGCGCGATGATCTCGTCGGAGAGTTCCTCGATGTCGGCGAGCCCCTGGCGCTTGCAGAGCGCGACCAGCCGTTCGCCGCCAGAGCGGCCGCTCGACACCTGGGCGGCCAGGTCGCCAAACACATGGTCGGGCGTGCGCACGTTGCTGCGGATGATGTCGTGCAGCGTCGCGTTGGGCTCGCCGGCCTCGTAGAGCTTGAGCGGCGGGATCCACAGGCCTTCTTCGTGGATGTCGCGCGCGCCGGCCCCGATGCCGTACCCGCCGATGTCGGTGTGATGGATGGTCGAGCCGATATAGCCGATCAGGCGAGCATCCCAGAAGACCGGGCAAAGCACGGTGATGTCGAAGAAGTGGCCCGCGGACATCCAGGGATCGTTGGTGATCACGATGTCGCCCGGCGCAAGGCGGTTGTGGAACAGCCCAGCAAGCGTCTGCCCGGCCGCAGCCAGCGAGTTGATGTGGCCGGGCGTTCCGGTGTTGGCCTGGGCGACCATCCGGCCGCGGGCGTCGAAGAGGCCGCTCGCCAGATCGCCCGCCTCGCGCACGATCGGGCTGAACGCGATGCGCTGCAGGGCCTTGGCCTGCTCGCTGACGATGCCGATCAGGTTTGACCAGAGGATTTCAAGCTCGATTCCGTCCACCTCAGCTCCTCCGCCGCGCGATGATGCAGCCCGTGTCGTCGACCACAGCGTCCCAGCCGGCCGACAATACGACCGTCGTCTCGCGCTCTTCGATCAGGGCCGGCCCGGTCAGCGCCTGTCCGCGGCCGAGGCTGGCTCGCGCATAAACCTTAACGGGGCCGGCGACGGGCCAGAGGGGGATGGCCGCCTCGCGCAGCGGCGCCCCGTGCGCCTCGCTCGGCGTGCGGGCGCTGTCGGCGCTGTCTTCAGGTCCCTGGGCCGTCAGCCGCCAGCTGACGATCTCGATCGGCACGTGCGATGGGTTGACGTCGTACTGGGCGAAATAGGCGCTCTCGAAGCTCCGGTGGATGGCGCCGGCGTCGTGGGCAAGGCGCGGATCATCGTCGAAGGTGACCTGTACCTCGTTCTGCTGACCGACGTAGCGAAGGTCCGCGCCCACGCGCAGTCGAACCTCGGCCGGCGCTGCGCCGGCGTCGGCCAGGGCCGCATGCGCCTCGTCGGTCATCTCGTCCAGCAGACGGTCGACCTCGTCCCAGTTAAGCGCATCCAGGCGCCCGAGCGCGCTGCGGACCAGATCCAGCCGCACCGGCGTCACGAGCGCGCCGAAGGCCGAGAGTACGCTGGCCTGCGGGGGAAAGATGACCGCCGCGCTCTGGAGCAGCTCGCCGACGGCGCAGGCGTGCACCGGTCCCGCGCCACCGAAAGCCAATAGGGGCAGTCCACGGTGGTCGATGCCGCGGTCGGTGGCGTGGGCGCGGGCGGCGGCGGCCATGGCTTCGGCCACCACGCGATAGACGCCGGCTGCCGCTTGCGCCTGGCTAACGCGCAGCCCCTCTGCCAGCCCGTCGATCGCCGCTTCCGCCGCCGCCTTGTCGAGCGGCATGTCGCCGCCCAGGAAGTTGTCGGCGTCGAGCAGGCCGAGCACGAGGTCCGCGTCGGTGACGGTGGGACGGGCGCCGCCGCGGCCGTAGCAGGCGGGTCCCGGTTCCGAGCCCGTGCTCTCCGGCCCGACCTTGAGCAGCCCCAGGTCATCCACGTAGGCGATGCTGCCGCCGCCGGCGCCGATCTCGATCATGTCGATCGACGGGATGGTCAGCGGCATGCCGCTGCCCTCACAGAAGCGGTACTTGCGATCCACTTCCAGGGCGCCGGTGACGAGCGGCTTCCTGCCTTCGATCAGGCATGCTTTGGCGGTCGTGCCGCCCATGTCGAACGACAACAGGCGGTCGAGCCCGAGGCGCTCGGCGAAATAGGCGGCCGCCAGCGCGCCGGCCGCAGGTCCGCTCTCGATCATCCGGACCGGATTGCGTCCGGCCACCTCGGCGCCGATGACCCCGCCGCTGCTCAGCATGATGAGCGGGCGATTGGCGACGTTGGCCCTTTGAAGTCCCGCGGCCAGCCCGCGCAGGTAGGGCTCGGTGATCGGGGTGGTGTAGGCGTTGATCGCCGTCGTGGAGGCGCGGGGATACTCGCGGATCTGCGGGGCGACGCTGGACGACAGCGACAGGTAGAGCTCGGGCGCTGCTGTTCTTAACACCTCGGCGATCGCCCGCTCGTTGGCGCCGTTCCGAAACGCGTTGATCAGGCAGATGGCGACGGACGCCACGCCCGCACCGCGCAGCTGCGCGACCAGGGCCTCGACCTCCGCTACGTCGACCGGCCGAAGCACCTCGCCGTCCGCCAAGATCCGCTCGTCGACCTCGAACGTCAGCTCGCGGGGGATGAGGGGCGCCGCGAACTCGATCTGCGGGTCGTACATCTCGTAGCGGTGCTCGTTGCGGATCGGGAGCACGTCGCGGAAGCCCTTGGTGGTGATGAGCGCGGTCGGCGGCCCCTTGCGCTCGATCAGGGCGTTGGTGACGACGGTGGTGGCGTGCACGACCACGCCGTCGATCGCCGCCGCGTCGACCCCGGCCTTGGCGAGCGTCAGGTCGACGGCGCGGAAGAACCCCTCGAGCAGGTCGTGGTGCGTGGTCAGCGTCTTGTCGACGATCAACGAGCCGTCGGAGCCGCGCAGGACCGCATCGGTGAAGGTGCCCCCGATGTCCACCGCGAGCGAGTAGGACAGCATCAGGCGATCCCCCAACCCAGGCGTCTCGAGGCGGCAGCCGCCGCCTGGGTCAGGTGGGCGATCTGCGCGTCGGAGGGCGTATCTGGAATGAACTGCGAGGCGCCCACCAGCGCCAAAGTGCCGCGCCAGTCGCCGCGGTGGTCGAACACCGGGGCGGCCAGCGCATTCACCCCGATCTGCACCGCATCGGCCGCCGTTGCCCAGCCCTGGCGGCGCACCGCCTCGACCCGGCGGCGTACAGCGTCGGGATCGGTCATTGTGTGCTCGGTCCAGGCCCTCAGCGGCGCCGCGAGCACCTGGTCGATCAGGCCGGGCGGCCCAAAGGCGAGCGCGATCAGCCCGTGCGCAGAGGCATGGAAGTCCAGCCGGGAGCCCGGCCGGATGCCGAACTCGATCAGCGTCCTGCCTTGCAGCATCTCGACGACAGTCACCGCGCCCTCGACGAGGACGGAGGCGGTGACCGCCATGCCCGTGGCCTCGCGCAAGGGCGCCATCACCGGCCGTATCGCGCCGGCGACGTCGAACCGCTCCCTGACCGCTTCGCCCAGCGCCAGCACCTTGACGCCGATCTCGTAGCCATCGGTGGCCGGGTCCTGACGGGCGTAGCCGCGCTGGACCAACGCGCGCAGATGCCGGTGCGCCCGGGCCTTCGAGATGCCGAGATCGCGGGCGACGTCGCTGACGCCGCGCGGCTGGCGGGTCGCCGCTAGGTGCTCGAGCAGCCGGACAACGAGATCGACGGACTCCAGATCCGTCCTGGCCGCGGTCGTCGGCGTTTCGGCGAGATCAAACAAGACTCGTGTTCCGCTGAATGGAACGACAGATCGTTGACCGAAATGATCGCCACGCATCCGACGCGGTGTCAACGGCCGGGCTGGTTGTTGCCCGCTGGCTAGCCGCCCTGGCCTTTCCGATAGTCGCGTGGCGAGACGGAGTAGCGGTCCTTGAACGCGCGGCTGAAGTGGGCGGAGCCGTTGAAGCCCCAGCGAAAGCAGATTTCGGAGATCGACAGGCTGGCGAACATCGGGCTCGTCAGGTCGAGCCTGCAGCGCTCGAGGCGCCGCACGCGCAGATAGGTCGAGAAGTTCTGACCGGCGCTGGCGAACAGCTTCTGCAGCGAGCGCGCCGAGATGCCGTCGGCCGCCGCGACCTTCTCGACCGTCAGTTCGGGGTCGGACAACATCGTCTCGATCGTCTGACACACGCGGTGCAGGTGCGCGGCGCGTGCGGCGCCCGCGCCCCCATGAGCGGCCGGCGATCCGGCGGCGGCCAGGTTCGCCACGAGGAACTCCGTCAGCGCAAGCTCGACGGGGCGGAGCTGCTCCGACGTCAGATCGTCGAGGGTGTCTGCGGTGGCGCGCAAGAGGCCCGAGAAGACGTGGCCCAGGCCGCTATCGCCGGGCAGGCGGCCGACCTTGAGCGAAAGCGGCGCGACCAGCCGGTGATCAAGCGCGACGCGAGGAGCGCTGATGAACAACAGCCGGAACGGCGTGGCCAGCCGCAGCGCCGCGTTCATGCCGCTCGGCCCATAGATGATGTCTCCAACCTGGAGGGGGACGGTGGTCTCGCCGTCGAAGAAGGTCGCCTCGCCCTTCAACAGCACCGCCAGCCAAACGGCCGCGGGCTGGTTCGGATTGCGGCCGGAGATCGCCTGCGGGCTCGCCGACATCACCGCGAAGTCCATGCCGAGCGGCGAGACGATGCATGACACCTCACCGCGGAAGGGGTCGTGTTCCGGCGGCTCGCCCAGCGGCAGGCGCAGGCGGGTCAGCACCTCGCGCCAAGCCTGCCTGCGCTCGGACCTGGGATAGTCGCTTGTCGAGAACCGCCAAGCCTTCATCGCCTCCGGCGACGCCGGCCTGAGTTCTGGCTTCTGCGGCGCTTTGGCTTCCAGCTGGTCGGATTCCTTGCGAAGTTGGATCGCGCGGCCATCCTTCACGAGGACGCCGCCGGCGCCAAGTCACCCCGGTTCAGAACGGCTGGTCGCCAGCGACGGTCACGCGGAAGCCTGACCGCACGTTTGGGAAATAGTCCCAGGTCGCCATGTGTTGGGTGCAGCGGTTGTCCCAGAAGGCGATGGCGTGCGGCGTCCAGCGGAAGCGGACGTGGAAGTTCGGATTCTGCAGGTGTGCATACAGGTAGGCCAGGATCGCGTCGCTCTCCTCCTTCGGGACCTCGACGATGCGGGTCGTGTAGGACGAGTTGACGAACAGCAGCTTGCGCCTGGTGACCGGATGGGTCCGCACCACGGGATGCGTGGAGCAGGGATACTTGCGGTCGACGTCGGGAAACAGCGGCCTATAGACGTGATCGGCGTCGTGGATAGCGGTCAGGCCCTCAAGATAGGCCTTCATGCGCGGCGAGAGCGCCTCGTAGGCCGCGTACATGCTGGCGAACAGCGTGTCGCCGCCGGTATCCGGCACGGTGTGCAGGTAGAGGATGGAGCCGAGCGGAGGCTCTGCGTCGCACGTCAGGTCCGAGTGCCAGTGCTCGCCGGCGATGAACTTCGACTCCGCGTCGGCATGGATCGCAACGATCTCGGGGTGGCCGTCGATGCCCGGCACCGCCGAGTGCAGCGCCAGCTCGCCGAACGCGCGTCCGAACCTCTTGTGCGCCGCGTGATCAATGGGTTGGTCACGAAAGAACAGCACCAGATGCTCGGCCAGGGCCTGCTTCAGCGCCCCGATCTGGTTGTCGCCCAACGGCTCGCGCAGATCCACGCCGGCGATCTCGGCGCCGATGCGTGGCGTGAGCGGCGTGATGCTCAGCTCGCCCTGTCTCATCGTCTCGGTTCCAGGCCGCCTGCTCCAACGTTGGAGGCGGCGGCGGGTATCCTGTACCATATCCAGTCCCGATCCCTTCGAGGTCGCGAGCGACGATGCCGCAGGCGCCCCTGGTCGCACCCGACGAACTGGCAGGAATGATCCCGCCGACGCGCACCGCGCTTCTGGTGATCGACGTGCAACGGGACTTTGCCGCGCCGGACGGTGCGGTGGCCCGCGCTGGCGCCGACATGTCGCGGGTCCTGCCAGCTCTGGAGCGGATCGAAGCGCTCGTCGGCCTCGCCCGGCGCGCCGGCGCCACGCTCGCCTTCGCCCACGTGCTGACCCGGCCCGAAACGGACTCGGCGGCGCTCAAGCTTCTGAACGCGCGCAAGGGCGGCGACGCGGACGAGATCGCCATCTGCCGGGAGGGCGAGGCGGGCGCCGAGCCCTGGCGCGTGTCGCCCGAGCCGGACGAGGTCGCGGTCGCCAAACGACTCTACAACGCCTTCCACGGGACCGATCTCGAGGCGCAGCTGCGCAGCCGTGGCGTCGACACGCTGATCGTCGTCGGCTTCTCGACCCATTGCTGCGTTGACGCCACCTGCCGGGACGCCTTCCACCGCGACTTCAACGTGTTCGTCGTCTCCGACGCCACGGACGCGTATGACGAGGACGCCCAGCGCGCGACGCTGATGGCGCTGCGCGAGTCGTGCGCGCTGATCACCGACAGCGGCGCCGTGGCGGCGGCCTGGGCCCCGGCGGCCGCGGTCGAGGAGCGCGCCAGTGGCTGAGCTTCCGCGCGCCATCCTGTTCGACCTCGACGATACGATCATCACGACGCGCACCCGACGCGACCAGGCCTGGGCGGATGTTGCGGCCGAGTTCGCCCACGAGCTCCAGCCCGTCGCTCCGACCCTTCTGGCCCAAGCGATCCGCGCCGAGGCGCAGGCCTTCTTCACCAACGCCGAGAACGCGGTCGTTTGGCGGCAAAGCTTGCGGGAAGCCAGGCGCGAGGTCGTCCGGCGCGCCTTCACGCGACTAGGCAAGTCCAGGCGGGAGCGGCGGACGGCGCTGTCGCACCGTCTGGCCGACCGCTTCAGCGATGTTCAGGACGAGGCCTGGATCCTCTCGCCCGGCGCGCATGAAACGATCGATGAGCTCAAGGCGGGCGGCGTGAGGCTAGCGCTGATCACGAACGGCGATAGCACAGGGCAACGGGCCAAGGTCGGGCGCTCCGAGCTCGACCGGCGGTTCCACCATGTGCAGATCGAAGGCGAACACGGGTTCGGAAAGCCCGATCCGCAGGCCTATCGCCACGCTCTGAGAGCGCTCGGCGCCGAGCCGCATGAAGCGTGGATTGTCGGTGACAATCTGGACTGGGAGGTAGCCGCGCCGCAAAGGCTTGGCATCCATGCCATCTGGTACGACCCCCATGGCGAGGGTTTGCCAGCGGACCATCCCGCACGCCCGGACCGGGTCATTCGAACTCTGGCGGAGCTTCTCACCTAACCTGAACCGTCGAGGGAGCACGAGCTGGCGAGCGTGACTCCGCTTGATTGGCGGTGCTCAACTATCCAAACGCCAGCGGTGATGCGGCCCCAACGGTGGGCTGCTGCAGGATAGACCATGAACGTCCTCCACGGATGGAAGGCGCTGGCGCCATGCGATCGGGGGGCAAGCGTGGCTCTCGGTAACTTCGATGGCGTTCACCTCGGCCACCAACGGGTGATTGCTGATGCGGCTCTCGCCGCCCGAGACCTGTCTGCGCCCTTGGGTCTCATCAGTTTCGAGCCCCATGCACGGATGCATTTCCAGCCCGATGCTTCAGCGTTTCGCCTCATGACCGCCCACCAGCTGGCCCGAACGGTCGGGGCGTTGGGCGTCGAACGGCTTTACCTGCTGCCGTTCGGTGCGGAGATGGCCGCCCTTTCAGACCATGCTTTCGCGAGCGAAGTTCTCGCAGCGGGGCTCGGCGCGCGCCACGTCGCCGTAGGCTTCGACGTGACTTTTGGAAGTGGCAGGACCGGTAGTCCCGATGCAATGCGGAGATATGGCGAGGAGCTCGGATTCAGCGTCTCGGTTGCGTCGGCTCTGGAGGCCGGAGGGCAGAGGGTTTCTTCTTCGGCGATCCGCGATGCGGTGCGCGGCGGAAAGCCAGAGCAAGCCACCGCCATGCTCGGGCGGCCGTTCGCCATTGAAGGCGTTGTCCAGAAGGGCCAGCAGCTCGGCCGTAAGTTGGGCTTCCCAACGGCCAACGTGGAACTCGGCGACTATGTTAGACCCCGCCTAGGGGTCTACGCCACGAGGACCCAGCTCGCCGACGGCCGCAAGCTGCCAGGCGTCGCCAACATCGGCGTCAATCCAACAACCGGGGTGGTCGCCGCCAGGATGGAGGCTCATCTTTTTGACTTCGATGAGGATATCTATGGCGAGACAATCGAAACGGAGCTGATCGCGTTCCAGCGCCCCGAGGAAATGTTCGGGTCTCACGCAGCAATGGTCGATCAAATCCGGCAAGACGCGGAGATCGCTCGCCGCATCCTAGGAAGGTGACACACCCGACGCGGCGATCAGCCAGGACCGCTGGCGGCGTTTGAGGACAACGAACGGAGTCCGGTCAGCGAAGGCCTAGCGCGTCGATGCGCGCGACCAGCTCCGGCTCCAGCGGCCCCAGCCGCTCGGCGTGCAGGCACTGCTCCAGCTCCTGGCGGTTCTTGACCCCCAGCACCACCGTGTCCACGCCCGGAATGGCGAGCGCATAGCGGTGGGCGACCAGCGCCGGGTCTTCGCCGAGCTCGCGGCAGAGCGTCCGGAAGGGCGCCGCGCGCTCGTAGTCCTTGGCGTCCGGGCTGTTGGGCGACAGCGCCCGGTCGATCTGCGCGGTCAGCGCGCCCGCCTGCACGGCGCGGATGCCCATGACGCCTGCGCCGGCGTCCTTCGCGGCGGCGATGATCGGCCGCGGGTCGGCGGGTTCGCTGAAGTTGCGCATGCCGCCGGCGCTGTCGAGCAGGTTGGCCAACGCCTGCACGACGTCGGGCGCGGGCGCCTTGGTCAGCGCGTCATGGATCGCCGCCGGCACGCCGATGCCGGTGATGCCCCAGCCACCGATGCGCCCCTGCGCCTTCAGTCGCTGCATCGCAGGCACGACGCCTTCGACGTAGCACGACCAAGTGGTCGCGAACTCGCTGCGCTGCTCGGGCCTTCGCGCATAGACGTAGTCGTCTGCGCAGATATTGGTGTGCAGGAAGTAGATGTCGGCGCGCTCGAGCCGCATCGCGGCCAGGCTGGCTTCGAGCGAGGCGGTGATGCGTGACTCGACCTCTCCCGCGGGCGGCGTGCCGAGGCGGCACTTGGTCGTGAACCGCACGCCCGCTGGGGGGCGCGCCGTTGAAGGCCGCCGCCACCACGGCCTCGCAGTTCCGGTAGAGCGGCGCCGTGTCGATCAGGTCGATGCCGGCGTCGACCGCGGCGCGCAGCGTGGCCACGGCCTCGGCCTCGCTCGTTTCTCCCCAGAGTTGGCCAAGCCCGCCGCCGCCGAGGGTCAAACGGCTGACGCTGGAAAGCGGGCCCAAGGGGTTTGTCTGCATGATCTGGCTTCCCGGCGTCGAGCGGACAGCTTAGCGCCTGTCCGCGCCTCGCGCGCTGGACAAAGACGCGAGGGGCCCGAAAGGGGGGCGGTCGTTGTGCTTCCTTGAGCCCGCCACGGCGATCGGATACCAACCGGCCGTGGCTTGTTAAACCGCTCTTCTGACGCGTCGACTTGACGCCGGACCACAGCCCGCTTCCGCGGCGTTGGGGCCGTGATGCTTGCGCCCGTTTCCACGGGAAGCCCGCGTGCGCGCAACACCCTCAGAAGATGCTGGGAATCATGGCCCTTTTCCGAAACGACGCCGTCAATCGGCTCAATCCGCACCTTGGCGTCGGCACATGAGTGGCGAAGAGGGTAGGAAGCCGCCCATGGATGCACCTGGCGAGATGATCGACATCGGCGGCCGCCGGCTGCACCTCCTGCGACGGGGTGAGGGTTCGCCGACGGTGATCCTGGAGTCCGGCGGCGGGGGCGGATCTTCTACTCAGGATTGGCCCCTGCTCAGTCGGGTCGAGCGATTCACGCACGTGCTGTCGTACGACCGCGCGGGCCTGGGCTGGAGCGACCCGCCACCTGCTCCCAGAACCTTCGGCGGCATGGCGAGCGATCTCGACGCCCTGTTGGCGGCAGCCAAAGAGGGCCCGCCATTTGTCCTGGTCGGCGGCTCGTTCGGGGGGCTCTTGGTGCAGGTCTACAGCCGCCGCTTTCCGGCGAGCGTCGCCGGGGCGGTCATCCTCGATGCGCCCGACCCGGCCAAGTAATTCCCGACGATGCGCAGCATGATGGCGGTCCACGAGGCGGATCTGCGGCTGGAGGCCGACCGGGCGGAGCGCGGGGAGGTCCTTGCCGAAGCCGAACCCCTGATCGCCGCGGCGACCGAACTCGACGAGATGACCAAGGCGGGGATGCGGCATGTTCTCGGACTGCGGAGCCACTTCGAAGCGGCGTTGGATGAAATCCAGGCCGCCGGCCGTGCGACCCCGGAAGAAATGGCATCCGCCCCTCCCGGATCGCTCGGCGAGCGTCCGCTGATCGTTATCAGCGCGGGCCAGGCGGCTGCCGATCCGGAACCGGCGTGGCAGGAGGGGCGGTCCGAAACGCAGGCGCGCCTTACCGCGCTATCCCGGTGTGGCGTTCACATCGTTGCCGAGAACAACGGACATTCTCTGGCGCTCGAGAATCCAAAGCTTGTCGCGGCTGCGGTGGAGGCCGTGGTGAGAGCCGTTCGCGGCGCGCCTTTCGATGTTTCCGAGGTGCGGCGGCTCGCGACGGCTGCGGGCCGACAGCCAAAGGAGAGCCAAACCTAGCTGGCCAACGGCGTTCTCGTCGCCGGACTCATACCGCACCGAAGTCCCCCGCCTTGTCGCCGAGCAGGAAGCGGGGCCCGGGGCCGGCGCGGGCCGCGCGGTCGTCGGGGTTATAGAGCGCGCAACGGTCGAGGGAGAGGCAGCCGCAGCCGATGCAGCCGTCGAGCCGGTCGCGGGTCTGCTCGAGCAGCGCGATCTTTTCGTCCAGCAGGCCGCGGATGCGCCGGCTGACGGCCTGCCAGTCCTCGCGCGTCGGCGACCGGCCGGCCGGCAGCGTGGCGAGCTCCGCCTCGATCTGGCCGAGGCTCAAGCCCAGCCGTTGGGCGATCAGCGCGAACGACAGCCGGCGGATGTCCGAGCGCGCGAACCGTCGCTGATTGCCCGACGTGCGGATGGCGCGAACAAGCCCGCGCTGTTCGTAGAAGCGGATGGCCGAGACCGAGAGGCCGGTGCGACGGGCGAGGTCGCCGATGGAGAGCAGGGCAGGCGGGGCCATAGGAATGACTCTCGGAGCTTGACCTCAAGTTAGCCTGAGATTGTATCGACACCGGGCGCGATCAACGACCCCGGCCGCGGCCTACTTCCTCGACCTGGACGGGATCGAGTACGAGGTCGTCGGCTATCGCTAGCGCCGGCGAGCTCGCGTGGCGCAGCGCTACGGGGAGCGCCGAGATGCGGATGCGGCTTTTGAGTTTTGCGGGCGTGCTGGCAGCCAGTGCGCTGTTCGCGACGGTCGCCGGCTCGTCCTGCGCGGCCATGCAGATCACAAGCCCGGATCTGAAGGCCGGCGCGCCGATGCCGATGGCCAATGTCTATCCGCGCTGTGGCGGGCGGAACATTTCGCCGGCGCTGGCCTGGAGCGGCGGGCCGCCGGGGACGAAGAGCCTGGTGCTGACCATCATCGACCTCACGCCGCCGCCCCACCAGTGGTCGCACTGGATCGTGGTGGGGCTGCCGCCGTCGGCGACCGGGCTCGCGCGCGGCGTGCGCACGTTGCCGGCCGGTGCACATGCAGTCGCCGGCAACTTCGGGGACGCGGCCTATGATGGTCCCTGTCCGCCACAGGGCTCGGGCGTGCACCGGTATCAAATCACCATCTGGGCGCTGCCGGCGGCCGCGCCGCAGATCGCCCCGAACGGGCGCGCCGACGCGCTCGGCGCCATGCTCGCCCACACTGCGATCGACCACGCGTCATTGACGGTGACAGCGCAGCGCTGACCGCTCACGCCAGTGCGCGACTGGCCAGTTCGAGGACGTTCTTCGACAACCCTGGGGTTTCGACGATGCGCTCCAGCTCCTTCTTCATCGCTCCGCCGAGGTCCGGCCCGTACTGGCGCCAGCCGCAGAGGGCCTCGACCAGCCTGGCGGCCAGGTTCGGGTTGGCGCCGTCGACCGCCAGGACCTGGTCGGCGACGAAGCGGTAGCCGGCCCCGGAAGGGTCGTGAAAGCGCGCCGGGTTGCCGCTCGCGAACGTCTGCACCAGCGCGCGGAATCGGTTCGGGTTGCGCGCATCGAACGCCGGATGCGCGGTCAGCCCGAGGATCCGGCCGAGCGCGTCCTCGGCCGGGCTTTGCGCTTGGATGCGGAACCACTTGTCGATGACCAGGGGCTCGTCCTTCCAGCGCGTATAGAATGCCTCGAGCGCGGTCTCGAACTCGTCGCCGCCCATCAACATCAAGGCGCAAAGGCCGCCCATCGCGTCGGTCATGTTGGCCGCGGCGCGGAAGTGGCCGAGCGCCCGCTCGCGGTTCTCCACGCTCGGGTCGGCGGCCAGCAGGTCCAGGGCCTGGTTGCGCAGCGCCCGGCGGCCGGCCGCCTCGGCGTCGACCGAGAACTCGCCGGCTTCCTGCAGGCCGCCATGCAGGCGGCGCAAGAGGTCGCCGAGGTGGACCGCAAGGCGCGTGCGCAGCGCCTCGCGGGCGGCGTGGATGGCGGCTGGATCGGCGGGGTCGCGCGCCATCGCCAGGTCGTTCTCGCTAGGCAGCATCAGCGCCAGCGCCTTGAACGCCGGCTCGGCCGACTGGTCGGCCAGCGCGCGGCCCATGGCGGTCGCGAACCGCTCCTCGCCGACCTCGTCCGGCGCCCCGGCGGCGCGGGCGAGGATCAGGTCCCGCGCCAGCTGCTGTCCGGCCTCCCAGCGGTTGAACAGGTCGGGATCGGACGCCATCAGCACGTAACGATCCTTCGCCGCCGCGTCGCTCGACAGGCTGACCGGCGCGGAGAAGCCTCGCAGCGGCGAGAGCACGGGCCGCGCCGCGACGCCCTCGAGCCGGACCGCCGTATGTGGCCGATCGACAACGATCACCGTTTCCAGGGTCGCTTCCTCCGCGCCGGGGGCGCGGAAGCTCAGCGGTCGTCCGTCGTCGTCCAGAAGGCCGATGGCGATGGGGATCGTGGCCGGGCGCTTCTCCGCCTGGCCGGGCGTGGGCGGGATTTCCTGGTCGATCAGCAGATCCAGCGTCTGGTTGGCTTCGTCGTAGTGCTGGGCGATCGACACCCGCGGCGTGCCCGCCTGCTCGTACCAGGCGAAGAACGCCTCCAAGTCTCGGCCCGAGACGTCGGCGAAGCACTGGATGAAGGCCTCGACGGTCGTGGCGTGGCCGTCCCAGCGCTCGAAGTAGAGGTCCATGCCTTTGCGGAACGCAGCATCGCCGATCAAGGTCTTCAGCATGCGGATGACTTCCGCGCCCTTCTCGTAGATGGTCGCGGTGTAGAAGTTGTCGATCTTGATATAGCTCGACGGCCGCACCGGGTGGGCGAGGGGGCCGGCGTCCTCGAGGAACTGCCGGGCGCGCAGCACCCGCACGTCCTCGATCCGCTTGACCGCATGGCCGCGTTGGTCGGCCGAGAAGCTCTGGTCGCGGAAAACGGTCAGCCCTTCCTTCAGGCAGAGCTGGAACCAGTCGCGGCAGGTGACGCGGTCGCCGGTCCAGTTGTGAAAATACTCGTGCGCGATCACGCCTTCGATGCGGGCGTAGTCGGAGTCGGTGGCGGTCGCGCGATCGGCGAGCAGCAGCGAGGCGTTGAAGATGTTCAACCCCTTGTTCTCCATGGCCCCGAAGTTGAAGTCGCGCACGGCGACGACCATGAAGAGGTCAAGGTCGTACTCCAGCCCGAAGACCTCCTCGTCCCACGCCATCGCCCGTTTCAGAGAGTCCATGGCGTAGGTCGCGCGCTCGGCCATGCCGGGGTCGACGTAGATGCGCAGATTCACCGTGCGCCCGCTCATGGTCACCCGGCTGTCGGCGAGCTCGTCCAGCTCGCCCGCGACCAGCGCGAAGAGGTAGCCGGGCTTGGGGAAGGGGTCGTTCCAGACCGCGAAATGCCGCCCGCGCGGCAACTTACCGGTCTCGACCAGGTTGCCGTTCGAGAGCAGGCGCGGGTAGGCGGCCTGATCGCCTTCGATCCGCACGGTGAAGCGCGTGAGCACGTCCGGCCGGTCGGGGAACCAGGTGATCTTGCGGAACCCCTCCGGCTCGCACTGGGTGCAGAAGCGGCCGGCGGAAATGTAGAGACCTTCGAGCTCGGTGTTGGCGGACGGGTCGATCTCGACCTCGGTCTCGAGCGTGAACGCGTCAGGCGTCTCGGCGATCGTCAGGTGCTCGTCGTCGCGAACGTAGGCGCCGGGCGCGAGCGGCCGGCCATCGATGGCGATGCTGACCGGTTTCAGCCGCACCCCGTCGAGCACGAGCGGGCTCTTGTGCTCGCCGTTCCGCCGGATGCTGAGGCGCGCGTTCACGCGCGTCGCGGAAGGGTCGAGACGAAAGTCCAGATCGATGTCGTCGACCAGGAAGGCGGGGGGCTGGTAGTCGGCCAGGCGGACTGGCGCGGGCGTTTCGGTGCGCATGCGGGCATTTAGCCGCCGGCGCCGGCGAAGGCCAGGGCCGGCGCCCGCATAGCTGGTCTTGAGCTATGCCCGCGCGGGCGGTCTATTGGGTGCCATGGCGGTCCAGGCGAGATGGAGCTGATCTGCTACCTGCACCCGGGCTGGGCGCCTCTGATCCGGCCGGCGCCGGCGACGCGCGCCTGGATGGACGCAACGCCGGAGTCCTTCGCCCGCCGCTGCCTGCCGCTCAACATCGCCAACGCCCACGGCTGGGAGATCCTGAGCCCCTGCGGCTTCGAAGCCGTCTGGAACGGCGAGACCGGGCCCGAAGGCGTCACCATCTGGCTCGACCGGGGTTCAGAGCCCAGGCGGGCGCCGGTCTCCCTGTTCGGGCAGGGCGTGATCACCTTCCACATCGAAGGCATCTTCCGCACCCCGCCGGGTTGGAACCTCTGGATCGGCCCCTCGCCCAACCGGCAGAAGGACGCGATCCAGGCGCTCACCGGCGTCATCGAGACCGACTGGTCGCCTTACACCTTCACCATGAACTGGCGCTTCACGCGCACGGGCGCGCGCGTTAGCTTCGAGGCGGGCGAGCCGATCGGCTTCTTCTTCCCGCTCCTGCGGGCGGCGCTCGAGGGCTTCCAGCCGGAGTTCCAGTCCCTCGACGCCGACCCGGAGCTCAGGCGACGGTTCCTGGAGTGGAGCGCTTCGCGCGACGCCTTCCACCAGGCGGTGCGCGACAACCCGCCCAAGGCGCCCGCTGACCGCTGGCAGAAGCACTACTACCGCGGCGTCGACGCCGGCGGTGAAGCGCTGATCGACGACCACCGCGTCAAGCTCAGGCTCAAGCCCTTCGACCGCCGCAAAGCGCCGGCTGTTCCGTCAGCGCCACTCTCCGATCCGCCGGAGCGGCCGGTTGCCCAGGCCGACCTCGCCGCCGGCTCGCACGCGCCGGTGGTCGCGTTGCGCAAGCGCGAGTGGCTCATGGAGGCGATCGAGCGGCAGCGCTCGCTCGCGGCGTCGGCGGCCGGAATCGAGCGGCGCAGCGGCTTGAGCAGCGAGGCGTTTCTCGAGCGCTACTATGCGACCAACCGGCCGGTGATCCTGACCGACGAGATGGCCGGCTGGCCGGCGCTCGAGCGCTGGACGCCGGCCTACCTCGCCCGCGCGGTCGGCGGCAGCATCGTCGAATATCAGGGCGGACGCGCGGCCAACCCACGGTTCGAGGAGGAGAAGGACGCCCACCGGCGGACCGCGCCGTTCGACGCCTTCATGGCGCTGACCGCCGAGCCCGGCAACGACGCCTACATCACCGCCTACAACTCCGCCGGCAACGCCGAAGCGCTCTCGGTCCTGAACAAGGATCTGGGCCATCTCGACAAGTTCCTCGCCCGCCAGATCGGCCCGGCCGCCGGCATGATGTGGATCGGGCCGGCCGGCACCACGACCTCGCTGCACCACGACCTCACCAACAACCTGATCGCCCAGGTCGTGGGCCGCAAACAGCTGAAGATCGTCCCGGCCGCCGAGATCGGCCGGCTCTACAACCACCACCACGTGTTCAGCGAGATCACCGATCTCGACGATCCCGCGCTCGACTTGGCCCGCTACCCGCGGCTTGCGGGGTTGCGCATCTACGACGTCACCCTCGAGCCGGGCGAGATCATCTTCATGCCGATGGGCTGGTGGCACCAGGTCAAGGCTCTCGCGTTCAGCGTGACCATCACCTACACCAACTTCCTCTGGCCCAACGACGCCTACCGGACCTACCCGGGCGACTAGGGACAACGGATGGTTGGCTACTCCGCCGCCTGCACTGGCGTGTCGTCGGCTTCCGCATCGCCGGCCGGGATCTCCGACAGGGCGCGGTCGATGGTTGCGGCGCGCTGGGCGAGGTCCTGGATCGGCGCCGGCGCGTCCTCGGGCTCCTCGGCGACGAGGGCGGCGAGCTCGCGGGCGAGCGCCAGCAGCTTGGGCGCGGCCTCAATCAGCCGCGCCTGGTATTCGATCTTGCGCGGGTCGCGATCGTACTCGGAGCCCGGCACACGCCAGCCGCCCCAGTCGGCGTCGTCCGTCACCACGACCGGGAAGGTGCCCGGATAAGGGTGGTGTCCGCAGTCCTCCGGCTGTTGCCACTTGTTGCGCGCGCGCATCAGCCGCCAGCCTGCGCCGACCTCGGCGCCATCGTCGTCGATGCGGTCTTCCGCCCTCAGATCCTGCGCCAGGAAGTCGCGGCCGAGGCCGACATCGTAGGTGATGCGCACGGGCTCGTCGAAACCGCGCGCCCAGACAGGGACGATCTTCTCGATCACCGCCCAGGTGCCGACGGTTGCGACCCAGACTTTCTGGTTGCGGTGGAATTGAGCCTTGGCCATGGGCGTCCGCGCAAAACGTGGGAGACAACCCGACGCTTATGGGCCGAAAATCCTTGACGCGAGGTCAATCTTTCAGCCGCGCGGCAAAGGCCGCTAGGGTGGCCGCAAGCCGAGAACCAAGGGCGCGGAACGCCATGAACTTCGACTATTCCGACGACCAGAAGTCTCTGAAGACCGAGGCGCGGAAGTTCCTCGACGCCGAGTGTCCGCCCAAGGTCGTGCGCGGCGTGCTCGACGATCCCAAGCGCAGCTACGACGAGGGACTCTGGCGCAAGATCGCTGAGCAGGGTTGGCTGGGTGCGGCCATCCCCGAGCGCTTCAACGGGCTGGGGCTGGGGCGGATCGAGCTCTGCGCGATCGCCGAGGAGCTGGGACGCGCCTGCGCCCCGGTCCCTTTGGCCTCGACCGTCTACTTCCTCGCCGAGGCGCTGATGCTGGCGGGGTCGGAGGAACAGCAGGCGAAGTATCTGCCAAAGATCACCGCCGGCGAGCTGATCGGCGCGTTCGCGACGTCCGAAGGCCCGGGCGCCTATACCGAAGCGACCCTCCAGGCGAAGGTCGACGGCGGCAAGCTCACGGGGGTGAAGGTCCCTGTCACGGACGGCGATATCGCCAACCTGGCGGTGGTGCTGGCCAAGGAAGGCGGTCGCTCCGGCCTCTTCCTCGTCGACCTCACGGGCGCGGGGGTGACGCGCGAGACGCTCTCGACGCTGGATCCGACCCGCGGCGTGGCCAAGCTCACCTTCGCGGGCGCCGCCGCCGAGCGGCTCGGGCCCGCGGGGGAGGGGGCGGCTCTGGCCGAGACGATCATGGACCGCGCGGCGGTGCTGCTCGCGTTCGAGCAGCTGGGCGGCGCCGACCGCTGCCTTGAGATGGCCAAGGCCTACGCGCTCGAGCGCTATGCCTTCGGCCGCCCGATCGGCGGCTACCAGGCGATCAAGCACAAGCTGGCAGACGTTTATGTGAAGAACGAGCTCGCCCGCTCGAACGCCTACTACGGCGCCTGGGCGTTGAACGTCGGCGCGCCCGAGCTGCCGGTCGCCGCCGCGGCCGCGCGCGTCGCCGCCTCGGAAGCCTTCTGGTTCGCCTCCAAGGAGAACATCCAGACCCACGGCGGGATGGGGTTCACCTGGGAGGTCGACGCCCACCTCTACTACCGCCGCTCGCGGCAGCTGGCGTTGGTCGCCGGCGCGCCCAAGGTCTGGAAGGAGCGGCTCGTGCGCCAGCTCGAACGGCGGAACGCCGCCTAAGGAGACGCCACATGGACTTCACCGACTCGCCCGAAGAGGCCGCCTATCGCGCCAAGGCGAAAGCTTGGCTCGAAGCGAACGCGCCGAAGTTCGCCCGCACGACCGACAGCGTGAGCGAGGAGTCCGACGGCGAGGTCGCTTGGGAGGACATGAAGCGCGCCAAGGCCTGGCAGGCCAAGAAGGCCGAGGCGCGCTACGCCCAGATCACCTGGCCGAAGGAGTGGGGCGGGGGCGGCGGCACGCCGATCCAGTCGGTCATCTTCGGCCAGGAAGAGGCCAAGTTCGGTGTCGGCGGCGGCTATTTCGCCATCGGGCTCGGCATGTGCGTGCCGACCGTGATGGCGTTCGCGGACGAGCAGACCAAGGCGCGGTTCGTGGGTCCGGCCCTGCGGGGCGATGAGATCTGGTGCCAGCTGTTCTCCGAGCCCGGCGGCGGCTCGGACGTCGCCGCGGCGCGGACGCGCGCGGTCCGTGACGGCGACGACTGGGTGATCAACGGCCAGAAGGTCTGGACCAGTGGCGCCCACTACGCCGACTTCGGCATCGTCATCGTCCGCACCAATCCCGATGTGCCCAAGCACAAGGGACTGACGATGTTCTGGCTCGACATGAAGTCGCCGGGCATCGAGGTGAAGCCGATCCACCAGATGTCGGGCGGTCGGAACTTCAACGAGGTCTACTTCACCGACGTGCGGGTGAAGGACGCCCAGCGCCTGGGCGCGGTCGATGACGGCTGGCGCGTGTCGCTGGTGACGCTGATGAACGAGCGGCTCGCCGTCGGCGGGGGTGGCGGCCTCGACTTTTCCGTCATCATGTCGCTGGCGCGCGAGCTTCAGACCGACAAGGGCACGGCGCTCTCCGACCAGGCGTTCCGCGAGAAGCTGGCCGACTGGTACGTCCAGTCCGAGGGGCTGAAATACACCCGCTACCGCACCATGACCGCGCTCTCGCGCGGCGAGACGCCCGGCCCGGAAAGCTCGATCGGCAAGATCATCGCCGCCGGTCAGCTGCAGGACCTGGCCAACTCCGCGGTCGAGATGGAGGACCAGTTCGGAATCATCGACGATGTGGCGGTCGCGCCCCTGCGCGCGGCGTTCCAGGGCGCGCTGCTCTCGGCGCCGGGCCTGCGCATCGCCGGCGGCACCGACGAGATCCTGAAGAACATCATCGCCGAGCGCGTGCTTGGTCTCCCCGGCGAGATCCGCGGCGACAAGGACGTCCCCTTCAAGGACATGCCCCGCGGGCGGTAGCTGCGAACCGTAATGGAGCCACGGAAAACACGGAAAGCACGGACGGGCCGCGTGCGCGGCTCGCTGACGGCCGAAGCAGGCTTCGCGCCGCAGGCGCAATCATCCTTGTTTCCGTGCTTTCCGTGATTTCCGTGGTCAATATGCCGGCCTACGGCCGGCTCTAGCGCGGGGGGCGAAGGCATGGCGCTGGTCGAGTTCGAGCAGGACGGCGTCGTTGCGGTCGTCACCATCAACCGGCCCGAGGCGCGCAACGCCGTCGACCGCGCCACCGCCGATGCGCTGGCCGCGGTGTTCCGCTGCTTCGACGCCGATGAGGCGCTGCAAGTCGCCGTGCTGACCGGCGCGAGTGGCGCCTTCTGCGCCGGCGCCGATCTGAAGGCGATCGCCGCCGGAGGCGGAAACCGCGTGGTGGAGGAGGGCGACGGCCCGCTCGGCTGCACCCGCATGTTGCTCGGCAAGCCAGTGATCGCGGCGGTCGAGGGCCATGCGGTCGCCGGCGGGCTCGAACTCGCGCTCTGGTGCGACCTGCGCGTCGCCGCCCGCGATGCCGTCTTTGGCGTCTACAGCCGCCGCTTTGGCGTGCCGCTGGTCGACGGCGGCACGATCCGCCTGCCACGGCTGATCGGGATGAGCCGCGCGCTGGACATGATCCTGACCGGTCGGGGCGTCTCAGGCGACGAAGCGTTCACCATCGGCCTCGCCAACCGCGTGGTCGAGCCCGGCGAGGCGCTGCCAGTGGCCAAGCTGCTGGCGCAGGAGATCGCTGGCTTCCCGCCGCTCGCCATGCGCGCCGACCGTATGTCCGCCTACGAACAGTGGGGCATGAGTCTCGAGGAGGCGCTCAGGAACGAGTACCGGCATGGGTTCACAGTCGTGCAGGCCGGCGAAACGCGCGCTGGCGCGAGCCGCTTCGCCGGCGGTGTCGGCCGGCACGGGACGTTCGAAACGCCCTCGATTTGACCGACTCGGGCGGGGGCGATAGGCGCCGCCATGGCGCTCACCATCTACGGAACACCGCGCTCGCGCACGATGCGGGTGCTCTGGACCGCCGCCGAACTCGGCCTCGACTACGAGCACGTTCCGCTCACGGTCGACGATCCGTGGCTCAAGTCGCCCGAGTTCCTGGCGATTAATCCGGCCGGGGCCATCCCCGCCATCGTCGACGACGGCTTCGCGCTCGCCGAGTCGATGGCGATCAACCTCTACCTGACCAAGCGCCACGCCCGCGGGTCGCTCTATCCTGAAGGGCTCGAGCCCGAGGCCGCTGCCTGGCGCTGGAGCCTCTGGGCGCAGGGCCAGCTCGAGCCCTGGGTGATGCCGGACGCCCGGCTGGCGAACTTGCGCGCCGCCGCGGTCGAAGCGATGGGCCAGGAGGTCGAGCGCGCGCTCCGGTTGCTCAACGCGACGCTGGCCGAGCGCCCCTTCCTGCTCGGCGAGCCCTTCACGGTCGCCGATCTGAACGTCGCGGGCGTGCTCTCGCCTTCCCGCGCCTCTAGCCTCGATCTGACGCCGTTCGGTGCGCTCAGCGGCTGGCTGAACCGCTGCTACGGCCGCCCGGCGGCGGTGGAGGTGCGCCGCCGTTTCGCCGCCGGATGACTTAGGACCCGTCCTTCAGCCACTTGGTGTTGAGGGCGTCGAGCTTGTCGAGTTGCGCGGAGTGACTGACGAAGCGAGCGTGGGCGGCGTCCCAGCGGTAGGTTCCGGAGTAGACGGTCACGCCCGGCTTGGGCGGTTTCTGGTCGGTTCCGCAGTCGTCGTCGGTGAGCTTGGTCGTATCGCGCACGCTGACCGTCACGGCGCGGTAAGGGCCGCCCGAGGCGGCCGTCCCGTACGTGACCTCCTGGAAGTGCTGATAGCCGCAGTAGGCCTCGGTGTAGGTGAAGAGACTGTCGATCAGCTGAAATCGATCGCCGCGGACGAAGATCATCTCCGCGGCGTTGTAGGTCTGGTTCGAGTTCCAGTGGTCGCTGTCGATCACGATCAGCGGCGCGCCCGGCGCCAGGAGCGGCGGATTGTCCTCCATCGCGGTCCAACGGTCATTTCCGACCTCGACCACGTCCAACAGCTTCGGTTTGGGGTCGAACCCGACGAGCGCCAGCAGCTCGGCTTCTTCGACGTTGCCGTCCGAAGCGCCCAGGTCGATGAGGGCAAGCACGCGATCGGTGCTGCCGGGAACCGCCGCCATATCGACAGGGGGCACTCCCAGTGTGACCGGATCTTCCGGCGGGGCCAGCATGTCCTTGCCCTCGATGTGCCGGAAGGCGACGACCTTGTGCCCCGTCGCCCCGTCCGGCCCATTCGCCAGGTCGGTGACGACCAGCTTGGCGAGGTCGAACAACGTCACGCCCGGGTGACCCGGCACGGGATCGGTGAGGTCCGCCGCCGACGCCGCATGCGCCAGCGCCAGAAGACAGGTGGTCAGCAGGATCGTGCGCTTCATGGGGCCTGTCGCGTGCTGCGGTCTGAGCGGCCGGCCAACGGTCTATCGCCGGCCAAGGTGTTTGGTGAGGAACGATGACATGCGCCTGAACGCATCGTCGCTTTCGGGCGCCAGCATGACGCTCCAGAAGGCGTGCGGGAGGGCGTCGTGGACCACCAGCTCGGCGCTGACGCCGGCGTCGGTCAGGGCGCGGCAGAGATTGGCCGTGCCGCTCAGGAGGATGTCGCGTCCGCTCGACAGGCAGAGCGTGGGCGGAAAGCCGGTGAGGTCGCCGTAGATCGGCGACAGCAGCGGATCGCGGGGATCGGCGCCGCCGACATAGGCCCATTTGGCGTCGGTGAGCGCCTGGGCTTCGGCCGCTGAGCCGAAGATCCGGAGCGAATCGGCGGTTCCGACGAGGTCGGGTTCTCCGGAGAACACGCCGAGCACGCCCGGGAGCGGCAAGGATTCCGCCTTGAGGCGCATCATCAGCTGCGGCGCGATCACCGCCCCGGCCGAGGTTCCGTAGACGCCGATGTCGCGCGGGTCACGCTCGGCGAGCAGCGTCCGATAGACGGCGAGCGCATCGTCGACGGCGGCGGGAAACGGATGCTCCGGAGCCAAGCGGTAGAGCACCGCGATGACTTCAAGTCCGCTGAGGGCGGCGACGGGGATGTTCTCCGTGAGCGAGCCTGAATCGGTCGCGAAACCGCCGCCATGCAGATTGAGCAGGACGCGGCTGCGATCGACCAAGCCCGATGCCGGTGCGATCCGCCGGACCGGTACGCCGGCGATGACGTCTTGGGCGACCGAAACCGCGTGGACCTTGCGCTGCTCGGCGCCGACCAGGGCCTGAATCTGGTCGGTGAATAGCCGCACCTGCTGCAGATCGATCGGCCCGCTCGCGTCCATCGGCGTCATCGCGCCGAGGTAGGCGCGGGCTTCGGCGCTCAATGTTTCCGGCGGCGGCGGCAAGCGGGCGGCGGGCACTTGCTCGGGCATGCGTCTCCTGGCCTTTCGTGCCTTGGTTGATGGCGCTTGGCCGCACAGCGGTCCGCGCTCCAGTTTCTGTCTATAGCAGCAATGGCGTCGACGCGCGGACGGCTGGTTCGCTCACCCCTCGACCTCCGTGACGCCCGCTCGGCTGAACGCCAGCGTGATTGCCCCGAACGTCGCCGCCAGCGCCGATCCCGCCAGGACGCCGATCTTGGCGACGGCTGCATAGGCGCCGTTCTGGAACGCTTGTTCGATGATCAAGAGCGACAGGGGGTCGGCGATTCCGCACAGGAAGGCGGCGCCGAGGAAGGCGAGGCGCGTCGCATCCGGGAAAATCGCCACGCGGGCCTTGATCGCCCCCCAGACGGCGAGCACGATGCCAAGCGGCTTGGCCACCGCCAGCCCGAGCGCCACGCCAGCGAACACAGGCCAGGCGTGCGGAACGGCGAGATTGGCGACGAGCGGCACGCCCGCGGCGGTGAAGGCGAACAGAGGCAGCACGACGTAGGTCGACCAAGGTTCCAGCGCCCGCTCCGTGCGCTCGGCTGGAGAGAGAAGCCGCTCCGACGCCGCGGTCAGGTTGCGGCTCGCCCAATCCCAAACCGGCTCCCGATCCAGCCGGCGCCCGGTGTCGCCACCGCGCTTCAGGTCCTGCTCGGCATGTTCGAGCTCGGCCAGCGCCGAGGCGGCCTGGGCGAGCAGCGGACCCGGCATCGGGACCGGGCGCGTCGGCAGGAAGGCGGCGAGCGCGATGCCGCTGATCGCGCCGCTCAAGCCCGCAAGGTGCAGCGCAAACCAGAGCGCCAGCGTGGCCGCCAGATAGGGCCAGGCTGCGTACACGCGCCAGCGGTTGAGCAGCGCCATGGCTGCGACCGCGCCCGCCGCCGCGAGCAGCCAATCGGCATGGATTCCGCGCGGGTAGATGACGGCGAGGATGAACATGGCGAGCACGTCGTCGGCGACGCCGTAGGCGGCCACGAACAGCTTCAGCCCCGCGGACACGCGCCCGCCGAACAGGGCAAGCACGCCTAGCGTGAAGGCGATGCCGGTGTCCGCCGAGGCCGACCACCCAGCCGCGGTTGGCCCGCCGTTGAGCGCCAGGTAGAAGAGCGCTGGAGCGGCGACGCCGGCCGCCGCCGCAACGACAGGCGCGACCGCGGCGCGCCGGTCGGCGAACGAGCCTGCTTTCGCCTCGCGGCGGATCTCGAGGCCGAGGATCAGGAAGAAGATCGCCAGCAGGCCTTCGGAGCACCAACTGGCGATGCTGAGCGAGAGCACGGCCGGCGTCGGGCCGATCGCGAACGGGGCGTTCACGAAGCCTTCGTAGCTGGCGGCGAACGGGCTGTTGGCCAGGACGAGCGCTGCGCCGGCCGCGACGAGCAGGGCCAGGCCAGCGGAGGCCGGCAAGTTGGCGAAAGCCCTGGCGGTGCGCTTGACCTGGGCGCCGACCGGCCGCTCCAACGCCTCGAGCATCGAGTAGAAGTCCCAGGCCCCGTCGTAGCGCAGGCCGTCGACGAAGATCGTCGGCGTCGCCGTCACCCCGTTGCGACGGCCGTCGGCGAGGTCCTCCTCGACGCGCTGGCGCAGCTCGGGATCATCCAGGTCGCGCTCGAAGCGCGCGAGATCGAGCCGGAGAGAAGCGGCGATCTGCAAGAGGATGGTCCGGTCGAGCGGCGGCTCGCGCCGATAGAGGGCGTCGTGCATCTCCCAGAAGCGGCCCTGACGGCCGGCCGCTTCGGCGCCCAGCGACATGAGCTCCGCGCCGGGATGGGCGCGCTCGTTCGGAAAGTGGCGGAAGACGTAGGCCATCCGCTCGCCCAGCGCTTGCCGCAGCCGCTCGAGCACGTCGCGCAACCGCCGGCAGTAGGGGCAGAGATAGTCGCCATAGATCAGGACCGTCACGCGCCGGTCCTTGGCTCCGCCGCCGCGCACGTGGTCGCGGCGCTCGTCGATGGGACGCCTCAGACGGCGCTCGGCGGCTTCGTTCGCCATGCCCATGCCCTTCCCCGGGGCGCGCTGGCCTCGGGCGATGGTCACCACACAGGACCGGACGCGTCCGGGCAAGCTCTCGCCGTTCGCCCGTTGCCGCCGCCTGAGGGGCCAGAAGGAGATCGGATGGCTTCAGACGTATCGAGGAATGGGTCCGACCTGCTTTGTCGTATCGGCGCCGAGATCGAGGAAGACTTCGTCGACGTAGCACCAGCCCCAGCCTTCCGGCGGATCGTAGCCCTCGATGATCGGATGGCCTGTCGCCTTGAAGTGTTTGGTGGCGTGCCGGTTCGGTGACTGATCGCAACAGCCCACGTGGCCACAGGCGCGGCAGAGGCGAAGGTGAACCCAGGGCGATCCGATCGCCAGGCACTCCTCGCAGCCCTTGGCGCTGGGGGTGACGCTCCTGATCAGCTCCAGGTGGTTGCAGATCTGGTCATTCATCGCCCTGCTCCGAGCTTGAGAGCCGCTAGCCTACTCGTCGAAGCCGAGGAACACCGCGGCGTCATCGACGGACTTGCGCTGCGAGACGACCGCATTCGCCGGGAAGTCATCGTCGGGATAGCCCATGGCGACGCAGATCATGATCACCTGGTCGTCGGCGATTCCCGCGTGCTCGCGAACGACCGGCGACTGCATGATCCCCTGGCTGTTGACCACGCAGCCGAGACCGCGCGACCAGGCGGCGTTGACCAGCGCGTTGGTCACCGCCCCGCAATCGAACGGTGCGATGTCGCCGCCGTGGATCGATCGATCATAGGTCACCACGACCGAGACCGGCGCGTCGAACTGGCGAAACCCGCGCAGCACCCAGTCCTTGCGCCCCTCCGGGTCATGCCGCTCGATGCCCATGGCCGCAAACAGCTGCTTGGCGATGCCGATCTGCCGCTCGCGGTGCGCGCCCGCATATTCGCCGTGGCCGCGGAACTCGCGGGACGAGGGGACGCCCGCCAGGTTGCGTTCGGTGTTGCCGGCCCGGATGCGGTCGAGCGGGGCGCCGGCGACCACGTAGAAGTTCCATGGCTGTGTGTTCAGCGACGACGGCGCGCGCATCGCGATCTCGATGATCTCCTCGATCACCGCCTTGGGCACGGGGTCGCGCTTGTAGCCGCGGATGCTGCGGCGCCCCAGGACAACCTCGTCGAACGTCAATGCCGCACCTTATGGATTGTTTGGTTGGTCGCTCCCATACATGCCTGGACGGCGCAGCCGCGTGAAGTCGCTCGCGCGCCGACCGAGCGCCCAATGAGCAGCGCCGCGGGCTTTGCGGGCCAGCGGCGCCAATCCGTCGGTGGTCGTGATCGGCTAGATGCGCTGCTGGTCGCGGCGCGCCTTGTCGGCAGCTTCGCCCGCCTTGCGCTGAACGGCGCCCAGCTTCTTCTCGGCGAGGCCCTGCACCTGCTTGCCGATGTTGCCGGTCACCTTGCCGAGGGCCTCCTTCGTTGCGCCCTTCACCTCGTGGCCGGCGCCTTTGACGCGGTTCTTGTCCATGGTCGTTGCTCCAACTGCAAACGGCGCGAAACGGCCGCTGTGAAAGCTAACGCTCCGCTCAGGCCAACGTTGCCCGTCTGTCGCGCAGGCTCGCGTGGACGCCGCCGCCCGCGTTCGATAGAACCCCGCGGTTCCGCGAAAACCCACGACACCGGAGGCCAAACGAGCCGCCATGGCGCAGCAGTACATTTTCCAGATGCAGGGCCTGACCAAGGCCTACCCGGGCGGCAAGAAGGTGTTCGAGAACATCTGGCTGTCCTTCTATCCGGACGCGAAGATCGGCGTGGTGGGCGTGAACGGCTCGGGCAAGTCGACCCTTCTTCGGATCATGGCCGGGATCGACAGCGAGTTCACCGGCGAGGCCAGGCCCGCCGAGGGGACCAAGATGGGCTTCCTCGAGCAGGAGCCGCATCTCGACGATCAGCTGAACGTCTGGGGCAACGTGATCGCCTGGTGCGAGGAGAAGAAGACTCTCGATCGCTACAACGAGGTCGCCGCGAAGCTGGGTGAGGACTACTCCGACGCGCTGATGGAAGAGATGACAAAGCTGCAGGAGACCATCGACGCCGGCGACCTCTGGGACATCGACTCCAGGATCGAAATGGCCACGGACGCGCTGCGTTGCCCGCCGAACGACTGGAGTGTGGAGACCCTATCAGGGGGCGAGCGCCGGCGCGTGGCGCTGGCCCGGCTGCTGCTGTCAAAGCCCGACATGCTGCTGCTCGACGAGCCGACCAACCACCTCGATGCCGAATCGGTCGCCTGGCTGCAGCACCACCTGGAAGCCTTCCCCGGCTGCGTCATCCTGGTCACCCACGACCGTTATTTTCTCGACCAGGTCACCAAGTGGACGCTCGAGTTGGACCGTGGCAAAGGCATTCCTTACGAGGGCAACTATTCGTCCTGGCTGGAGCAGAAGGCAAAGCGCACCCAGCAGGAGGCGAGCGAGTCCGAGGCGCGCAAGAAGGCGATCGCCCGCGAGCTCGAGTGGGTCCGCTCCTCGCCCAGCGCCCGCCGCTCGAAGTCCAAGGCGAGGCTCGCCGCCTTCGACGCGCTGGTGAACGCCGCCGAGCGCGAGAAGCAGACCTACGCCCAGATCCAGATTCCACCCGGACCGCGCCTCGGCGCCATGGTGATCGAGGTCGAGGGGCTGGAGAAGGAATACGGCGACAAAGTCCTGTTCAAGGGCCTCGACTTCAAGCTGCCGCCCGGCGGCATCGTCGGTGTGATCGGACCGAATGGGGCCGGCAAGTCGACGCTGTTCAAGCTGATCACCGGCCAGGAGCAGCCCGACGCGGGCGCGATCCGCATCGGCGAGACCGTGTCGCTGGCCTTCGTCGACCAGAGCAGAGACTCGCTCGACGACAAGAAGACGGTCTGGGAGGAGATCTCGGGCGGCCTCGACGTGATGAAGGTCGCCGGCCGTGAGGTGCCCAGCCGCGCCTACGTCGGCTCGTTCAACTTCAAGGGCGGCGACCAGCAGAAGAAGGTCGGTCTGCTCTCCGGCGGCGAGCGCAACCGCGTGCACCTGGCCAAGACGCTCGCCGGCGGCGGCAACGTGCTCTTGCTCGATGAGCCGACCAACGACCTCGACGTCGAGACGCTGCAGGCGCTGGAATCGGCGCTCGAGGACTTCCCGGGCTGCGCGGTGGTGATCAGCCACGACCGCTGGTTCCTGGACCGGCTCGCCACCCACATCCTGGCCTTCGAGGGCGACAGCCACGTCGAGTGGTTCGAGGGCAACTTCGAGTTTTACGAAGAGGACAAGAGGCGCCGCCTGGGCGCCGATTCCCTCATACCCACCCGCATCAAGTTCCAGAAGTTCACGCGCTAGTCAGGGACATGTTCGATTTGGCGAGCGCCGCCTGGGTGAACGGCTAAAGGCCAGCTAGGTATTCCGCCACGGCCTTGTCGCCGCTAAGGGTGATGGTGGGGACGCCGTAGCTTGCCGCCGTCGCCTCGATGCGCGGGCGGCTCTTGCGCTCGAAGGTCCAGACCCACTCCAGAAAGTCCCAGTCCAGGTTCTCGAAGCAGCCCTCGGCGAGGTCGGGGCGGGTCTTGCCGCGGTCGGCCCACCACCGCCTCAGCACCCGCCAGAGGCAAATGCGGCGCGGCTGGTCGAGGTAGATGACGAGGTCGGCGCGGGGCAGGCGCAGGTCGAAGGTGCGGCCGACGAAATTGCCGTCAGTGATCCAGGCGTCGCCGGCGATCGCGGCGGCGAGCCTCGCGCGGAAGCCCTCGTTCTCAGGCTCTCTCCAGCCAGGGCGCCAGAAGAGCGCGTCGAGATGCACGACGGGCAACCCGAGTCGCTCGCCCATCGCGCGGGCGAGGGTCGACTTGCCGCTGCCGGAGCAGCCCAGGATGACCACGCGCCGCATGGCCGGCGAAGGCCATGCGGCGCCGCAGCCGTCAAGCGGCGAGCAACTAGATCTGCCGCTCTTGCGGCTATTGCGGCTGCGTCGCCGGGGCGTTCGAGGTCGGGGCCGCAGGGTTCGCCGGCGCGGCCGGGCTCATCGGCTGCTGGCTCGGCGACGCGTTGGCGTCGGGCGGCGCCGCCACCGGGGTCGGCGCCGGGGCGGCGTTGGGACCGGCCGTGGCCGGGCTCGCCGCGTTCGGCTGGGTGGTGTCGGCAGCCGGTGGCGCGGTGGTTGCGGCCGCATTGACGTTCGTCCCGGTGGACGCGGCCATCTGTCCACCCCAGTCGCCCGTCTTCTTCGCCCGCGGCGAGGCCTTCAGATAAGCGCTGAGCTGGGTGTAGGCGATCGGCTGCGCTGGCTCGGCATAGGCGCCGGCGCTGGCCATGCCGGCATGGTGGTGGCTCGCGGCCTGGGATGCGCCAGCGGTGAGGCCGATGGCGGTGGCGCTTGCGATAAGAAAAATCGTCTTCATGGCTCAGTCTCCCTCGACTGGGATATGACGGTTGTCGACTTGTGGCGTAACCGCCCAGTCAGCTTCCGGTTGCAGCAACGCTTGTAAAATAAGGCGTTGCGCTGGCGCCGGCGCGTGGCCGGCACGCGTCGGCAGACAGGAAATCAGCTTGACTTCTCATATAAGGATATCTTTATATGCCTGGATGACCTTGAGCGCGGGCCAGATCGTGGAGCTGTTGCGCGCCGCCGGCGAGCCGACGCGCTTTCGCATCCTGGCCTTGCTGGCGCGCGAGGAGCTGGCCGTCGGCGAGCTTACCGGCGTGCTCGGCCAGAGCCAGCCGCGCGTCTCCCGGCACCTCAAGCTGCTCGTCGCCGCCGGCCTGGTCGAGCGGTTTCCCGACGGAGCCTGGGCCTTCTATCGGCTCGCCGGACGCGCGCCGGAGCGCACGTTCATCGACCAGCTGCTGGGCCAGCTCAGTCCGGGCGACCCGGCGATCGCCCGCGACGCCGCGGCGCTCGAGAGCGTACGGGCTGAGCGCGCGAGGGCCGCGGCCGACTATTTCGCCCAGAACGCGGCGCGCTGGGACGAGCTGCGCTCGCTCTACGTCGCGGAAGCCAACGTCGAAGCGGCCATTCTCGCCGCCGCCGGCAAGGGACCCTTCCGCCGCGTGGTCGACCTCGGAACAGGCTCGGGGCGGATGCTCAGGCTGCTCGGCGCAAACGCCAAGGCGGCGCTCGGGCTCGATCTGTCTCAGCAGATGCTCAACATCGCCCGCCAGACCACCGCCGGGGCCGGCCTCGAGCACTGCGAGCTGCGCCACGGCGACGTCTTCGCCACCCACCTGCCGAGCGGCTGGGCCGATCTCGTCGTCGTGCACCAAGTGCTCCACTATCTCAACGATCCGGCCGCCGCCGTGGCGGAGGCCGCGCGGCTCGTCGCGCCCGACGGCAAGCTGCTGATCGTGGATTTCGCCCCGCATAGGCTCGAATACCTGCGCGAGGCGCACCAGCACCGCCGCCTGGGGTTCTCCGACGAGGAGATGAGCCGCTGGCTCGCCGCCGCCGGGCTCGCCGCGCCCGAGCCAATCAGCCTGCCGCCGGCCGACGACGCTGGCCTCACCGTCAAGATCTGGGCCGCCGCCCCCAAGGCCGCCCAACAAAGGAGCGCCGCATGAGCGCATCCATCGCTCGCCTCGAAACGGCGCTTGGGCCGGTCGCCCGCGCCGGCGCCCGCCTGGCCGGCCGCCAAGCCCGCCCGCTCGACATCTCTTTCGAGTTCTCCCCGCCGCGCACGCCGGAGATGGAGGATGCGCTCTGGGCCTCGATCCGGCGGCTCGAGCTGCTCAAGCCCAGCTTCGTGTCGGTGACCTATGGCGCCGGCGGCTCGACGCGCGAGCGGACCCACCGGACGGTGCGGCGCATCCTGGAGGAGACGACGCTGAAGCCGGCCGCGCACCTGACCTGCGTCGACGCCAGCCGCGATGAGGTCGACGAAGTGATCCATGACTACTGGGACGCCGGCATCCGTCACCTGGTGGCCCTGCGCGGCGACCCGCCCGGCTCGATCGGCGGCGCCTATGTTCCGCGAACGGACGGTTACGCCAACGCCACCGAGCTAACCCGCGGAATCGGCGCCATCGCTCCGTTCGAGATCAGCGTCAGCCTCTATCCGCAGAAGCATCCCGAGAGCCCGTCGGTCCAGCACGACATCGATGTGCTGAAGGCGAAGATCGACGCGGGCGCGACCAGGGCGATCACGCAATTCTTCTTCGACATCGACGCCTTCCTCCGATTCGCCGAGCAGGTGCGCAAGGCTGGAGTCACCATTCCGATCCTGCCGGGGATCATGCCGGTCTCGAACTTCAAGGGCTTGAAGCGGATGGCCAAACCCTGCGGCATCCCGCTGCCCGACTGGCTGGGCGCCTTATTTGAAGGGCTCGACGAGGACCCGACGACCCGCGAGCTGATTGCATGCGCGGTCGCGGCCGAGACGTGCGCTCGCCTCGAGGAGGAGGGCTATGGCGATGTCCACTTCTTCACCCTGAACCGGGCGGAGCTGACCTACGCCATCTGCCGGGTGCTCGGGGCACGGGAGGCGCTGCTATGAGCCGAGCACAAAGGATAGCCGCCTTCCAGGCGGCGGCGGAGAAACGGATCCTCATCCTCGATGGGTCCTGGGGCGTGCTCCTGCAGAAGAAGGGGCTCGTCGAAACCGACTTCCGCGGTGAGCGGTTCAAAAATCATCCCGTCTCGCTCAAGGGCGACTACGACCCCCTTTGCCTCACGCGGCCCGACCTGATCGCCGAGGTGCACGACGCCTACTTCGACGCCGGCGCCGACATCGCCGAGACCAACACCTTCAACGCCAACGTCTTCAGCCAGGCGGATTTCGGGCTCGAGGGCGCCGTCCGCGAGATCAACCTGGCCGCCGCGCGCCTGGCCTGCGACGCCGCGGCGCGCTGGACCGCCAAGACACCCGACAAGCCGCGCTTCGTCGCCGGCGCGCTCGGGCCGATGAACAAGACGCTGTCCATTTCATCGAAGGTGGACGATCCAGGCGCTCGCGGCGTGACGTTCGACCAGGTGTACGCCGGCTACCGCGAGCAGGCGCTGGCGCTGCACGAGGGCGGCGTCGACCTCTTCCTGGTCGAGACCGTCTTCGACACGCTGAACGCCAAGGCCGCCATCAAGGCGATCCTCGACCTGGCCGACGATGGGCTCGAGCCGCCGCCGATCTGGGTCTCGGGCACCATCACCGACCGCTCGGGGCGCACGCTCTCCGGCCAGACGGTCGAGGCGTTCTGGAACTCGATCCGCCATGCCCGCCCGATCGCGGTCGGGCTGAACTGCGCGCTCGGCGCGGAGCTGATGCGGCCGTACATCGCCGAGCTCGCGCGGGTCGCAGATACGCTGGTCGCCGCCTACCCCAACGCCGGCCTGCCCAACGCCATGGGCGAGTACGACGAAGGACCGGAGGACACCGCCCGCATGCTCGGCGAATGGGCGCGGAGCGGCCTCGTCAACATCCTCGGCGGCTGCTGCGGCACCACGCCCGGGCACATCCGCCGCATCGCCGAGGCGGTCGAAGGCTTGCCCCCGCGCGTCGTCCCACATCGCGAGAAGGCGCTCAGGCTGGCGGGGCTAGAGCCGTTCGAGTTGGTTTGAGGCTCAAGTGACCGAACCTTCTGAGACCGCCGCCGGCCCCGGCCGGTCGCGTCCCCTTTTCGTCAACATCGGCGAGCGGACCAACGTCACCGGCTCGGCCCGGTTTCGCCGGCTGGTCGCCGACGGCGATTATGCCGCCGCGCTTGCGGTCGCCCGCGGCCAGGTCGAGGCCGGCGCGCAGATGCTCGACGTCAACATGGATGAGGGCCTGCTCGACTCCGTCAGAGCGATGACGACCTTCCTGAACCTGATCGCCGCCGAGCCCGACATCGCGCGCGTGCCGATCATGGTCGACTCCTCGAAGTGGGAGGTGATCGAGGCGGGGCTCAAGTGCGTTCAGGGCAAGGCGATCGTGAACTCGATCTCGATGAAGGAAGGCGAGGAGAAGTTCCTCGACCAGGCCACGCGCTGCCTGCGCTATGGCGCGGCGGCGGTGGTGATGGCCTTCGACGAGCAGGGCCAGGCCGATACGGCCGCGCGCAAGGTCGAGATCTGCACCCGCGCCTATCGTCTGCTCACGGAGAAGATCACTTTTCCGGCCGAGGACATCATCTTCGACCCGAACATCTTCGCGATCGCGACCGGGATGGAGGAGCACGACAACTACGCGGTCGACTTCATCGAGGCGACGCGGATCATCAAGGCGACCTTGCCTTACGCCCGGATCTCCGGCGGCGTTTCGAACGTCTCGTTCAGCTTCCGCGGCAACGAGCCGGTGCGGCGCGCGATCCACTCCGTCTTCCTCTACCACGCCGTCGCGGCCGGCATGGACATGGGCATCGTCAACGCCGGCGAACTGCCGCTTTACGACGATATCGAGCCCGAGCTGCGCGAGGCGGTCGAGGACGTGATCCTGAACCGCCGGCCGAGGCACAACCAGAGCCCGACGGAGCATCTGGTCGAGATCGCCCCGCGCTATGCGAAGTCGGACCGGACCGCCGACCGGGTCGTCGACATGGCCTGGCGCGAGGCGCCCGTCGCCGAGCGGCTGAAGCACGCGCTCGTGCATGGCATCACCGAGTTCATCGAGGCTGACACCGAGGAGGCGAGGCTGGCGGCCGCTAGGCCGCTACACGTCATCGAAGGCCCGCTGATGGACGGGATGAACGTGGTCGGCGACCTGTTCGGCTCCGGCCGCATGTTCCTGCCGCAGGTGGTCAAGTCGGCGCGGGTGATGAAGCAAGCGGTCGCCTACCTCTTGCCCTTTATGGAGGCGGAGAAGGCGGGCGGGCGCGAGGCCGCCGGCAAGATCCTGATGGCGACCGTCAAGGGCGACGTCCACGACATCGGCAAGAACATCGTCGGCGTGGTCCTGCAGTGCAACAACTACGAGGTGATCGACCTGGGCGTCATGGTCCCGGCCGACCGCATCCTCGAAGAGGCGGTCGCCCACAAGGTCGACATCGTCGGCGTCTCCGGCCTGATCACGCCCTCCCTCGACGAGATGGTGTTCGTGGCCGGTGAGATGCAGCGGCGGGGATTTACCATCCCGCTCCTGATCGGCGGCGCCACCACCAGCCGCACCCACACCGCGGTCAAGATCGAGCCGGCCTACCGCGCCGGCTCGACCACCTACGTCACCGACGCCAGCCGCGCCGTTGGCGTGGTCTCGAGCCTGCTCTCGCCGACCGAGCGCGCGAAGGTCGAGGCCGAGACACGCGCCGAGTACGTCCGCATCCGAGAGCAGTTCGCCCGCGGCCAGGAGGCGAAGACCCGAACACCGATCGCGGTGGCGCGGGCTGGCCGCTTCCCGATCGACTGGAAGGCATACACGCCCCCCAAGCCCAGCTTCACCGGCACGCGCCTCTTCGCGCCCTACGACCTCGCCGAGCTCGAGCGCTTCATCGACTGGACGCCGTTCTTCGCCAGCTGGGAGCTGGTCGGCCGTTTCCCCGACATCCTCGCCGACGACGTCGTTGGCCTCGCCGCCACCGACCTCTACCGCGACGCGCGGGAGATGCTGGTGAAGATCATCGCCGAGCGTTGGTTCGAGGCGCGGGGCGTCGTGGGCTTGTGGCTGGCGAACGCCGATGGCGACGACATCGTTCTCTATACGGACGAGGCACGCACGGCCGAGCTCGCGCGGCTGCACACGCTGCGCCAGCAGATGACCAAGAGCGAAGGCCGGGCGAACGTGGCGCTGGCCGACTTCATCGCGCCGATCGGCGCGGCCGACGACTACATCGGCGGTTTCGCCGTCACCGCCGGCCATGGTGTGCTGGAGGTCGCCAAGCGTTTCAAGGACGCCGGCGACGACTACTCGGCCATCCTCGCCGCCGCGCTCGCCGACCGGCTGGCCGAGGCGTTCGCCGAGTGCCTGCACTATCGCGTGCGCAAGGAGCTCTGGGGCTTTGTCCCCGACGAGCCCTTCGACCTCGACTTCATGATCGCGGAGGCGTTCCAGGGCATACGCCCGGCCCCAGGCTATCCGGCCCAACCGGACCACACCGAGAAGGGGACGCTGTTCCGTCTCCTGGACGCCGAGGCCGGCGCCGGGATGACGCTCACCGAGAGCTACGCCATGTCGCCGCCCTCGTCGGTGTCTGGCCTCTACTTCTCCCACCCCGGCGCCCACTACTTTGGCGTCGGCCGCATCGATCGAGACCAGGTCGAGGACTACGCGCGCCGCAAGGGCTGGGACGTGACCACAGCCGAACGCTGGCTCGCCCCCATCCTGAGCTACGATCCAGCGCGGGTGGGCGAAGTGGCTTAGGCTTGGCCGCGACCGATCGCGGGATGTCCGCTATGCGCCAAGAGCGGTCATGCCGCCTGAGCCAGGGACCGCCCCGCCGATCAAGCGGCCGGCCAAGCCCAAGAAACGCAACCTGGATCAAGCGATCGCGGCTAAGCTCGAAGACCATGCCTCGTGCAGAGACAGTCAAGAGCCAGGCGCGGCGCTTGGCGAAGGTGGCGGCGCACATCGCCGACCATCTAGACGAGCCGCTCGACCTGGAGCGGCTGGCGGCCGTTGCATGCCTGTCCCCCTATCACTTCCACCGCGTTTACCGCAGGGCGTGGCGCGAGACGGCGGCCGGGACGCCGTCGCGGCTCAGGCTGCACCGCGCACGTGGGTCCATATGAGAAGATCGGCCCGACGTTCGAGCGGCTCCGCGCTTGGGCCGCGCCGCGCGGGCTGACCGGCCCGCTCGCAGTGGGCGTTGCGGTTTATCTCGACGATATGAGCACGACGCCTGCCGCCAATCTGCGGACACAGGCGGCAATTAGTGTTCCGGACGACATCGTGGGCGACGACGAGGTGCACGTGCGCACCCTGCCGGCCGGTCGCTACGTCGCGCTAAGGCACAATGGTCCCTATGTGCGGCTTAGTGAGTCTTACGCGGCGCTCTACGCCTGGCTGGAAGCCGGCGGCGGGACGCGCGGCGAAGGGCCGATCGTCGAGGTCTATCTGAACGACCCGCACATGACCGCGCCCGCCGACCTGGAGACCGAGATCCGGCTGCCGCTCGCCTGACTGGCCGCCTAAGTGGCTAGTCTAATGGCTCTCGGTCAGGTGGTGCGCCAGCGATAGCGCGTTCGACAACACGTCGTGCCTGCTATGCGCCAACAGCGGTCATTCGGCGTCCATCCGCCGCTCAGGCGCTCCAAGCGTGCATGCGAACCACTTAGTGACTCTTTCTTGGGGATGCGTACCGTACCGCTGAATCCCGCACCGGGCTGATGCTATGACTCCTGTCGCTCTCGGATTCCGCGCCGGCCGCGGCGGCAGCGTGGTGGTTGGCGTCGCTGTTCACCGGCCACTGCCGCGGGTGGTGCTGTCCGCGTTCCTAGCCACCGCGGCCGACGGCGACCGCCTGGCGTTTGAGCCATACCAGGTCGCCTACGAGATGCCCCGCGCCGAGGGCGGCGGACCGACGGCGGAGGCCGCCGCCGCCGTTGCCGAGGGGCGCCGGCGCCAGGCGGCGCTCGCGTCGACCGCGCTCGCCGGCGTGTTGGAAGGGCTGAATAGCGAGGGGTTCCGGCCGGCCGTCGCCGCGCTTCTCATCAACCGGGCCGGCTGGATGACTGACCGGCTCGAGCACAGCCTGTCTGCGCCCGCACACCCGCCTGTGGCCGAGGGGTTGGCCGTGCGCGCCGCCCTGCGCGCCGCCTTCGCCGGCGCCGGCCTCGATGTCGTCGAGATGGACGAGAAGTCCCTGCGCGAGTCGGCGACGCTCAAGTTGCCGCTCACCCCGGGCCAAATCGACGTCCAGCTGAACGCCCTGGGCGCGACCGCAGGTCGCCCCTGGCGCAAGGAGCAGAAAACGGCGTGCCTGGCAGCGTGGGTTGCGGCAGCAGGTTTGTGAGCGGTGGCGGTCCCACCATCAGCACCGCACGCGATGTCTGTTAAGCGCCAAGAGCGGCCACTGCGCGCGGTAGGTTCTGCCTCACTGCCGCCCTTCCGGACTGGCCGACATTGGGGTCATATGGCCGGTCTGCCTCTGGTGTGGAACAAGCGTGCGGGCGCCGGGCGTGCGGAGGAGGAGCTATGCCCATCACCGACGAGCACATCGACCATTATCGCGAGCACGGTTACGCCGTCATCGAAGGCCTCCTGACGGCGGACGAGGTTCAGCGAACGCTCGATGATATTGAGAGCCTCCACCCGGGTTGGGTCGACTTCGTACGCGACCCGAGCGCCGAGAGGCCGGACGATTGGGCAAGGACGGGGACGAATCGGCGGCAGGTCCGATTTCCTTTCCCAGGCGAGCAACTCAACCGCAACACCTTGCATCCTGAACTGAGACGTTTCGCGTCCATCATGGCCGGCGACAATCCAATTGTTTGCGAGCAATCGGACCTGAGCTTCAAGAGTCTCGGTCATCCCGCCGACCAAGAGCAGCATATGCACTGTGACTACGCGAATCATACGCTGACTTACCCGCCAAACTTGCCCCAATATTGGCAAACGGCCTATCTTTTGTACTACACCGATGTGGACGAGGACCTGGCTCCGACGGCGGTGTGCTCGAAGAAGCACTATCCCGAGCGTATCTTGGCGCCCACGGTTTACAGCCCTGAAGCGAGACCAGCCTTGTACGAGAATGAGGTCAAGGTGACTGTTCCGGCCGGATCGGTCCTGGCCTACAGCATGCGCACATTTCATCGCGGCACGAGGTTCAAGCGAGAAGGCGGACGTCTCGGCCATTTCGTCACGTATGCGCCGGCCGGATGTCCCTGGGTCGGGATCGTCGGCTGGCCGGAGCAGGGCGTCTACGGCTCGTTCCGCCGTTGGATCGAAACCGCGACCGTGGATGAGCGCGAGCTTCTGGGCTTTCCGGCGCCGGGCCATCCCTACTGGACCGAGGAGACCCTCGACGGCGTGGCCGCACGCTATCCAGGAATGGATATGTCACCCTACAGCCGCACTTCCCGCCGCACTTCGTAGTCATGTAGGCGTCGCGATGGCGCCGGGATCGGTGACACGCTCTGGACGTCATCGGCAACCGCCTGATTGTCCGCCGAGGGGGACATCCTTGCCCCGTACAGGTCAGGGTCTAATCTTCCCCTCAGGGTAACGATCGTGGTGGTGGCCCTGCCGCAATTCTGGGATGGAAGCTATGAGCGACGCAGTCGGCCCTGGCGATCTGGTTCTATGCGTCAACGCCGCCCCGAACCACGCAACGGGAAGGCCGGTGCCCCTTCGAGCTGGGGAGACCTACCGTGTCGTCGCGGTCATGGAATTTGCGTGCCCATGCGGACGTTCCGATGCTCTGTTGGACGTAGGAGTTGATTACGCGTGGTGCCAGACGCGCTTCCGGCTCCTGCCCAAGCCCAAGGCCGAGACCAAGACGCGCCGCATATCGGCGCCTAGAGAGAAGGAGACGGTTCGATGAGCCGCCGGCTACGGATTCGGCCGTGCGTCGACCTCGCGAGAACGTCGCCACCCCGGGGGCTGAAGCGCCTCGGGCGATGAGAAGGAGGCGGCGATGGACGGGTCCTGTCACTGCGGCGCGGTGCGCTGGCGCTTTGAAGGCCTGCCGACATCGGCGACGTCCTGCAACTGCAGCATCTGCCGACGGCATGGCGCGCTCTGGGCTTACGGCTTTGAAGGCGAGGCCTTCACTGTCTCGGGCGAGACTGCGACCTATGTCTGGAATCGCGAGTGGCTCGCGTTTCACTTTTGCGCCCGGTGCGCGTGCGTGGTGGCCTGGCTCACCACAAGTCGCGGCCAGGATGGACGCCTCTACGGCGCGGTGAATCTGCGCCTCGCCGCCGAACCGGAGGCCGTCGCCGCCGTCCCGCTCGTGCACCACGACACGGTGACGATGAGCGATCTTCCCAGCGACGGGCGTTGTGTCGCGGACGTGTGGTCTTGATTGGTTGCAGGCTCAGCGGATGACCGCAATGGGTCGTAAGCGGACATCAGCGACCCGCCCAAGAGGGGCCTTCGCTATGACCGCTATGAGTCACTTTCGGTCATTCGGCCGCGGGCCGACCTCCAGCTAGGTCAGGACCCGGGTAAGGAATCGCTTGGCCAGCGTCACGCCGGCGAGGTCGACGCCGTGGCCAAGGCCGGGGGAGACGTGGCTGGTCACCTCGAAGCCCTGGCGCTCGAGCGCTTCGCGGGCGCGGTATAAGGCTTCGATCGGCACCATCGGATCCTCGTCGCCGTGCACGAGCAGGATGGGCGGATGGGTCTTGGGCTCATCGCCGGTATCGATGAGGGCGCCTGACAGGCCGACGATGCCGGCGATCTGCCGCTCGCGCCGCGGGCCGACGTAGAGCGACATCATGGTCCCCTGGCTGAACCCGACCAGGGCCAGTCGGTCGTCGGTGAGCCCGTGCCGGGCGAGCTCGGCGTCGATGAATGCGTCGAGGATCGGCGCGGCGCTCCTCACCCCTGCGGTGCGGTCTGAGCCCGCGCCGAAGCCCCACCATTGATAGCCGCCAGGGGCGCCGGGGCAGGGTTCGGGCGCGTTCGGCGAGACGAAGGCGGTGTCCGGCAGCACTTCGCGCCAGTGGGGCACGAGGCCGATCAGGTCCTCGCCGTTGGAGCCATAGCCGTGCGCAAGGATGACGAGCGACCGGGCGGCGCCGGAACGCGCCGGCACGCGGGGACCGTCGAGGGCGGGGAGATCGGCCATCGCCTACTGCGCCGCCATAGCTTCGGCCTGGCGCAGGTCGACCGAGACCAGCTGCGAGATGCCGCGCTCGGGCATGGTCACGCCATAAAGCCGGTCCATCCGGGCCATGGTCACCGGGTTGTGGGTGATGGTGACGAAGCGCGTGTTGGTGCGCCGGCGCATCTCGTTCAGCAGCTCGCAAAAGCGGTCGACGTTGGCGTCATCCAGCGGCGCGTCGATTTCGTCCAGCACGCAGATCGGGGCCGGGTTGGCGAGGAAGACGCCGAGGATCAAAGCGAGCGCCGTCAGCGCCTGCTCGCCGCCCGACATCAGGCTCATGGTGGCGAGCCGCTTGCCCGGCGGGCAGGCATAGATCTCGAGGCCCGCCTCCAGAGGATCGTCGGACTCGATCAGCCGCATCTCGGCCTGGCCGCCGTCGAACAGGGTCTGGAACAGCGCCTGAAATTGCTGGTCGATCACCGAGAACGCGGCCAGCAGTCGCTCGCGCCCCTCGGAATTCAGCGCCTCGATGCCGTGGCGCAGCTTGGCGATGGCGGCGGCGAGGTCGCCTGTCTCGCGCTTCAGCGAATCCAGTCGCTCGCCGTAGTCGGCCGCCTCCTCCTCGGCGCGCAGGTTGACCGGCCCGATCGCCTCGCGCTCGCGCTCGAGGCGCCCCAGGCGCTCCTCGACCTGCGCCGGGTCGGCCGGGAACATCGCGCGCTCTTCGGCCAGGCGCTCGCCCAGCGCATGCGGCTCCATGCGGGCGACGTCGCGCAGCTGGGCGGCGACCTCGCCCAGTCGCTCGCGGGCGGCGTCCAGCCGCACCGCCTCGCCGGCGCGCCGTTCGCGCGCGGCGGCGGCGTCGGCGTCGGCCGAGCGCGATGCGCGGTCGGCGACGGCATAGGCGTCCTCGGCGGCGCTGAGCGCGTCGGCGGCGGCCGAGGAGCGACCCTCGGCCTGCGAGAGCTCGTCCAGCAGGCGTGCGCGCCGGGCATTGAGCACGGCCGGCGCCTCGGTCGCCTTGGCGATCGCACGGTCCGTCCGGTCGCGCTGGACTTTGAGCGCCTCCAGCCGCCCGCCGGCGGCGTCGGCGCGCGCGGCCCAATCGCCGCGATCGCGCGCCAGCCCGTCCCGCTTCAGCGCGCGGGTGTCGCGTTCGCGCACTTCGGTGTCGAGCGCGGCGCGGGCCAGCGAGGCTGAGTCGCGCATCTCCTGCGCGGCCGAGCGAGCAACGGCAAGCAACGGCGCGAGATCTGCGGTCGCAACGAGTTGCTCCGCCGCACTCCGGGCTTCGGCCAGATGGGCCTCCGCTTCGCCGACATCGAGCCCGAAGCGGGCGATCGTCTCGTCCAGCGATTGCACGCGGGCGTCGCGGCGCGCGGCCTCGCGGCCATGCGCCTCGACCGCTTCGCGCGCCTTGGACAGCGCGGCCTCGGCGCCCGGGACCGCCTCGCGCGCGGTGCGCATCGCCTCGCGCGCTTCGGCCAGCGCCGCGACGGTCGCCCCGTGCGCCGCCTTGGCTTCGGTCAGGGCCGGCTCGGCTCGTTCAGTCTCGGCGCGGACCTCGGCGAGGCGGCGGCGCTGCTCCAGCCGCACCGCGGCCGGCCGCTCTGCGTCGGCGCCGGCGACATAGCCGTCCCAGCGCCAAAGGTCGCCCTCGACGGACACCAGCCGCGCGCCCGGCGAAAGGTCCTTCGCCAGCCTCGCGCCGGCCGCCCGATCGACGACCGCGGTGAAGGCGATGGCGGCGGCGAGTTCGCTCGGCGCCTGCACGTGGTGGCCGAGCGGCGTCGCACCGGCCGGCCACTCGGGCGGCTCGGGCCTTGGGCCGCGTGACCAGTGGGCCGGCGCCGCCTCGTCCAGCGCCGCATCCAGCTCGTCGCCAAGGGCCGCGGCCAGCGCCGCCTCGTAGCCCGGCTCGACCGTGATCTGCGCCAGCGCCGGCGGAAAGCCGCCCGAGTCGGTCTCGGCGACCAGCCGCTCCAGGCCGTGCTGCTCGGCGATCAGGCGGCCGAGCGCATCCTCCGCGGCGCGCAGCGGCGCCTGGGCGGCGACCGCGGTCTCGGCGGCGGCGGCGTGATCGGCCTCGGCGGCCTCGAGGGCGGCGCGCGCCGCATCGGCTGCCGCGACGGCGGCGGCAAGCGCGGCGTTGGCCTCGGCGAGCGCCGGATCGGCGTCGCGCGACATCGCCGCCCGGTCGCTCTTCGCCGCCTCCAGCGCCCGGCGATTGCGCGAGACGCGGGACTCGGCGTCGGCCAGCCGGGTCTCTGCGCCGCGTCGGTCGGCTTCGCGCTCGGCGGCCAGCGCGGCCAGCCGCTCGACCTCGGCGTCGGCCCCGGCGCGGCGGGCGTCGGCCAGGCGCCAGGCTTCGGTCAGCTCCGGCACGCGCTCAGGCGAGGCCAGCGCCTCCGCCTCCAGCGCGGCGAGCTCGCCGTCGAGCCGCTTCAGCGCCGCGGTGGCGTCGCCCGTGATGTGGCTCTCGCGTGCGCGGTCGGTTTCGATGCGCTCCAGATCGGCGCCCAAGCGCTCGATCTCGGCCGCGGCCTGCTCCACCTCGCGCTCGAGGCGGTCGTTTTCGATCGCCAGGCGGTTCAAGACCGCGCCGGCGGCTTGCGCCTCCTCGCGGCTGGGAGCGAGCGCGGCCTGCGCTTCGATGCCCGCCGCCTGCGCGGCGGCGGCCACGAGCGTCGCCAGCTCCACCGCGCGTGTCGCCTCGCCCGCCTCGGTCTCGGCCCGCTCGAGCGTGGCCGCCGCATCGGCCCATCGCACATAAAGAAGGGCGCTCTGCAGCCGCCGGATCTCTGCCGACACCCGCTTGAAGCGCTCCGCCTGGCGCGCCTCGCGCTTGAGCCTCGTAAGCGCGGTCTCAAGCTCCAGGCCAAGGTCCGCCAGCCGCGCCATGTTCGTTTCGGCCGCCCGCAGGCGCAGCTCCGCCTCGTGCCGGCGGCCGTGCAAGCCGGAAACGCCGGCCGCCTCCTCGAGGATCAGGCGGCGATTCTGCGGCTTGGCGGCGATGAGCTCGCTGACCTGGCCCTGGCGCACCAGCGCCGGCGAATTGGCCCCGGTCGAGGCGTCGGCGAACAGAAGCTGCACGTCGCGGGCGCGCACCTCGCGACCGTTGATGCGGAAGGTCGAACCGGCGCCGCGGTCGATCCGCCGCACCACCTCCAGCACCGGATCGTTTGCGTATTGAGCGGGCGCCCCGCGGTCGGCATTGTCGATGGACAGCACCACCTCGGCGTGATTGCGCGGCGGCCGCGAGCCCGTGCCCGAGAAGATCACGTCGTCCATGCCGCCGGCGCGCATCGCCTTGGCGGAATTCGCGCCCATCACCCAGCGCAGCGCTTCCAGGATGTTCGACTTGCCGCAGCCGTTCGGGCCGACGACGCCGGTCAACCCCGGCTCGATCCGAAAATCGGTCGGTTCGACGAAGGACTTGAAGCCCGAAAGGCGCAGCCGCTGGAAATGCAATCCCTTTGCCTACTTGCCCGCCTGCGCGGCGGCGATCGCCGCGTCCAGGCTGGCCAGCGTCGGCGCGCCGTCGAGCTTCTTGCCGTTGATGACGAACGTCGGCGTCGAGTCGATGCCGTCCTGGGTGGTGTAGTTCTGCACCCGCTGGTTCAGCGCCTTCAGCGCGTTGTCGTCGTTGATGCAGGTGTTGAACTGGCTGTCGCTCATGCCGGCGGCTTCGCCGATCCGCATCAGCCCGCCGCGCACGTCGCCGGACTGCTCCATCGCCTGCTGGCCGTGGAAGATGGCGTCGACGACGCTGAAGTATTTGTCCTTGCCCGCGCAGCGCGCCATCAGGAAGCCGGCGGCGGCCATCGTCACTTCGTTGTCGTCGCCCACCAGCATCTCGCGGAAGACGTAGTGGATCTTGTTGGTGTCGATGTATTTCGCCTTGAACGCCGGGAAGACCTCGTTGTTGAACTTGGCGCAGAACGGACAGGCGACCGAGGCGTACTCGATCACGGTGACCTCGGCGCTGGGGTTGCCCAGGCTCATGTCGTCCGAGGTGACCGCCCCGCCGCCCTGGTGGCAGGCGGCCAGGCCGAGCGCCGCGAGCGCGCCCAGGGCGAGGAGGACAAGGCGGCGAGACGACTGGCGCATCTTTGCGTTCCCGATTTTCTCTGACCGGCCGTTTCTTAGGACGTCGAAGCGCGAAGTTAAGCGCGATTCTGTCCGCCCCGCCCATACGACCGACCGCGCAGCGGACGGCCACCGGCCGGCAAAGTCAATGCGTGCGCCGGTGGTGCGTCACATGCGCGCGCGTCGCGGCCCCCGCGATCGCCGCATGGTCGACGGCCGCGCTGATCTGAGCCAGCGTCTGCTCGCCTTCCAGCCGCTTGCCGTTCACGTCGAAGGTCGGAGTCGAGTTGATCGCGTCGGTCTTCTCATAGCCCTGCACGCGCGCGTTCAAGGCGTCGATCGCCGCCTGGTCCTCGAGGCAAGCGTTGGCTTGCGCGTCGGTCAGTCCGGCTTCGTGGGCGACACGCATCAGCGGGCCGGCGGCCTCTTGGGTCTTGTAGATCTCGTCCTGCGCGTGGAACACGCCGTCCAGGATGCTGAAGTACTTGTCCGGGCCGCCGCAGCGGGCGAGCAGGAAGCCGGCGGCGGCGAGCTGTACCGGATCGGTGAGGAACTCGCGGAACACGTAGCGCACCTTGCCGGTGTCGACGTACTTGGCCTTGAACGCGGGGAAGACCTCGTTGTTGAAGCGGGCGCAGTGCGGGCAGCTCGCCGAGCCGTATTCGATGACCGTCACCTTGGCGTGCGGATTGCCCATGCTCATGTCGGACGGCTGCACCGGCTGCGCGAGCGCAGGCGCCGCGACGGCGAGGCCGAGCGCCAAGCCGATACCCATGAGCCGGCCGCCCATCATGGCTGGGTCTCGCTCTCACGCCTGAGCACGCCTCGGCCAAGGCGGATCAAGGCTGCCTTCAGGTCCTCGTCGCGCGCACAGGCGACGCCAGCCGCGAGCTCGGCCTCTTTGGCGGCGTCGAGAGGGCCAGGCCGCCGCCTGCGCAGAGCCTTCGGCGCCGGGGCGTGGCGGACCAGGCCCTGGACCACGCGCAGCCGCTCGACCGCGCCCGCGCCAAGGAAGAGGTTCACGCGCGCCAGGATTTCGGGGGCCTGATGCTGGATCAGCGCCGCCGCCGGTCCTTCGACCTTCAGCTCGAGAACCGCGGCGGCCCCCTTGCGCGGGCGGCTGAGCTTGGCGGGCTCGGTATGGCGGGCCAGCGTCTCGCCGACGATCTCGCGCCAGCGCGCCTTCAACGTGTCGGGGCCTTTGCCGAACCGCTCGTCGAGGCTGCGGACGAAGCCGCTCAGCCGGGCTCCGGCCGCCCGCGGCGGCCGCCGCGCGGGCCTGGTCCGCTTTCGGCTCAGGATCTCGGCGGCTTCGGCGGCGGAGGGCAGGGCGCGCGGCATGGCAGGCGCGCATCTTAGACGGATCGGACGTCCGCGCGCCAGCGTCGGGCAACGTCGCCGCCATCGCCGGCCTGGGCTATCAACGCGGCGTGGCCCGACCCCATCTTCGCAGGCGTCTGCTCGACTGGTACGCGACCCACGCACGGGCGCTGCCCTGGCGTGTCTCGCCCGCGGCGCGAGGGGCGGGTGTGCGGCCGGACCCGTATCGGGTCTGGCTCTCCGAGGTCATGCTGCAGCAGACCACCATCCCGCACGCGACCTCCTACTTCCTGAAGTTCCTGGCGCGCTGGCCGAGCATCGAGGCGCTGGCCGCGGCCGAGGACGGAGAGGTCATGGGCGCCTGGGCCGGCCTCGGCTATTACGCCCGGGCGCGCAACCTGCTCGCCTGCGCGCGGGTGGTTGCGAACGAGCACCACGGCGTCTTCCCGGACAACCAAGCAGGTCTGCGCGCGCTGCCGGGCGTGGGCGCCTATACCGCCGCGGCCATCGCCGCCATCGCGTTCGACCGCCCGGCCAACGTCGTCGACGGTAATGTCGAGCGGGTGATCGCCCGCCTGCATGCGGTCGAGACGCCCCTGCCGGCGGCGAAGCCCGAGCTCGTCGCGCTCGCCGGCGCGCTCGCGGACCCGGCCCGTCCGGGAGACTGGGCGCAGGCGATGATGGACCTGGGCGCGATGGTCTGCCGCCCAAAGGCGCCCCTCTGCGACCGCTGCCCGCTGGCGCGCGACTGCCGCGCCCGCGCGCTCGGCGTGCAGGAGACCTATCCGCGCAAGAGCGCCAAGCCAGACCGGCCGCACCGCCATGGGGCGGTCTATGTGCTCCGGCGGGTGGGCGAGGTGGCGCTCGTCCGCCGGCTGCCCAAGGGTCTGCTGGGCGGCATGCTCGGTCTGCCGACGACCGCGTGGCGCGGCGAGCCAGTGACGAAGGCCGATGCGTTGGCCGCAGCGCCCGCGCCGGGAGACTGGAAGCGCGCCGGGGCGGTCGAGCACGGCTTCACCCACTTCGCGCTTACGCTCGAGGTCTGGCGCGCCGAGGGCGACAGCGGCGATGCGAGCCTGGTCTGGCTGCCGCTCGCCCGCGCGGTCGACGAGACCCCGTCGGTGTTCGCAAAGGCGCTACGGCTGGCTCGCTAACGCGAGGTCCCTTCTCCCGCGAGGGGAGAAGGGACCCTTAGGCCAGCGCCACCTCGATCAGCATCGGGCCCTTGCCGGTCATGGCGCTGGCGAACACCTCGTCGAAGCGCTCGGCGGTTTCGCAACGCTCGGCCGGGACGCCGAACCCGCGCGCGATGGAGACCCAGTCGACGCGGGGATTGCCGAGGTCGAGCAGACTGGCCGCCGCCGGCCCTGGATCGCCGGAGCCGGTGCGCATGAACTCGACGCCGAGGATGCGATAGGTGTGGTTGGCGAAGATGACCACGGTCACGTCGAGCTTTTCGCGCGCCAGCGTCCAGAGCCCTTGCACCGTATAGGCCGCCGCGCCGTCGCCGTTCAGCGAGACCACCTTGCGGTCGGGACAGGCGACCGCCGCGCCGACGGCCGCCGGGATGCCCAGGCCGATCGCGCCGCCGGTCAGACCCAGCCAGTCGTGGTGCCGCGCCGTGCGCGTCTGCATCACGGTCCCCATGCCGGAGGTGACTGAGTCGTCGGAGATGATCGTCTCGTCCGGCATGTGGCGGGCGATGGAGGCGCCGACGCTGCGGGCGTCAATCGCGCCCACCGGCCGGTCGGGCAGGCTAAGCGCGTTCGGCGCCGCTGCGGACGGCGCGCCGAGCGCATCGGCGAGGGCGGCCAGGGCTGTCTCGGCGTCCTCGGCTTGATCGGCGAGCGTAACCTCGGCGCAGCCGTCAGGCACGAGCACGCTGGGAGCGTTCGGGTAGGCGAAGAAGGCGACGGGCTCCTTGGTCCCGGCCAGCACCATCACGTCGACGCCGTCGAGGTCCTTGATCGCCGCCTCGCCGAAGTACTGCATGCGCTCGGGCGAGAAGCGCCCCGCGCCGCGCGGCTGGCGCGCGAGGAAGGTGTCGGCCATCATCCGCACGCCGGTGGCCGCGATGCGGCCCGCCGCGGCGAGGCCCTCTTCACCACAGGCCGAGGAGCCCATCAGCACCAGCGGCTTCTTCGCGCCACGGATCGCCTTGGCGGCGGCGTCGACGGCCGCGCCGGAGGGCGGCGCGCGCGTTTTCGCCGCCAGCACCGGACCCTTGCGCGTCGCCGGCGACCAGGCGCAGTCGGCGGGCAGAATGAGGCTCGCCGGCCCGCCCGGCGGGCCGAAGCTCGCCTGCACCGCTTCCGCCGCCAGGTCGGCGGCGTCGTCCGCGCTCTTGGCCGACTTGACCCAGCGCGAGTTCGGCTTGGCCAGGCTCATGATGTCGGAGGCGAGCGGCGCGTCGTACTTCTGATGATAGGTGGCGTGGTCGCCGATCACATTGACCAACGGCGTGAACGCGCGCCTGGCGTTGTGCGAGTTGGCGACGCTGTTGCCGTAGCCGGGGCCGAGGTGCAGCAGCGTCACCGCCGGGTGACCGGCCATGCGCCCGTAGCCGTCGGCGGCGCCGCTCACCACGCCCTCGAACAGGCAGAGCACCGGGCGCATGCGCGGCTCGCGGTCCAGCGCGGCGACGAACTGCATCTCGCTGGTGCCCGGATTGGCGAAACAGGCGCGCACGCCGTTGTCGGCCAGGGTCTGCATCACTGCATCGGCGCCGTTCATGGCCGCGGCTCCAGCGTCTCGAGGAAGCGCACCGGTGAGCCGGTTCCCTCCGCGATCACCTCGTCGTCGCGCATCACGATCCTCCCCCGGATGATTGTGGCCTTTGGCCAGGCCTCGGCTTGAAAGCCATCGAACGCGGTCCAGCCCGAGCGGTTGACCTGGTCTTCATTCCTGATCACGCGCCGCGCCTTCAGATCAACGACCGTCAGATCGGCGTCATAGCCCACCGCCATGCGGCCCTTGCCGGCCATTCCGAACACGCGGGCCGCGCCGTGGGAGGTCAGGTCGACGAACCGCTCCAGCGTCAGCCGGCCCTCGGCGACGTGGGTCAGCATGACGGCCACCATCGTCTGCACGCCGGGCATGCCCGACGGCGAGGCCGGATAGGGCCTGGCCTTTTCCTCAAGCGTGTGCGGCGAGTGGTCGGTGCCGATCACGTCGGCGACCCCGAGCGCGATGCCGCGCCAGAGGCCCGCGCGATGGCGCTCATCGCGGATCGGCGGGTTCATCTGCGCCAGGCCCTTCAGCCGCTCGTAGCACTCGGGCGCGGCCATGGTCAGGTGCTGGGGCGTGATCTCGCAGGTCAGGATGTCCTTGTGCTGGGCGAAGAGCTCGATCTCCTCGGCGGTCGTGGTGTGCAGCACATGGATGCGCTTGCCCGCCGCCCGCGCCATGGCGATCAGGCGCTTGGACGAGCGCAGCGCGGTCTCGGCGTCGCGCACCTCGGGGTGGCTCGCCCAGTCGCCGGGGCGCGCCAGCGTCTTGCGCTCATTCAGCCGTGCGTCGTCCTCGGAGTGGAAGGCCGCGCGGCGGCGGATCGCGGCCAGCACGCGCTGCAAGCCGGCGTCGTCGGCGATCAGCAACGTCCCCGTCGAGGAGCCCATGAACACCTTGACCCCGCAGCAGCCGGGCAGCCGCTCGAGCTCGCCCAGCTGGTCGGCGTTCTCGTGTGTGCCGCCGACGTAGAACGCGTGGTCGCAGTGCATGCGGCCGTTGGCGCGGGCGAGCTTGTCGGCCAGCGCCTCGGCGCTCGTCGTCGTCGGATCGGTGTTGGGCATCTCGAACACGGCAGTGACGCCGCCCAGCACCGCGCCGCGGGAGCCGGTCTCCAGGTCCTCCTTCCACTCCATGCCCGGCTCGCGGAAGTGCACCTGGGTGTCGACGACGCCCGGCAGCACGGTGAGCCCGGTTGCGTCGAAGGTCTCGCCCGCCGACGCCTGCGCCAGGTCGCCGATGTCGGCGATCTGGCCGTCACGCACGCCGACGTCGGCCAAGCCGCGGCCGGCGTGGTTCAGGACCTCGCCGCCGCGCACGATCAGATCGAAGCTCGCCGCCATCGCCTCCTCTATAGGCGGCGGCGGACTGGCGCTCCAGCCGGGGCGGCGCCATGTGTCTAGGCCATGAGCAAGGGGTTTGCCGCCGAACTGAAGAATCGCGCTCTGGTGAGCGTCGCCGGTCCGGACTGGCGGACGTTCCTGCAAGGCCTGCTCAGCCAGGACGTGGAGGCGCTGAAGCCCGGCGCGCTGCGTTTCGGCGCGCTCCTCAACCCGCAGGGCAAGCTGCTGTTCGACCTCTTCATCCTCGGGCGCGAGGACGGCTGCTGGCTCGACGTCGCGGCCGACCGGCGCGAGACGCTGGTCCAGCGCCTTTCCATCTACCGCCTCCGCGCCAAGGTGGAGATCACGACCATCGACGCCGCCGTCTGGGCGCTCTGGGATGGAGGCGACGGCGGGGCGGCCGACCCGCGTCAGGCCGCGCTCGGCCGCCGCGCCTATGGCGAAGCGCCCGTGGGCGCCGACATCGTCGACGAGACGGCCCACGACGCCATGCGGCTGGCGCTCGGCGTCCCCGATCCGGGCAGGGATTCCCCGCCCGAGACCGACTACCCGATCGAGGCCAACTTCGACCTCTTGAACGGCATCGACTTCCAGAAGGGCTGCTTCGTCGGCCAGGAGACCACCTCGCGCATGAAGCGCCGTGGCCATATCAAGAATCGCATGGTGCCCATCACCTTCGACGGCCCGCCGCCGCCGTTCGGCGCCGAAGTGCTCGCGGACGGGCGCCTGCGCGCCGGCGAGGTGCGCTCGGGCGTCGACGGCCACGCGATCGCGCTCTTACGCATCGACCGCATCGAGGGCGCCGCGCTCAGCGTCGAAGGCAGGCCGGTCAGGGTGGCGGACAGCTAGGGTCGGATGGTCGAGGCGTAGGTCTCGAAGGATTGCCGCGCCAAATTCTCCAGCACCGCGACGACCGGCTTGATTTCGCCGGCGGTCTCGACGGCGAAGTCGAAAGAGAGCCCGCGCTGCTCGCGTAGAGCCTCCAGCTGAGCGCTTGCTTCCGCGCTCGCCGGATCGTCCAGGGCGATCGCCCCGAGCGCGGCCTCCGCCAGCGCGATCGCCTCGGTCAGCTCGAAGATCCCGTCCAGGCTAAGGGTCAGTCGGGCCATCAGACTGTGAATCCGGGCTCGCGCGGTGGCGTCGCGGAGGTCGTAGAGCGTCTCCCGATTGCGGTCGTAGACCTCGGTCTCCCGTTTGAGCGCGCGCGTCATGCGCATGGTGAAGCCGCCGTAGGGCTCGCCGCGCCCGCGCGCGTCGTTGGCCAACGTGGCGAGGAGCTCGATCACCGACAGCACCTCGCCGAACAGCAGCGCCGCGCTGCGCTCGCGTTCGCGCCGGCGCAAGCGCCCCTCGAGCTGGGTCGCGGCGAACCCGCCGAGAGTCGCCAGCACGGCTCCGATGATCACGGCCGCGAGCGTATCGCCGCCGCCCGCCTCCACGTGCAAAGCGCTTCCCCGTCGTTCGCAGAGGCTTTCATTCAGGCCACCGGCGCCGGTTTGTCTAGCCGGGGCGATCGTCGTGCCCATTCGGCGCCGCGACGCCCCTTCCGCCGCGGCCCTGCTCCGGCCTAACGTCGGGCGCATGAGCGCCGCCTCGATTCGATGCGCCTGGGCCGACTCCGGCGACCCGCTTTATGCGGCCTACCACGACGACGAATGGGGCGTGCCCGAGCGCGACAGCCGCGCGCTTTGGGAGAAGCTGGTGTTGGACGGTTTCCAGGCCGGGCTGGCGTGGATCACCATCCTTCGCAAGCGCGAAGCGTTCCGCGCGGCGTTCAAAGGCTTCGACCCCGACGTCGTGGCGCGGTTCGGCGAGGCCGACCGGGCGCGGCTGATGGCGGACGCCGGCATCGTCCGCTCGAACGCCAAGATCGACGCCGCCATAGACGGCGCGCGCCGCTATCTCGACATGCGCGATAGGGGCGAGGATTTCTCGGCCTTCATCTGGAGCTTCACGGACGGCCAGCCGGTGCAGAACCATTGGGCCTCGATCGCCGATGTGCCGGCGCAGACGCCGCTGGCCGTCGATATGGCCAAGGCGCTGAAGGCCAAAGGGTTCAAGTTCTGCGGGCCGGTGATCGTCTACGCCTTCATGCAGGCGACCGGCGTCGTGAACGACCATGTGACGAGCTGCTTCCGGCATGCGCCGATCTCGCGCCTGGGCGACGCCTGATGGCTCCGCGCAACGCCGCCAAGCCCCGCCGCCCGCATCTCAGGCTCGAGCGCGACTGCCCGGCGCCCGTGTGCGGCGTCGACGAGGCGGGGCGGGGCCCCTGGGCCGGTCCTGTCTCGGCGGCCGCGGTCATCCTCAATCCGCGCCGCGTCCCGAAGGGGGTCAACGACTCCAAGGTGCTCACCGCGCTCGCGCGCGAGCGGCTCGAGGAAGAGATCAAGGCCAAGGCGCTGGCCTGGGCGGTCGGATTCGCCACCGTCGAGGAGATCGCCGCGTTCAACATCCTGCACGCGACGGGGCTGGCCATGCGCCGGGCGGTCGAGGGGCTCGGCTTGGCGCCGGCGTTCGCCCTCGTCGACGGCAACTATCGCTTCATCCTGCCCTGCCCGGTGAAAACGGTGGTCAAGGGCGATGCGACATCGCTCTCCATCGCCGCCGCCTCCATCCTGGCGAAGACCGCGCGCGACCGGCTGATGGCCGAGATGGACGACCTTTACCCCGGCTATGGGTTCGCGGAGCACAAGGGCTACCGGGCGCCGGTGCATGGGGAGGCTCTGGTGCGCCTGGGTCCATGCCCTATTCACCGGATGACGTGGGCCCCGGTCCGGATCGCGCTCGCCGGCGGCGACCCCATGCTGGCCGCGAGCGAGTGGGATGACGGTCCGACGCTCCTCTGAGGCGCCATCGGTGCGATCCGCCGCCGCGCGGTTCGCCGCGGCGGGGCGGCGCCTGCGCAGCCTCCTGCGACGCAGCGAGCTTTCGCTGGTGCTGCTGGCGGCCGTCGTCGGCGTGGTGGCGGGCCTTGCGGTCGCCCTCATCGGCACGCTCTCGAGCGATATGCACAGCATCCTGTTCGGCGTCGGCGCCGAGCGGCTGAGCGGCGTGCCCAAGCTTCCCCGCGGCTACGTCGCCCCGATCGCCGGCGGCCTGTTGCTCGGCGTCTCCGCATGGCTCTGGCAGCGTCGCCGCTCGACCATCCCCGTCGACCCGATCGAGGCCAACGCGCTGCACGGCGGACGCATGTCGCTGCGCGATTCCCTCTGGGTCACCATCCAGACGCTGGTGTCGAACGGCTTCGGCGCTTCGGTTGGACTGGAGGCCGGATACGCGCAGATGGGCTCGGGCCTCGCCTCGAAGGCTGGCGTCCTGCTTCGCCTGCGGCGCAACGACCTGCGGGTCCTGGTCGGCTGCGGGGCCGGCGCAGCCATCGGGGCAGCCTTCGGCGCGCCGCTGACCGGCGCCTTCTACGGCTTCGAGCTGATCATCGGCACCTATACGGTGGCGACGGCCGCCGCGGTGTTGGCGGCCAGCCTCGCCGGCGTGTTGACCGCGCGGGCCGTGCGCGCGGTCACCTACGAGATCCACATGCCGCCGACCGGGGCGCTCAACCTGGCCGACTATCCGAGCATGCTGGTGCTGGGCCTGGTTTGCGCCGCGCTGGGCATCGTCATGATGCGGGCCGTCTACCTGGTCGAACGTGCGCTCGACGGCGTCAAGGCGCCGCGGCCGGTGCGGCCCGCGCTCGGCGGGTGCGTCATGACCGGGCTGGCCCTCATCACGCCACAGGTGCTGGCGGCGGGCCACGGCGCCCTCAGTGTCGACATCCCGGCCAAGCTCACCATCGTTGCGCTGCTCGGGCTCCTCGGTCTGAAGATACTCGCCTCGACCGTGACGCTTGGCACCGGATTCCGCGGCGGGATGTTCTTCGCTTCGCTCTTCCTGGGCGCTCTGACCGGCAAGCTGTTCGCGGCGTTGGCGGCGGCGTTTGCGCCACAGCTCGCCATCGACCCGACGCTCTGCATCCTCGTCGGCATGGCCTCGTTCGCCGTGGCGGTGATCGGCGGGCCGCTGACCACGTCGTTCCTGGTCCTGGAGACGACCGGCGATTTCGTCGTCACCACCATCGTGCTGGCGGCGGCGATCGTGACCAGCATCGCGGTCCGCGAGACCTTCGGCTACTCCTTCTCGACCTGGCGGCTGCACCTGCGTGGCGAGACCATCCGCAGCGCCATCGATGTCGGCTGGATGCGCACCCTGACCGTCGGGCGGATGATGCGGCGAGACCCCGCGACCATCCCGGGCGCCGCCAGCCTGGCCGAATTCCGCCGCCGCTATCCGCTGGGCTCGACCCAGCGCGTTGTCGTCGTCGACGGCGATGGCCGCTACCAGGGCGTCGTGCTCACCGCCGAGGCCTACGCCTCCGCCGACCGGCCGGATGAGGACGCCAAGCGCACGGCGCACGACATCGCCCGCTGGGGCGACAGCCCGCTAACGCCGGCGATGAATATCAAGCAGGCGGTCTCGGTGTTCGATCGCACCGAGAGCGAGGCGCTGGCGGTGGTCGAGGACCTGGCCGACCGCAAGGTGATCGGCCTTCTGACCGAGGGCTACGCCCTTCGCCGCTACGCAGAGGAACTGGACAAGGCCCGCCAGGGGCTGGCCGGAGACGACTAGCCAGGCGCGGCGGCCGGCCGCAGCCTCAAACACCCCTTTTTAACCGTAACGCCTCACCGTTCGCCTCACGTGGGGTGTCATTGAATGAGCTTCGGGCCCGAGACGATTATCGAAGGCGACTGCCTTGAGGCGCTGGCCGGGTTGCCGGCGGGTTGCGCCGATCTCGTCTTCGCCGACCCGCCCTACAATCTGCAGCTCGGCGGCGAGCTGCTGCGCCCGGACAATTCCAAGGTCGACGCCGTCGACGACGACTGGGACCAGTTCGCCTCGTTCGAGGCCTACGACGCCTTCACCAAGGACTGGCTCTCGGCCTGCCGCCGTATCCTGAAGCCGGACGGGTCCCTGTGGGTGATCGGCAGCTATCACAACATCTTCCGCGTCGGCGCGATCCTGCAGGACCTCGGGTTCTGGATCCTGAACGACGTCATCTGGCGCAAGTCGAACCCGATGCCGAACTTCAAGGGCGCGCGGTTCACCAATGCGCATGAGACGCTGATCTGGGCCGCCCGCTCGCGCGGGCCCCGCTACACCTTCAACTACGACGCCATGAAGATGGCCAACGACGAGCTGCAGATGCGCTCCGACTGGACGCTGGCGCTCTGCACCGGCGAGGAGCGGATCAAGGGCGCCGACGGGCAGAAGGCGCACCCGACCCAGAAGCCGGAGGCGCTGCTGCACCGGGTGCTGGTGGCGTCGTCCAAACCGGGCGACCTGGTCGTCGATCCGTTCTTCGGCGCCGGAACGACCGGCGCGGTGGCCAAGCGCCTCGGCCGGCGCTTCATCGGCATCGAGCGCGAGCCCACCTACGTGGCCATCGCGCGCGAGCGCATCGCACGGACCGCGCCGGCGGCCCCGGAAGACATCGAGGTCACGAGCTCAAAGCGGTCGGAACCGCGCGTGGCGTTCGGCCAGATCGTCGAGGCGGGCCTGCTCAGGCCGGGCGATATGCTCTACTGCCCGCGCGGCCGGCACGCCGCCAGGGTGCGCGCCGACGGCAGCCTCGCGCTCGGCGATCTCACCGGCTCGATCCATAAGCTGGGCGCCATGGTCCAGTCGCAGCCGGCGTGCAACGGCTGGACCTACTGGCACTTCAAGACCGACCGGGGGCTCGCTCCCATCGACGTGCTGCGCGCGAAAGTGCGCGCCGGGCTCTCCGGCTAGCTCTTCTTGTTGCCGGAGAGCTGGCAACCGCCGTTCATGTCCTTGGCCTGGGCGCAGTTGAGCAGCTGCCTCGGCGAAGGCGACCCGGCCGGGTAGATCATCACCCAGCCGGAACCGCCGTCGGCGCAGCCGACCTCCACATAGTCCGAGCCATCTTCGCCGTGGGCGAACGGACGGGCGTTTGAAACGACGCAGGACCCTTTGCCTGCTGCGCGGAGCGCGTCGCTCAGATGCGGGTAGACCGCGGACTCCGGCGTGAAGGTGCACTTGTAGCCTTCGTCCTGCGAGCGGAGGCAGTCGTACACCTCCCCGGCGCCCTTGGCCGGGAAGACGCCGACCCCGCCGTCTGGGCGGTTGGCGCAGACCATCTCGACGATGTCCTTCGTCGAATCCGACTGCGGGAAGAGGGCGTACTTCGAGACCTGGCAGTCGAAGCCGGCGTTCTTCGCCAGGCCGGTGTAGAGCGCCGCCTCTTGCGTCGCGGCTTGGCGGGCGTCTGTGAGCGTACAGCCGTCGCCGATGCCGTAAGCTTGCACGCAGGGGATGACCTCGGCCAACGCGCCGTTTCTGTCTGCGTGCAGTACGTAGCCTTTGCCGTCCGGGCAGGCGACCTCGAAATAGTCGGAGCCGTCGGCCGTCGACAACATGTAGCGGTCCTTGGCGACCGTGCACTTGGCGGCGGCCGCCTCCAGGTTCTTGGCCTCGGCCATTTCCTGGTCTGTCGTGGTGAGCGTGCACTTGATGTTGGTCTGCTCGGCATAGGCCAAGCAGTTGCCCGCGGTCGGGGCCCCGCCCGCGGCCGGGACCAGCAGCACGAGCCCCTCGCCGTTCGAGCACGCGACCTCGTAGATGTGCTTATCGGTCGTCATGCCCATGAAGTGGGCCTGGTCGACGGTGCAAACGCGACCGCTCTGGCTTACCAGGCCTTGCAGGCCGGCCGCCGGGTTGGCGTTCTCCGGGAGTCGGCAGCCCAGGTTGGGGGTCGTCGCCGCCATCAGGCAGTCGAAAACCTGAGCGGGCTGTCCTTTTGCGTCGGCCGCGACCACGTAGCCGAGGCTGTCCTTGCAGGCGATCTCGGTCAGCACGATGGGTTGCCCCTTGGCGTCCTTGCCGCTCCCGATCGCGCGCGCAGCGGAGAGGGTGCAAGGCAAGTTCGCGGCGGCGATCAACGCGGGCGCGGCTTTCATGCCAGCCGCCTTGGCCTCCGGCGTGATCGGGGGCGGCGGCGCCGCCGGCGCCGCCGGCGCGGCGAAGCTCGTCGTTGCCGTGACGAGTGCAGCGGCAAGCGTCGCGATGGCGACGGCCAGCGTGGAAAGGCGGGTCATAGCTACTCCTGGGGCGTTCCCATTTTTGCTGAGCTTAAACGCGTACGCGCCAAGCCGGTCAAGTCGGGCCGCCACGCGCCTTCGGCTGGACGGCGTGCCTGCTGCGCGATAGGCCGGCTTCGTCAGCCAAGGAGCGCCCATGAGCCTGTCCGGAACGACCCTGTTCATCACCGGCGCGAGTCGCGGCATCGGGCTCGCCATCGCGCTGCGCGCCGCGCGCGACGGCGCCAACATCGCCATCGCCGCCAAGACCGCCGAGCCGCACAAGCACTTGCCTGGCACGATCTACACGGCCGCCGAGGAGATCGAGCGGGCTGGCGGCAAGGCGCTGCCGCTGGTCGTCGACGTGCGCGACGACGCCATGGTCTTCGGCGCGGTCGAGCAGACCGTCGCCCGGTTCGGCGGCATCGACATCTGCGTGAACAACGCCTCGGCGATCCAGCTCACCGGCACGCTGGCCACCGACATGCGGCGCTACGACCTGATGAACGGGATCAACGCGCGGGGGACGTACCTGACCTCCAAGGCCTGCATTCCGCACCTGAAGCGCGCGGCCAATCCGCACGTGCTCATGCTCTCGCCGCCTCTGGACATGTCGCCGCGCTGGTTCGCCGGCCACACCGCCTATTCGATGGCCAAGTTCGGCATGTCGATGTGCGTCTTGGGCATGGCCGCCGAGTTCAAGGACGACGGCATCGCCTTCAACGCGCTCTGGCCGCGCACGGGCATCGCGACGGCGGCGATTCGGTTCGCGCTTTCGGGCGACGAGGGGATGAAGGCCTGCCGCACGGTCGAGATCATGGCCGACGCCGCGCACGCCATCTTCGAGAAGCCGTCGCGGTCGTTCAGCGGCAACTTCCTGATCGACGACACCTTCCTCTACGGCGAAGGCGAGCGCGACTTCGACAAGTACCGGGTCGATCCGGGAACGCCGCTGATGGCCGACTTCTTCGTGCCGGCCGACATCCCGCCGCCGCCCGGCGTGAAGATCGGCGCCTGAACGCGGCTATGGCGAGGCCCGAGGTCGTCCTCTTCGACCTGGGCGGCGTCCCGCTGCCTTTCGACCGTGAACGACGCCTGCGGACGTTGGCGCGCGCGCTCAAGGTGACGCTCGATGCGGCGCGCGCGTTCATGGACCTCGAGCTGCACGAGCGGCTCGACCTCGGCGGTGCGGACGAAGCCGAGCTGACGGACGCGCTCTCGGCGCTCGCCGGCTGGCCAGTGCCGAAGGCGGCCGCGATCGCGCTGATCCTCAGCGTGTTCGAGGCGCCGAACGTCGCGCTCTGGGAATACGCCGCGGTCCTGAAGTCGCGCGCCCGTGTCGGCGGCTTCAGCGACAACCCGGTCTTCGTGCGCGAGGTCTTTCCCGACGGCCATGGGCTCGACCCGATGTTCTGGTCGGCCGAGCTCGGCCTGACCAAGGCGGACGCGCGCGCCTATGCCGCCGTCGAGGCGCGGCTCGGCGTCAACCCAGAGGGGATCGTGCTCATCGACGACTCGGCGGCCAACGTCAGCCTGGCGCGTGACATCGGCTGGGATGCGATCCACTACCGCGCCAATGGCCAGCTGATGGGAGAGCTGGCGGAGCGAGGCTTCGAGTGACCGTCACCGTCCGCCCGGCCGCGCCCGCCGATGCGCCCCTGATCCATGCGTTCATCCACGAGCTCGCCGACTACGAGCGGCTGGCGCATGAGGCCAAAGCGACCGAGGCTGACGTCCGCGCCGCCCTGTTCGCCGCCAACCCACGCGCCTTCTGCGACATCGTAGAGCTCGAGGATGAGCCTGTGGGCTTTGCGCTCTGGTTCTACAACCTCTCGACCTTCGAGGGCCGGCACGGAATCTATCTCGAGGATCTGTTCGTCCGGCCGGCCGCACGAGGCCGCGGCGCAGGGCTGGCGCTGCTGCGCCGCCTTGCGCGCCGTTGCCGCGACGAGGGGCTGGCCCGGCTGGAGTGGGCGGTGCTCGACTGGAATGGGCCGGCGATCGCCTTCTACGACCGCCTGGGCGCCACGACCCAGGCCGAGTGGCTCAAGCGCCATCTGTCTGGCGAGGCGTTGGCCAGGCTTGCCGAGCCATGAGCGCGCCGCCGAAGACTGTGCTTGCCGCCAGCCCTGGAGAGGCCGAGCGCATCCGCGCCGCCGTTCGCGATCCGGACCTCGCGGCGCTCGGCGAGGGGCGGGCGGTCGCGGTCGAGACGGACGCAGAGGCCCTCGCCGCCTTCCTGGCCGACCCGGCCGTGTCCGACCCGATCTACGACCTGCCGCGGCCGATCACGGTCGACAACGTTCGGGCCTGGATAAGGACGAGCGACGCCGAGCGCGAGCGGGGCGAAGGCCTCCTGACCGTCACGCGCGACGCTGCGGGCGAGGTGATCAGCTACTCCAAGTTCACCGTCTGGCCCGAGCGCAGCTCGGCCGAGCTCGCCGGCGCCGTGCGCGCCAGCCGGCAGGGCGGCGGCCAAGGCGGCCAGGGGGCGCTGCACGCCTTCGGCTGGATGTTCGAGAGTCTGGGCGTGCGGCTGATCGGGCTCACCGCGGCCCTCGACAACGTCCGCTCGGCGCGCCTGATCGACGCCGCGGGCTTCGAGCGCATGGGCGAGCGCGAAAGCGTCCGCGCCGATGGTACGATCCGCCGCTCCCTTTATTGGGAAATGACGAAGGAGGCCTGGAATGAGCGATCGCGCTAGAGGCGCAACGCGCGCGGGGCTGATGCTGCTCGCGCTCTCGGCGGCCATCGCCGCGCGCGCGCAGACGCCGGACGACACCTGCCGCAACGGCTCCTTCCCAGCGAACGAGACCGCGGTCGGTCGCGCGCAGGTCATCGGTGCGGGGCGGGTCTCCCTGCTGAGCGACGACGATGGCTGCCCGGCCGAGACGCAGAAGTGTCGCGGCACCACCGTGCTCGCGCCGGGCGCGATCGTGCTCAGCGGCCATCGCCACGGCGCCTTTGTCTGCGCGTTCGATCCGGCGCACGACGACGCCGGCTACCTCGAGACGGCCCGGCTCAAGCCGCTGCCGGTCGACGCCGCGCCGCCTCTCAAAGCCTGGGCCGGTCGCTGGAGCTACGGCGATGACACGATCCGTCTGACCGCCAAAGGGGCGACGCTGACGGTTGACGGCCAGGCCTATTGGCCCTCGGCGCATCCGTCCGCGCGGCAGTTCCCGGGCGGGCCGAACCTCGGCGATCTCTCCGGAACCGCGACGCCGAAAGGCAATGCTGTCACCTTCGCCGACGCAAGCGATCCGCAGGCCTGCAGCGCGACCCTGCGGCTAATCGGCGACGTCATCGTCGCAACCGACAACGGGGCCTGCGGCGGGATGAACGTCAGCTTCTCCGGCGTTTATCGGAAGCGCTAGACCGGCCGCGACAGGCCGGCCGGGCGGCTCGGGATCGACGGCGACGCTGATCGAGCGTCAGCTCGTCTCCAGGAGCGCGACTCCAGCGCTCTCGGCCGCCGTCGCCAGGGCGTCGTCTGCGGTCGCGAGCGGCAGCTCCAAACGGTGCGCGAGTTCAAGATAGGCGGCGTCATTGGCCGTTAGCCGATGGCGCTCCGCAAGCTCGCTGATGGCGGTCCAGGCAAGCGCGGCTGTTTCCTCGTCGATCCGGATCGGCGGATCAGCGAGCGAGCGGGTCATGCGAACGCGCGCACTCGCATCGAGACGACCGCGGCGCTCGGCGGTCAGGAGCCCGTTCAGCATCTCTAGGGGCCACAGCTGCGGCGCGACGGCCCCCCGACTCCACAACGCGATCGAGGATGGCCATGACAACTGACGTCTGCTCGTCCTCGAAACACCACGCTAGGGCGACCGAAGCGTCGACGACAAAGCTCATCGTCGCCCCTCGACGATCAGAGCCTTCAGGGACAAGCCCCCCAGCGTCTGCCCCTTGCTGGCCGATCGCAACCCTGCCGCCGCGCGGGAGGCGCGAGCTCGATCGAACCCGGGTCCGATGGGGGTCAGCCGAGCCACGGGCTTGCCGCGGCGGGTGATAATCACCTCGGCGCCGGCTTCCACCTCGCTGACCAAGGCGGTGAGCCGGTTCTTGGCTTCCTGGCCAGCTAATTGTGTCGAAGCGCCGAACGCAAGGCCATCGATCGATCGAGCGAGCGGTCGGCCCCCTGCCTCGAGACGTCAGCCCGCCGGGGCGGCCGCCGCGGCGGGGCGCTGGGCGCCCGGCATCGGCCCACGGTTCAAGTCGAAGAACTTCTCGTGCATCTGCGGGAGGGCTTCCGACAGGATCGTCTCCGGCGTCCAGCCTTCGGCCTTGTTGAGGTTCGCGATCGGGCGCGGCTGGCTGTAGAGGATCAGGTTGTCGCCGCTCGCGCCGAAGATCTGACCGCTCACGGCCTTGGCGCCCTCCGACACGAGAGCGACCGAGAGCTTGGCCGGCTGATCCGGGCGGATGGTCTGGGCCATCACCTGCCGGCGCGCCGCCGCCGCCTCGTCCTTCACCGGCACCGACTGGGTCATGCGGGTCCAGGCGACGGGGGCGAGGGCGTTGGAGCGCACGTTGTTGCGCGCGCCTTCCATGGCGATGATCCGCGACAGGCCCACGATGCCCATCTTGGCCGCGCCATAGTTGGTCTGCCCGATGTTGCCGAACAGCCCCGAGGTCGAGGTGTAGAAGACGTAGGCGCCGTCGTTCTGTTCGCGGAAGTGCTCGATGGTCGCCCGCGCCACGTTGAACGAGCCCTTAAGGTGCACCGCGATCACGCTGTCCCAGTCCTGCTCGCTCATCTTGTGGAACATGCCGTCGCGCAGGATGCCGGCCGGGTTGATCACAGCGTGCAGGCCGCCGAAAGCGTCGAGCGCCTGTTGCAACATGCCCTCGCAGGCCTTGAGCGAGGTGACGCTTTCGGAGTTGGAGACCGCTTCGCCGCCCTTGGCGCGGATCTCCTGCGCCACCGTCTCGGCCGGGCCGGCCGAGCCTTCATCGCCGCCGGAGAGCGAACCGCCGAGGTCGTTGACCACGACCTTGGCCCCCTCGGCCGCGGCGATCAGCGCGCACTCGCGCCCGATGCCGTTGCCGCCGCCGGTGACCAGAACAACCTTGCCATTCAAAACGCCCATGATCTTCAATCTCCCGAAAAGAATTGGATTTCGCGGACGACGGCTTAAGCGAGGCGGTCGGCCTTGCGCAAGGCTGGAAAGAGTCGCGCCCAAAGGCCGCTGACGATCAACGCGCCGATCCCGCCGCCGACCAGGGCCGTGATCGGCCCCACAAAACGCGCCGCCACGCCGCCGCGGAACTCGCCGAGCTCGTTGGAGGCCGAGACGAAGAGGGTGGCGACGGCGGCCACGCGCCCGCGCATGGGGTCGGGCGTGACCAGTTGGACCAGCGTGCCCCGGACGAACACCGAGAGCATGTCCGAGCCGCCGATGACGACCAGCGCCGCGACCGAAAGCGGCGCCCAGCGTGAGAGCCCGAAGACGATCGTGGCGAGGCCGAAGACGGCGACGCCTGCGAACATGCTGACGCCGGCATGCCGGCGGATCGGATGGCGGGCGAGATAGATCGCCACCGATGCCGCTCCGACAGAAGACGCCGAGCGCAAGATTCCGAACCCGCTCGCGCCGACATGCAGGATGTCTCGGGCGACCACGGGCATGAGCGCGGTCGCGCCGCCCAGCAAGACGGCGCACAGATCGAGCGAGATGGCGCCGAACACGATCTTGTTGGTCCAGACGTAAGCTAGGCCCTCGCGGACCATCGCGAGGCTGAAGGCCGACTGGATCGCCGGCCGGCCGGACTTGCCGACCAGCAGCGTGGCACCGGCAGCGAACAGATAGAGCCCGCCGGCGGTCCAGTAAGCGAGGGCAGGTGAGACCGCGACCAGCAAACCGCCGAGCGCCGGGCCGAGGATCGATCCGCCCTGGCCGGCCAGCGAATTCCACGCGATCGAGCGCGCCAGCTGTTCGCGCTGGACCAGCATGGGTCCAAGCGCTGTGTTGGCCGGCGCCCAAAACGCCCTCGACGCCCCGAAAAGGACGGCCGCGACGAGGATAAGAGGCGGGTTCGCCAACCTGAGCTGGCTCGCAATCGCCAGGCCCGCAACCACCGCAATCTCCGCCGCATAGCAGACGCGAAGGATCGCCTTGCGATCGAATCGGTCAGCCACGACGCCGGCCGGCAGCGCCAGGAGGAAGAGCGGCGCGAACGAGGCCAAACCCACCATGCCGACCAGGAAGGCGGCGTGGTCGACGTCCATACTGCGCCGGGCGGTCGCATAGATCTGCCAACCGATTGCGACGCTCTCGATTTGAACCCCGAGGTTGGCGGCGAGCCGCGACAGCAAAAAGCGCATGTAGTCCCGCTCGGCGAACAGCGAGCCGGGCGGATGGACGACGGCCATCGGCGGGCCTTAGCGTGGCGATGGCGCGGCGGCAATCGCGCGCCCGGCGTTGACGCCGGCTCCGCCTGGCCCTATGCGAGCCGCCTTCCGGTGGAGGCGATCGACCCAATGCGACGTCGGCGAACGATCTTGCGGACCCCGGTCCGCGCTTAAGTTCCGCTCCGTCGTCCGCGCGTCATGGGGCGGGTTCCTGATCCGCTCTCCTGAAGCCCCGATTCGCCATGACCGCCGACCTGCCGCCCATCGTCACCGAACAACCGAGAGACGCGCCCCTGGTGGACGCACTCATCGACCGTGCGTTCGGGCCGGGGCGCTACACGAAGACGGCCGAGCGCCTGCGCGAGGGCAACCACCCGTTACGCGACATCTGCTTCGTCGCCCGCCGCGGCGGGGCAGTGGTGGGCTGCGTGCGCATGTGGCCGATTCGTATCGGCGAGACACCCGCCGTCCTGCTCGGCCCTTTCGCCGTCGGGGACGCCTGGCGCAGTCTCGGACTCGGCGCCGCGCTGATACGCCGGGCCTGCGAGGCGGCCGCCACGGCTGGGCACGCCCTCGTGCTTCTCGTCGGCGATGATCCCTATTACGGACCGCTCGGCTTTCGGCGCGCGCCGCGAACGGTCGTGCTTCCGGGACCGGTCGACGCGGCGCGGGTCCTGATCTGCGAGCTCGGGAGCGGCGCCGCGACCGATCTGGGCGGGCTCGTCAGACCTGATCCCTGATCTTTCCGCGCCGTCGATCTGAGCGCATTCTTTCCCAAGGACTCACAAGGGAGATCGACCGATGACCGACGCCGCGACCGCCGCCGGGGCCGGGCTCGGCTTCCCGAACGAGAGCGCTGCCTATCGCGAAGCGCGCGATGCGCTGCTCGCAGCCGAGATCGAGCTCCGCCGCCGTCTCGAGGCGGTTGGCGGCCATGCGGCGCGCGCTGCCGCCAGGCGGCGCGGTGCGCGAGGACTACGTGTTCGAAGCGGGTGACGACGCGCGGCCCGTGCGGCTCTCCGAGCTCTTCGGCCGGCACGATACGCTGGTGGCCTACTGCTACATGTACGGACCCAACATGGACGAGCCTTGCCCGTCGTGCAGCTCGATGCTGGACAGCCTCGACGGGGATGTCGCGCCAATCACGCAGAACGTCAGCCTCGCCGTCATCGACCGCTCGCCGATCCGGCGCGTCCGGACGTTCGCGCGCCGCCGCGGCTGGCGAAACCTTCGACTGCTGTCCTCGGCCAACAACAGCTTCCAACCCGACTACTTCGGCGAGACGCCGGAAGGCCAGCAGCGGCCGATGCTGAATGTGTTCAGCCGCAAAGGCGGAACCATCCGCCACACCTACGGGACCGAGCTCGCGTACGCGCCGCCGGATCCGGGGCAGGATCCGCGGCACATCGACCTTATCTGGCCGCTTTCGGGGGTGCTCGACTTCACGCCCGACGGGCGAGCCGCTTTCCACCCGCGCCTGCGCTACGACTGACGCCGCTTGAGGGCGGACGGGGCGCAGCCTACCTTCCCCCCATGACCCAGACGGGACCGGAGGGGCTGGAAGGCGTTGTCGCGGAGGCGAAGAAGCAGGCGCCCGGGCGCGGGTTGCCGCCGGTGCACCTGTGGCATCCGGAGCACTGCGGCGAGATCGACATCGTCATCAAGAAGGATGGACTCTGGTTCCACGAGGGCACGCCGATCGGGCGCGAGGCGCTGGTTCGCCTGTTCTCGACCGTGCTCAGGAAGGACCCAGACGGCTTCCACCTGGTCACGCCCGCCGAGAAGATGCGGATCACGGTCGAGGATGCGCCCTTCATCGCCACCCGCGTCGACGCCGAGGGCGAGGCCTTGCGCTTTACGACCAACGTCGGCGACGTGGTCGATGCCGGGCCGGACAACGCCATCCGGATCGAGATGGACGCCGAGACGGGCGAGCCCAGGCCCTATCTGCACGTTCGCCGCGGCCTCGAGGCGCTGATCGCGCGGCCCGTGTTCTACGAGCTGGTCGAGATGGCCGAAGAGCGCGCGCTCGCGGCTGGCCCGACGTTCTGCGTGCAGTCGAACGGCGTCTGGTTTCCCGTCGGGCCGCCCAGGGCCACGGCCGCATGACGCCCGCCGAGATGCGGGCGTGGATTTCGGACAAGCTGGACCCGCTGGAGAGCTACGATCCGGAGCATCCGCTGCCCACAATTTCCGAGTTCACCCTGAACCCGACCATGCCGAAGATCGAAGCCTTTCGGCCGGCGGCGGTCCTGGTGCCGCTGGTCGAGCACAGCGACGGCGTCACCGTTCTTTTCACCCGACGCGCCGACACCCTGCGTAGCCACACCGGCCAGACCGCCTTCCCCGGCGGCCGCATGGACGCCGGCGAGACGCCATGGGCGGCGGCCCTGCGCGAGACGGAGGAGGAGATCGGGCTGTCACCCTCGCACGTCAGCCTGGCGGGGCTTTTGTCCAGCTACCAGACCGGCAGCGGCTACGATATCACACCGGTGGTCGGGTTCGTGACGCCAGGCTTCACTCTCAACCCCAATCCGGCCGAGGTGGCCGAGGTGTTCGAGGCGCCGCTCGCGTTCGTGATGGATCCGAAGAACCACGAACGGCAGTTCCGCGACACCCCGGATGGCTCGCGCCGCTACTTCTACGCCATGACCTACGATGGCCACCTCATCTGGGGCGCGACGGCGGGGATGTTGCGCGCCCTCCACGACCGCCTCCACGGCGAGCCGGCGCCTCGCGCGTGAGCGAGCCCACCAGCATCGGCGTCCAGCCCTGGATGCGCGCGCCGGAGACCACCGCCGTCATGGCCGCGCTCGAGGCGGCGGGAGGGCGGGACTGCGCGCGTTTCGTCGGCGGCTGCGTGCGGAACGCCATCCGCAGCGAGCCGGTCGCCGAGGTCGACATCGCAACCACGCTGACGCCGGATCGCGTGAGCAAGGCGCTCACGGACGCCGGTCTGAAGGCCGTCCCGACCGGTTTCGAGCACGGCACCATCACCGCGGTCGCGGGCGGCAAGCCGTTCGAGGTGACGACGCTCCGGCGCGACGTCGAGACCGACGGCCGTCACGCGGTCGTGGCCTTCACAGCCGACTGGGCCGAGGACGCCGCGCGACGCGACCTCCGTCTGAACGCCATCTACGCCGATGCCGAGGGGCGCCTCTTCGACCCCACCGGCGAGGGTGTTGCAGACGCCCGCGCCGGGCGCGTGGTGTTCGTCGGCGATGCGGCGACGCGCATCCGCGAGGATGGCCTGCGCATCCTCCGCTTCTTCCGCTTCTACGCCTGGTACGGCCGCGAGGCGCCCGACGCCGCGGGGCTCGCCGCCTGCGCGGCGCTGAAGGACCTGATCGGCGGTCTCTCGGCCGAGCGGGTGGCGCAGGAGCTGATGAAGCTGCTCGCCGCCGAGGATCCCCGGGCCGCAATGCGGCTGATGGCGCAGACCGGGATCCTGGCGCTGGTGCTGCCGCAAGCCCAGGGCCTGGCCCGCTTCGAGGGGCTGGTGGAGATCGAGACCGACCAGCTCTTCCAGTGCGACGCCGAGCTCAGGCTGGCGGCGCTGCTGCCCGACGACTCCGCGGCGGCGAACGCCGTCGCCGATCGTCTCAAGCTCTCGAACGCGCTCCGCGAGCGGCTCGTCGGCGCGCTCGGGACGGCGCCGCGAATCGTCTCGTGGATGAGCCCCAGGGAGGCTCGCCGTGTGGTCTATCGCCTGGGCGTGCAGCCGTTCTGCGATCGCGTGCTGCTGGCCTGGGCCGCTTCCGAGCGGCATGCGGCGGCGATCCAGTGGCGGGCGCTGATCCCGATGGCGCAGAGCTGGCCCAGGCCGTCGTTGCCGCTCACCGGCGCGGAGGTGATGGCCGCCGGCGTGCCCGAGGGACCGCTGGTCGGCGAGGTCATACGCGAGGTCGAGGCCTGGTGGATCGACCAGGACTTCATCGACGACAAGCTCTCGATCGTCGAGCAGCTGAAGGCAGTGGCCCAGGGACTGGCCTACTAGCCGACGCATCCTGCCGCTCATCGCCGCAGTTTGATCTAGATCAAAGTTGACGCCTCCGTCACGTTTTACGCCTTGGCGTGAAGTGGATGCGGGATGCGCTCTCGAGTCGACAACGCCTTTCAGCCGTCAGCGCAGGCCGCCGCCCGATTGTCGGACTCGCGGCGACCGAAATGGCGAAGATCACCTACATCGAGCAAGGCGGCGCCGAGCATCACGTCGAGGTCCCAAACGGGCTGTCGGTCATGGAGGGCGCAAAGCGCTTCACCATCCCCGGGATCGACGGCGACTGCGGCGGCGCCTGCGCCTGCGGCACCTGCCACGTCTATGTCGAACCGGGCTGGTTCGAGCGGCTCCCGGCGATGGATGAACTCGAGCACGACATGCTCGACTTCGCCTTCGACGTCCAGCCGAACAGCCGTCTCTCATGCCAGATCAAGGTCGATCCGGGCCTCGACGGCCTGACCGTCCGTTGTCCCGCCCGCCAGTATTAACCCCAGGAGAAACGCCATGACCGTGATGAGCAAGTCGAGCGAGGTGATGAAAGGCGCCTGGAAGGTCTCCATGACGCCGGACGACATCTACCGCCACCCGATGGATATCGCCTGGACCTTCAGCTACGCGCTGTCGCAGGACCGGGTCGAGGACCTCTACAAGCGCGCCAAGCAGAACCAGTGGGATTCGGACGAGTACCTGCCGTGGGACACCCCGGTCGACCCGTCGAAGCCGCTGATCAACGCCCGCTCGGACGTCTACCACCAGATGCCGTTCTTCAAGAAGCTGTCGAAGTCGCAACAGGAGACCTTCACGGCCCACTCGACGGCCCAGCTGCTCTCGCAGTTCCTGCACGGCGAGCAGGGCGCGCTGATGACGGCGGCCTGCGTCACCCACTCGGTGCCGGACGCGACCGCGAAGCTCTACGCAGCGACCCAGACCATGGACGAGGCCCGCCACGTCGAGGTCTACGCCCGCTACTGCGACAAGATCGCGATGGTCTATCCGATGTCGCCGTGGCTGAAGGCCCTCATCGACGCGACGCTGCAGTCGAACCGCTATGAGAAGGTCATGATCGGCATGAACATGATCGTCGAGGGCCTCGCGCTTGGCGCCTTCAACAACATGTACCGCACCACGACCTGCGAGCTTTTGAAGAAGCTGACGTTCAACGTCATGCGCGACGAGTCGCGGCACGTCTCGTTCGGCCACATCTACCTCGGCCCGGTGATCGCCAAGCTGCCCGAGGCCGAGCGCGAGGAACTGGCCGACTTCGCGTTCCAGGCCGTCAACATCATCGTCAACGGCGGAACGACAGGCGGCGGATTGGCCAACCGGGTCGATCCGGGCTTCCTCGAGGTGCTCGACAACAGCGGCATAGACCACGAGGACTTCTTCAAGGGCATGAAGGAGGCCGAGGAGGCGGGGATCACCCCGGAGACGCCGCCCGGGCAGATCCACTCGATCAAGGACCTGATGATGCCGGCGCTTGCCCGCGTCGGGCTGCTCACGCCCACGGTGCGCAAGAAGTACGACGAAGCTGGCATCCCGGTCTTCGATGACCCTGCGGTGCTCGAGGCGATGGAAGGCGGCCACCCGGTCGCGGCTTAAGGGCGTTGGGCGGGGACGAGCGGCATGGCTGACGCCTCGAGGGACACCGAGCCGGCAGCCGCGGCGCTCGCCGCCGCCATCGTCGACAACGCGCCCGAGGCAATCATCGTCGCCAAGCCGGACGGCGAGATCGAGTTCCTGAACCGGGCGGCGGTCGGCTTGTTCGGCTACGCGCCGGCCGAAGCCGTCGGGCAGAACATCGCCATGCTCGTGCCGCCCGATCCCCACCGGCGCGCCGACGCGGTCAGATGGCTCCGCCGCTGGGCTGCCGAGCCGCTGGGCGAACAGTCCCGCTACCTGGACTTCCTCGCGCGTCCGAAGGACGGTCGCGAGATGTACGTCGAAGTGCGTGTCGCACAGAGCGGCGACGAGCGCTTCATCATCACCGTCCGCGACGACACCGTCCGCCGCCGCGACCAGATTGCGCTGAAGGAAGCCAACCTTCGCGCCGCGCGCATCCTGCTTGTCGCGGAGGACGCGATCGTTTCCTGCGACGATCGGCAGGCCATCACCTTCTTCAACCTGAAGGCCGAGAGCATGTTCGGCTATCGCGCCGAGGAGGTGCTTGGCCAGCCGCTCACCATGCTCATGCCGCCGGAGGCGCGGACGCCACACCCGGCTTTCGTGGAGGCGTTCCGCGCCGCGGCCTCACCCTCGCGCATGATGAGCGAGCGGCAGGAGATCAAGGGCCTGCGGCGCTCGGGCGAGATCTTCCCGCTGGAAGCGGCGATCACCAAAGTCACCCTCGCCGGCGAGACGACGTTTACCGCCCACCTCCGCGACATCACCGCGCGCAAGGCGGCCCAGGCCAGCCTCGAGGAGAGCGAGCGGCGGTTCCGCGCCCTTTTCGACCACGCGGTCGGCCCGATGGCGCTGCTCGACCCCGACGGCGGCGTGCTCGAGATCAACAGCGCCGCCCGCGCGCTGACGATCGGCGACCAGCACTATTTCGGCCGTCCGCTCTGGACCCTGCCCTGGCTGGGGAGCCCAGATATCGATTCCGACGCGATCGAACGGTTGAAGCGTGCGATCGCCGCCGCGCACGTCGGGGTCGGAGCCAACGAGACCATCCAGCTCGAAGGCGACGGCCGCGTCCGCACGATCGCGGTCTGGGTGACGCCGATCTTCGATGCCGCGCGCAAGGTGATCTACATCCTGGCCGAGGGCCACGAGCAGGCGCTGCCAGGCTAGAGCGCGTTCCGCAAAAGTGGGAACTGGTTTTGCGATCAGAACGCGCTCAAACCTTGGACTCTAGAGCACGATTCAACGGTCAGGCGATTCCGCCTAACCGCATCGTGCTCTAGGGCATCGGGTGACCGTTGAAGAACTGGAGCGCCATGGCGATGGCGTCCGGTTGGTCGCGCATGGCTTGGCCGGGCAGGCGGTCGTCGCGGCCGCCGGCGATCTGGTGGCCCATGCCCAGGACCAGTACGAGCAAGACCGGCGCCGCGCCTGCGTGTCGATGCACCTCCCAGCCGTCGTGCGGCTCGATCGTCGACGTCGGATCGGCGCCGTCGAACTGTCGCCACTCGTCGATCACTTCGTCGATGGAGGCGTGCGGCGTGCGCCCGATGCTATTTGGCCCAAGCCCGCCGCCCAACGGATAGACGGTGTCCGCCGCGCCATGGAAATGCATCACCGGGACCGGGCGCGCGGGCCGCTCGTCACCGGCCAGCCGCCCGCCGCTCATCGGCGCGATGGCCGCGATCCGGTCGGGAAGCTCCAGCGCCAGCCGGTAGGCCATCTGCCCGCCGTTCGAGAAGCCGGTCACGAAGACGCGCTTGGGGTCGATCGCGTACATCCGGCTGACCTGGTCGATGATCAGGCGGGTGAAGGCGACGTCGTCGGTGCCGTGGCTGCTGCGCTCGTACTCCGGCCCCGAGTTCCACACCCTATGGTCGCCCGCGATGGGGATCGGAGTGCCCTGCGGACAGACCACGATGAACCCCGCCGCCTCGCCCTTGGCGAACAGCTGGGAGTTCTCGATGTAGCCCTCGGCGTTGCCGGCCCCGCCGTGGAAGCCGATCACCAGCGGATAGCGCCGCGCTGGGTCGATCCTGTCAGGGGCGTGCAGATAGGCCGTTCGCTCGACGCCGCCCACGTTGAGCGTCAACGTCGCGTCCGCGGCGATCGCGCCGGCGGCCGGCGCAAAGACCAAGCCGACGATCAGCGCAAGCAGAGTCCATGCGCGCTGCAGGAGGATCGAGGATGCCATGGCGTCAGCTTACGGGGCGATCGGCCGGTGAGGCCAGAGCCGCCTCTCGGTTGCAAGGGCGCCGCCGGGCTGAAGCGCGCTCAGGTCCGGCGCGGGATGCGAACCTGCAGGTCGTCGTAGCCGTGGATGAAGGATGAGGCGATGCGGCTGGGCTCGCCGGTGAGCTCGATCACCGGGAAGCGCTTCATGATCTCTTCCCAGATCACCCGAAGCTGCAGCTCGGCCAACCTGTTGCCGACGCAGCGGTGGATGCCGAAACCGAACGAGACGTGCTGGCGCGGACGCTCACGGTCGATGATGTAGGCGTTGGGGTTCTCGATCACCGTCTCGTCGCGGTTGCCCGAGATGTACCACATGGCGACTTTGTCGCCGGCCTTGATGGTCTGGCCGTGCATCTCGACGTCGCGCACGGCCGTGCGGCGCATGAACGACAACGGCGTTTGCCAGCGGATCGTCTCCGACACCATCGACGGCAGCAGCTCGGGATTGGCCGTAAGCTTGCGGTACTGCTCCGGGAACTGATTGAGCGCCACGATCGAGCCCGAGATGGTGTTGCGGGTGGTGTCGTTGCCGCCGACGATCAAGAGGATGAGGTTCCCGAGGAACTCCATCTGATCCATGTTCCGCGTGGCTTCGCTGTGCGCCATCATCGAGATGAGGTCGCCCTTCGGCTCTGCGTTCACCCGCTCGTTCCACAGGTTCATGAAGTAGCCGACGCACTCGAAGAGCTCCGCCCGCCGCTCGTCCTCCGTGCCGAAGCCCGGCGCGCCCTCGGGCGCGGTGATCACGTCGCTCCAGCGCGTCAGCTTGCGCCGCTCCTCGAAGGGGAAGTCGAACAGGGTGGCGAGCGTCATCGTGGTCAGCTCGATCGAGACCTTGTCGACCCAGTTGAAGGTCTCGCCAATCGGCAAGCCGTCGAGGATCGCGCCGGCGCGTTCGCGGATCAGCGGCTCCATGGTCTGCAGATTGGCCGGCGACAGCGCGGGGCTCACCGTCTTCCGCTGTGCATCGTGCTTGGGGGGATCCATGGCGATGAACATCGGGGTGTTGAAGTCGTCCGCCGGGTCCTCAAGCACGATCGAGCCGGTCGAGGAGAAGTCTTGCCAGTTGGAATCCACAGCCACGATGTCGTGGTAGCGACTGATCGACCAGAACGGCCCCAAGTCCGGGTGTTCATAGCGGTGGACCGGCGCGTCCCTCCTGAGCCGCTCGAAGTAGGGCCAATGGGTGTCCGTGCGGTAGAGTTGGTCGTCCGCCACGTTGATCTCGTCCAGCGGGACCGAGAAGGCCCGCGCGCGGGCTTCCGCCCTCAGGTCGATCGATCCATCGCTCATCGTTCGTTTGCCGTCTTTGCCAAGAAATGCCCTTCGCCTTTAGCCCACTTCGACGCCGCGCTCCAATCGAACCCGCCCGCGGCGTTAACCTTGACTTCATGCCTGGGGCGAGACGCGCCGCATTCCTTCCCTGGTTCCGCCGCGAACGGCTGGCATGCTCGAAGCTGGCGCGGCGGCGTCTGCCCGCTCCCGCGCCTCTTGGGGGCGTTGACGATGGGCGGACGACGCATTCAGGCCTACACCGCGATCGGCCGTCTCGACGGCGCCTGTCCCGCTTGCGCGCGCGACCTGCCGGCCTGGCCCACCCGCTCCGGGCCTTGCCCGTATTGCGGGCGCGAGATCTTCGTGCGCAGCCGCCCGCTCGACCGCGAGCGCGTTCTGGTCGCCGAAGCCGATCTGCCTCGCCTCGAGTCCGAATGGGAGCTCTACCGCGAACGCGGCGGCGACCAGCCGCTTCGCCCATTGCTGAGCGAGCGGGCGCTGGACGTCGAGCGCCGCGCGCTGCGCATCCGCTTCGGTCGCGAGCCGAGCGAGGCGGAGGTCGCGGCGACCCTGATAACGCGCCACGCGCTCACCCACATGCGCATGCTCGAGCTCGGCAGTTTCCGCGACCTCAGCCTGGCCAAGGCCGCGCTGGCCGACCAGCTCGGCAACACGAAGGAGGCGCTTGCCGGCTACCTCGGCGCCTGCTTCCTCGACCTGAACGGCGCGCACGATCCGCCGCGCAACGCGCCCGGCCGCATCGTGGCTCAGGCGACCGGCTTCGACGCTGCGCGCGCCTTCCTGGCCCACCCGGTGGTCAAGCGCCTGATCCAGCTGCTCGCGGTCCTCGACGTCGACGAGGACACGGTGCGCGACACCTTCATCAGCTTCTGCGAGCGCTACTATCAGCCGTTCAGGGCCCCGAACCGGCCCGCGGAGACCTGGCCGCGCCTGGCGGAGGTGCTGTTCGGCGCCTAAGGCCAGCGGACCAGCGGCGGCATCGAGGAAAGCATGGTCTCGATGTTGGCGCCCTGGCGGAAGCCGAACATCGTGCCGCGGTCGTAGAGCAGGTTGAACTCGACGTAGCGGCCGCGCCGCACGAGCTGTTCCTCGCGATCCGCCTCGGTCCACGGCTCGCTCATCCGGTGGCGGGCGATCTTCGGGTAGACGTCAAGGAAGGCCTCGCCCACCCCGCGGGTGAAGGCGAAGTCGCGCTCGAAATCGCCTGAGTTCAGCTGGTCGTAGAAGATGCCGCCAACCCCGCGCGGCTCCTTGCGATGCGGCAGGTAGAAGTACTCGTCGCACCAGGCCTTGTACCTGCCATAGGACTCCGGGTCGTAGGCGTCGCACGCCGCGCGCATTGCGGCGTGGAAGGCCTGGGCGTCGGGCGCGTCCTGGCTGCGCTGCTCGTCGATCACCGGGGTGAGGTCCGCGCCGCCGCCGAACCAGCTTGTGCCAGTCGAGAGGAAGCGGGTGTTCATGTGCACCGCAGGCACGCGTGGGCTGAGCGGGTGGATGATCAGGCTGATCGAGGCGGAGACGTAAGCCGGGTCCTTGTCGGCGCCTGGCATGCTCGCGGCCATCTCCGGCGTGAAGCGGCCATTCGCCGCGGAGGTGTGCACACCGGCCTTCTCGAAGAATCGTCCGGAAAGAAAGCCGCCGGTGCCGCCGCCCGCGCCGCCCTCCCGCGCCCAAGGCCGCAGATCGAACTGCCCGGGCTCGCCGGGGAAGAGCTCGTAAGGCGCCTCGTCCTCGAGCAGCTCCAGCTCGGCGCAGATGCGGTCGCGCAGGCTCTCGAACCACGCCTTTGCACGCGCGCGGCGCTCTTCGATCTCGGCGGAAATCGCGCTCATGTTTCTGCCTCGTCCGCCTTCACCGCTTCGGGAAAGCCGGAAGTCTGCCTGAGCGCCTCGCCCAGCGCCATGGCCGCGGCGGCGACCACATTCAGCGACCGCGCGCCAGGCGCGAGCGGAATGAGAAGCCGCGCTTCGGCCGCCGCGTGCACGGCTTCGGGCGCCCCTGCGCTCTCGCGGCCGAACAGAAGCGTGTCGCCGGGCGCGAAGGCGAAGTCGACGAAGCGCGTCGACGCTCGGGTCGTGAACAGGATGAGCCGCCCTTCGCGGCGGGCATCCGCATCGCGGAACCGGGCCCATGAGTCATGGCGTATGACCCGGGCGAGCGCCGCGTAGTCGAGCGCCGCGCGCCGCGCCAGACGATCCGAAAGCGGGAAGCCGCAAGGCTCGATGATCTCGAGGGTTGCAGCCATGCAAGCGCACAGTCTTATGGCGCCGCCGAGGTTTTGCGGAATGTCTGGTTGAAAAAGAGCGAGGCGCATTCTAAGCGATCCAGCACAAGACGTTGGCGGGGCGAGGCGACTCGCGGGGAGTGGGTTGGCCGACGCGCGAGCCGCGCGGTTGTCCGGGCTGCCCGGCCAAGTTCTTGTGGCAGGCGGCTACCGTAAGGTCGAGGCCGTCAGACGCGCTGGGGCGGCGCATGCTGCGTCCGCGAAAACGAAGGGATGAGTACGAGGTGGCCGACACCGCAGCTGCAGCCAGCCATGGGGAAGACGACCCGAGCCGGCGCGACTTCATCAACATCGCTGCGGCCGCTGCGGCGGCGGGCGGGGTCGCCGCCGTCGCCTGGCCGCTCATCGATCAGATGAACCCCTCGGGCGACACGCTGGCGCTTTCGTCCATCGAGTTCGACTTGAGCAAGGTCCAACTTGGTCAGCAGGTCGAGGTGAAGTGGCGCTCCAAGCCGGTGTTCGTGCGTTACCGGACGCCGAAGGAGATCAGCGAAGCGGTGGCGGCCGACAATGCCGGCCTGCGAGATCCGGCGACCGACGCATCCCGGCACAAGCCCGGCAAGCCGCAATGGCTGGTGCTGGTCGGCGTCTGCACCCACCTGGGCTGCATCCCCAACTTCGGGCAGGGGCCCTACGGCGGCTGGCTCTGCCCCTGCCACGGCTCGGTCTACGACACCTCGGGCCGCATCCGCGCCGGCCCGGCGCCGCTGAACCTGGCGGTCCCGGACTACAGTTTCGAATCCGACACCAAGATCAAGATCGGCTGAGATGAGCGGACATTCGACTTACGAGCCCAAGACAGCCATCGAACGTTGGCTCGACTCGCGTCTCCCGATCCTTCGGTTCTCGAAAGACCACCTGATGGACTTTCCGACGCCGAAGAACCTGAACTACTGGTGGACGTTCGGGGCCATCCTGGCGTTCTGCCTCGGCGCGCAGATCGCCACCGGAATCGTCCTGGCGATGCACTACGTCCCGAACGCGGCTATGGCGTTCAACTCGGTCGAGCACATCCGGCGCGACGTGAACTACGGCTGGCTGATCCAGTTCATCCACGCCAACGGCGCCTCGATGATGTTCCTCGCCGTCTACATCCACATGTTCCGCGGCATCTACTACGGCTCGTACAAGGCGCCGCGCGAGGTGCTCTGGCTGCTCGGCATGATCATCTACTTCCTGATGATGGCAACGGCCTTCTTCGGCTACGTGCTGCCCTGGGGCCAGATGAGCTTCTGGGGCGCCACGGTCATCACCAACATCTTCGGCGCCATCCCGGTCATCGGGCCGTCGCTCACCAGCTGGCTTTGGGGCGGGTTCGCCGTCGACGACCCGACGCTGAACCGCTTCTTCTCGCTGCACTACCTCCTGCCGTTCGTGATCGCCGGCGTGGTCGTGCTGCACATCTGGGCGCTGCACGTGCCGGGCAACAACAACCCGACCGGCGTGAACGTGAAGGACAAGACCGACACCGTGCCGTTCCACCCCTACTACACGGTCAAGGACGGGTTCGGCTTAAGCGTCTTCATCGTGCTGTTCGGGGCCTTCGTCTTCTACGCGCCCGACGCCATGGGTCACGTCGACAACTATGTGCCGGCGAACCCGCTGGTGACGCCCCAGCACATCGTGCCCGAGTGGTATCTCTTGCCCTACTACGCCATGCTGAGGGCGATCCCGAACAAGCTCATGGGCGTGATCGCGCTGGGCGTGGCCATCGGCGTGCTTTTCATCATGCCCTGGATCGACACCTCAAAGGTGCGCTCCATGCGTTACCGGCCGATGGCGCGCTGGTTCTTCTTCATCTTCATCGTCACCTGCCTCGTCCTCGGCTGGTGCGGGGCGCACGAGCCGGACGCGGTCGTGATCCCCGGCGTGGGCGCAGGCTTCACTCTGGGCGACTACCCGATCAACAGCGACGTCTGGCTCTCCAGGTTGGGAATGCTCTCCTACTTCGGATTCTTCGCCTCGCTGTTCCTGGTGCCGATGTTCGAGACGCCGCTGCCGGTGCCGGAATCCATCTCAGAGCCGGTGCTCGCGCACCCGGCGACCGTTCCCGCCGGCGCCACCGCCGCACCCGAGAAGAAGGGTTAGGGCCCGATGCTTCGCAAAGCCCTCGCCCTCGCGGCGGTCTCTTGGCTCGTCGCCGCGGCGGCTCAGGCCGCCACGACGGCTCTGCCGCCCAAGGATGTGCACTGGAGCTTCGAGGGGCCGTTCGGCCAGTTCGACCAGGAGCAGCTACAGCGCGGCTACAAGGTCTACCACGACGTCTGCTCGGCCTGCCATTCGATGGACCTGATGAGCTACCGGAACCTCGGGCAGGAGGGCGGGCCGTTCTATGATCCGAAGTACCCGAATCCGAACGATAACCCGTACGTGAAGGCGATCGCCAAGGGCTTCCAGGTCTCCGACATCGACCAGAACACCGGCGACACGATCCATCGGCCTGCGACCACGGCCGACACCTTCGTCCCGCCGTTCCCGAACGACGCGGCGGCGCGGGCGTCGAACGGCGGCGCGCTGCCGCCGGACCTGTCGCTGATCATCAAGGCGCGAGAGGACGGCCCGCAGTACGTCTATTCGGTCCTGACCGGTTATGTGAACGCGCCCGCGGGCCTCAGCGTACCGGCGGCCCGCTACTACAATCCCTACTTGCCGGGCGACCTGACCTCGAACTGGACCGGCGCCGGCGCGGCGCCGCCGGGGGGGTTCATCGCCATGCCGCTGCAGCTGACCGCCAACCGCGTCACCTACGATGACGGCGTCGCGGCGACGGCCGATCAGGAGGCCAAGGACGTCGTGGCCTTCCTCGCCTGGGCGTCGGAGCCGCACCAGACCGATCGCAAGCGGCTGGGCTTTTCCGTCATGATCTACCTCGTGCTGTTCTCCGGCCTGCTCTACGCCAGCTACCGCCGTATCTGGCGCAACGTGGCCCACTAGCGCCGCGCGCGCCCTACATCTCGCTGCGGACCCCGCTCGCCTTCTGGAACAGCTGCAGGGTCCGCAGGCGGGCGAGGCGCGCGCAGTCGGCGTCGTAATCGGCCCTGCGGTCGGACACGAAGCCGTGGCCGGCGTCGTAGACGTAGATGGGCAGGTCAGGGTGAGCGGTCCTGATCTGCTCGATGACCTCCGGCGGAATGGTCGGATCGCGCTTGCCGAAGTGCAGGATGACCGGGCAGCGCGGCGTTTCCGTCACCAGCTCGGGGATGCGTCGGCCGTAGAAGGACGAGGCGGCGGCCAGTCCCTGGCAGCGGCAGGCCGCGAGCCAGGCGGCGGTCCCACCCCAACAGTATCCGACCGCATAGACCGGCGGCTTCAGGGCCGCGACCGCGGCGTCGAGGTCGCCGGCCACCTGGTCCCAGGGGGTCTCCTCGGAATACCGCCGTCCCTTGCCGACGCCCTCGGCGTCGTAGCCGGCGGCGAAGCCGAGCTCGAGGCGGTCGTAGAAAGAGGGCGCGATCACCTCGTAGCCGTCTGCGGCAAAGCCGTCGCAGAGCTCGCGGATGTGGTCGGTGACGCCGAAGATCTCCTGGATCAGCACCAGGCCGCCCTGGCGGGCGTCCGGAGGGCCGGCCCGATAGGCGCCGAAGGCGAAGCCGTCGACGGCGCTTGTGAGCGTGATTGCCTCGCCCACCGCCCGCTCAACCCGCGCCGTTGGCTTCGAACAGGGCGACGGTCCTCTCGCGCGCCAGCTTCGCATCGTCGGCGTCCGAATCCGGCCGCCCATCGTTGTTGAAGCCGTGCCCGGACTTTTCATAGATGTGGACCGCCACGTCCGGCTGGGCGCTGGCGAGCTTGGCCTTCACGTCGTCCGCCGGGATGTAGCCGTCCTTGCGGCCGAAGTGGCAGATCACAGGGCACTTCGGCTTCAGGTCGGTCGCGCCGGCGACGCCCCCGCCATAATAGCTCGATCCGCCGCTCAGGCCCGCCAGCCGTCCCGCCGCCTGCCACACGATCGTGCCGCCATAGCAATAGCCCACGATGAACACCGGCCCACGGGGTTTGAGGTAATCGATGCACGCCTGCACGTCGGCCATGGCGTCTTCGGGCCTGGCCTTCTGCACGGTCGACATGGCGGTCTGCATGTCGTCGTGGGTGACCTCGAAGTTCGGCGCGACCCGGTCGTACATGTAGGGAGCCAGCGCCTCGTACCCGCGCTCGGCCCAGCGCTCGACGTCTGCGCGCACATACTGGTCGATGCCGAAGATCTCCTGGATGACGATGACGCCGCCCTTGCGCGGGCCCCTGGCCGCGGCGTGTAGCGCGCCGAACTCGAACCCGTCCGCGGCGGTCGACTTGATCTTGATCGTTTCGGCCATGGCGCTCTTTCTCTCCCTTGCTCCGTTCCGATTGGTGAAGTCCTTAGGTCAGAGCCCGGCCCCGGCGCAATCGCGCCGGCTTGCCTTTCCCATGCTAGGCTGGCCCGGATGGACGACGACCCACACGACCTCGCCCGGTTCGTGGCGGCGCAGAATGGCGTCTACGAGCGGGCGCTGACGGAGCTCCGGGCCGGCCGAAAGACCAGTCATTGGATGTGGTTCGTCTTCCCGCAGCTCGCCGGCCTTGGCGGCAGCCCGACCGCCGCGCTCTACGCGATCGCCTCGCTCGACGAGGCGGGCGCTTATCTTGCCCACCCGATCCTCGGTCCGCGCCTGGTGGCGTGCGTCGAGGCGGTAAACGGGCTGAACGGCCTGACCGCCGAAGCCATCTTCGGCTTTCCGGACGTGCTGAAGTTCCGCTCCTGCCTGACGCTGTTCGCCGAGGCGGCGCCGGATGCGGCGGTCTTCCGCCAGGCGCTCGAGACCTACTACGGTGAGCCCTGCGAGCGATCGCTGGCGCTCTTGGCCGCGCCCTAGACGTTGAAGCGGAAGTGCATGACATCGCCTTCGCGCACGACGTAGTCCTTGCCCTCGGCGCGCAGCTTGCCGGCGTCGCGCGCGCCGGCCTCGCCGCCCAGGCGCACATAGTCTTCGTAGGCGATCGTCTCGGCGCGGATGAAACCCTTCTCGAAGTCGGTGTGGATCACGCCAGCCGCCTGCGGCGCGGTGGCGCCCACTGGCACGGTCCACGCGCGCGCCTCCTTCGGACCGGCGGTGAAGAAGGTCTGCAGGCCGAGAAGCGCATAGGCCTCGTGGATGAGCCGGTCCAGGCCAGGCTCGGTCAGACCGAGGGTCTCGAGAAACTCGGCGCGCTCCGATGGGTCGAGCAGGGCGATCTCGCTCTCGATCTTCGCGGAGATCACGACCACCTTGGCTCCGTCGCGCGCCGCGCGTTCCACGACCAGCGCCGAGAGCGGGTTGCCGGCCTCGGCTGAGGCCTCGTCCACGTTGGCGACGTAGAGCGCCGGCTTGGCGGTCAGCAGCTGCAGCATGCGCCACGCCTTCCGATCGGCCTCGGGCGCGGCGACGGTGCGGGCCGGCCGGCCGGCGTTCAGGGCTTCCAATGCAAGGCGAACCAGGCGGAGCGCGGTTGTGCTCTCCTTGTCGCCGCCCATGGCGCGTTTCTCGAGGTTGACCAGGCGCCGCTCAAGGCTCTCGAGGTCGGCCAGCATCAGCTCGGTCTCGATGATGTCGAGATCGGCGATCGGGTCGATGCGGCCCTCGACGTGGCTGACCTCGTCGTCGGCGAAGCAGCGGGCGACGAAGGCGACCGCGTCGCAGTCGCCGATGTGGCTCAGGAACTGGTTGCCCAGTCCCTCACCCTTCGACGCCCCGCGCACCAGCCCGGCGACGTCCACGAAGTTGATCCTGGCCGGGATGATCTCCTTCGAGGCCGCGATCTTCGCCAGCACGTCGAGCCTGGGCTCGGGCACGGCCACGTCGCCGACGTTGGGCTCGATCGTGCAAAACGGATAGTTCGCCGCCTGCGCCGCCGCTGTCTCGGTCAGCGCATTGAACAGGGTCGACTTGCCGACGTTGGGCAGGCCGACGATGGCGACTTTCAGGGCCATGGATTTGGGTTCGGATTTAAGGGAGCGGGGGACCTAACACGACTTGCCGCCGATGGCGAAACAGCCGGCCTTGAGAATTGGCCCCCTCGATCCGACATTCCGGTTCCGCCCGCCAGGAGGCCGCCATGAGCGCCCAGACCCTCACCGCCCGCCCCGTCGCCGCCGCCGTGCCCGGCCAGCCCACCTCCGACGGCGCGGGCGTGCGCATGACGCGCCTACTGGGCACGCAGCAGGCGCAGATGTTCGACCCGTTCCTGATGCTCGACCATTTCAATACCGCCGACGCCAACGACTACATGGCGGGGTTTCCGAGCCATCCGCACCGCGGCTTCGAGACGGTGACCTATATGCTCGAAGGGCGCATGCGGCATAAGGACAACACCGGCCGCGAAGGCGTGGTCGGTCCGGGCGGCGTGCAGTGGATGCGGGCGGGGCGCGGCGTCGTGCACTCCGAGATGCCGGAGCAGGCGCAAGGGCGCATGCGCGGCTTCCAGCTCTGGATCAACCTGCCGAAGGCGCTGAAGATGAGCGCGCCGGACTATCAGGAGTTCGACGCGGCCCAGATCCCGGTCGAGACGCGCGACGGCGGCGTTACGGTAAAGGTCGTCGCCGGCAAGACCGCGAGCGGCGTCGCCGGCCCGGTGTCCGACGGGGCGGTCGATGCGATCTATTTCGACGTGAGCCTGCCCAAGGGCGCGACCTTCGAGGAGCCGGTCGCCACCGATCACAACGTCATGCTGGCGCTCTACGAGGGCGCCGTCCGCATCGGCGATCGGCGCGTCGAGGCCGTTAGCCTGATCGCGCTGGGCGAGGGCGACGGCGTGCGCGTGGTCGCCGGGAGCGACGCGCGCTTCCTGCTCATCGCCGGCAAGCCGCTGAAGGAGCCCGTCGCCTGGTCCGGCCCGTTCGTCATGAACAGCCGCGAAGAGGTGGAGCAGGCGTTCGACGACTATCGGACCGGACGGTTCTAGTCGCGCGGCGGCTGGCGGGGGTCGGCTTTTTCGGCCGGGGCGAGGCGCAGCACTTCGGCCTGGTACTTCTCGTCCTCGCCGGCGGCCAACAGCGGCAGCGCCTCGGCGCAGGCGTTGGCCAGCGCGTTGACCCACTCCCGGTCGGCCTTGGGGATGTCGGACAGCACATAGCCCATTACCAGGTCCTTGTGGCCGGGATGGCCCATGCCCATGCGCGCGCGGCGGAAGTCGGGGCCAATCGCGCCGGTGATCGAGCGAACCCCGTTGTTGCCCGCGGCGCCGCCGCCGGTCTTCATGCGAAAGCGGCCGGGGGCCAGGTCGATCTCGTCGTAGAAGACCACGATGTTCTCGGGCTCAAGCTTGTAGAAGCGCATCGCCTCGCCGATCGACAGGCCGCTATCGTTATAGAAGGTCTGCGGCCTGAGCAGCAGCGAGCGGACCGCGCCGGCCGGGGTCGGGATCGACCCTTCGGCCGCGAGCCCGTGAAAGCGGCGCCGCTCCGGTCCGAAGCTCCAGCGCTTGGCCATCGCGCCTAGCACCAGGAAGCCCAGGTTGTGGCGATTGTGCGCGTATTTGGCCTCGGGGTTGCCGAGACCCGCGATGATCAGCTGCATTGGCCCCGCGCACCTTGGGCGGCGACGTCTATTCCGTTTCGGCTTCCGGCTCTTCGGCTTCGCCTTCGACCGCTTCCGCCGTCTCCTCCGCGGCCTCCTCCTCGACCTGCAGCGCCGAAGACGTCGCGATCGAAGCCACGGTGGCCTCGCCGTCGATCGAAAGCTCAACGCCTGCCGGCAGGGTGAGCGCCGCGGCGCGAATCGCGTCGCCGATGTCGAGACCGGTCAGGTCGATGACCAGCTCTTCCGGGATCGAGCCGGCTGGCGCCAGGACCTCGACCTCGTGCAGGGCGATGTTCAGCGTGCCGCCGCGCTTGATGCCGGGCGAAGCCTCCTGGTTGCGGAAGTGCACCGGCACGGCGATGCGGATCATCTGGTGCAGGTCTACCCGGTAGAGGTCGAAGTGGACCGGCTCGTCGGTGACGGGATGGAACTGGACGTCCTTGGCGATGACCGGCTGGGTCTCGTCGCCGTACTTCAGGGTCACGACGTGGCCCAACAGCCGTCCGGAGTGCAGCGCTTTGCGGAAAACGCTGGCGCGGGCGGCGATCGCGACCGGACCAAGCGTTCCGCCGTAGAGGATGCCAGGCACCTTGCCCGCGCGCCGGGCGTCGCGCGCGCCGCCGGTGCCGGTCTGCTCGCGGACTTCCACGTCAAGAACGATATCGGCCATGGGGCTTTTCCGAAATGAAACGCCGCGCGGGTCCGCGCGGCGAAGGCAGGCGAAAGTGCGGCCGGCTAGATACCGAAAATGCCGGCGTCGCGCAATGCGGGTGCGGCGACACCGACCGCGTGATCCAGGCTATGCTCGCGCCCGAGCGCCCGACATGAACGGGCTGGAGCAGGCGCATGACACCTCCCGATACCGACGCCGGCCTTCGCCGAGTCGCCGAAAGACGCGTGAATGCACGGATCGGATTTGGGATTCACGCGCTGGTCTATGTGGCGGTGAACACCTTGCTCATCACGGTGAACCTGCTGACGACCCCGCACCAGCTTTGGTTTTTCTTTCCCCTGTTGGGCTGGGGCATCGGCCTCGTGGCGCACGGGCTGTCGGTCTACGCCGTGCTGAGCGGGGTGCGCGAGCGAGCGGTTGGCGCGGAGATGCAGCGCCTGCGCGAACGGCAAGCACGGCCGGACCGCTGACCATCGTCGCTTGTTGGCGTGGAAATGGGTCGGAGGGGAGCTGCGCCTTCAGGCCTTGCGAGCCCGACGCCGCTGCTCCCCTCCACAACGGACGCGCTCGCGACCGCCTCGGATGAAGCCCGTGAGAGCTTCGGTGGGCTCGCCTTCAGGTCTTGCGACCTTGGGGCTCCGCCCTTCCGCGACGAGCGTTCCCGCGCCGCCGTGAGAGAAGGCTACGCCTGAGCTTCGAGCGCCCGCAACCGGGCCTGCGCGGTTGTGCACCGGCCGTCCACCGCTTTTGTGCGCGCCTGTGGATTGTTCGCGGAACGAGGCGGTGCTGGACGCGGGCGCCGACCGCGGGCCAGTGTCGCGTCGCCAAGATAGGAAGGGGATTTGGCCATGTCGCTGCGCCGTTTTGGGTCCACGGCCCTTCAGGTTGGGCCGCTCGCGCTCGGGACCGTCAACTTCTCGTGGCTGACGGACGAGGCCGACAGTTTCGCCATCCTCGATCGCGCGGCGGAGGCAGGGATCAACCTGATCGACACCTCAGACAACTACAACGCGGGCCAGACCGAGGCGCTGCTCGGCCGCTGGTTCGCGCAAGGCGGTGGGCGGCGCGAGAAGGCGGTGCTCGCCACCAAGGTCTATTCGCCGCCGTCGGAGTGGAGATCCAGAGAGCCGGTCAAGCGGTACGGGACCTGGGTCGGGCCGAACCAGCGCGGCCTCTCGGCCAAGCACATCCGCGAGGCCTGCGAGGCCAGCCTCAAGCGCCTCGCGACCGACTACATCGACCTCTACCAGATGCACCACGTCGACCGGACCGCGCGCTGGGAGGAGATCTGGCAGGCGATGGAGGTGCTGATCCAGCAAGGCAAGGTGCTCTACGTCGGCAGCTCGAACTTCGCTGGTTGGCACATCGCCCAGGCACAGGAGAGCGCCAAGGCGCGCGGGGCCGTGGGCCTCGTCTCCGAACAGAGCGTCTATAATCTGACCAAGCGGGTGGTGGAGCTCGAGGTGCTGCCGGCCGCGCGCGCGTACGGCATGGCCTTCATCCCCTATAGCCCTCTGGGCGGCGGCCTCTTGGGCGGGCGGCCGGCGGACAACGATCGGGGCCGGCGGAGCAACATCAAACCGACCGAGGCGGTGCAGGCGTTCCAGGCCCTCTGCGACGAGCTCGGCCATCCAGCCGGGACCGTGGCGCTGGCCTGGGTGGCCAGCCAGCCAGGCGTGACCGCCGCCGTCATCGGTCCGCGCACGATGGCGCAGCTGGAATCCAGCCTGGCGGCGCTCGACATCGAGCTTTCGGACGAGACGCTCAAACGGCTGGACGAGCTCTTCCCCGGCCCCGGCGGCCCGGCGCCCGAGGCGTATGCATGGTGACGTTCCGCCACCGCACGGCCAGAAAGCGTCCCGGTTCCGGCGCAGGCCCGCTTAACCCGTCCCGGTCGCTGCGGGCGTCCGCGAAGCGCCAGAAGCGAACATTAGACGTTAGCCCGAAAGCAGGCTTTGGGAATGACCGGTCTGGGGGGAGAGCGGACATTGCCGAAGCGCCACGGCGAGCTGCCTATCGGCGTCCGGCTCGAGCTGCTCACTTGCCCTGAAGAAGGTCCATGAACGGCGGGAAGGTCAGCAGCAGACCGATCGCGAGCGAGGCGAACGCGACGATGTTGACCGCGCCCATGGCAATGTTCTTGTTGCCCCAAAGGCGGCCCAGGGCAAACCACGACGCCAGCCAGACGATGATCGTCACCGTCGTCACGCCCGACAAGGTTCCGACCGGATTGTAGAAGTTCAGCAACTTGCCGACCGCGGGCGACGCATCGCCCGCGAACGCTAGGCAGCCGAGCGCTCCACAGCCAATGCCAGCGCCCAGGATAGCCGCGGCGCCGGGGCCATTGGGGATCCCCTCGGGGTCTTGTCCGGCGCGTATCGCGCTCATGCTCACTTTCCCTGCATCAGAGTGATCACGGCGCCGCCGCGTACCGGCGCGTACTTGTTCAGGAAGGCGCCGAATGTCCCGGCTACCCCTGTGGCGAGGAAAGCCGCCACGGCGAAGGTCAGTACGGCCACGCGCATGTTTCGGTGCTGAGCAATCGATCGTCGGTATTTCATGGCCACATAGGCCACCATGGTCATTGCGATCGGAGCCACCCAGGCGACGTGTTCTTTCCACTCCATCCCGACGTTGTGCCACTCGGACGTCTTGCCACTCGAAAGCAACAGCCGGCGTGGGTAGTCCGACAGGTCGGTTAGGCCGGCCGGCGGGACGGCGCGATACCAAGGGTAGATCAGGTAGGCCCCCGAGAAGACGGTGAGCCACGCAAGAATAACCATCGCGGCGAGGTAGAAGGCCAGAAGCCCCTGTTCCCTCGTACTCATCGAGGACGGCGCGCCCGGCGCGGAGATTCGATAGAGCTCGGCGAGGGCGCCCGAGAACGCAAGCATGAACAGGGCGCCGAACCCCATCCCATGCAGCACCGTTAGCAAGTCGCGCGTCGTTATTTCCATGGCGAGCTCTCTCGGCGTTGCCCATGGCCCGTTTGGTATTGTGCACCTTCGTTGAAATCCAACAACCGGTCATCTCGCACGTTAACCAGTAGTTGCGCCTTAATCGGCTGCGCGCAAAGGGCGGCGCTTTCAATGAAACGCGACTTCAGATTCGGCGTGATCTTGGCCAACTGGGAGTCTATGCGTGCTTGGTCCATCGAGTGCGGCAAACGAATTCGCCGGAAGTATCGCCGTCGGACAAACAGACAGCCGGCGACACCTTGAAGGTCAAAAGATGAGACTTGAACGGAAAGGGAGGTTCCACATGCAGCGCAGGTTGAGACGAGCCCTCGGGCTCGGGTCCACATTGGCGATCGTCGGAATCGCGAGCTGGCTTGCCGTTTCCACGGCTACGCCAGGGCGCGCCGCCGACCAGCCGGGCCTTGGCGACCTTATGAACGCGTCACTGCAGACGCATCACGCCAAGCTCTGGTTTGCCGGTCACGCCGACAATTGGGCATTGGCCGCGTTCGAAGTGAAGGAAATGAAAGAGACCACGGCGCTCATGGAGAACGTCTTCCCCATGTGGCACAACTTGAACGTAGGCGTGATGGTCACCGTTCTCGATTCGAGTCTCAACGAACTGGACCAAGCCATCGCGGCGAAGGACCCGGTCAAATTCGACGACGCCTACCACGACCTCACCAATGCATGTAACGCTTGCCATACGGCCGCCAATCAGGCCGAGATCAAGATCGTGGACCCAATTCCGCAAGGCGCCGGGTCGTTCGCGGACCAGGACTTCACAAACGGCTCTGGTCCTCAGTAACTGAGAAATGGGCCGCGACGCGTTTGCGATCTCCTCGCGCCGCTTCGTCCCGGGCTGGCGCGCAGCGATGGCTCCACTGCTGGATCGGCGCGGCAACGCCGCGACTTGATTCGGATCAATGCGCGCTGCCGATCGCGATCAAACATGCCTCGAGGGGGCGAGAGTCATGACGCCTTACGTTGTCAGCGCTCTCGGCCCCCAGACACGTCCTCGGAGGGGAGGTGCAGCGGCTTGAGCACGATGATCACACGCTCGACTTCATCGGGCGGAGCGACCGTCTCCGGAAATCTGCGCCCGCCCGGGCGGCGGGCTCGTCGCTCGCTTCGCGCCATGGCCCGAGTTGCATCAGTTAGGAGCGCGCGATGGCCGCCGTAATTGAGGCGTTACGCGAAGAGCACCTAAACATCTCGCGCCTGCTGGGTGCGCTGGAGCACCAGGTTGAGGTCTTCGCGAGCGCCCTGGCGCCTGACTACGATGTCGTCGTTGGGGTGACAGACTACTTTCTCGACTATCCCGACCGCTTTCATCATCCGAAGGAAGACGCTGTCTTCGCCCGCCTGCAAGCGACATGGCCGGAAGAGGCGGCGGCGATCGGCGACCTACTAGGCGAACATCGAGCGCTCCACGCGCGGGCGCAACGGTTCCACCAGACGGTCAGTGAACTCTTGAACGACACGGACATTCCCCGCGCCGACATCGTGGACGCCGGGCGAAACTTCATCGAGGCGGAGCGCCGGCACATGCGCAAGGAGGAAGAGTGCTTCCTTCCCCTGGCCGAGAGATTGCTGACGTCAGCCGACTGGGCTGAGATCGAGAGCAAGCTCAGCATCCAGCCTGACCCCGTCTTCGGCGGGCGGCTCGAGGAGAAGTTCAAGAAGCTCAGCGAGCGGCTACTCGCATGGGAAGCGGAAGACGAAGCCGAAGGATCGACCGAATGACCACCCCTCGAACCGTCCACAATCTGAACCTCTCTCGGCGCGGGATCCTAAAGGGAGCGGTGATCCTGGGCGGCGGCGCGCTTGCCGCGGACCTTGCGGCGCCGGCTGCCCGGGCTGGGTCCAAGGTTAGTCTGGCGGCCGCCAACTATCAGACGACTCCGAAGGGCAACCAGCGATGCAACGTATGCAGCCAGTGGATAGCCCCCACAGATTGCAAGGTGGTGGTCGGCCCGGTCAGCCCAACTGGCTGGTGCAGCCTCTTCGCACCGAAGTGGTAGGCCTGGCCGCGGCCTGAGCGGGGGCCTGTTGGCGAACGGCGGCGGCATTCAAGGCGCTCAGAACTTTCGGGGCTGGGCAAAGGCGCCGATGCGTTTCTGCGCGTAGAAGCCGACAAAATCGTAGGGCTCGGTGGCGAACACGCCCTGGCCAGCGCACACTGCAAAGCAGTTGTTGCAGCTCATGCAGCCGGTGACGTCGCCTTTGAGGCGAACCTTCAGGTTGTCCTTCGGCCCGAATAGTTCCAGCAGGTTGGCTGGGCAGACCACGACGCACAGTTTGCAGCCGTCGCACTTGTCGAGGTCGATCGTCACCTGCCGGTACATGGCCTGGGCGGGATCGTCCCAAATGGGCAGATGGTCCGGATCCACGATGGCCTTTGCGCCGCTCTCGGAGGTCATGGCTTCGTCTCCTAGTGCAGGATCTGCTGCTCGCCGTCCTCCCACCAGATGATCTGGTGGGTCTGGCGGGCGACGGTCTGCTGGGTGGGATTGCCGATCGGGTAGCCAACGCAGATCGCCTCCGCCAGCTCGAATGGCGGAGCCACGCCGAGCCGTTCGAGAAACGGCGGGTTGCTGTTCAAGAGCCGGGCGAAGCCGATCCAGCAAGTGCCGAGGCCGAGACTCTGGGCTGCGAGCACGATGTTCGTGCCGACGACGCCGATGTCGACCTCGGGAACGCCGACGCCGCGCGTGTCCTTCAGGATCAGGATCACGGTCGGCGCCTTGTGGAACACGGCGAAGCGACCGTTGGCGATCGACTTGATCGCGGTCATCGGCACCGGGTGGAAGGAATTCGGGCTCGCGCGGTTGAGCTTCTGCGTATTCTCGAGGATCGCGGCGCGCTCGGCGCTGCCCTGAGGATAGTGGGTGTAGTCGACGCTCGCGGTCATACCCTTGCAGACGGCGACGCAGGACTGCTCCATCTCGGCGATCATCGCTTTGTCGCGGATGACGATGAACGACCAAGGCTGGCAGTTGCCCTGCGAGGGCGCGAAGCGGGCCATCTCAAGGATGCGGCGGATCATGAACTCGGGAACCTGGCGCCCCTTGAACCTGCGGATGCTGCGGCGCGTGAGCATGGCGTGCTCGACGTCGTTCCAGTCCGCGCCCGGCTCGATGTCGTGGATGGCCGTACGCCGCCGGGCGGTTCGATCCGCCTTTGTCTCCTCCGGTTCGACCTCACACTCGAGGTTTTCCAGAGCTTCAAGATCTTCGAGGTCGAGTGTGTCGGTCATGGTCTTTCTCCGCAGATCGCCGGCGCTACCGCTCAGGCCGGCGCCTTCGCTCGCTCCTTCTCCGCAGCCGGCCGTCCGTCGTCCGCCGACACGAAAGCCTCCGGTGCCACGCGCTCCGCCCTGCCGTTGCGATACCGATAGATCTCCGCCGTCGGCCGTTGCAGGGCCTCGATCAGGAACCGGTCCTGCGGCTTCTCAGACGCCGTCTTGGGGATCTCATCGAGCACCTGCAGGAAGCTCGGGACGAAGTTCGCCTCGAGCGTGGCCAGGCACCCCTGAAAGACCTCAGCGGGATCGAACGTTGTCCGGTCGACGACCACCGCGGCGACGACCTCCTTCTCGCCGGGCGCGCCGCTGGCGGACGGCGCCCCATAGACATAGACGTCGGTGACCGAAGGGATCTCGGCCAGGACCGCCTCGACGAAGCCCGGGTTGATGAAGTCGCCGTTGCGGCGAATGCCGCCTCCTTTGCGGTAGTCGAAGTAGAGCCAGCCCTCGGCATCGCGGTGACAGATGTCCCCACTGCGCAGCCATCCACCCGCCGTCTTCTGTTCCGACGCCGCCTGGTTGTTGAAGTAGGCGACCTGGGCCGCCGCGCCGTTGATCGGTCGACTGACCAGTTCGCCCAGCACGCCCGGCGGACACTCCTCGCCGGTGTCGTCGACGACCCGCATGTCGAGATTGGCCGGCGGCCTGCCGAAACTGCCGATCGGGCCTGCGCCGATCGGTCTGAACGCCATGCCTCCTTCGATCGCGCCATAGGCCTCGAGCACCTTCAATCCGAAGCGCTGCTCGAAACCCTCCCAGATCGCCGCCGGCATCCCCGCGCTGAGCACGAACTTCACAGGATTGTCCGCGTCGTCAGGCTTGACCGGCTCCGAGTAGATGGCCGTCGACATACCGCCCAGCAGATTGAAGAAGGTGCAGCCGTACTTGCGGGTGACGTCCCAGAGGCGCGACTTGGTGAACTTGCGGCTGAAGACCGCCCGCTGACCGACGCGCAGCGCCGAGGCCAGGGTCATCAGCTGGGCGTTGCCATGGGTGAGCGAGAGCCCGGTGTAGGGCCGCTCGTCCGCGCCGATCCCCAGCATGGCCGTCAGCATCGTCGCGCCACCGAAGCGCGCGTTGCCGAACACCACGCCCTTGGGGTCGCCGGTGGTGCCGGAGGTGTAGATGATCTGCAATGGATCGTTTGGATCGCGCAGCTGCATGTCGACCGAGGTCTCCGGCCGATCGAGGATTTCCGACAGGCTGACAGCGACACCGCTTGCGGCCTCGCCGGTCTCGATCGTCCAGATCCAGTCGATGGACGGAACCTGGCCGAGGATCTCGTCGACCTGCGCCAGGTTATAGTCGGCGCAGACCACGCCCCTGCAGCCCGAGTTGTTCAGGGTGTAGGCGAGCTTGGCGCCACGCGTGCGCGGGTCGATCGGCACGAACACCAGTCCGGTGAGGGAGGCGGCGATCATCAACTCGATGAACTCGGGGTGGTTACGCAGCAGGATCGCGAACCGGTCTCCGTAGGTCATGCCTCGTTCGAGCAATCCCGCCGCCAGGCGGTTCGCGTTGGCCCAGAGCTGGGCGTAGGTGCGGACCTCGTCGGCGCCGGCCTCGCCGCCTTCGAAGGTTACGACATCCAGATCAGGCCGCTGTTCCGCCCGCGCGGCGATCAGATCGGCCAGCACCATTTCGTTCAGCGCTCGCGCCATGTCGGCTTACCCCCGGACCAGGATGGAGACGCATTGGGCGGCGGCGTCGGAGCCGATGTTGCCACCGCCGTTGTGGCAGAGCCCGACGCTGGCGCCGTCCACCTGACGCGCGCCGGCGCGGCCCTGAAGCTGTTCGGTGATCTCCACCACCTGCGCCAGGCCCGTGGCCCCGATCGGATGGCCCTTGCGCAAGAGGCCGCCCGAGGTGCTGACCGGGATGCGGCCGCCGAGCCGGGTGGCCCCCCCTTCCACCAGGCGGCCGCCTTCGCCCTTCGGGCAAAGGCCGATGGATTCGTAGGCGATGACCTCGGCGGGCGCCGAGGCGTCGTGAAGCTCCACAAGGCTGAGGTCGCGCGGACCGAGGCCCGCCTCTTCGTAGGCCTCCCGCGCGCAGACATCGGAAAGGCCGACTTCGCCGGGGCCGTGGTCCCATCCTGACTTGAGGACGCTGGAGACCACGCGGACCGGGTCCTTGAGGCCAAGCTGCCGCATCTTCCGTTCGCTGACGATGACGGCCGCGGCCGCGCCGTCGCCGATCGGCGAGCACATCGGCCTTGTCAGCGGCTCGGCGATCATCGGCGAGGCGAGGACTTGTTCCACGGTCAGCGCCTCGTGGAACTGGGCGCGCGGATTTAGCGAGCCGTGGAACGAGTTCTTGGCCGAGACCATCGCGAACTGCTCGACCGTCGTGCCATAGCGCTGCATGTGCGAGCGCGCCGCTGCTGCGTAGATATCCATAAACATCGAGCGGTTCTTGCCGGCGCCCTTGGAAGCTTCGCTCGCGCCGGAGGCCGCCGCCGACTTCTGCAGACCGTCGAGGATGGACTGCAGCTGCTCCACGTCCACGGCGCCCATGAAGGCGCCGAACACCTTGGCCCGGTCTTCGAAGTACATCTTCTCGACGCCGCAGGCCAAGACGACGTCGTAGAGGCCGGCGCTCACCATCGCGCAGGCCTGGTTAAACGCCGTTGAGGCGCTGGCGCAGGCGTTCTCGACATTGACGACCGGCAGGCCGCCCATGCCGGCGCTGCGTAGGACCACTTCGCCGCGGATGCATTCCTGGCCGGTCAGGACCCCGGCAGCGGCGTTGGACATCCAGGCCGCCTGCACCTCGCGCCGGTCGAGGCCGGCATCGAAGAGCGCCGCCTTGATGGCCTCGGCGCCAAGGGATTTCAGGCCACGGTCCATCATCCGGCCGAAGCCGGTCATCCCCACCCCTGCGACGTAGGCGTTCATCTTCATGGCGCGGCCTCCCGCCGGGTTGAAAAGGCGTCAGAACCGGGCGGCCGCCACCATGCCGAGAACCTCATTGCAGCCGTCCTCGATCATCGAGATGCGCGCGTCGCGGAAGATCTTCTCGATCGGGCAGTCGCGCGAGATTCCGGCGCCGCCGAACACCTGCAGCGCGTCGCTCGCCACCTCGAACGCCGCCTGCGTCGACGTCACCTTAGAGGCGATGGCCAGTTCCAATAGCGGCGTTTCGCGTCCGGCGTTGATTCGGACGACCCGATGGTTCAGCGCCCGGGCCGCCTCGACCTTCTGATACATCTTGAACAAGCGCGACTTCATGCTCTGATGCGCGAAGATCGCCACGCCGCCCTGGACGCGCGACTTGGCGTATTCGGTCGCCAACTCGAAGGCGGCGCGCGCGCAGCCGACGAAGGTCGTTCCCATGCTGGCGTTGGCCAGGCACAGGACCCGATCGGCGGCGGCTCGATAGGCCTCCGGCGGAACGACCAGCGAGTCGGCGGGAACCTTGAGGTCGTTGAAGAAGATCTCGCCCTGGTTCAGCGCTCGCTGGCCGATCTTGTCGGTCGGCTTACCCTTGCCGACGCCGCCCTCGTTCAGCGGCACCACGAACACGCCGCCGCCGACGCGACCGTCTCCCATATCGACCGAGCAGAAGAGAGCCGCGGCCTCCGCGATGGTTCCATTGGAGACCCACGCCGACTTCTGCCCGGTGATCACAAACTGGTTGCCGTCCTTGCGGGCGATGCAGTTCGGCCGCTCGTCGTGGCCGCCGGGATGGCTGAGCGTCCCGTCGAAATTGATCAGGTCGGAGCCGTGCCCCGGCTCGGTGATCGCCCAGCAGCCCAGAGTCCCGGCAGGAAAGCGCTCAATCAGCGCCGGATTGCCCGACATCCGCGCCATCATGGTCGGAAAGCCGGCGACTCCCAGACTGATCGCCAGCCCCGTGTCGCCCCAGCCCATCTCCTCGCCCACGATGCAGCGAATGCGGGCCTGTTCCGCCAACGACAGGTCGGAGTCTCCGTCAAGAACGCCCAGCCCCAGTTCGCGATGCTTGCGAAAGACGTCCCAGAGGACGGAGTCGGGGGCGATGACGCCGCTTGCCGGGAGCTTGTCGAGGGCCTCACCGGCGGGTCTCATGACGTCGCGGGCGAACCGGTGCGCCGTCTCCCACGCCGCGCGTTCCGTCGCGGTGAAGTCCGGATCCAGGTCGACTGCAAGCACCGCCATGTGACGTTCCTCCGCGCTGGCGCCAAGCTTGGTGGGACACCGTCGGGCCGCTCAACGATCCGCGGCAGCGCTTAGCGGCCCATGCCAGCTTCGGTTCTTTGCCTAGGTTTCCTCCCGCATCGGCTTGGACCGGTGTCTCGGATGACGGTCACGGTTGCGCCGAGTTCGCCCTCGAGTCTTTGCGCCAGATCAAAATGTGATCGTTGATCACTTAGGGAGTCGGTACGTCTCGAGCGCGTCGGCGCCGGGCGGAACTCGAATCGCCGGCGCCTTGGCGAGGCGACCTTGATCCAGCGCAAGGCGCGACTCGGCGTCACCGCTCACGAAGGCTGGTCTAGCGGCCGCCAGGCGGCGCGCCGCGTTGGTGCGATCGATGGCCTTCGACAATCCCCTGGCCGGCGAGATTTGGGCAAGCAAGTACCGTTTCGCGCCCGCCGGCGCAGACAGCCATGGCGACGCCTCGGTTGAGGAGACATGGGCGCGCGTGGCCCGCGCCCTGGCGGAGGCGGAAGCGTCTGACGCGCGGGCTGACTGGGCCGAACGCTTTTCGCGCGCGCTGCAAGACTTTCGATTCCTGCCGGCTGGACGGATTCTGGCTGGGGCGGGGACCGGGCGATCGGTCACCCTGTTCAACTGCTTCGTCATGGGCGCGATTCCCGACAACCTTGGCGGCATCTTCGACCACCTGCGCGAGGCGGCGCTGACCATGCAGCAAGGCGGCGGGGTCGGGATGGACTTTTCCACCATTCGCCCCGACGGCGCCCGGGTCCGGGGCGTCGGCGCCGACGCCTCGGGGCCGCTCAGCTTCATGGAAGTCTGGGACGGCATGTGCCAGACGATCATGTCTGCCGGCCAGCGGCGCGGGGCGATGATGGGATGCCTGCGCATCGACCATCCTGACATCGAAGCCTTCATCGACGCCAAGAGAGATCCTCGGCGGCTGCGCAATTTCAACCTGTCGGCCCTGGTCACCGACGCCTTCATGGACGCGCTTGACGCAGGCAGGGACTGGCCGCTGACGTTCGAAGGCGTCGTCTATCGGACGGTCAATTCGCGGGACCTCTGGGCGCGGCTGATGCAGGCGACCTACGACTGCGCCGAACCCGGCGTGATCTTCATCGACCGCGTCAATGCGCTCAACAACCTTGCCTATTGCGAGGCAGTCTCGGCCAGCAATCCCTGCGGTGAGCAGATGCTGCCGCCCTACGGCGCCTGCCTGCTCGGGTCGATCAATCTGGCCAAGCTGGTGCGCTCGCCGTTCGAGCGCGACGCGGCCCTCGACGAGGGCGAGCTCGCCGACCTGACCCGCACCGGGGTGCGGATGCTGGACGACGTGATCGACGTTTCTCAGTTCCCGCTCCCGGCGCAGGAAGAGGAAGCCAAGGCAAAGCGCCGGATCGGGCTGGGCGTCACCGGCCTAGCCGACGCCCTGATCTTCTGTGGCGTTCGCTACGGCGACGACGCTGCGCTGGCACTGACCTCGCATTGGCTGTCGGTGATCAAACGCGAGGCCTATCGGACCTCTGCTGCACTGGCCAAGGAGAAGGGCGCCTTCCCGCTTTACGACCCGGTCATGCTCGAGCGGCCGAACCTCAAGTCGCTCGACGACGAGACGCGGGCCGCGATCCAGGCGCATGGACTTCGCAACGGCTGCCTCACCTCGATTGCGCCCACGGGCACCACCTCGCTGCTCGCCGGCAACGTCTCGTCGGGGATCGAGCCCGTCTTCGCCTTCGCCTATAGCCGCAGGGTCCTTCAGCCAGATGGCTCGAAGCGCGAGGAGCCGGTCGAAGACTACGCGCTCTCCGCGTGGCGCGGGCTGAGGGGCGACGAGCCGCCGCCCGAACTCGCCTTCGTCACCGCCCAGGACTTGCAGCCGGACGACCATCTGAGGATGCAGGCGGCCGCCCAGGCCGTCATCGACGCCTCGATCTCGAAGACCATCAATTGTCCCGAGGATATCCCGTTCGACGCCTTCGCCGCAGTCTATCGCGAAGGTTATCGGTTGGGGTGCAAGGGCCTGACCACCTATCGACCGAACGCGATCACCGGTTCGGTGCTGACCGTCACGTCCGATGCCGCGCAGGCCGCAACGGCCGCCACGCCGGCCGGCGCACCCTTGATCCCGCGGCCGGAACGACTGGAGGGCGCAACCTACAAGATCAACTGGCCGGAGAGCGCCCACGCCGTCTACGTGACGATCAACGACGCCGTCATCGACGGTGAGCGTCGTCCCTTCGAAATCTTCGTCAACTCCAAAAACATGGAGCACTACGCCTGGACGGTCGGGTTGACCCGGATGATCTCCGCGGTGTTCCGGCGCGGCGGCGACGTCTCCTTCGTGGCGGAAGAGCTGAAGGCGGTATTCGATCCGCGCGGCGGCGGCTGGATCAACGGTCGCTATGTACCTTCGCTGCTCGCCGCCATCGGCGATGTCATCGAGCGGCACTTGGCCGGGGGCAGCCGCCTTCCCGCCGAGGCCGCCGCAGCGCACGATTTGGCGCCTGCGGCTGTGCAGCCGGCGCTCAGCTGTCCGCGCTGTGGAGGGCTGTCCCTCGTCCGCAAGGAAGGCTGCGACACCTGCATGGACTGCGGGTATTCGAAATGCAGCTGACGTCTCTGGCGCTGCGGCCGATCAGCCCGCCGCCGCCCGCTCTTCATCGTAGCGGGCGTAGGAGTCCTTCAGGGTGGCGTGGTTCAGGAGCATCTCGGCCTTCAGGGTCGTCCCCGACACGTCGAAGATGCGGCTCTTGATCCAGTAGGACTCGGTGCGGCGGCTCTCGGACAACGCCACGATCTCGCGGCGGATCAGGTAGTCCTCGCCGACGAACAGCGGCGCGTCGAGCATGCGGATCTCTTGGTCGGCGAACAGGCCGACGGCCGGACCCTTGGTCGGGAAGCGGGCGCGGCCGCTCGAGTATTCGGCCAGCACGCTCACCATCTCGAGCGGGATGATCGCCTGGCCCCACGGCGAGGCTGCGGCGTCGGAATACCAGGGCGAGGTCTCGGTGATCGCTTCGAGCTTTTGGTTCAGCGAGAACGGATAGAGCGCTCCCATGTGCTGGTCAGGGTCCATGCGCACGGGCTCGTCCTCGGCGCCGGTCATGCCGACCGCAAGGTCGGCCAGGATCACCAGTCGGTCAGGGGGCCGCAAGGCCGCCACGCGCGCATCCAGCAGCGTCTCGCCCGGTCCCAGCGTCGCACTGGCCTCAAGCACCGGCGTGCCGTCCGCCTTCTCGGCCCAGGCGCGGGCGCGCAGCGCGCCATCGGCCGGAAGCTCGACGAAGGCGCGCGTCTCCTCGCCCTCGATCACCATGTTGAGGTAGTGGGCCGAAAAGCAGCCCCGCTCGAACCAGGCCATGCCCCAGACGTGCGCGAGCAGCGGGGCGAACAGGCTGAAGTGGGTCGGTCCCTCGATCGGGCCGGCGCGGAAGCCGAGCGTCTCGGCCATGGAATCGTCGTGCAGCGAAGCGTGGCCGCCGTAGGCCTGGTCGGCCAGCATCTGCTTGGGCGCCCGAAGCGGCCCGCTGAGCACAAGCGGGGCGTCGCTGAAACTCACCGCTGGTGGCTTCGGGTCGCGTGGTAGTGCGTTGGCGTCGTCTTCGAGGCGGCGTCGGCGGCATCGATCGTCTGTGCGGTCTCGGTCGCCGGAGGAACCGGCGCACCGGCGTCGATCATCAGGCACTGGCCCGGATCGGTCATCGCGTGCGAGCCCAGGCAGAAGACGTCCTCGTAATACGGCTTGGCGACGGCGAGACATTGGTAGAGGTCGAGCTTGGCCAGAGTTTCGCAGTTTGCCGCCGCCGGCTCGGTCAACAACGGCTCGACCTGCGCGTCGTCCTCCGGCCCGGCCTCGCCTAAGACGGCGAGCGCGGCGACCGCCAGCGAACGGATGACCACAGGCGGGTAGGGCGACGGCGCTGCCGGCGCGTTCAGCGGATCAGGGTCGAAGCCGGCGGAAGCGCGCGTCAGGTTAGCGACGACGTCGGGCGGTGCGTTGGCGCCGAGGTCGCCGCCCGACTTGGCGGCGGCCAGCCGCGCCTCGCGATCCGGCACCATCTCCATGGACCAACTCTGGTGCTGGATCGCGTAGGCGGCCTGAGTGATGGAGCCGCCCTCCGCCCTCAGCTTCGCGCCCTGGGCCATCAGCGCGGCGATCGTCAGCCCCGCGGCGCTGTTCGAACCGCGGATGCTCAGCACATAGCGCGGATCGCCTTCCAGCAGCGCGGCCATACGCGCGCGGCCTTCGTCGTCGCGGGCGTAGGCCCGCACGCTTGCGACATAGACCGGGTCGCCCAGCGCCACGATCGCGCCATATGCGATCTCGCCGCGCAGCAGCGCGCGCGGATCGTCGCTCGAGCCGAGCCTCACCGCCGCCGACACGTCCGCGCCGCTCTGGAACGCGGCGCTGATCAGCGAGGCGCGCGCGATGTAGTCCTCGTATCCGGCGGCCGCCTGCACGATCGAGGGCGCGAGCGATATCGCCACCGGGCTCGGGAAGAGCGGCGGCGGCGCGGGCGGGGTCGGACGCGACCTGGGGTCGCTCGCGCTGCTCGCCAGAAGCAGAGCCGCGCAGGCCAAGCCGCCGATCATCAGGACTCGGAGGCGTTTTTTCGTCTGCATTGGAACTCGCAACGGCGCTTCGCCCTCTAGTCAAACAGCTTGGAAACGGATTCCTCGTTGGCGATGCGCCGGATGGCCTCGCCGATCAGAGGCGCGATGCTGACCAGCCGGATCCTGTCGCAGGCCTGAACGTGGTCGGCCGACTCTATCGAGTCGGTGATGACGAGCGCCTTCAGCGCCGAGGCCTTGACGCGGTCGGCGGCGCTGCCGGACAGAACGCCGTGGGTGACATAGGCCGCAACGTCGATGGCGCCGGCATCGATCAGCGCCTCGGCGGCGCTGCACAGCGTCCCGGCGGAATCGACGATGTCGTCGAACAGAATGCAGCGGCGTCCCTCGACGTTGCCGATGATGTTCATCACCTCGCTTTGGCCGGGCGCCGGGCGATGTTTGTCGACGATGGCCAGGTCCGCGCCCAGCCGGTTGGCCAGGTTCCGCACGCGCACCACGCCGCCCACGTCGGGCGAGACGATCATCAACTCGCCGGAGTCGCGATAGTGGTCCTTGATGTCGTCCGCCAGCACCGGGGTCGCGACCAGATTGTCGGTCGGGATGTCGAAGAAGCCCTGGATCTGCCCGGCGTGCAGATCGACGGTCAACACGCGGTTGGCGCCGGCGCGGGTGATCAGGTTGGCGACCAGCTTGGCCGAGATCGGCGTGCGGCCGCTCGTCTTCCGGTCCTGCCGGGCATAGCCGAAGTAGGGCATGACCGCGGTGATCCGCCGCGCCGACGCGCGCGTCAGCGCGTCGATGCAGATCAGAAGCTCCATCAGGTTGTCGTTGGCCGGGTAGCTCGTCGACTGGATGACGAACACGTCCTCGCCGCGCACGTTCTCGTCGATGACGACGAAGACCTCGTTGTCGGCGAAGCGGCGGAACTGCGCCTTGGTCAGCGTCATGTCGAGATAGGCCGCCGTCGCCTCGGCGAGCGCCCGATTGGAGTTCCCGGCCAAGAGCTTCATTGGAAGACTCGGATCCCCAGCGAGGTCGCGAGAGGCTTTTAACCGAGCCGGGCGGGCGAGCAACCCCGAAGCGCGCGGCGCCGGGACGCGGCCCAGCGTCATGGGACGGTGGATTTCACCGGCGCGTTCGCCTAGAGGCGGTTAAAGCCATGACGTTCGCGCCCGCCGTCATACGCCCCGCCTGGGGCGCCGATCTCGCCGGCCTCAAACGGGTCGATCCCCGGTTTGCCGATCCGGCGCGCGCGCACATCGCCTCCAATCTGCTCGGGCTCGGGCGCAGCTGGATCGCGGACATCGCGGGCGCGCCGGTGGGGTTCGCGCTGACCAGCAACGCCTTCTTCTACAAGCCGATGATCGAGCTTCTGGTCGTCGCCGAAGCGCACCGTCGCCAAGGCATCGCGCTGATGCTGCTCGACCATTGCGAGGCCGCGCACACCGACGACCGCATCTTCGTCTCGACCAACGCCTCGAACACCGCCGCCAATGCGCTGTTCACCAAGGCCGGCTTCCAGGGCAGCGGCATCGTCTACAACCTCGATCCCGGCGACCCGGAGCTGATCTACGTCAAGCATCGCGCCCCGCAGCTGACCTTCATTCCCTTCCGTCGGTGAGCAGAATGGCCGACAGCAGTCGGCCGTAGTCCCCTTCGCCGCGGTGCAATGCGCGGCGGTTGGAATAGAAGCGCTCGCCGTTCGCGTAGGTGTCGCCGCCGGTCCACTCGGCGCGCGCCACGCCAGCCTCGCTCAGCCGGCCGAGGACGAAGCCCGGCAGGTCGAACTGGCGCTTGTCGCCGCTGACGCCTGGCGCAAAGAAACGCTCGTACGCGCTCGAGGCGCCGCTAAACCGCTGCAGGAAGTCAAGGCCGACCTCGTAGGAGTTCGGGCCGATGCAGGGGCCGACCGCGGCGACCATCCGGGCCGGCTCGGCGCCCATCGCGACCATCGCGTCGACGACGGCGGCGACGACGCCGCCCAGCGCGCCCTTCCACCCGGCGTGGGCCGCGGCGACCACGCTGGCCTCGGGATCGGCGATGAGCACCGGCGCGCAATCGGCGGCCAGCGCGCCCAGCGCCAGCGCCTTCGTTCGCGTCACCAGCGCGTCGCCCTCAGGCGGCCGCGCGTCGAACGGCCCGGCCACCATGAGCGCACTGGCCGAATGGATCTGATACGCGGTCAGCAGACGCTCAGGCTCGACGCCCAGCCAACGGGCGGCGCGCTTGCGGTTCTCCGTCACGTGCGAAGCCCGGTCGCTCGATCCCGGGCCAGCGTTCAGCCCCACGTAGATCCCCTCCGACACCCCGCCGACGCGGGTGAAGAACCCATGCCGGACGCCCGGCAGGGCCGAGAGCAGCGGGGAGGTCAGAACCTCTAGGTGGGCCATGGCGCGTCCTCGAAGGCCGGTGGGGCGAACGCGGGGTCGTGAATGCAGGCGGCCTTGAACAAAACGCCCATCTCGCCCCCGCCGATCAGCCGCTCGAGCTGGCGATCGATGCGCCCCGCCTGCTCGGGTCGCGCCGCGACCAGCGCCTCGGCCCGCTGCATGACTCCGAGGCGCAGGAGGAACTCCCCCTGGGTCAGGGCGGGGCATGCCGCGCCGCGATCGCGGCTGTTGGCCAGAATCGCAGGAAAGTCGACGTGCACCGTCAGGTCGGCTTCGCCGGGGGTCGCGAGCGGATCGACCTTCTCGTGCCGCCTCAGCGCCTGCAGGGTGTCGCCGAAGCAGGAGGCTGTGCGGCCATAGTCGACGATCAAGGCGGCGCCGCCCTGTCCGACGATCCGTCCGGCGATCTCGCCGGCGAACCGCCCCTGCGTCTCGGCGATCTCGAGCACCGCGCCGACGGCCGCATCGCTCGCCGCGCCCTCGACCGGCGGCGCAAGGCCGAAGACGAGAGCGCCGTCATCGCCAAGACCGATCCGGCGCTCCGCCCAGCCGGTTCGCGTGCGGACGAGCTGCCGGACGGGAAGGCAGTCGAACACCTCGTTGGCGATGAGGATCAGCGGCGCGTCGTCGGGCAGCGCGGCCAGGCTCGCGGTCCACTTGGGCGCCGGCGATGCGTCCGCCAGCCGCGCCTGCTGGCGTTCGACCAGCGGCTTCGACGTCTCGATCAGCCAAAGCGCGGCGGCGGCGAGGAAGTCGGGCGCGAGCCTTGCGGCGCGCAACGCGTCGCTCATCAGCGTCCCATCGCCCGGCCCGATCTCGACGAGCAGGACCCGCGGCGGGGCGCCCATGCGACGCCAGGTCTCGACCGCCCACAGCCCGATCAGCTCGCCGAACATTTGCGAGACCATGGGCGCAGTGATGAAGTCGCCGTCCTCGCCCAGCGCCGGTCGCGTCGCGTAGTATCCGTCCTTGGGATCGTGCAGGCAGCGGGTCATGTAGGCGTCGACGCCGATCGGGCCGCCCGCCGCGATCTCGGTCTTCAGCCGGTCAAGCAGGCTCATGCTGCGGCTGGTCCGGGGCGGCGCCGTGGCGGAGACTCCACCACAGCAGGGCGGAGCCGGCGATGAGCATGGGCGCCGAGAGCATCATCCCCATGGTCAGGCCGAACGGGAAGATCGGCATGGTGAGGTCCGGGTTGCGCACGGTCTCGAGCAGGATGCGGATCATCCCGTAGAGCACCAGGAAGAGGCCGGTGACCGCGCCGCGGCGCTGCAGCCAGTGCAGCCGATGGGTGGCGAACCTGAGGACGAGGAAGATCAGCACCCCTTCGAGCGCCGCCTCGTAGAGCTGGCTCGGATGCCGGGGTTCGAGGCCCGCCGGGCATTGCCCGGCGTTGGCCAGGCGGATGTGCGGGCTGCAGAACACCATGCCCCAGGGAACGTGCGTCACCCGCCCCCAGAGCTCGCCGTTGATGAAGTTGGCGATGCGGCCGAAGAACTGGCCGATGGGCTGGCAGGGCGCGACCAGGTCGGCGAGGCAGATCAGGTCTATTCTGTTGACGCGGGCGAACGCGATCAGCGCCAGCCCTACCCCGATCACCCCGCCGTGGAAACTCATGCCGCCGTGCCAGATCGCGAAAGCCTCCAGCGGGTTGGCTGCCAGCATCTCCCGCTCCGACGGCGAGGGCAGCATGTAGAAGAGGACGTAGCCCATTCGCCCTCCGAGGATGACGCCAAGCGTGATCCAGACGATGAGGTCGTCGACCTGGGCTGTGGTCGCCGTCGGGGTCGCCGGGCCCCAGAGCTTGGCGTTCTTGACCAGCCCGACGCCATAGCGCCAGCCGAGCAGGATGCCGGCGACGTAGGCCAGCGCATACCAACGCAGCGCAAACGGTCCGAGCTGCACGATGACCGGGTTGAAGTCCGGAAAAACCAAGGCGCGCGGGCTCCTTCTTCAACGCTTGCGACGGCGATTTAGCAGCCCGGTCCAATCCCTTCGCATTAAAAATCCGTTTCCCATATAAGGGCGCGATGCAGACCCAAAACCCATTCCTGGACGAGTTCTCCAAGCTGACCAACGCCGCCATCGGGCTGGCGCAGGCGGCCGGCGAAGAGGCAAAGGCGGCGTTCCGCGCCCAGGCGGACAAGATGGCGACGGACTTCGACCTCATACGCAGAGACGAGTTCGAGGCGCTCAAAGCCGAGATCGCCGCGCTGCGGACCGAGGTCGAAGCGCTGAAAGGCAAGAAGGGCGGCGCTTAAGCTCGCCCATAGGACGAAGCCGGTTGAGACGCCGGCCGCGAAGCAGATTAGGGTGTGATTCACCGAGACGGCCGCTCCGCGGCGACCGCGTCGGCGGCTAGAGCCAAGGGGCCCCATGGACCTTCCTCATCCAGACGACGACATCGAGACCGGCTTCGATCCGCTTGAAGTGGTCGAGCGGGTGCTGAACGCCGAAAACCTCAGCTTCGATCGCACGGACGACGGCGACCTTGCGTTCGCGCTGACCGGCGACTGGAAGGACTACGAGCTTTGGTTCGCCTGGCGGCCGGAGGCCGATTGCCTGCAGCTCTGCCTGGCGCTCGACATGCAGGCGCTCAAGGCGCAGCGCCTTGCCGCCTGCGAGCTCACCTCGCTGGTCAACCAGCGCATCTGGCTCGGCCACTTCGAGGTGTGGAGCGACGACGGCGAGGTCGTGTTCCGCCACGCGCTTGGGCTGCCGCACGGCGAGCGCCCGACACTGGCGCAGGCCGCCTCGATGATCGACGCGGCGGTGGAGGCGGCCGACCGCTTCTATCCGGCGTTCGACTTCCTCTTGAAGGGCGGCAAGACCCCGGACGAGGCCATGGCCGCCTGCTTGTTCGAGACCGTGGGCCAGGCCTGAGCACGAACGACGTGACGCCGATCCTCGTTGTCGGCGCCGGCCACATGGGCGGCGCCCTCATCGAAGGCTGGCTCAGTACTGGCGCTTTCGCCGCCAGCGATCTCATCATCGTCGACCCGGCTCCGGGCGAGGCCGCGCACGCCGCCGCCGCCCGAGGCGCGCGGCTCGATCCGCCCGACGCTGCGATCGCCGAGGCGAAGACGGTGGTGCTGGCCGTCCGCCCGCAGATCTGGCGCCAAGCGGCGGCCGCCATTGCACCCAAACTGGCTGCGGACGCCGTCGTCGTCTCGGTGGCGGCCGGCGTGAAGACCGCCGATCTCGTTGCCGCGTTTGGGCCCCGCGCCGTCGCCCGCACGATGCCAACGACCGGGGTCGCGGTCGGCAAGGGGGCGGTCTCGATCTTTGCCGGCGGCGCCGGCGCGCGCGTGCGCGCCCATGCTGTGTTCGATCCGGTGGCGACGACGGTCGACCTCGAGGCCGAGGCGCTGATGGATGCCGCCGTCGCGGTCTCCGGCTCAGCGCCGGCCTACCTCTACGCCTTCATCGAGGCGCTGGGGGCCGCGGGAGAGGCGGAGGGCCTGAGCCCGGAGGCCTCGGCGTCGCTGGTGCGCGCGACCTTGATCGGAGCGGCCGCCTTGCTGGACCGCTCAGGCGAAACCGCCGCCGAACTCAGGCGCAAGGTCGCCTCGCCGGGCGGCACCACCGAGGCGGCGCTCAAGGTGCTGATGGCCGAGGATGGCATCGGCCCGCTCGCCGCCCGAACAGTCGCGGCGGCGGCGAAACGCTCGCGCGAGCTCGGCTAGCGCTTCAGGGCGCGCAGCGGCGCCATGCGCCAGAGCACGCTGTGGCCAACGAACTGGTGGCGAATGGCGCCGGCCACGTGCAGCGCGAGGTTCAGGACCACGAGCCAGATCATGACGTAGACGTGGATGTGGGTAAGCTCGCGCCGCCACGCCTTGTGGTCCGGCGTCATCAGGAAGCCGAGCCCCGGCAGCTTCGGCCAGGGCAGTCCCCAGAAGTGGACAGCGGCGGGCCGGACCGACGCGACAGCCCAGCCGGTCAGCGGCAGAACGAGCAGGAGCGCATAGAACAGGACGTGCGTGGCCCGCGCCAGAAGCCGCTCCCAGGCCGCCATGTCGGCTGGCAAGGGCGGGGCGGGGTGGGCGAGCCGCACGCCGATCCTGACCAGCACGAGCAGAAGGATCGTCAGCCCGACCGAGATGTGCAGGGTCTCGATCCGCGCCTGCGCCGGCGAGTGGTCGGGCAGGACCTCGTTCATGTACCAGCCGAGGCAGACCTGGATGACGATCAGCGCCGCGATGGTCCAATGCAACGCGATCGAGACGGCACCGTATCTTTGCTCGCCGGGGACCGGGGCCGGGCCTGCCGCAGGAGTCAGGGTCGTCATGGGCTTGAGTCTCCGCGCCCGTCGCAGACGTCAACGCCTGACAAGCGCTGCGGTTCGCCGCGCTAGCCGACCCGATGCCAGATCTGCGTGCGGCCGAGCAGCGAGATGCCGATGAAGCCGCGCATGGTGATCGTCTTGCCGTCGGCGCTTTCGCTGAGCTTGGCGGAATAGACGTTGCCGGAATCGGGATCGAGGATCTGGCCGCCCTGCCAGTTCGAGAGGTCGCCGGAGACCGGCGTCAGACCCCACAGCACCCGCATGCCTATGATGCGCTGGTTGTGCTGGGCGCCCTTGCAGGGGACGCAGAGCTTGTTCGGGTCCTCGCCGCGCAGCGATTTGGTCAGCACGCCCTGCAGCACCCCGCCGACGACCGAGAGCTCGATCAGCGCCCGCGGTTTGCCGTCCGCGTCTGAGATGATCTCCCAGCTCCCCGCAGGGCTTGCGGCGACCGCGGCCGACGATGCGATGACCGCGAACGTGGCAGCCAAGAGCGCGATGATGCCCGGCTTGGCCATGGCGTCCTCCCCGATTAGCCCGCAATGGTGATAAGCCGCTCCGCTTCCGGCTGGCAATGTCCGAGCGTCGTTCGCGGTGACCTGGAAGGACCGCTGCGCCTGCGTTAGGCTGCCGTTGCAGCGACACACAAGCCAAGCCATGGCCGATCCATTCGATGTCCGACCCTTGGACGCCACCTTCGGCGCCGTCGTAACCCGGCTCAAGCTGGCCGAGCTGGACGAGGCCGGGTTCGACGCGCTCTACCGAACCTGGCTCCAATATGCGCTGCTGATCTTCCCCGCTCAGCACCTGGCCAAGGACGAGCAGATCGCGTTTGCGCGCAGGTTCGGGCCGCTCGAGTTCGACTGGGCGCCCTTGTCCAACGTGCGGGCCGACGGCTCGCTCAGGCCGGACGACGGCACCGACGACGTCGTCAAGGTGCTCAGGGGCAACATGGGCTGGCACGCGGATTCGACCTACATGCCCGTGCAGGCCAAGGGCGCCGTCTTTTCCGCCCACGTCGTGCCCAAGACGGCGGGCGAGACCGGCTGGGCCGACATGCGGGCGGCCTACGACGCGCTCGACGCCGCCACGCGGGCGCGGATCGAGGGCTTAAGCGCCTACCACTCGCTGCACTACAGCCAGGCCAAGGAGGGGCACGCCCACAACGAGGGCAGCGCCTACTCTGGCTACGGCTTCCAGGTGAAGGACCCGCCGCTGCGGCCACTGGTGAAGGTCCACCCGGAGACCGGCCGGCGCACGCTCGCCATCGGCCGCCACGCCTATGGCATTCCAGGCCTTGAGTCCGCGGAGTCGGAGCGGCTGCTCGATGAGCTCTGCGCCTTCGCCTGCCAGCCGCCGCGCGTCTACCACCACGCCTGGACGGCGGGCGATGTCGTGGTCTGGGACAACCGCTGCCTTATGCACCGGGCCCGGCCCTGGGACATGGCCGAGCCCCGCGTCATGTATCACAGCCGCATCGCCGGCGATCCGGTCGCCGAGTTCGCCGCCCACGCTTGAATCGGCCGCTGGCTAGGCTCTGGCGCGCACCCTCGGCTGATCCGTAGCCCTTCTGAACGGCGGCGAAGCAGCGCATGGTTGACGCGCAGCAAGGTGCGAAGCAGCGTGCGCGCTTCGGGGGCGCTTCCCATGCCGAGTCGGATCAGGGTCTGGACCGTATTGCTGGCGGCCGTCGTGCTTGTCACTGGGCCGGCGAGCGCCGCCCGGGTCGGCCGGCCCGCGCCGGCGTTCACCCTCGTCACGCTCGATCACCAGAGATACAGCCTGGCCGACCTGCGCGGGAAGGTCGTGGTCCTGAACTTCTGGGCGACCTGGTGCACGCCTTGCAAGGCCGAGCTGGTCGCCATGAACAACTACGCCCGTCGGCACCCGGGCGAAGGGTTGGCCATCTTCGCGATCAAGACCGACGACTACCCGGCTTACAAGCTCGTCGAGCTGGCGAAGGCGCTGCCCTTCCCGGTGGTCGCCGACTTCCGCAGCTGGGACTATGGCGAGATCAACAAGCAGGTGCCCTCCAGCTACGTGATCGACCGGGCGGGCGTGCTCCGCCTGAAGCAGGCCGGCGCGTTCAACGAGGACAGCTTCGACCAGACGATCAGCCCGCTGCTCGCCCAGCCCCCGCCTCCCGCCCAAGCATCCGCCGGCTCGACCACCTAGGACGCGCCATCCCCGTCCGAGCGCCGTTAGTCGCGGAGATCGCCCTGGAAGATCGCGTCCTGAAAGGCCTCGAACGTCAATGTTGTGCCGCTCGGCAATTGAACGCGCACGTTCTTCCGATGCTCGCGCATGTAGGCGAGGGCCAGGCGTGTCGCGCCCCCGAGGCTGTCCGCCGCCTGCTCTGTCGGTTTTTCGTCGGAGCCGTGGATAACAATGTATGCCACATAGCTGTCATAGACTGAGACCCCGTCATGCGCCAACGCTCAGCCTCGGCGCCGGAGCTTTTCGGCGGGCTGTTGCAGAAGTGAGATAGGTCGTCGCCGGCGGCGACCCGCAGAAACGGCCGTATACGGAATATATTCCTCCGGATCCAGCGCGGCCGGGTCCGGCCTACGAATACCGCGCGCTCCGGGTTCGGCGGGGCTTCGATGCGCCGGCCGCCGCGTGCGCCCGGCCTGCCGCCCGGGCCAGCGCGAGCTCGCGGGCGAAGGCCGGCTCGAAGCTGTCTGCGCGCGCCCGCTCCCACTCGCGCGCCAATTCCTCGGGCATATCGCCGGAGAGGATCGCGCCTGGCCCAACATGCGGGTAGACATCGTCGCCGCGCAGAATCCGGCCGCTCTGGTGGCGGATCTGCAAGTGCCAGGGCATGAGCTCGCTGGGATGCGACAACCCCGCGGCGCCCAGGAGTTCGGCCAACGCGCGCAGGGTGTTCTTGTGAAAATTCGCCACGCGCGGCGCCTTGTCGGCGACGACCAGTGCGCGCTGGCGCAACCGGTCTTGCGTGGCGACGCCGGTCGGACAGTGGTTCGTGTGGCAGCTGCGCGACTGGATGCAGCCGGCGGCAAACATGAAACCGCGAGCGCAGAGCGCGTAGTCCGCGCCAATGGCGAACGCGCGGCAGAAATCAAACCCGGTGACCAGCTTTCCGCTGGCGCCGAGCCGAATGCGGTCGCGCAGGCCAACGCCCACCAACGCGTTGTGCACGAAGCTCAGCCCCTCATTGAGAGGAAGGCCGACGTGGTTGCTGAGTTCGGCGGGCGCCGCGCCCGTGCCCCCTTCGCCGCCATCGATCACGATGAAATCCGGTGTGATGTCCATCGCCAGCATCGCCTTGACCACGGCGAGGAACTCGTAACGGTGACCGATGGCCATTTTGACGCCCACGGGCTTGCCGCCCGCGAGTTCGCGCAGCTGGCCGATGAAAGACATGAACTCGGTCGGCGTCGAAAACGCGCTGTGAAGGGGCGGAGAGACACAGTCCCGGTCGCGCGGCACGCCGCGCGTCGCGGCGATTTCGGCGGTGATCTTGGCCTTGGGCAGGACGCCGCCATGGCCAGGCTTTGCGCCCTGGCTAAGCTTCACCTCGATCATCTTCACTTGCGGGTCGAGCGCTTGCTCGCCGAAGCGCTCGGGATCGAAGCGGCCATCGGGGGTGCGGCAGCCAAAGTAGCCCGTCGCCACCTGCCAGATGATGTCGCCGCCGTAGCGCCGGTGGTGGGGACTGATCGAACCCTCGCCGGTGTTGTGGGCGAACCCGCCCATCTTCGCCCCGAGGTTGAAGGCCATGATGGCGTTGGCGCTGACGGAGCCGAAGCTGGTGCCCGAGACGTTCAGCACCGAGGCCGAGTAGGGTTGCCGGCAGTCAGGACCGCCGATGATCACGCGGAAGTCGCGGTCGGTTATCGCCTTCGGCCGTATGGAGTGAGAGATCCAACCGTAGTTCACGGCGCTCACGTCCTTCACGGTGCCGAACGGCTGGGCATCGTGGATGTCCTTAGAGCGACGGTAGATGAGCACGCGATGCTCGCGGCTGAACGGAACAGGGTCTCGCTCGTCCTCGATGATGTACTGGCGCAGCTCGGGCCGGATCGCTTCCAGGATGAAACGCATGTGGCCGATGATCGGGTAGTTGCGCAGGATCGCGTGCGACGTCTGGATGAGGTCATGGACGCTAACCGCCAGCAACGGCAGCAACACCACCAACGGTATCGCCCACCAGCGGTTCACGGCGATCGCCAGCGCGATGAAGATCAGCGCCAGCGCGGCCACCAGCTGCAGGACGAAATAGCGTGACAGCGAAAACGTCATCCGCGCCTTCCCTGGACTTCGGCTCGCTCGGCCGCCCGCACGTTAAGTCCGCTGTGTGACGCTTCGGTGCGCGTCGATCGGGCGCCCGCATCGTCCACGCCATGGCCTGCAGACCGGCGCGCCCGTCCGCGACGCGCTAGCCTGCTGCGAGGGCTGGCGCTGCCGAAGGCCGCTCCAGGCCGTGGCCGCCTGGGCCGCTCTCGCGCCGCCAGAGCGCGAGCGTGGAGAGCAGGCCGATCACGCTCAGGCCGCCCAACAGAAGGAGCATCGGACCATAGCCCTCGGGATGCCCGGGGCCCGCGCGGTAGACGTCGTTCAGCCATCCGGCCGCATAGTTGGCCGCGAACATGCCGAGGCTCTGGATGACGTTGATCAGGCCGTAGGCCGTCCCCAACCGGCCCTTCTCGACCAGCATGGCCGTCGCCGGCCAGATGACCGCCGGAATGACCGAGAAAGCGATCCCCATCAACACGGTCGAGACCCAGAGGCTGATGTTTGTCGCGCCGAGCAGGAAGAACGTCACCGGCATCAGAGCCGCGCCCAGGCTGAGCAGGGCCGCGCGGCGGCCCAAACGGTCGGCGATCCAGCCAACGACCGGTGTTGCGAAGATGGCCGCGAAGAACACCCAGCTGTTGATCAGCCCCGCCTGGGCGAGCGTGCGATGCTTGGCGTCCTGGAAGAACTCGATCGCGAACGTCGAGCGGAACGGGAAGAAGACCGACGCGAAGAGGACGTTCAGGCCAAGGATGTACCAGAACGACCGGTCCCAGCTTGCGAGCCTGCGCCACTCGATGCGATGGCTCGCGGTCGCCGCGCGCGACGGGCGATGCGCGTCGATCAGCAAGAAGCCCACGGCCGCGACGAGGCTCACGCCGGTCAGGCCGGCGGCGAGCACGAGCGGCGGACGCCACCCCTGCACATAGAGCGGCGCCGCCCAGCGGGTGGAGACGTCGGCGAGGTAGGAGCCGACGCGCGCGAAGCTGAACAGCAGCGACATGGAGAGCGCCGCCGCTTCGGCCGAGAACCACTGCGCGATCCCAGCCAAGAGCGCGACCAGCAGGGTTTCTTCGCCGATGCCGAAGATGAGCCGTCCAAAAACCATGACGCCGTAGGGCTCGCCGACCGCGGTCAGCGCGGCGCCGACAAAGCCGAACCCTGCGGTCAGCAGCGCGGTTCGGGCGGCGCCGAAGCGGTCGATGAACAGCCCGCCGACCAGCGAGAGGGGGATGTTCGGCAGGCTGAAGATCGCGTTCAGCAGCCCGATCTGCGACTGCGACAGTCCGTGCAGCCGGCGAAGGAGCTCGGCGTCCGGCGCGATGGCGTCATAGGCGTAGTAGTCGCCGGCGATGGAGAGGGCGGCCAGCGCAAGCGCCAGCCAGGCGATCCAAGGCGCGCGCGCCACGCTCAGGCGATCCTCGCGCCCTGCCGCCTGAGCTCGGCCTGCACGGCGGCGACGTCAATGTCGTGGAAGCCGCGGCCGGTCTTCACGGAGACGGCCGCCGCCACGCCGGCGCCTTGGCCGGAGACGGCGCAGCACATCATGTTGCGGGTCGCCGCGTGGCTGATCTTGTCGCCGCCGATCGAGCGGCCAGCGACGAGGAGGTTGTCGAGTCGCTTCGGAACCAGGGCTCGATACGGAACGTGGAAATAGCGGCCGGTCGTCGGCAGGATGAGGATGCCATAGCCGTCGACGAACTCGGGGAAGATGCCGATGGCGTCGTCGAACCGCGCCTCGCCGCGCACGTCGTCGCCAGTGATGTTGTAGAGCGCATCGAGCTTGCGGGTGTCGCGCACGCCGAGCGTCATGCCGAAGTTGCGCAGCTTGGCGTCCTCGCAGCCCGGCATGAACCGTTTCAGCGCCTCGATGGCCAGCATGGCTTGGCGCCGGCCCTCTATCTCGCCGCGGGTCAGCTCGTCCGGATCTGTCCCGTCGAAATTGAGGTGGACCAGGTTGAGATAAGTGAGGTCGCCCTGGTCGGTGATCGACCCCCAGGTCCCGGCGATGGTGGCGAGGTTCGGCGGCAGGAGGCCGGCCTCCAGCGCCTTCTTGAACGGCTTCCTGAGGAACGGCGAGAAAAGGTCGTCCTCCTTGCCGTCGGTGGCGATGTCCCACTCCCCGTTGCCGCCCCAGTCCTTGTACGTCTGCGGGTCGGCCTTCACCTGCTCGATGAAGCGCGTCTTGCTGACGCCGCACATCGAGAACATCACCGAGACCGACATCATCTCGGCCTTCGGCCGCATGAACGTGGGCGCTCCGGCGCGGTAGGCGATGTCAGCGTCGCCGGTTGCGTCGATCACGCGGCGGGCCAAGATGGCGTGCCGGCCGGCCTTGCTCTCGACGATCACGCCGCGCACGGCGCCCTCCTCGACGATCGGCGCAACGAAGAGGCGGTGCAGCATCGGCCTGACGCCGGCCTCTTCGACCAGGACGTCGGCCACGTACTTGAAAGCCTCAGCATCCAGCGCGTGGCTCACGGACTGCGGCTCCGGCTGGGCGGCGCCCATGGCCTTGGCGCGCTGCTCGAACTCGCGCCCGATCCCCTCGCTGTCGACCGTCTTGGGACGCCGGTACCAGGCCAGCCCCTCGACGCCGACTTGGGTCATGTTGCCGCCGAAACAGCCGTAGCGGTCGATCAGGGTGGTCCCGACCCCGGCGCGCGCCGAGGCCAGCGCCGCCGCCAGCCCGCCGGGGCCCGAGCCCACGACCAGCACATCTGTCTCGTGTGCGATCTCGACTTTGCGGGCTGGTTCGTCGATCGAACGGGTCACTGCGCGAAACCTCATCTCGGCCGGTTCGATTTGGGCCGGGCCGGCAGATGTCTATCGACCTACACCGTTCGCCGCGCCCGCCGCTTGGCGGGTCGGTGAATTTTTCATGACGCGTAGGTCCGTTTCGGCCGACGGCTACAGCCGCTGCACCGGTTCGCCGAACTGTCGCAAAACCGGGCTAGGCCCAGCGACAGACCTCGGGTGACCCGACCGCGATGACAACACCAGACGAGGGCGGATTCGAGTTCGCGCTCAGCCGGCGCGCTGGCGCCGTTCGAGACGTTCACGCTGCGGCGGCTGCGCCGCGACCAGCCCAGGGATTGTGACTCGATCGATGAACAGGTCTCGAACGAGGGGATGGCGGGCGCGCCTCGCCGGATTGGCGCTCGCCGTTCTTTGGCTTGGCGAGGCCGGCGTCACGTTTGCGCCGCCGTCCGCGGCCGCGACGGCTCGCGCTCACATCGCCGTCGGACGCATTCCCTTCACGCGCGCGGATGTTGAAAGTGCGGACGGCCGATCCTTCACCATCACCTGGTCGGCGGCCTCGGGCGCAGGACCTGTCGCGGTGTATGCGCGAACGTCGCCGCAGTCTGACGGGCCGGAGGGACGCCCTGTCGGACGCGGCACGTCGAGCGGCCGCCTATCCGTGACCGACCTTCCGCCCAGGGACCGGTGGTATTTCGAGCTGCGCCCGGCCCGCGGCGAGCCGCTGGTCACGGCCGATCGCAGTCTTCACCTGGCCACGGCGCCAAACTTCCGCGACGTCGGCGGCTATCGGACGCGCGACGGCCGGTGGGTGAAGGTCGGGCTGGTCTATCGATCCGATCAGCTCGACCGGCTGAGTGATGCGGACCTGGCCGAGATCGGTCGACTGGCGCCACAGCTGGACGTCGACCTGCGCACCCAGGGCGAACGAACGAGGGGGCCGGATCGCCTGCCGGCGGGCGCCGAACTCCTGGTCGCCGACGTCGTCGGGGACGCCGGGCCGAGTGGCGCGACGATGGCCAAGATCACGAGCCCACAGGCGGCGGTCGACTTCCTGACGGCCGCCAACAGGCAATTCGTATCGCTGCCGAGCGCCCGGCGGGCCTATGCCACTCTGTTCACCCGGCTGCAGAGCCCGGCTGGGCCGCTCTTCTACCACTGCTCCGCCGGCAAGGACCGGACCGGTTGGGCGACCGCGGTCCTGCTCACGGCGCTCGGCGTGCCGCGGAGCACCGTAATGGCGGACTATCTGGCCAGTAACGACTACCTGGCGGCGAAGAACCAGGCCGCGTTCTCGCGCATGCCGGCCGCGAGCGTCGCGAACCTGACGCCCTTCTTCACCGTGCGCGCGTCGTACCTCGACGCTGCCTTCGACGAGGTCGACCGCCGCTATGGCTCCTTCGACCGCTATCTGCGGGTCGGCCTTGGCATCGACAGCAGGGCTCTGGCTCACTTGAAAGCGCGATTTCTCGAGGGCGCTGGCACCGGCGCACGCTAGCCTCACTGACATCGGCGCCGCCACCCCCTGAGGCGCCCCCGGAGCCGTGGGTGGGCGGCTCGGGTCGCCGTCAGCCCGGCAGCCGCACCACAGCGCGCAGCCCGCCTAAGGGGCTCTTGGCGAGCGTCACGTCGCCGCCCAGGGCGCGGGCGACGTCGCGGGCGATGGCGAGGCCGAGGCCCACGCCCTTCTCGTTCTGGTTCCGCGCCTCGTCCAGGCGGTTGAACGGCTTGAACGCGTCCTCGTAGCGCTCCGGCGGGATGCCCGGCCCGTCGTCGTCGACCAGGATCTCGACGCCGCCCGACGCCCGCGCTCGCGCGGCGACGGCCACGTGCTCGCCGTGGGCCGCGGCGTTCATCACCAGGTTCGAGAGAGCGCGCTTGAGCGCGTTCGGCCGCACGTGCGCGGCGAGCGCTCCGTCGGCGTCGACCTTGACCTCGGCGCCCGCCCGGATGGCGCCCTCGCTGACCTCCTGGATCAGCCCGCGCAGACCGACGGTCTCCAGCGCCTCGCCGCCCTCGCCGCGGGCAAACGCCAGGTACTCGTCTATCATGTGCTCCATCTCGGCCAGGTCGCGCTTGATGGCGTTGACCTGCGGCGTCGGCTCGGCCAGCGCCGCCTCCAGCTTCAGCCGCGTGAGCGGGGTCCGCAGGTCGTGGCTGACCGAGGCGAGCAGGGCGGTGCGCTGGTCGATGTAGCGCTGGATGCGCTCCTTCATGGCGATGAAGGCGTGGGCGGCCTTGCGCACCTCGCGCGCGCCGTGCGGCTTGAACTGCGGCACATCGCCGCCGCGGCCGAAGGCGTCGGCCGCGTCCGCCAGCCGCTCGATGGCGCGCACCTGGTTGCGGATGAAGAGGATGGCGACGCCGGTCAGCAGCACCGTCGCCATGGTCATCCAGAGGATGAAGATATGCCCCTGCGTGGCGAAGGCCCGGTCGCGCGGGGCTATGATGCGCAACACCCCCTGCGGCACGCTGACCCGGATGTCGACGTAAGCCGGGTAGCGGGTGGTGTCGAACCAGAACGGCTCGTCCAGGTGCGCCGCCAGCGCCCGCTTGATCGACCAGTCGACCGGTCCGAACAGCGCGTAGCGCTTGAACCGGGGCAGGGCCTTTCCAGGCTGCAGCGCGACGGAGAGATCGAGCGACCGCTCCGCCCGGTCCTGCAGGTGGGCTAGATTCGTCGGGCTGGGATCCGCCTCGTAGCTCTGCACCAGCCAGGAGACGTCGCCGGCCAGTCCCTCGGCCAGGCTGGAGGTCACGGTCTGCCAATGGGCGTCGAAGAAGGCCCAGGTGACCGCGAACTGCATGATCGCGATCGGCAGCACGATGATCAGCAGCGACCGGCCCCAGAGCGAGGTCGGCGCCCAGCGCTTGAGGAACCGAAGCAGGACGAGGCGCGGCGGCCGGATGCGCATCAGTCTGGGGCCAGCATGTAGCCGACGCCGCGGACGGTCAGCAGATAGCGCGGCTGCTTCGGGTCGGGCTCGATCTTTCGGCGCAGCCGCGTCACCTGCACGTCGACGGCGCGTCCGGACGGATCGGCCGTCTCGCGGGCGAGCTCGATGCGGTCGACCGCGATGTGGGCGTTGGCGGCCAGGCGCTTTAAAAGCCGGGTCTCGGCTTCGGTCAGGCGCACCGGCAAATCGTCCTTGAACAGCTCGCCGCGGCGGGGATCGAAGCTCGAACGGCCGAGGCCGAGGCGCTCGGCCGCATGCGGCTGAGCCCCCGCGCGGCGGAGGATAGCCTCGATGCGTAAGAGAAGCTCCTCGGGCTCGAACGGCTTCGGCAGGTAGTCGTCGGCGCCGAGCCTCAGGCCCTCGATCCGGTCGCTCGCGCTGTCGCGCGCCGTCAGCATGAGGACCGGCGCCGCCTTCGCCGGCCCCGACTTGCGCACCCATTCGGTGAGCGAGAACCCGTCCTCGCCCGGCATCATCACGTCGAAGACCAACAGATCGAAGCTGAACATGCCGAGCAGCCGCCGGGCCGCCGCCGCGTCGGCCGCGGCGGAGACTCTGAACCCCGCCCGCGCCAGATACTGTTTCAACAGCACGCGGATGCGGTCGTCGTCGTCGACGACGAGCAGATGGCGTTCGCGAGACTGTCCTGGCGGCTGGGCGTTCACGAAACCACTCTTATGCTATAGCGCCGGCTCAAAGGAGGAGTGCGTGCGATGACGGTGATCCCCTTCGACGACCGCGACGGCTGGATCTGGCTGGATGGGGAATTCGTCCCCTGGCGCGAGGCGAAGCTGCACGTACTGACCCACGGCTTGCACTATGCGTCGGCCGTGTTCGAAGGCGCGCGCATGTACGGCGGGGTGATCTTTGAGCTGACCGAGCACACCAAGCGCCTGCATCGTTCGGCGGAAATCCTCGATTTTACCATACCTTATAGCGTCGAAGAGATCGACAGGGCCTGCAACGAGACCTGCGCCAAGAACGGCCTTGCCGACTGCTACGTCCGCCCGATCGCCTGGCGTGGGTCGGAGATGATCGGGGTTTCGGCGCAGAACACCAAGATTCACCTCTCGATCGCCGTCTGGGAGTGGCCGAGCTACTTCAATCCGGAGGAGAAGAAGCGCGGCATCCGGCTGACCTACGCCAAGTACCGGCGCCCCTCGCCGGAGACCGAGCCGGTGCATTCGAAGGCGACCGGCCTCTACATGATCTGCACGCTCTCCAAGCACGCGGCCGAGCGCGAGGGCTATGCCGACGCATTGATGCTCGACTGGCGCGGCTATATCGCCGAGTCGACGGGGGCGAACATCTTCCTGGTGCGCGACGGGGTGATCCACACCCCGACGCCGGACTGCTTCCTCGACGGGATCACCCGGCGGACGGTCATGAAGATCGCCCGCGAGCGCGGCTTCGAAGTGATCGAGCGTCACATCCCGGGCGAGGAACTGGGCACCTTCTCCGAGGTCTTCCTCTGCGGCACCGCCGCCGAGGTGACCCCCGTGGCCGAGATCGGCGAGCACAAGTTCCGCCCCGGCAACATCTCGCTGTCGCTGATGGACGACTACGCCAAGCTGGTCCGCCGCGAGCTGCAGATGGCCTAATGCCGCGGCTGTTCGTACTCGCGCGTCAGAACCAATAGTCGGCGACGGAGCGACCGTCGCGCGGCAGATCCTCGAACCTGTCCAGGCCATCGAAATGGTCGATCGGGATGGACGCGACCGGCTCGGGTTCGGCGAGCCGCAGGTTCACGGCGATCCGCCGCCGGCCGTCCTCACGCGGCTCGAGCGCGCGCCAGTAGGCCAAGCACGCGCAGGTCGGGCAGAAGTGAAAGCCGATCTCGCTTCCCGGTGAGTAGATCTGGGTCGGGCCGGAGACCCGGATCCCTTCGTCCTCGAAGTCGTAGGCCCAGAGCACGCCGTAGCGGCGGCAGACCGTGCAATTGCACGCCGTCGCGCCTTCCGGGACGCCCTCGAAGCTCCAGCGGACGGCGCCGCAATGACAGACCCCTTCGATCATGGTCGACCTCCCTTGCCGATAACGTCGAAAGTACCGCGTCGGTCCCGGCTCGCCAGGGGCCAACATCACAGGTCGCGTGGCTTGGCGGGCCAGACGGCTGAGCCTAAGAGAGCCCGTCATGATCCTCTATTCGGACGACACCTCGCCATACTGTGCGCCCGTGCGGGCGGCGATCTACGCCAAGGGTCTGGCGATCCCGATCGAGCCGCCGCTCGGCGGGTTCAGGTCGGAGGCCTATCAGCGCCTGACCGGCGCCGGGACGATCCCTTGCCTGATGCTTGACGACGGCTCGCCGCTGCCGGAGTCGGCCGCAATCCTGGCCTATCTCGACGAGAAGTTCCCCGACCGACCCCTGCGGCCTGATGATCCGGAAGGCCGGGCCAAGGTCTTCGCCATCCTCCGTCTGTCCGAGGGTGGGATCGTCGCGCCGATCGTCCAGTTCTTCCACGACCTCAGCGACGGCGTCGCTGGGGCGAGAGAAAACGCGCTCGAACGCATCAAGACCGGCCTCGGACGCGTCGAATTCTTCGTCGCCGGGAGCGGCTTCGCATACGGATCTCAGTTCTCGCAGGCCGACTGCGTGCTCGCCCCCGCCCTGTTCGGCGTGAAGGCGCTGAGCGGCATGATGGGCGAGCCGGAGCTCCTGGCGCAGTTCCCCAAGCTCGCCAGCTACGCCGACCGCGCAGCAAAGCACCCTGCGATCGCCAAGGTCAGCGGCGAGCTGCAGACCGCGCTCGCCGGCAGCGAGATCAACGCGGGGGCCGGCTAGCCGGGGGCCGTCGGATGCTCGGCCGGCCGAGGGCGGAGCAGCACGCCTTCGGAGGTGGGGTCGCGTCACCCTTACCCGCGATCGATCCGCGAGCGGGCCCGGCCAGCCGTTGCAGGTCGGGCGACGCGATCAACTACGGCGCGCCTACCTGAGCACGCCGGCGATCTCGCCGCCGCGGCGGCGCGCGCGGTCGCTTGGGTGGTTGATCCCATCCCGTTCAGGGTCTTGGGCTCGGCCACGCTCAGGCGGTGGCGGCTGCCGGCAAAGGCGCGTGGACCCGCGCTTGCGGGAAGATGCGCAGGAAGTTCTCGGCGTAGAACTTGTCGCGCACGCTCTCGCTACGCTCGCCGAGCGAGGCTTCGAAGCGGCCGAGCGGGTTCCTGCCGCCCTCGACGTGCGGATAGTCGGTCGAGAACAGGTAGAGGTCGGGGTTCGACTGGTCGATCAGCGCGCCGACCTCCTCGAACACGAAGGGGGTGAAGGCGAGCTGCGCGGTCAGCTGCTCCGATGGCCGGCGCTGCATCGCCTGCAGGTTCGCGTCCGTTCGGCTCCAGATCTTCACCACCCAGTCCAGCCGCCGGAGCAGCTCGGGGACCCAGCCGGCGCCGAGCTCGACGCTGGCCCCGCGCAGGCGCGGATGCCGCTCGAAGACGCCGTCCAGCACCATCATGGTGAGAAAGGCTTCCGGGCCCTCGTGCAGGAGGGCGATGTCCTTGGTGCGCAGGTTCTCGCCGCCGCCCATCCAGTCCTTGGTCGGCGGCCGGCCGTTGTTCATCCAGGCCTTGGCGAGCTGCAGCGGCGCGCCGCCCACGTGCAGCACGAACGGCGTCCCGCTCTCGGCCAGCCTCGCCCAGAAGGGGTCGAGATCGACATGGCCCGGCGAGCGGTCGCCGCTCGGCCGGTGCGGGACCCAGACCGCCTTGAGCTTCGCGCCAAGCACGAAGTCGAGCTCGGCCATGGCGTGCTCGGCATCGTCCAGCGGGACGATGGCCACGCCCATCAGCCGATCGTCCTCGGCGCAGAAGTCGGCCATGTGCCGGTTGTGGGCGCGGGCGGCGCCATAGCGCAGCCTGGGCTCGATCTTGCTGCTCGGCGAGAACGGCATGGCGACGCTGTGGGTCGCGAACACCAGCTGCTTCTTGAAGCCCAGCAGGTCGAGCGCGGTCGCGCGGTCCTTGGCGTTGAAGGCGCCCAGCGCCTGGATCTCCTTCGAGGACTCGATCAGCTTGTCGCCAAGCGCGACCTGCGCGGCGACGTGCTCGGCCGTGTGCCGGTTGCCCTGGCCCACGATCACCGCCACCTCCTCGTCGGTGACCAGCGAGGCGGCGTAGCTCACCTCGGGGATGGCTTCGCGCAGGTCGGGATCGGCGTAGGCCTTCAGGAAGTCGGGCAGCTCCATGATGTGGCTGTCGGCGTCGTAGTAGGCGCGGGTGGCTGGGGCGTAGGTCATGGCGCTCCTCTTCTTGCCGCGAAGACTATGCGCGAGGCGCCCCCGCTGATAGCTCTGATTTGACGAGGAAACAGCTCAAGGGAGTGGCGCGATGTTCAAGGGCGTCGATCACGTCGTGGTGGCGGTGAAGGACCTGGACGCGGCGGTCGGCCGCTACGAGGCCATCTACGGGACCAAGGTCTCCGACCGCAGCGAGGCCGCCCAGGCGGGCATGAAAATGGCTTTCTTCCGCTTTGCGGACTCCTACGTCGAGCTGGTGTCGAACCTCGGCGACGAGGGGCCGATCGCGCAAAGGCTCGCCTCGCGCGGCGAAGGCGTGCACCTGGTCGCGATGAAGGTGGACGACCTGGAAAAGGCGGTGGCCGAGCTGCGGGAGAAGGGCGTGCGCCTGGTCGGCGATCCCGGCCCCGGCCAGCCGATCCGCGGCCAGGTCTTCGTGCACCCGGCCGAAACCGGCGGCGTTCTCACCCAGCTCGTGCAGCGCTGAGCCCAGCGGGGCCGCGCGTCCGGCCATGATGCACGTCGAGGTGTTCGAGGGCAGGGGTCCCCCCCTTCTGCTCGTGCACGGACTCTGCTCCAGCCGCGCGCAGTGGCGGCCGAACCTTGCGGCGCTCAGCCGCTTTTCGACGCCGGTGGTGGTCGAAGTGCTGGGGCATGGCCGCTCGCAGAGCCCGACCGACCCGGCCGCCTACACCGTCGAGGCCTACATCGACCGCTTCGAGGCGTTGCGCGTCCAGCTCGGCGCCGAGCGCTGGACGGTCTGTGGCCAGTCGTTCGGGGCGGGGCTTACGATGCGCTATGCGCTGGAGCGGCCGGAGCGGCTCTTCGCCCAGGTGTTCACCAACTCCAACTCGGCGCTCTCGCCCGGCGACCCGCCCGTCAGTGAGGAGATCCGGCTGCAGCGGATGGCCGCGTTCGAGGCGCGCGGCCGCCCGGCGCTGGAGGCGATGGCCTTCTACCCCAAGCGCACCGGCCGCCTGCCGCCCGACGTCGAGGACGAGCTGATCGCCGACGCCGCGCTGATCTCGCTTGCCGGCGTCGCCAACGGGCTGCGCTGGACCTCGCCCGGCCTGTGCGTGACCCCGCGCCTGGCCGAGATCACGACGCCTACCCTCCTGGTCAACGGCCGGCGCGAGCGGCGCTTCCAGCCGCTGCGCGACCACGCCGCCAAGACCATCCCGGGGTTGCGCGTCGTCGACCTCGACGGCGGCCATCCGGTCAACCTCGATCGCCCGGACGAGTTCACCGCCGCTGTTGGCGAGTTCCTCGCGAGGCTCTGAAGGACTAACTAGATCCTCCCCGTCGGGGGAGGGGGACCATGCGAAGCATGGTGGAGGGGGTCCGCCGCTCGCGCGGCCGGCCTGCAAGCATGACCTAGGTCCGTCCTGACGCGGGCGCGGCCGGCATCGTTCCCCCTCCACCGCACTGCGTGCGGTCCCCCTCCCCTACGGTGGAGGATCTGAGTGGTGGCATCGGAGGCTCGATTTGTTCGTCGATATCGGTACGGCCCGCATCTTCTTCGACGTTGTCGGCTCGAAGCTCGCGATCGACGGCGAGCGGATGGCCGAGCGCCCGACGCTGATCATCATGCACGGCGGCCCTGGGTTCGATCACTCGACGCTTCGGCCCTACTTCGACCGCTTCGCCGACACCCATCAGGTCCTCTACATCGACCACCGCGGCAACGGCCGCTCGACCGGGGAGCCGGACACCTGGCGGCTCGATCAGTGGGGCGACGACCTCAAGGCGATCTGCGAGGCGCTCGGAATCGAAAAGCCGGTCGTCTACGGCAACTCGTTCGGCGGCATGGTCGCCATGTCCTACGCGAGCCGCCATCCCGAACATCCCGCCAAGCTGATCCTGTCGTCGACGGCCGCGTCGCTGATGCTCGACGTCACCTACCGGATGATGGAGGCGAAGGGCGGACCAAAGGCGTGTGACATCGCCGAGCGGTTCTGGACCGCGCCCGAGCCGGGCGTGACCGAGGAATACATGAGCGTCTGCATGCCGCTCTACAATCCGAAGCCCAACCCTGCCGAGGCGGCGGCCCGCCGCCGCGCGATCCTGAGGACCGAGGTCATGTCGCGCTTCATCCTGGGCGAGATGCGCACGATGGACCTGACCAGGGGCTTGCCCGCCGTCGCCTGCCCAACGCTCATCCTGGCCGGCGGCGAAGACCCCATCACGCCGGTCGCCTGCAGCGAGGCGATCACCGCGGCGCTTCCTGACGGCGTGGCGGAACGTATCGTGTTCGAAAGTGCTGGTCATGGCGTGCATCGCGACGAGCCGGATGCGGCCGAGGTGGTCCTGCGCCGCTTCCTCGCGGCTTGATCGGCATTATGGCCTTGTCGCCTTCGCGCGGGACAAGGTTTACGGGGACGAAGGTTCGAGGAGCCCAGTGTTGAAGAATATCGCCGCCGGAGGCGAGGGCTCCCCTTCGGGCGCGCCTCGCCGCAAACCGACCCGGCTGCAGGTCTTCTGGGAGCGTGTGAAGGAGCACCCGCTCGCCAGGGTCGGGCCGGGTCTGATCACCGGCGTCGCCGACGACGACCCCAGCGGCATCGCCACCTATTCCCAGGCCGGGGCCCAGTTCGGCCTCAACATGCTCTGGACGATGCCGCTTTGTTTTCCGCTGATGGCGGCGATCCAGTCAATCTGCGCCCGCATTGGTCGTGTCACAGGCAGGGGCCTCGCCGCCAACATGAAGGCGGCGTTTCCGCCCATCGTGGTCCGTGCCGTCGTTCTGCTCCTGCTCGTCGCCAACACGCTGAACATCGCCGCCGACCTGGCCGCCATGGGCGAGGCGGGCGAGCTGGTCACCCGCATCGACCGCCACCTGATGACCCTTGGATTCGTGCTCCTGAGCCTGGGCCTGCAGCTGTTCGTCCCCTATCACCGCTACGTCGCCTACCTGAAATGGCTGACGCTCTCGCTGCTCGCCTACGCCGCGGTGCTCTTTACCGTGCACGTGCCCTGGGGCGAGGTCGCGCTGCGCACGGTGTGGCCCAAGTTCGCTCTGAACGCCGGGGCCGCCACGGTGGTGGTCGGCATCTTCGGGACCACCATCAGCCCCTATCTGTTCTTCTGGCAGGCCTCCGAGGAGGTTGAGGACATGCACGCAAACCGCGAGCGCGCGCTCAAGCGGGACAAGGCCTCGGCCGTCCCCGAGCTGCGTCGCATCCGCTGGGACACCTGGAGCGGCATGTTCTATTCCGACGTAACCGCCTTCTTCATCATCCTGGCCACGGCCGTCACCCTGCACGTGGCGGGGATCAAAGACATCCAGACGGCCGCGCAGGCCGCGTCCGCGCTCAAGCCGCTGGCTGGGCCCTTCGCCTTCCTGCTGTTCACGATCGGCCTTCTCGGCGTCGGGCTGATCGGCGTGCCGGTGCTGGCCGGATCCGGCGCCTATGCGCTTTCCGAAGCGATGGGCTGGAGCGAGGGTCTCGAGCGCCGGGTACAGGACGCGCGCGGGTTCTACGCCGTGATCGCCGTCAGCGTGCTTCTCGCCCTCGTCATCCAGTTTTCTCCGATCGACCCGATAAAGGCGCTGTTCTGGAGCGCGGTGATCAACGGCGTGGTGGCCGTGCCACTGATGGCGGTGATCATCATCCTGGCTTCCAAAAAGTCGGTGATGGGCGAGTTCACGGCGACGCGGACCCTTATCGTCCTTGGGTGGCTCGGGACGGCCGTAATGGGGGTCGCGGCGCTGGCGATGTTCATCCCGAGCTGAGTGTGTGCGGGATTGCGTGGCGTCAATGACGCGCCTATCGCCGCAGGCGATCGTGTCGCGCCGACCGTGGGAGGCCTGGATGCTGGCCGACATCGTGGTTCACGTGGATTCGACCGAGGCCGGCCGAGAGCGGACCGCGTTCGCCCTGGACCTGGCCGACCGCCACGGCGCGCGCCTGACCGGCGTCCACGTCATCCCGCCGCTGGACGTGCCGCCCTACTACAAGCCGCACGCGATCGAGCGTGCGACCGAGAACCTGGAGCGGTTCCAACGGCAAGGTGCAATCGGCTCAGAGGCGCTGTTCGCCGAGTTGAGCAACGGCCGGACGACCCCCACGGATTGGCGGATACAGGAGGGCCCCATGAGCGCCTGTCTGTGCAACGCAGCCATCAACGCCGATCTCGTGATCCTCGGCCAGTACGAAGCCGAGGGCTCGGCGCACCGTCATCCGCTGTTTCTGGCCGAGGAGGTGGTCTTGCAGGGCGGGCGGCCGGTCGTCGTGACGCCCGACGCCATCCAACGGGAAGACGCGCGGCTGGACAGGGTGCTGATCGGCTGGGACGGCAGCGCCCAGGCGACGCGCGCCGTGCACGATGCCCTGCCCATCCTGGTTGGCTCCAACGCTCGGGTCGAGATTCTGGCGCTGGCGGAAGACCCCGACGTTTTCCCCTCCGACCTGGCCGACCACCTGCGGCGCTACGGGCTGGCGGTCGAGATCAACCCGCAGGTCCACACGCGCCAGTCCCACGGCGCCGAGCTCGTCCAGCACATGCACGGCTTCGACCTCCTGGTCATGGGCGGCTACGGACGGCCCAGTTGGATCGATTTCCTGCTCGGCGGGACAACGCCCATGGTCCTTACGCGCGCGCCCGTGCCGGTATTCATCTCGCACTGAGCCTGCCTCAGGTCTCGTTGCGGGCGACCATCCCCTTGCTCCAGTCGCAGGCGATGAGCGGGCGGTGGGTAATGCCGGCGTGGGCTTTGAGCCAGGCGGGCGAGAGGGCGTCGAAGCTGGCGAACTGCAAGCGGAAGTGATGCACGCCCTGGTCTGCCGCGTCGGCGCGCGGAAAGGCGTCGGCGGGGGCGGGGTCGTGATGCGCCTCGAGCGGACTGCGGAGCAGGGTCAGTCGAGCGCCGCCATCGTCCGCATCCAGGCTAAAAACGTCCGGGCAGACCACGCCGAAAGCGCGGCCGGCGCTCGAGCGAAACCAGGCAAAGTCTTGAAGCGGCCGCTCGCGGCCGTCGAGCGCACGCGTCACGGGCTCGCCCATGACGCCGTCGATGCGCTCGGCCAGGGCGAGCGGCAGCACGAGCTTGAGCAGCTGGTGGCGCGCCCGCCAGTGAACGGCGAGCCTGAGCTCGACCACGGGCTCATCGGCATAAAGGCGCCACTCGGCGACGAGCGTGCTATCGCCGATCGCGCCGTGCTGCAGCCCCGAGCGCATCAGCGGGCCGTTGTCGATCGGGGCCGGCGGCTCCCATGCCGCCACGGCGATGCGATTCTCGCCCAGGCGATCGACGCCGTGCGACCAGGTGTCGGTGGGGTCGTCGTACAGCTCCAGGCGGGGCGCGACGGTCAGCCCGCCGAGCTTGAAGCTAGCGTCCGGCGTGAAGTCGATAGCCCCTTGGCCGAGGCTCAGGTTCTCGATGGCGCGCCCCGCATCCCGCCTCTGGCGAGGTTGGCTGGCCGCCTCGTCGGCGTCGTCGCCCCCGCGCTCGAGGCGGAGGACCTTCAGGCTGCGCGGCGCAACGGCGAGCCGCATGAGCACGCGCCGCGGAAAGGCCGTCGCCGCCTCCTGCGCGATCGGCTGGTGCGGGACGACCGCGCCGCGCTCGTCGATGAAGCGCCAATGCCGCCGCCAACGGCCCTCCGTCCACGGCGCGAGCTCCGCAAAACCGTCGAAAGCAGCATCGGATGCATTGAACAACACGATCCGCTGCCGCTCGTCGCCCGGCAGCTGCGCGGCCATGCGGCGGAGGCCGAACTGGATCGCCTGCTCGGCGCTCGCTTGGGCGGTGGCCGAGGGCACGCAAGTCCCGCCCAGGATGTCGTGGAAGGCGTTGAAGGCGATGGCGCGCCAAGCCTCGGCCAGCCGCTCGGGCGTGTGCGCGTCCGGGGCCGGATCGGCCTCGGCGACGATCTCGGCCTGGCCGAGCGCCTCCTCCGCCTGACGCATGCCGCACTTGATCGCGCGCAGCACGGAATAGCAGCCGACCGCATGGTGCTGCAGTTCGCCGGTGACTTCCGGCAAATTGGCGCCCTCCTGCTCGATCGCGTCGAAGAAGCGGGATGGCGAGGAGAACCCCAGCCGGCAGCCCGGGATTGCCTCGGCGTGCTCTCTGCACCAGGCGATCTGCCGCTCGGTCGGCCCGCCGCCGTGGTCGCCGACGCCGACGAACGCCATGGTGTGGCTGCAGCCTTCCGGCAGGCCTTCGAGCGCCGCCTCGATATGCTCGACGCTCATCTCGCGCGTCGCGTAGGCGTGGGCGATGCGGAAGGTGGTGACCGCCTCGGCGCCCGCGCGGCCGCGCCAGCGGAACAGGCGTGACGGCAGCACTTTCTCGTGCTCCTGCGGCCGCATCATCACGTAGCGATCCTGGCCGTTCCGACGCATGAGCTCCGGCAGCGCCGCGGCGTGGCCAAAGCTATCGACGTTGTAAGCGACCCTCGGGAAGCGGCCGAAGCGGCTCTCGAAGTAGGCGCGACCGGCGTCGATCTGCCGCTGCATGCCCAGCAGCGTCGGCAGGTTGCAGTCAGGCTGCACCCACCAGCCGCCAACGACTTCCCAGCGCCCGGCCGCCACGTGCTCGCGGATGCGCGCGAACAGGCTGGGATCGGTGCGCTCGACCACGTCGTAGGCCCAGGCCCCGCCGCGGGCGAAGACGATGTCCGGGTGCGCATCCAGCCGGTCGCAGGCCGAGCGACAGGTCGCGACCACCTCGTCCATCCCCGCCCCCGCCGGCCAAAGCCAGGCCGGATCGATATGGGCGTTCAGGATCAGATGGACGGTGATCATGGACGGTGTGGTCGCTACGTCGCCGGGTTCGACCGCCAAGGACGCCAAGGCTGCAAGCTTATGCGCCGAGGCTGACCCCTTTGGCGAACTTGGCGTCCTTGGCGGTCCAAGAGCTGAGCTCCCGCTCGCGCGGGCGAGCCTAGTTCCGGCGGGGGATGACGACGGGCATGGACTCGTAGCCGTGCACGAAGATCGAGTGGGTGCGGGTGGGCTCGGCGACGAGCTCGACGGTCGGGAAGCGCTTCATGATCTCTTCCCAGATGATGGTCAGCTGCAGCTCGGCCAGCCGGTTGCCGACGCAACGGTGGATGCCGAAGCCGAATGAGATGTGCTGCCGCGGCCGCTCGCGGTCGATGATGTAGTTGTAGGGGTCCTCGATCACCGTGTCGTCGCGGTTGCCCGACAGGTACCACATGACCACCAGGTCGCCGGCCTTGATCTGTTTGCCCTGGAACCCGAAGTCCTGGGTCGCGGTCCGCCGCATGTGCGAGAGCGGCGTCTGCCAGCGGATGGTCTCAGACACCATCGAGGCGATCAGAGCCGGGTTGGCGCGCAGCTTGTCGTACTGTTCAGGAAATTTGTTCAGTGCAAAGATCGAGCCGGAGATGGTGTTCCGGGTGGTGTCGTTGCCGCCGATGATCAGGAGCGCCAGGTTCCCGTAGTACTCCCAGCGGTCCATGTCCTTGGTGGCCTCGCCGTGCGCCAGCATGGAGACCAGGTCGAACCTGGGCGGCGCCTTGGCGCGCTCGTCCCACAGGTCCTGGAAGTAGGCGAAGCACTTGCTCGTCTCTTCGAAGCGCTGCTCCCAGCTGGTCACCGGGCCGAAGCCCGGCGTCTTGGTCATGACGTCCGACCAGTAGGTGAGGTTGCGCCGCTCCTCGAACGGGAAGTCGAAGAGCGTGGCCAGCGTCATGGCCGTGAGCTCCTTGGACACCAGGTCGACCCAGTCGAACGCTTCGCCGATCGGAAGCCCGTCCAGGATGGCGCCGGCGCGTTCGCGGATGATCGGTCCCAGCTGCTGCAGGTTGGCGGGCGCGACGACCGGGCTCACGGTCTTGCGCTGCACGTCGTGCTTGGGCGGGTCCATGGCGATGAAGCTCGGCCGCTGCGGACGCTTCAGCGTCTCCGCCTCGGCTTCGAGGCTGCGCAACGTGATCCCGCCTTCAGACGAGAACACCTGGTGATTGGTGTCCACCGCCATGATGTCGTTGTAGCGGGTGATCGACCAGAAATCGCCGTAGTCACTGCCCTTGGTCTGGTGCACAGGGTCCTCGGCGCGCAGCCGATCGAACAGCGGCCAGATGGTGTCGTGGTGGTAGAGGTCCGGTTGCGCCGGGTTCAGCGCCTCGATCGGGGTCGCATAGATCTTCCCCCGCGCCTCGTGCCGGAGATCGACCGCGCCGTCGCTCATCGCCTGCTCCTTCGCACTGGCCGTCGCGTGGGGCTTCGCCAGCGGCTGTCGTTGTCAGAGTCCGACTATAGGGCCGCGCCGCCCAGGTTCGGCAAGTCCCGTTGCGGCGATGAAGCGGCTGCGCCGGGATCAGTCGGCGACGGCCTGGCCGACTTGGGCGGCGCTGACGGCTGCGGCGTCTTGCGCGGCCGCCGGCAGCGGATGGACGGGTGGCTCAGGGTCAGCCGCAACAGGCGGCGCGGTCTTCGGCCCATCGAGCAGCGCGATCGTGTCGCGGATAAAGGCGGCGTCGGTAACGATCCCGATCTCCAGCCGTTCGTTGTTCAGCTCGACCTGCTGGGTCAGCATGCCGGTGATGAACTCGGCATCCTTGGGCGCGTCCTCGCCGGGCACGCGGCGGTTGGCGTCCGACATGAACACCGGCCCGCCCGAGTTGCCCGGGAAGACGCGGAAGTCGAGCAGGAAGCTGGGCGCCGCGGCGCTCGGCGGCGCGACCATCGACGCGACGCGGCCCGAGCGGAGGATAGGAAAGCCGGCGGCGTCGGCCGAGAGCCCTTGCGGATAGCCCAGCACCATCATCTCGTCGCCCGGGCCGATGTCGTACTTCGCGAAGGTGTCGCCGCCGGCCAGCCAGGCCAGCGGAATCGCCGCATGCGCGAACGCCGGCGGCGCCTTGACCACGATCGCCGCCACGTCGCGGTTGGCAAGGTGCGCCCAAAGCTCGGTCGCCGCCGAGCGGATAACGACTGGCTTGGGGTCGAACCGCCACGCGCCGTCCGCTCCCTGGACGCGATAGCCGATATGGGCTTGGGCCCCAGTCATGCGGTTGAAGACGTGGTTGGCGGTGACCAGCACGGTTCGCGGCTTGCCATCCGGCGTCGGGTCGTCGATCAGAAAGCCGGTGCCGATGATGTGCGTGCCGTTCGGCAGCTGCTGCTCCACCTGCACGGTGGCCTGCATAAGCTGGGCGGAGAAATCCAGGACCATACGCTTCAGCCCCCGAACGCTTGAACAGAGACTCATTTGACGCGCGTCGGCCCGACACACAAGCTGCGACGCATCAAACCAGCTTGAGGCGATCTTCATCCATGCCGGAGCGTGCGTCGACTGGGACGAAGGGACGCAGCCGCGGCCGCGATTTGGCCCTGATTACAGGCGCTTCGTCCGGGCTGGGAGCGGCGTTTGCCCGCGCCTACGGCGCGCGCGGCCTCGATGTCGCGCTGGTCGCCCGGCGCATCGACCGACTCGAGGCGCTCGCGGCGGAGCTGCAGGCGAGCCATGGCGTCGAAGCGATCGCGATCGGCGCCGACCTCGCCCGATTCGAGGCGCACGAGCCAGTGATGGCCGCACTTGCGGCGCATGGCCGCCACGTCGATGTGCTGGTCAACAACGCCGGCTTCGGCATCGCCCAGAGCTTCGCCGGCGTGCCATGGGCCCGGCAGCGCGACCTCCTCATGACCATGGTCGTGACGCCCTGCGCGCTCGCTCGCGCCGTGATCCCGGGCATGGTCGAGCGCGGGCGAGGCGCGATTGTGAACATAAGCTCGCTCGCCGCCTTCTCCCCCGGCGTCGCGGGCCACAGCCTCTATCCTGGCGTGAAGAGCCTGCTGCTCAAGTTCAGCCAGGCCCTCGACGCCGAGTACGCCAAGAAGGGCATCAAGGTGACCGCCGTCTGCCCCGGCGCAACCGACAGCGAGTTCAGCCAGGTCGCCGGGACCGAAACCGTCATGGCTGGAGACCGATGGCGCTTCACGCAGAGCGCCGAATCGGTCGTTGAAACCGCCATCCGTGCGAACGAAGCCGGCCGGCTGGTCGTCGTGCCCGGCTGGCGCAACAAGCTGGCCGCCGCGCTCATGCAGACCCTGCCTGAGCCGCTGGTGCGAGCGATCCTCGCCGCCGGCTCGGCCAAGTATCACCTCGAGGACGAAACGACGGCATGACCAGCGCTCATTTCGACATCCTGATCGTCGGTTCGGGCGCCGGCGGCGGCACGCTTGCGCAGCGGCTGGCGCCGACCGGCAAGACCATTCTCATCCTCGAGCGGGGCGAGCACGTGCCGCGGGAAGCCGAGAACTGGGACTCAAAGGCGGTCTTCCTCGACAAGCGCTACCGCACCAAGGAACAGTGGTACGACCGTCGCGGCAAGCCGTTTGTTCCGAACACCCACTACTGGGTCGGCGGTAACACCACCTTCTACGGCGCGGCGCTGATGCGCTTTCGCGACCGTGACTTCCAGGAGACCAGGCACGCCGGGGGCGTCTCGCCGGCCTGGCCGATCTCGCTCGACGACCTCGCGCCCTATTACGCCGAGGCCGAGACGCTGTGGCGCGTACACGGCGCCCGCGGGGTCGACCCGACCGAGCACGGCGACGAGCCGCCTTACGCCTATCCGGCGATCCACCACGACCCCGGCATCGAGCGGCTGAAGAGCCACTTCGAGGCGCAGGGCTGGCGACCGTTCTCCCTGCCGCTCGGCGTGGACTTCGACGAGGGCCGCCCGGTGACCAGCCCTTGCATCCGCTGCAAGACCTGCGGCGGCTATCCCTGCCTGCTGAAGGCAAAGTGCGATGCGCGAACGCGCGCGATCGAGCCGCTCATGGCCGCGCCGAACGTCACGCTGCTGACCGGGCGCAAGGTTGTTCGTCTGGAGACGGACGGTTTGGGTCGCAGCGTCACCGACGTCGTGTGCGAGACGGCCGAGGGCGAGGAGCGCTGGAGCGGCGACATCGTCGTGCTGGCCGCCGGCGCGGTGAACACCGCCGTCATCCTGCTGGGCTCCGCCAACGCCCAGCACCCGAGCGGGCTCGCCAATGGCTCCGATCAGGTCGGGCGCAACTACGCGTTCCACACGCTGACCGCCATGGTCTCGCTGACGGCCGCTCCGGTCGATACCACCTTCCCCAAGACGCTGGCCGTGAACGACTTCTACTGGGGCGATCCCAACGGCGGCTTCGACTACCCGATGGGGCACATCCAGCTCCTGGAATACATGACCGGCAAGACGCTCGAGGGTCAGGTCTCCGACTGGCTGCCGCCGGCGCTCATGCCCGACATCTTCATGAACGCGATGGCGCACCGGCTGTTGAGCTTCCTGGTGATCTCCGAGGACCTGCCGCTGCCCGACAATCGCGTGCGGCTCGGGCCGGACGGCCACATCATCCTCGAATACATGCACAACAACCTCGACGGCCACGAGCGGCTGGTGCAGCGGCTGCATGACTCGCTCGCGGGCTTCGTCGACCATGCGCACCCGCTCTCGCAGCATCGCATGGAGCTCGATTCGCTCCTGCCCCTGTACGGGACCGCGCACCAGGTCGGCACGACCCGGTTCGGGACCGACCCGAAAAGCTCCGTGCTCGACCCATCCTGCAAGGCGCACGAGCTGGACAATCTCTACGTGGTCGACTCGGGCTTCTTCGTCTCCTCAGCGGCGGTGAACCCGACGCTGACGATCGTCGCCAACGCCATGCGCGTCGGCGACCACATCCGGCAGAGGTTGGCGGCCTGAGGCCCACCCTGATAAGCCGGCTCGCATGACGAAACCCACGCCGCCCAGCGCCCGCAAAGAGCCTAGGACCATCGTCCAGTTCAACCGGGTGCGGGTCGACGACTACGCCTGGATGAAGGACGACAACTGGCAGGCGGTGCTGCGCGACCCGCAGCTGATCCGCGCCGATGTGAAGGCGCACCTTCAGGCCGAGAACGCCTACACCGCCGCCATGCTGGCCTCGACCGAAGCCCTGCAGGAGGTGCTGTTCGCCGAGATGAAGGGCCGCATCAAGGAGGATGACGCCTCCGTGCCGGCCCCGCACGGGCCGTTCGCCTACTACTGGCGTTGCGAGAAGGGCGCCCAGCACCCGATCCATGCGCGCACGCCGCGTGACGGGGGCGCCGAGACCATCCTGCTGGACGAAGAGGCGCTGTCGAGGGGCAAGGCCTATTTCCACGTCGGCGCGACCGAGCACAGCCCGGACCATGCGCTCTTCGCCTATGCCGTCGACGAGCAAGGGTCGGAGGTCTACCGCGTCCATGTGAAGGACCTGGCCACGGGCCAGGTGCTGCCCGATCCGATCGAGAGCGCCACTGGCGCGTTCACCTTCTCGCCCGACTCCGCCTGGCTGTTCTGGATCTGGCGCGACGAAAACGGGAGGCCGGCCAAGGTCTATCGGCGTCCGGCGCGCGGCGCGGCCGCCGACGATGTCCTGGTTTACGACGAGCCTGACGACGGCTTCTTCCTGTCGGTGGGGCGAACCCACTCCGACGCCTACATCACGATCGGCGCCGGCGACCACGAGACCTCCGAGGTGCGGCTCATCCCCGCCGCTGACCCTACCGCCGAACCGCAACTGGTCGAGCCGCGCACGGTCGGGCTGCGCTATGCGGTCGAGGCGTGGGACGGGACGCTGCTGATCCACACGAACGCAGACGGCGCGATCGACTTCAAGGTGATGCGGGCGCCGCCGGACGCGCCCGGGCGGGCAAACTGGCGCGAGTGGGTCCCGCACCGGCCGGGGCGGTACATCGTCGGCATCGGCGTCGCGCATGACTGGTTCGTGAGCCTCGTGCGCGAGAATGCGCTGAACCGCATCGTGATCACCGAGCGCGCCAGCGGGGCCGAACACGCCATCGCCTTCGACGAGGAAGCGTATGCGCTGAACCTCGCCGGCGGATACGAGTACAACACGGCGACACTGCGCTTCGTCTATGAGTCGCCGACCACGCCGAGGCAGTGGTTCGACTACGACATGGCAACCCGTACGCGGACGCTGCGCAAAACGCAGGAGGTTCCCTCCGGCCACGACCCGTCCGCCTACGTCACTCACAGACTGGTGGCGACAGCGGCCGACGGGGTCGAGGTCCCGATCACGGTCCTGATCCGCGCCGGAACACCGATGGACGGCTCTGCGCCGTTGCTGCTCTATGGCTACGGGGCATACGGCATATCGATGGAGCCCAACTTCTCCATCCGCAACCTTTCGCTGGTCGACCGCGGCTGGATCTGGGCCACGGTCCATGTCCGCGGCGGCTCGGAGAAGGGCTGGGGCTGGTTCCTCGATGGCCGGGGGCGCACGAAGGTCAACACCTTCACCGACTTCATCGCCGGCGCCGAGCACCTCATCGCCCATGGCTTCGCGCGGGCCGGCCGCATCGTCGCCTATGGCGGTTCGGCTGGCGGGATGCTGATGGGCGCGGTCGCCAATATGCGGCCCGAGCTCTGGGCGGGGATCATCGGCGCGGTGCCGTTCGTTGACGTGCTCAACACCATCAGCGACGCCAGCCTGCCGCTGACTCCGCCCGAGTGGCCCGAATGGGGCAATCCGCTCGAGGATCCGGCCGCCTACGACCTGATCGCCAGCTACAGCCCCTATGACAACGTCGGGCCTAGGGTCTATCCGGCCATCCTCGCGACCGGCGGCCTCTCCGATCCGCGCGTCACCTACTGGGAGCCGGCCAAGTGGGTGGCCCGGCTGCGCGAAGCGACGACAGGCGATGCGCCGATTCTGCTCAAGATCAACATGGATGCGGGCCATGGCGGCGCGTCAGGTCGGTTCGACTTCCTGAAGGAGATCGCCCTCGACTACGCCTTCGCCATCTGGGCCATCGACCGCGGCTGGGAGACCCGTGGGTGAAGATCAGGACTGCTGAAGCCGGCGACGCTGTGGCGCTCGCCGCCATCTACGGCCACCACGTGGCGAACGGGTTCGGCACCTTCGAAACCGATCCACCGTCTGCGGAGGACATGGCCGGCCGGGTCGCGGCGGTGCAGGCGCTGGGACTGCCCTATCTGGTCGCCGAGACCAGCGGCGCCGTGGCCGGTTTCGCTTATGGCAGCCCGTTTCGGCCGCGCGCTTCGTACCGCTACACGGTCGAGGACAGCGTCTACATCGGCCCGGACCGGCTCGGCCAAGGCATCGGCAAGGGCTTGCTCGGGGCGGTGATCGAGGCCTGCCAGGGCCTCGGGCTTCGGCAAATGGTGGCGATGATCGGCGACAGCGAGAACGCCCGTTCGATCGGCCTGCATCGAGCCATGGGGTTTACGACCGTCGGCGTCTTCCAGGCGATCGGCTTCAAGCACGGCCGTTGGGTCGACGTGGCGATGATGCAGCGGCCCCTGAATGCCGGTGCGGAGGCGCCGCCCGACGGCGTCGGCCTGCCGCTCAGCGGGCACTGACTGAGGCCAGCGCGACGTCGAGCACCTCGGCGAGCTGGGACTGCTGGTAGGGCTTGTCGAGGTGGCGGGCGCCGGCGACGCCTTGCGCCTCCTCGGTCTCGCCGTAGCCCGAGGCGAACACGACCTTCAGTCCCGGCCGCAGCGCCCGCGCCTTGGCGGCCAGCTCCGGCCCCCGCACCCCCGGCAGGCCGATGTCGGTGAACAGGATGTCGATCTGTTCGCTCGCATTCAGGATGGCGAGCGCTTCCTCGGCGTCGCCGGCCTGCGCGGCGCCGAAGCCCAGGCTCTCGATCATGTCCACCGCCGCCATGCGCACCAGCGCGTCGTCCTCGACGACGAGTACGACGCGCTGCGCCTTCTGCAACAGGGAGCGGATCTTGCGCGCCAGATCCTCGCGCGAGAACGGTTTGGAGAGCAGTTGCACGCCCTCGTCCAGCCGCCCCTGGTGCACGATGGCGTTCTCGCTGTAGCCGGAGGTGAACAGCACCGGCAGACCCGGATGCAGGGCCTGCGCCTCCCGGGCCAGGTCACGGCTCTTCACGGGGCCGGGCATGACAACGTCCGTGAACAGAAGATCGACCTTGGCGCCGGCGCGAAGCTTGTCCAGCGCCGCGGCGCCGTCGGAGGCGTGGATGCAGGTGTAGCCGAGCTCCCGCAGCATCCCGACGGTCGAGGCGCGCACCAGATCGTCGTCCTCGACCACAAGCACGACCTCGCGGAGCCCGGTGAGCGCGCCGCTCGAGACCTGGGGCGCCGCCGTCTGCGACTGGCCCGAGCGCGGGAGGTAGATCTTCACCGTCGTGCCTTCGCCGGGCTCGCTGTAGATCTGCACGTGGCCGTTCGACTGCTTGACGAAGCCGTAGACCATGGAGAGCCCGAGGCCTGTGCCACGCTCCTCGCCCTTGGTCGTGAAAAAGGGCTCGAACGCCCGCGCCAGCGTCTCGGGCGTCATGCCCTGGCCGGTGTCCGAGACGGCCAGCATCACATACTGGCCGGGTTCCACCCGCTCATGGTTGGCGTAGCTCTGGTCGAGGACCGCGTTGGTGATCTCGATCGTGAGGCGCCCGCCCTTGGGCATTGCATCGCGGGCGTTGAGCGCCAAGTTCAGCACCGCGCTCTCCACCTGCGCGGGGTCGGCCAAGGTGTTCCACAGGCCGCCAGCGATGACGGTCTCGACCTCGATGGCCTCGCCCAGCGTGCGGCGGAGCATCTCGGCCATGTCGCCGACCAGGCGGCCAAGGTTGACCACGCGCGGCTCGAGCGGCTGGCGCCGCGCGAATGCGAGCAGTTGACGGGTCAGCTCCGCGGCTCGGTCGGCGCCGTGCAACGCATTCTTGATGCGCTCGGACGCCTCCGGGTCGCTGACGGCGCTGGCCACCAGCTCCAGGTTGCCGCGGATGATCTGCAGGATGTTGTTGAAGTCGTGCGCGACGCCGCCGGTCAGGTGGCCGACGGCTTCCATCCGCTGCGCGCGCCGAAGCCGCGCCTGGCTTTCCTCCCGCTCGGTGACGTCGCGTGAGGAGGCGACGATGCGGTCGATGCGGCCTTCGTCGTTGCGGACCGGAACCAGGATCGACTCCCAGATGCGCCGTCCGCCTAAGAGGTTGACCGGGTCGCGGGTGAAGACTGGAACACCCCCGGCCACGACGCGCTGCAAGTGCTCGACGAGGCGCGTCGACTCCGGTTCTCGCGCCATGAACCGCACCTCGACGCCTCGCAGCATGTCAGTCTTGACGCCTGTCGCCTGCTCGTAGGCTGGGTTGAGCTCGGCAATGCGGAAACCGCCGTCGGCGGAAACGTCGATGACCGAGAGCAGGTCGGCGCTGTTGGCGAAGATGGCGCGGTAGCCGGCCTCGCTCTCGCGCTGCGACGACTCTGCGGCTTCGCGCTCTCCGACGGCGCGCGCCAGCTGCCGGTTCGCCCGGGCCATCAGCAGCATCTGAGCCGCCAGGCCGACAATGGCGAGCGCGCTGACCAGCAGCGCGACGACGAAGCCGATGAACTCGTAGCCGTTGGCCCGCGCAGTGCGCGCGGCGAGCAGGCCGTTCTCCGACTGCATGATCTCGGCGACGGCTGCCCTGGCGCGGTCCATGGCCGCCTTGCCTTCGCCGGGGTTCGCGGCGAGCGCTTGCGCGGTCTGGCCAGCGCGGTAGAGCGCAACCCTCTGCCGCGACAGGGCGACCCGCGCGTCAAGGCTGGCGATCAGGAGCGCGACCCGGGCGCGTTGAGGTGGATTGTCGGCGACCAGGGCGCGCAGCCTGGCGCCTTCAACCCCGACCGCCGCGGCGTCGGCGTCGAAGTGCTCCAGGAAGGCCGCGTCGCCGTTGAAGGCGTAGGCGCGTTGCGCCGACTCCACCTCCACCGCCGAGGAGAACAGTCCCTGCGTCGCCTCGATCACGTCACGGCTGTGGCTGACCCACCCTCGCTCCGTGCGCGTCAGCACCAGGTTGTCGAGCGCCATGAACGCGGTCATGGCGGCAAGCACGAGCAGCAGGGCGACCGGGGCAACGAGGTCCCGCCATTCTCGCGTGGCGGCGTCGGCTCGAGGCGAAGGCGTAGTCATCGACGTCGGGGCGGATCCGCAGGAAGGAGGGCCTCGCGATAGGTTCTTCATCGCTGGGGCGAAATTTCCAAGCGGAAACTTCGCCGCCGCCGGCGCCATCAACAAGGCAAATCATCGCTTAACCTCAATGGCCTAGCTTGCAGCGCTCCGGTGTTTGTTCGAGGGGAGCGCCTTAGCCCGTGACTGAATCTGGAACGCCGGGCGCAGCCACGGCCGAGCGCTATGACCTCATCGTGATCGGCAGCGGTCCTGCGGGGCGACGCGCCGGCGTGCAGGCGGCGAAGCTCGGCAAATCCGTGCTCGTGGTCGAAAAGGGCCGCCGCGTCGGCGGCGTTTCGGTCCACACCGGCACGATCCCCTCCAAGACTCTGCGCGAGACCGTGCTCAACCTCTCAGGCTGGCGCGAGCGCGGGTTCTACGGCCGCGCCTACCGCGTGAAGCAGAACATCTCCGCCGGGGATCTGAAGAAGCGGCTTCACATGACCCTCGACCACGAAGTCGAGATTCTCGAGCACCAGTTCGCCCGCAACAAGGTCGAGACCGTCCGCGGCGAGGCGCGCTTCATCGACCCGCATCGGATCGAGATCGCCTGCGAGGACGGCGCGATCTTGCGGCGCTCGGCCGATCGGTTCGTGCTCGCCGTCGGAACGCGCCCCTACCGGCCGGCGCACGTGGCGTTCGACGGCGAGACCATCCTCGACTCCGACGAGATCCTGGACCTTGCCCGCATCCCTCGCCACCTCGTCGTGGTGGGCGCGAGCGTCATCGGCATCGAATACGCGACCATCTTTTCGGCGTTGGACGTCCAGGTGACCGTGCTGGAGCCGAGCTCGAGCCTGCTGGGCTTCGTCGACCGCGAGCTCGCCGACGAGTTCGTGCACGACCTGCGCGACCGTGGGGTCACCCTGCGCTTTGGGGCCACGATCAAGAGTGTGATGCTTGAGGCGCCGCATCGCGCCGTGGTCGCGCTCGAGGACGGGCGGCAGGTGCGCGGCGACATGGTGCTGTTCGCCGCGGGGCGCGAAGGGGCGACCGACACGCTCAACCTCGCCGCCTGCGGCCTGGAGGCCGACGAGCGCGGCCGCGTCGCCGTCGACAAGGAGACGTTCCAGACCGCCGAGTCGCACATCTATGCCGCCGGCGACGTGATCGGGTTTCCCAGCCTGGCGTCGACCTCGATGGAGCAGGGGCGGATCGCCGCCTGCCACGCGTTCGGCGAGCCCGCGCCGCCGCCGCCGGCCTTCTTCCCCTATGGCATCTACTCGGTGCCCGAGATCTCGACGGTCGGGATGACCGAGGAGCAGGTGCGCGAGCGTGGCATCGCTTACGAATGCGGCGTCGCCCGCTTCCGCGAGACCTCGCGCGGCCACATCATGGGCCTGCACTCGGGCTTCATGAAGATGATCTTCTCGCTGGAGACCCGGCGGCTCCTGGGCGTGCACATCGTCGGCGAGGGCGCGACCGAGCTGATCCACATCGGCCAGGCGGTGCTGAACCTCGAAGGCGGCCTCGACTATTTCGTCGAGAACACCTTCAACTACCCGACGCTGGCCGAGGCCTACAAGATCGCCGCCCTCGACGCCTGGAACCGGATGCCCAAGCAGCAGCACAGCCTGCGCGCGGCCGAAACCGCACTCGATCTGGCCACGCGGGCGCTTTCGGCTTAACCCATCACGGCCTGCCGCGGCCGCGGCGCGCTCAGGGGTGAAGCTTGAAACTCGGCGTCTGTTACTACCCGGAACACTGGCCGCGCGAGGTCTGGGCCGAGGACGCCCGGCGTATGGCCGAGATAGGGCTCTCGTGGGTGCGCATCGGCGAGTTTGCCTGGAGCCGCATCGAGCCCGAGCCGGGGGCGTTCGACTGGACCTGGCTCGACGAAGCGGTGGAGACGCTCGGCGCAGCCGGGCTTTCCATCGTCATGTGCACGCCGACGGCGACCCCGCCCAAGTGGCTGGTCGACGCTCACCCTGACATTCTGGCGGTCGATCGCGAGGGTCGGCCGAGGCGTTTCGGCTCCCGCCGCCACTACTGCTTTTCGTCCGAGACCTATCGAGCCGAGTGCGCGCGGATCACCGAGGCGGTCGCCGGCCGCTACGGCAAGAACCCCGCCGTCGGCGCCTGGCAGACCGACAACGAATACGGCTGCCACGACACCACGCTCAGCTATTCGCCGAACGCCGCCGGGCGCTTCCGCACCTGGCTCGCCCAGCGCTACCAGTCGGTGGACGCGCTGAACCGCGCCTGGGGGACGGTGTTCTGGTCTCAGGACTACCGGGACTTCGACGAGATCGACCCGCCGCACCTGACCGTGACCGAGGCCAACCCCAGCCATCGGTTGGACTACCAACGTTTCGCTTCGGAGGAGGTGGCGAGCTTCAATCGTCTGCAGACGGACATTATCCGCAGGCTGTCGACTGGCCGCGACATCACACACAACTTCATGGCGTTCCACACCAGCTTCGATCACTTCGCGCTGGGGAGCGATCTCGATATCGCGAGCTGGGACTCCTATCCGCTGGGCAACCTCGAATCGTCGTGGTTCACCGAAGGGGAGAAGCTCCGCTACCTGCGCCAGGGCCAGCCGGACGTGCAGGGGTTCAATCACGACCTCTACCGCGCCGCCGGCCGTGGCCGCTGGTGGGTGATGGAGCAGCAGCCCGGCCCGGTGAACTGGGCCAGATTCAACCCCGCGCCACTGCCCGGCATGGTGCGCGCCTGGACCTGGGAGGCTTTCGCCCACGGCGCTGAAGTCGTCTCCTACTTCCGCTGGCGCCAGGCGCCCTTCGCGCAAGAGCAGATGCACGCCGGCTTGAACCGGTCGGACCGAGAGGTCGACGTCGGCGGGCGGGAGGCGCGGATCGTGGCCGACGAGCTGAAGGCGCTCGGCGCGCTCGGCCCGTGCGGGCGCGCGCCGGCCGCGATGGTGTTCAGCTACGAAGCCGCCTGGCATCTGCGCATCCAGCCGCAGGGCGCGGGCTTCGCCTGGGTGGTGCTGGCCCACCAGGCTTACGCGGCGCTGCGCAGGCTGGGGCTAGATGTCGACATTGTCGCGCCCGACGCGGACTTCAGCGGCTACCAGCTCGTGGTCTGCCCGAGTCTGCCGATCCTGGAGCACGACCTGGTCGAGCGGCTCGGTCTCTCCGGGGCGCACGTGCTGTTCGGCCCGCGCTCGGGCTCGCGCGCCCGCGAACGCGCGACGCCCGACCTTCTGCCGCCCGGACCCCTGCAGGTGCGGCTGCCGATGAAGGTGACGCGTGTGGAGAGCCTGAGGCCGGGCGCGGGGCCGAACGTCGTCTTTGGCGACAAGACGCTGCCGGCCAGGCTTTGGCGCGAGACGCTTGAGACCTCGCTCGAGCCGCTGGCGACCTTCGACGACGGCGGTCCCGCCTGGGTTGGCGACGGCCGATGGAGCTACCTCGCCACCTGGCCGGAACAGCCGCTGATGGACGCGGTGGTCGAGAAGCTCGCGCGCGGCGCCGGGCTGTTCGTCGCGCACCTCGAGGACGGCGTGCGCATGCGCAGCCGCGACGGTGTCGCCTTCGCCTTCAACTACGCGTCCGAGACAAGGCGCACGCCTGCGCCGGCAAAGGCGCACTTCCTCTTGGGCGGCCCGGAGCTGCCGCCGGCCGGCGTCAGCGCCTGGCGGATCGAGTAGACGGATGGGCGACCTCTACCGGCTCGACGGCGGCGGCGACACGCTCGTCCTGCAGCAGACGGCCGGCGCGCCGCGCCTCATCTATTGGGGCGAGCCTCTGACCCACGACCTCGCCGGCGCGGCCGCCCTGGCCGAGCGCGTCACGCGCGGCACCATCGACGGTGGCGAGGTGTTCGACCTCTTCCCTGAGGCAGGGCGTGGCTTCACGGGCCAGCCGGCGTTCGAGTGCCATCGCGACAGCGGCGACTTTGTAACCCAGCTCGAACCCCTCTCCGCCGTTCAGGACGGCCAACGCGTCGTCTTCCGCCTGGCCGATCCGAAGGCGGGCGTCGAGGTCGCGGTCACAGTCGAGCTCGACCAACAAAGCGGCGTCGCATCCTTCCGTTCACGGATTCTGAACCGCGGGCCGACTCCACTGCATCTCGACTGGGCGGCGGGGGCTTTGCCGCTCGCCTTCGACGATCTGTTGCTATTCGACGGACGCTGGGCGCGCGAGTTCAAGACCAGCCGCCAGCGCTTGCCGGCGGGCATGCTGGTCCGTGAAAACAGAACAGGTCGCACCTCGCACCATTCGCCGCCGTTCATGGTCGCCGGCGAGCCCGGCTTCAGCGAGCGCAACGGCGAGACGCTCGGGCTGCACTTCGCCTGGAGCGGCAATCACCGGCTGCTGGTCGAACGGATGCGCGACGGGCGCCTGCAGGCGCAGGCGGGCGAGTTCTTCTGGCCCGGAGAGCTGACGCTCGGCGAAGGCGAGGCGTACGAGACGCCGATCCTCTACGCCGCGCGATCATCGACCGGAACGAATGGACTGACCAGTCGCTTTCATCCTTTCGTCCGTACCCGGATTCTTTCCGACAGGCTGGCAGGCAAGCCGCGGCCGGTCAATTTCGACACATGGGAGGCGGTCTACTTCCGCCACGATCTCGCCGAGCTGAAGGCGCTGGCGGATCTGGCGGCCGAGATCGGCGCCGAGCGTTTCGTGCTCGACGACGGCTGGTTCAAAGGTCGCCCGAACGATACGGCCGGCCTGGGCGACTGGACGCCCGATCCGGCGAAGTATCCAGACGGCCTTACGCCGCTGGTCGAGCACGTGCAGTCGCTCGGGCTGGCCTTCGGTCTGTGGGTCGAGCCGGAGATGGCCAACGCCGACTCCGACCTCCTGCGCAGGCGCCCCGACTGGATCCTGGGCGTCGCCGGTCGCAAACAGCCGCTCGGCCGCAACCAGTATGTGCTCGATCTGACGCGCCCGGAAGTGTTCGAAAACATCTTCGAGCAGATCCACGCGCTCCTGGCCGGGAACGCGATCAGCTACCTCAAGTGGGACATGAATCGCGACCTGACGCATCCGGCGAGCGGGGGCCGGCCAGCCGCGCACCGGCAAACGCTCGCGGTCTACGCGCTGATCGATCGCGTGCGCGCCGCGCACCCTGGCGTCGAGATCGAGGACTGCTCGTCCGGCGGCGGACGGGCGGACTTCGAGATGCTCAAACGTACTGATCGCGTCTGGCTGTCCGACTGCAACGACCCGATCGAGCGGCAGGCGATGCAGAAGGCGTTCACGATCTTCTTCCCGCCCGAGGTGATGGGCGCGCATGTGGCCGCGACCGCCGACCACACCACTGGCCGCCGCGCGAGCATGGACTTCCGCGCGATGACCGCGCTCTTCGGCCACATGGGCATCGAGGCTGACGTGCGCGCCTTCACCGACAGCGAGCGGGCGGCCCTGAAGCGCTGGATCGGCGTCTACAAGACCCATCGGGCGCTGATCCACTCCGGCCGCCTGAGCCGCCAGCCGGTCAGCGACCCGGCGGCCCTGGCCTTCATGATCGCCGGTGACACCGAGGCGCTGGCCAGCTACGCGCAACTGCAGGTGCGGGCCAACGTGTCGCCCGATCCGCTGCGGCTGAAGGGGCTCGAACCCGATGCGACCTACCGCATCCTGATGCTGGCGCCGGCCGCCTCGCCGACCGCCTCCGATCCGGTGCTGGTCAGAGGCGAGGCGGTGCAGGCCAGCGGTCAGGCGATCGCGCGCACGGGCCTGCCCCTGCCGCCATTGCGGCCCGGCAGCGTCGCGCTCTTCCATCTGACCCGGATGGACCAGGATCCATGATCGACCACAAACGCTCGACGAGCCTAACGATCGCGGCGCCTTCGTGCTCGATCCCGACGGCCACAAACCTCGAGGCCCTTTGCCGCAAGCCCGGTTAGCCCGCGCCGGCGTGGCCTCTCCGCCGCACGCTCAGCGCGAGCGCCAGCATGGCGGCGCCGAAGGCGGCCATGACGCATCCCCAGATCAGGTCGATCGGAACGCCCGTCACCGCGGTCGCGCCGGGGCCGAGCCCCCGCACGGCGACGATCGCGCCGATGGCCAGGAAGAGGAGGCCGATGGGCAGGCGGATGTCGAGCAACATGGCTTGGCCGCTCTCTAGCGGAACAGGATGTTGAGGGCGAGCGCGGCGGCCAGCGCCAGGATGCCCAACGGCACCGGGTCGGCGTACCAGCGGCCGCTTCCGACGACCACCTTCGGGGTGAGCGAATAGACCAGGCCCTCGAGCTCGGCCTCTGGCTTGGGCCGGGTCGCGAGACTGACCGCAACGGTGACGGCAAGACAGGCGCTCCAGGCCCAGATCGCCGTCCAGAAGTTCTGCGCCATCTCGCTTGGATAGACATGCATCACCGCGATCCAGCCGCCCTTCACGCCTGGCAGGTCGTTCAGCGGCAGGGTCAGTCCGTGGTGGACGGCCGCCGCCAGCGTGCCCAGCGCGAGCCCGGTGAAGGCGCCGTGCCCGGTCGTCCGCTTCCAGAACATGCCGAGCAGGAAGGTCGCGAACACCGGCGCGTTCACGAAAGCGAACATCAGCTGCAGCAGGTCCATGATGTTGTTGAAACGAGCGGCGAGATAGGCCGCCGCCACCGAGGCGGCGATGCCGAATACGGTGACGAACCGGCCGACGCGCAGGTAGTGATGATCGCCGGCGTTTCGTCGGATGTGGGCCTGGTAGATGTCATAGGTGAAGACGGTGTTGAAGGCTGTCACGTTGCCCGCCATCCCCGACATGAAGCTGGCGAGCAGGGCGGTCAGCCCGACGCCGAGCATCCCGGTCGGGAAGTCGCGCAGTAGAAGGTTGGGGGTGGCGAGGTCGTAGTCGAGCACCGGCTGGCCGCGGGCATCCAGCATCGGCCGCCCCGTCCCCGCGTCGAGCTTGATCGGGATCACCCCGCCCTGATGCTGGGCGACCGCCGCCGGTGAAGCGCCCGTCCTTGTCGCGCCGCTGGGCTGGGCGGTGAGCGCCATGGCGATCAGGCCGGGGAAGATGACCAGGAAGGGGAAGAGCATCTTCGCCCCCGACGCGATCAGTGGCGTGCGCCTAGCCGCGGCCATGGATTCGGCCGCCATCGCGCGCTGCACGACCAGGAAGTCCGTGCACCAGTAGCCGAACGAGAGCACAAACCCGAGGCCGAAGGTCAGGCCGAACCAGCCAACGCCCAGCCGGTTAGTCGCCGCGTTTCCCATCCCGATCCAGGCATGGGTGTAGCTGGGTCCGAGCGTGGTCGTAAGGCCATGCCACCCGCCAACCTGGCGCAGCCCGATCCAGACCAGCGGCGCGAACCCGGCGACGATCAGGAAGAACTGCAGCACCTCGTTGTAGATCGCGCCGCGCAGGCCGCCCATGAAGATGTAGACGAGCACGACCGCCGCCGAGGTGAGGACCGCGACGTGGAAGATCCAGGTCGGTGGCAGCCCGAGGCGGGCGAAGGGGCCGTCGAGCACGTGCAAGGTCTGGATCAGCTTGGCGAGCGCGTACATCGAGATGCCAGACGAGACGACGGTCATCACCGCGAAGGTCAGCGCGTTCAACGCGCGCGTCTTCTCGTCGAAGCGCATGCGCAGGTATTCCGGCACCGAACGCGCCTTCGAGCCATAGTAGAACGGCATCATGAAGATGCCGACGAAGACCATCGCCGGGATGGCCCCGATCCAATAGAAGTGGGCGGTCGCGATGCCATACTTGGCACCCGACGCCCCCATGCCGATCACCTCCTGGGCGCCCAGGTTCGCCGACAGGAAGGCCAGACCCGCGACCCAGGCGGGGATCGAGCGGCCGGCCAGGAAGAAGTCGGCTCCGCTCCTCGCGCGCCGCGCGGCGATCACGCCTATGCCCACGACGAAGGCGAGATAGAGGCTAAGGATTGCCCAGTCGACGGTCCCCATCGCTCTCCGGTCCCGCGGCCCCGGGCTCGGCGCCGCTGCCGATATCGTCCCGCTCCGGGAACGTTTGTCGAGATCGAGTCGTTCTAGCTCGCTGGCCAAAGGTCAGCGCTGAGGGGCCCCGATGTTGGTATCGACGCCGCTGGCGGACGAGATATTGCGTGCGGCGGTGCGCATCGCCGCGGAAGGCGGCGACGGGCTGCACGCGGCGCTCGATGCGCTGGATGCGCCCATCTACGTCACGGACCCGACGGGCCTGGTCACCCACTTCAACCGCGCCTGCATCGGCTTTTCGGGACGGACCCCCGCGGTCGGCAAGGACCGCTGGTGCGTAACCTGGAAGCTCTACACGACGGAGGGCGCGTTCCTGCCGGACGGGCTCTGCCCGATGGCGGTCGCGATCCGCGAGAAGCGTCCGATCCGCGGCGTGACCGCTATCGCCGAGCGGCCGAATGGAGAGCGCGTCGCCTTCATGCCGCTGCCGACGCCGATCTTCCGCGACGGCGCCCTCATCGGCGCGGTCAACATGCTGATCGATGTGTCCGACGTTCGGCAGGTCGAAGATTTCCGCGTGCAGGCCGATCGCTGCAGAAGGTTGGCACGCGGGCTGAGCGACCGGCGGACGGCCGATGTGCTCATCGGGATGGCGGCGGAGTACGCCGCCAAGGCGGCCGCGCTGGAACAGGCGAGCCGGCTCGTCGCCATGGCCTGACGCTTAAGCGCCGCCCAGCGAGACCTCCGCGCCTTCGCAATCGACGATCCGCGACAGAAGCGCGCCGTGCTCGTCGACGGGCGGCGCGCTGAACGTGAGGCCATTCGCCTCGCGCGCGGCATAGAGGCCCGGCAGGTCGGGCGTCTCGAAGCCCAATTGCACGCGGCCGGGCGGATTGCGCTCCGACGCCGGGTGCAGCGCCAGCGTCACGGCCCCGGTCTCGAACTCGCTCCAAAACGGGCTCTGGAACTTGACCGGCAGGCCCATGACGTCGCGATAGAAGGCGATCGCCTTGTCCATGTTGGCGACGAACAGAATCGCGTGGCTGAATTTGGCTTGCATCGGACCTCATGCATTGTCGCGGCGAGGCGGCTCGCTGCTGCGCGCCATGGCTGGCTGGGGGACTAGGACTCGAACCTAGAATAACGGTACCAAAAACCGCTGTGTTACCATTACACCATCCCCCAACGGCGGCGGGCGGGATGGGCCTCCGCAGCCGGGCGGCCGGGATATCGCAAGGCCCTGAGCATTGCAACTCAAGCGCCAGCGACCGCCGGCAAGGCCTTGCTTGCCCGGGGTTTGCCCCTCGTCTATAAGCGCCGGCTCTGCGTCGGAGCATAGCTCAGCATGGTAGAGCACCGTCTTCGGGAGGCGGGGGTCGCAGGTTCGAATCCTGCTGCTCCGACCATCCGCCTTCGCTGATTTTGGCGCAGCCAAAATCTAGCTTCGGCGAGACGTAGTCCGCCGGGGCGTCGAAGGCGATGCCGCGCCGTAGCGAAGCGAAGGCGGGCTGGTGGATTCCCATTCGAAGTGCAACACTTTGACGAAGGCCCAGCCTTCGCTGATTTTTGGCGCAGCCAAGATCCAGCTTCGGCGAGAGGCAGTCCGCTGCGCTTCGAAGGCGCGAGGAAGCAGCCGAGCCGTGCCAGACCGCCGGGCCACCGCCTACCTTTGAGAGCATCGCGTGGCGGGCTAGGGTGGCCCGCGATTCCCGCTCGGGCGCCTCGATGAAGCAGTTCCTCCTGACCTTGGCCGGCGTCTTCGTCGGCCTGACGCTTTTCTTCATCGGCGTGCCGTTCCTGTTGATCAGCATGGCGCTCGGGGGCGCGCACGCGCCGACCACGCCGGCGGCGTCGGCGCTGGTCCTCGACCTCAGAGGGCCGCTCACCGACCAGGAGCCGGAGACCTTGCTCGGCGTCTTCGGTCAGCACCCGCTCTCGGTCATGCGCATCGTCGAGACGCTGAAGCGCGCGCAGACCGACCCGCGGGTAAAGGCGCTGTTCGTGCGGCTGCCCGACGCCGGCATCGACCCCGGCGAGGCCGACGAGCTCAGCCTCGCGGTGCGCGCCTTCCACGATGCCGGCAAGCCCGTGGTCGCGTTCAGCCAAGGGCTTTACCCCGAGGGCGTCGTCACTTCGACCTACATGCTCGGGGCCGCTGCCGACCAGTTCTGGATGCAGCCGGGCGCGCCATTCCAGGCGACCGGGATCGCCAGCCAGAGCCTGTTCTTCAAGCGGCTGTTCGACAAGTACGGAGTCAAGGCCGACTTCGAGCAGCGCTACGAGTACAAGACCGCCATCAACGGCTACCTGTACGACGACTTCACGCCGGCGCAGCGGGAAGCGGACTTGAGTTGGATGGGCTCGGTCTACGACTCCGCCCTTTCCGCCGCCGCCCGCTACCGGAGGATGGATCCGGCGCGGCTGAAGGCTCTGATCGAGGGTGGCCCCTACGACGCCGCCGACGCCCAGGCGAAGGGCCTCATCGACAGATTGGGCGACCTGAAGGCCGCCGAGGACGAGGCCGCCCAGCGCGCCGGCGACGGCGCCAAGCTGTTCGACTTCGACGACTACGCCTCGGCGATCGATCGCAACGTCGATGGCTTCGGACGGCCGCAGATCGGCGTCGTCTCCGCCGAGGGCGACATCACGACCGGTTCGGACGGCGCGACGCTCGGCGGCCAGGACATCAACGCCGACGAGGTCGCGAGCGCGCTCTACGCCGCAGCGCAGGACAATTCGATCAAGGCGGTCGTCTTCCGCCTGAACTCGCCCGGCGGGGCCGACACCGCCTCGGAGGAGATATTGGCCGCGGTCCGGGCCGTGAAGGCGGCCAAGCCGATCGTGGTCTCCATGGGGACCTATGGCGCGTCGGGCGGCTATTGGGTCTCTTCGGCGGCCTCGGCGATCGTGGCCGAGCCCTCGACCCTGACCGGCTCCATCGGGGTGTTCGGTGGCAAGCTCGCGATCGGGCCGGCGCTGGCGCATTTCGGTGTCGACCTGCGCGACCTCAGCGTCGGCGGCCCCTATGCCGACGCCGACAGCCCGGCCGGCGAGTTCACGGCGACCCAGCGCGCGGCCTTCGCTGCTTCGGTGGACCGGGTCTATGCCGGCTTCATCCAGCGGGTGGCGACCGGCCGGCGGATGACCCCCGACCAGGTGCGCGCGATCGCTCGCGGGCGCGTATGGACAGGCGTGCAGGCCAAGGGTCTGGGGCTCGTGGACGAACTCGGCGGCTTCTACCAGGCGGTGGACAAGGCGAAGGACCTCGCAGGGTTGAGCGGCCAAGACGTCGAGCTGAAGGCGCTGACCGCCCGTCGCACGCCCTGGGAGGCGCTCAGGCATGCTTTTGGCGTGGCCGACACCGAGCTGAAGACGCTGCAGACGGCGAGCGAGGTGCTGAACGACCCGCGCGCGAGGGGTCTGGTCGCAACGCTCGCAGACGCCCGGCGCCGCAGCGGCGGCGAACTGCTGCTCGCCCCCGTGCCGCGGTTCTAGCGCGCCCACCCTTTCCCGCGCAGGCGAAGGGGCTATAAGGCCCCCGTCCAGGCGCGGAGGCCGCGATGAGTGAGTTTCGCAAGGTGACCGACGGCTTCTCGGTCGCGCCGCAAATCGCGATCGGTGACTTGGCGCGCGCCGCCGAGGCGGGCTTTGCCATGATCATCAACAACCGGCCGGACGGCGAGGCTCCCGACCAGCCGGCGGGCGCCGAGATCGAGGCGGCGGCGCACGCGGCGGGGCTGGACTATGCCTTCATCCCGGTGCGCGGGGCGCCGACGCCTGAGCAGGTGGCGGCGGAGCGCGAGGTGCTGGCGACCGCCAAGGGGCCGGTGCTGGCCTTCTGCCGATCTGGAACCCGTTCGATCATCACCTGGTCGCTCGGTGAAGCGGGCGCCGGCGCGCGCTCGCGCGACGAGCTGCTCAAGCTCGGCGCGGCGGCGGGCTACGACCTCAAGACCGTGCTGGCTAGCGCGTGATGGCGACCTTGCCGGCCATGGGGACCATCTCCGGCTCGCAACTTGCAAGGGCGAGCGCCATCTGTATCGCCATAAGACACAGAATCGCGGCGGCCACGCGCTGCAGCCGTTTTGACACAAAAATAACCATGTCCATGGCGCTCAGCCCCTTGCTGCCGGTGCTTGAGGGGCGCTCAGGGCAAGAGCCAGGCCGCACGCCATGGTGATCCCGTTCGTTCGCGACATCACCTTCGAGTACGGCCGGACTGACAAGCTAACGCCTCTGATCCGGCGCGTGATCGCCAACAATCCAGGCCCGTTCACCTTTACGGGCACCGGGACCTACATCATCGGCGGCGGCGAGAGCGTCGCCGTCATCGACCCTGGCCCCGACGATTCCGCGCACCTGGATGCGGTTCTCGCGGCGGTGAAAGGCGAGCGGGTGACGCACATCCTGATCACCCACCACCACCTCGACCACTCGCCGCTCGCCCGGCCGCTGCAGGAAAGGACCGGCGCGGTCATCTACGGTTGTGCGGTCAAGGCGCTTCCCGTCGAGGACGGCGTGCGCACCGAGGCGGGCTACGATCGGTTCACCCCCGACATCTCCGTGTGCGGCGGCGGGCAGACCATCGCCGGCGACGGGTGGTCGTTCGAGGCGATCGCAACGCCCGGCCACACCTCGAACCACATCTGCTACGCGCTAAACCAGGAAAACTGCTGCTTCACCGGCGACCACATCATGGGCTGGTCGACAACGGTGGTGACGCCGCCGGATGGCGACATGGGCGCCTACATCGCCAGCCTCGACCTAATCAAGGCACGCGATTTCAAGACCTTGTGGCCGACGCACGGGCCGCCGATCACGGACGTCGCGCACTTCATCGATGAATACAAAGCCCATCGCTTCGATCGCGAGCGGCAGATCCTCGACCAATTGGCCGCCGGTGAGACGAAGATTACCGGCATGGTGCCCAAGATGTACGAGGGCGTTGACCCGCGCCTCTACCCCGCCGCTGCCCGGTCGGTGCACGCCCACGTAATCCAGCTGGTGCGCTCGGGGCGGGTCAAAACCGACGGCGCTGCGGACCTGAACAGCGACTACAGGCTGGGCTAGGCCATCACAAACTGCTAGCGCTTCGCTTAGGACAGGCAGTAAGTGCTCGTCGTCCTTGCGTCTCGCGCCTCCGCGCCGACGCAGTCGCAATGGGGGAGGAACCAAAACCCATGACTCCTGAAACGCTTCGCAAGATTCTCATCGCCGGCGCCGCGGTCGGCGCGCTTTCGGTCGTGGCTTGTGGGCCTAGCCCCCAGCAGAACGCGTCCGACGCCGCCAACCAGGCCAACGCGGAAGCGGCGAGCGCCATGGCTGCGGCGACCAGCGCCGCGGCTGCGGCCACCGCTCAGGCGAACAGCGCCATGGCTGCGGCCAACAGCGCCGCGTCCGCCGCGATGAGCTCGGCCGCTGCGGCGAGCGCCGCGCCGGCCAACCAGTAGCCTCCGCTAATCAAGGCGCCCCGCTCGACGCTTGCCGTCGGGCGGGGCCGCCAACCTTCGGCGACCGGCCTTACTGGGCCGGGACTTTCGCGGTTTCGGCGGTCGTTGGCAGGACGTAGTCCCTCATCCGGTCACGGATGAGTTTCTTGTCGATCTTGCCGGTTGCGCCGAGCGGGATGTCGTCGACGAACACCACGTCGTCGGGCGTCCACCACTTGGCGATCTTGCCCTCGAGGAACTTCAGGAACTCGGCCTTGGTCGCGGTCTCGCCGTCGCGCAGCTTGACCAGAAGCAGCGGCCGCTCGTCCCACTTCGGATGGGCGACGCCGATCACCGCTGCGAGCAGCGCTTTGGGGTGGCCGGCGGCCAGGTTCTCGATCTCGATCGATGAGATCCATTCGCCGCCGGACTTGATCACGTCCTTCGCCCGATCGGTAATCTGCATGTAGCCGAGCGGGTCGATGGTCGCGACGTCGCCGGTGTCGAAATAGCCCTCGTCGTCCAGGATGTTGCCGCCCTCGCCGCGGAAGTACTCGCCGACCACGTAGGGCCCACGGATCTTGAGCCGCCCGAACGTCGTCCCGTCGTGCGGGAGGCGCTCGCCGGCATCGTTGGTGAGCTTGAGCTCCACCCCGGCGGGCGGGCGCCCCTGTTTCAGCTTGAACTGCAGCTGCTGCTCCGGATCCATCGCCGCGACGGCGGCGCTCGTGCTGGAGAGCGTGCCGAGCGGCGAGGTCTCGGTCATGCCCCACGCGTGCACCACGTCCACGCCGTAGTCGTCGCGGAAGGCGCGCACGAGCGCTTCCGGCACCGCCGATCCGCCGATCACGACGCGCTTCAGCGTCGAGGGCTTGAGCTTCTCCGCGCGCAGATGCTGCAACAGCATCTGCCAGACCGTCGGCACGGCGGCCGAGAAGGTGACCTTTTCGGTCTCCAGCAGCTCGAAGATCGAGGCGCCGTCCATCTTCGCGCCGGGCAGCACGAGCTTCGAGCCGGCGGCCGGAGCCGAGAAGTTCAGGCCCCAGGCGTTGGCGTGGTACATCGGCACCACGGCCAGGATGCTGTCGCGGCTGGCCAGTCCCATGGCGTCGGCCTGCAGCGTGATCAGGGTGTGCAGGAAGGTCGAGCGGTGCTCGTACAGCACGCCCTTGGGATTTCCGGTCGTGCCGGAGGTGTAGCAGAGGGCGCAGGCGGTCCGCTCGTCGAAGTCTCCCCAGACCACGTCAGGCGAGTGCTCCTCGATCAGGGTCTCGTAGCAAAGCGCGCCGGGGAAATCGGCCTCGGCCATGTGGTCGCGGTCGGTGAGGACGACGACGTGTTCGACCTTCGGCAACTCGGCGCGGCGCTCCTTCAGAACGGGCAGGAAGGGCAGGTCGACGAAGAGGATGCGATCCTCGGCGTGGTTCATGATGTAGCAGAGCTGGTCAGCGAACAGCCTGGGGTTCAGCGTGTGGCAGACGGCGCCGATCCCCATGATCCCGTACCAGGTCTCGATGTGGCGGGCTGTGTTCCAGGCCATGGTGCCGATGCGGTCGCCGCGCTTGACGCCGAGCCCGAGCAGCGCATTCGACAGCCGCCGCGCGCGCTCGTGGATCTGACCCCAGGTCGTGCGTACGATCGGTCCCTCGATCGAGCGGCCGACCACCTCGCGGTCGCCGTGCCAGTTCTTGGCGTGGTCGAGGATCTTGTCGACCGTCAGCGGCCAGGTCTGCATCAAGCCTTGCATGGAGGTTTCCTCCTTTTCGTATCGGCCGGCGCGCTCCGGTGACCGGCGTTCACTCCGTTATCGCGCAAGAGCTCTTACGGATAAAGCCGGGCGACGGACCACGGCTGGTCCAGGCCCGGGCGCGAGTAGGCCAGGCGCTCGTGCAGGCGAAACGGCCGATCGCGCCAGAACTCGATAGACAGCGGCTTGACGCGGTAGCCCGACCAATGCGGCGGCCGCGCGACCTTGCCGAGGCCGAATTTCAGCCCGTACTCGGCCACGCGCCGCTCCAGCGCCAGCCGATCGGGCATGGCGCGCGACTGGTCCGACGCCCAGGCGCCCAGCTGGCTGCCGCGCGGGCGGGTGGCGAAATAGGCGTCGGCCTCCTCGGCGGTGACCGGCTCGACCAGCCCCTGCACACGCACCTGCCGGCGCAGCGACTTCCAGTGGAAGAGCAGCGCGGCCTGGGCGTTCGCGGCGAGTTCGCGGCCCTTGGCGCTCTCGGTGTTGGAGTAGAAGACGAAGCCGCGTCGATCGACGCCCTTCAAGAGCACCATGCGCACGTTCGGCAGGCCGTCGGCGCCGGCCGTGGCCAGCGCCATGCCGTTGGGGTCGTTCGGCTCGGCCCTTCGCGCATCCGCAAGCCACTGTTCAAACAGCACGAGCGGGTCGGCGCTGTCCGGCAGCGGCGGCTCACGGGCGGCCTCCGCGTAGAACTGCTCGTCGCTCTTCTTTGGGGCCCTTCGCGCCATGGCGCGCGGTATAGCGCGGTCGGCCGTCCGGCGCAGCCTCAGCCGCCCCGGGGCGCCACGATCGTGCAGGTGCCCTGCGCGGCGGCGACCAGGCGGCCCTCGTTCTCAATCTCGATGCGGACGACAGCCATGCGGCGGGTCATGGCGATGATCTCGGCGTTGGCGGTGCAGACGCCGGTGGTGACGGGCGCGAGGAGGTTGATCTTGAACTCGGTCGTGGCCGCCCAGTGGTTCGGGGGCATCACCGGGTACATCACGGTGCCCAGCACGTGGTCGCACAGCGCCGAGAGGCAGCCGCCATGCATGTTGCCGATGAAGGTGATCAGCTGCTCGGTCACCGGCATCTCGGCGGTGAGCCGGCCTGGCGTCACCGCGGTGACTGCGATGCCAAGGAAGCCGTCGATGCCCTTCTTTGGCCTCGCGCCGACGACGCGCTCGCCCCATTTCTCGTCGAAGTGCTCGAATGTCGGTCGGATCATGCCTCAAGTCCTTGGGAATGGGGCGAAGACGCCATGCACTGGCGGCTCGCCGGGCGCTTCGCCGGCCATGACCTGCACCAGCTGTTCCAGGTCGTCGAATCCGGCCACGCGTCGCGGCAGGTAGGCGAAGGGGTAGCGGCCCTCGACCAGCATGGCGATCGCCTTGGTGTAGGCGCCGACGTCGACGCCGAGGGCGCCGATGATGCGGAGCTCCTTGTAGACGATGTGGTCTGGGTTGAAGCCCGGGGCGCCGGGCTCGCCGCGGGTGCCAGCCACCACCACCGTCCCGCCGGTGCGGGCGAGCGCAATGGCCTGGGCGAACGCCGCCGGCGCCTTGGCGGTCACGTCGACGACGACGTCGGCCAGTCCGCCGGCGGCCTCACGCAGGGCTTTCGCCGGATCGGTGGTCGAGACGTCGATGGCGAGGTCGGCGCCGAAGCTGGGTGCGAGCGCGAGCCTGGGCGCGTCGCGCGGGCCGAGGCCGGTGATCATGACGAAGGCCGCGCCGGCCGACTTCGCCGCCGCTGCCGCGCAAAGCCCGCGGATGCCGGGGCCGAGGACGGCGACGACGTCGCCGGGCTTGGTCTCCGGCGTCTCGACGCCCCAACGGATGCCGGCGCCCAGCGGGTTGAACAGCGACCGCACCACCGGGTCGAGCCCATCGGGCGCCGGCAGCAGCATAGCGTCCGGGCCGAGGTAGAGGTGGGTCGCATAGCCGCCACAGAGGTGGGGCGGGGCGTCGGCGTCCACGAAGCCGATCATGGTGCGAAGCCCGTTCCGCTCGCAGCGGCGGTATAGGCCTGCCCTGCAGGCGGGGCATTCGCGGCAGGACTGGAACACCTCGACCGCGACGCGCTGACCGACGCTCACGCCCCACCGGTCGGCGGCCCGCGACCCGACCGCCTCCAGCGTTCCGACCACCTCATGGCCTGGGATGAAGGCGTGTCGGGAGGGAAGGTGTCCGGTGTACTGCTCATGGTCCGTGCCGCAGAGGCCACAGGCCTCGACGCGCAAGAGGCCGGCACCCTCGCCGATCGGCGGCAGCTCGTAGCACCGCCGCTCTAAGCGGCGCGGCGCGGCGAGCACCAGCGCTTCGGCGATCATGATGCGCCGTCCAGCCGGGCGAACGCCGCCCGCGCCACCTGAATCGCCTCCACGGCGCGGGGGATGCCGGCGTAGAGCGACAGGTGGTGGATGATCTCCTCGATCTCGACGCGCGTCAGGCCATGGCGCAGGCCGGCCGGGACGTGGACGGTGAGCGCGGGCGCCGCGCCCAGCCAGGTCAGGATCGAGATGACCACGATCGAGCGGTCGCGGCGCGACAGCTGTTCGCGGGTCCAGATCTCGCCGAACGCCCAGCGGTAGGCCGTCGCGCCGACGTCGCCGTAGCGGGCTTCCATGCGCGCGAGGCCCTCCGCCGGGTCGATCTCGGCCGCGGCGCCCGCGATCGTGCGTAGGACATCGGCCGCGTCGCGATCCCGCTCGGCGTCGGACTTCTTGGCCGCCGGCGAGCGCGCCGACAGTTCGTTCACGCCCAAGCCGGCGCGCAGTCCCGCGTCGACGCTCCGGCTCGCCGCCATCGCGGCAGGGTAGCCGGCGTAGGCGGCGACATTCAGCAGGATCTCCTCGATCTCCTCCGGCGTCAGCCCATGGCGCAGGCCGTTCTGGGTGTGGAGCTCCAACTCCTCGTCGCGAGCCTGCGCAGCCAGGACGGAGATCACCAGGAGCGAACGGTCGCGGCGGGAGAGCTCGGGCCGGTCCCACATCGCTCCAACGACGTCGAAGGCCATGCTGCCGAGCGCGCCCTGGCGGCGGGCGAGCGCATCGGCGACGCGCTCCGGCTCCGCCGTGGGGACGAAGCGCCGGAAGGTCTCGGCCGCGCTGGCGTGACGCTGGTCGTAGCTTTTGCTGGCCGCCATGCTCACCTCCCAAGCCTCGGCTCTGACGGCCGCTCACGGCACTATGGCATGGGCGGGCGGGACGCCAAGTCCGCCGCCTGCTACTTGCCGGCGAACACGGGCTTGCGCTTCTCGAAGAAGGCTTTGCGCGCTTCCTTGGCATCCTCGCTCGCGAAAGCGATGCGGATGTTGCCGACCTCGTAGCGCAACTGTTGCTCCATGTCGGTCGTCTCGAGCGATTTCACCATGCCGCGTTTCAGGAGCCTGAGCGTGATCGGCGACCATGCGCAGAGTTGCTGGCAGTATTCGGCAAGCCGCTGTGCGAACTTGTCGTCGTCGACGACCTCGCCGGCCATGCCCCAGGCCACAGCCTCATCGCCGTTCGCGGTCCGGTTCTCCATCATGAAGCGCATGGCGCGCTCGTAGCCCATCGCCTGCGGCAGGGTGATGGTCAGTCCGGCGTCGGGCGAGCCTCCGATGCGCGTGTAGCCGGCCATGAGCCGTGCGCTCCTGGCCACCAGCCGCACGTCCGTCGCCATCGCCAGCCCAAGCCCCGCGCCGACCGCCACCCCGTTGATGCCGCCGACCACTGGTTTGTCGCAACGCTTGCGGATTGCGAGCAGGAACTGGCCGACCCAGGAGATGTCGTCCAGCTGAGCCGATTGCGGCGTGTACGGATGGTAGCGCTCGCCGCCGGCCAGATCGAGCCCGGCGCAGAACGCATCGCCCGAGCCGGTGATCGCAACCACCCAAACGTCGTCCACGTTCGCCGCCGCCTCGACGGCCTCGACAACGCCCCAGGCGAGCGCGTTCGAGAGCGCGTTCTTTTTCTCCGGCCGGTTCAGGGTGATCGTCCGGACGTGACCGTTGTCCTCGACCTTCACGAGATCGGTCATGGCGCGTGCTCCTCTTTGCTGGCTGCGTTTCCTAGCCGAGCGACCGCGCCTGCGCCATGGCGCTGCGACAGCGCGGGCTGAGCCGGCGGCGAGACGAGGGCGCCCCGATGGTCTATGAGCCGTCAAATTCGCCGGACGGCGCACGAGCCCGACGGCAGGCGCGCGGAGGACCTCGTGGCGGAGGCGGCGGACGACATCGAGATCAAGGCGGCTGCGGAGACCGAGCGGCCCCTGCTCGAGGGCTTGATGCAGTTCTATCTGTACGACTTTTCCGAGCTTGAGCCCGCGGGCTCGGCCGAGTTCGAGCTGGAGAGCAACGGCCTCTTCAAACCCTACCCTTATCTCGGCGCCTATTGGCGCGAGCCGGGCCGGACACCGCTGATCATCCGCAAGCGCGGGCTTCCCGTCGGCTTCGCACTGCTGCACGACCGTTCGCACTCCGGCATGCCCGTCGACCACAACATGGCGGAATTCTTCGTCGTGCGGAAATACCGACGCGGCGGGGTGGCGAGCGCAGCGGTCGCCAAGATCCTGCCCGCCTATCCAGGCCGCTGGGAGATCGCGATCGTCGAGCGCAATGCGGCCGCGCAGGCGTTCTGGCCGAAGGCGATCGCCGCCACGCCGGGCGTCAAGGACCTGCGCCCGATGACGGGCGACGGCGTCGAATGGAGCGGCCCGATCTACCGGTTCATCGTCGCCGCCTGACCGCTCCAGTGTTGCGCAGGCGCGGCTTCGGCTAAAAGGCGGGCGATGTCGCACAACACCTTCGGCCATCTCTTCCGCGCGACGACCTGGGGCGAGAGCCACGGGCCGGCCCTGGGCTGCGTGGTTGACGGCTGCCCGCCGGGGATCCCGCTGACCGAGGCCGACGTCCAGGTCTGGCTCGACAAGCGCAGGCCGGGCCAAGGCAGGTTCGTGAGCCAGCGTCGCGAGGCCGATGCGGTAAAGATCCTCTCGGGCGTGTTCGAGGATGAGCGGACCAACGGCCAGGTCACCACCGGCACGCCGATCTCGATGCTGATCGAAAACGTCGACCAGCGCAGCCGCGACTATGCCGACATCGCGCAGAAGTTCCGCCCGGGCCACGCCGACTACCCCTACTTCGCCAAGTACGGCGTGCGCGACTATCGCGGCGGCGGACGTCAGTCGGCGCGCGAGACCGCGGCCAGGGTCGCCGCCGGCGCCGTCGCGCGTAAGGTGCTGGGCGCGGGCGTTGGCGTGCGCGCGGCGCTGATCCAGGTCGGGCCGCTTGCCGTGGACCGCGCGCGCTGGGACTGGAACGAGGTGGAGCGCAATCCTTTCTGGTGCCCGGACGCCGAGATGGTCGAGCGCTGGGAGGCGCACCTGGAGGCCGTGCGCAAGGCGGGCTCATCGACCGGGGCGATCGTCGAGGTCGAGGCCCTAGGCGTCCCCGCCGGTTGGGGCGCGCCAATCTACGGCAAGCTCGACGCCGAGATTGCCGCCGCGATGATGTCGATCAACGCCTCGAAGGGCGTCGAGGTCGGCGCAGGCTTCGCCGCCGCCGCCCTGAGCGGCGCGGAGAACGCCGACGAAATGCGGATGGGAAACGATGGCGCGCCGGTCTTCCTCTCCAACAACGCGGGCGGCGTACTCGGCGGCATCTCGACCGGCCAGCCCGTGGTGGCGCGCGTCGCGTTCAAGCCGACGTCGTCGATCCCCACCCTGCGGCGCTCCATCGACGAGGCGGGCGCCGAGGTCGAGATCCGCACGACCGGACGCCATGACCCCTGCGTCGGCATCCGCGCGACCCCCGTGGTCGAGGCGATGATGGCCTGCGTGCTCGCCGACGCCATGCTGCGCCAGCGTGGCCAGACCGGCCGCGTCGAGCCCATTCCGGTCGGCCCACGGTGAGCCTTCAGTCGGCCGCAGCGTCTTATTGCAGCATTGTAAGGTTTGCCGGTTGACCGACCGACGGGCGCTTCGTAATGGCGTGCTTCGCCAGTCGCTTAGGCTCGAGCAGCGTCGCTGGAGCTCGCCGTCGTTGAACCCGAACTCGATGGGCCGGCCTTGCGCTTTGAACTCCTGAAAATGCTTCTGGTGGACGACAATCACCACATGCGCGTGCTGCTGACCGAGATTCTGCGCGCGATCGGGGTCAGGCAGGTGTTCGAGGCCAACGACGGGGCGGAAGCGCTGCAGATCATGCGCGCACACCAGATCGACATCATCATGACCGACCTGGCGATGCAGCCGCTGGACGGGATCGACTTCGTGCGACTCTTGCGCAACTCCCCCGACAGCCCGAACCCCATGGCGCCGGTGATCATGATCACCGGCCATTCCACGTCGCGGCGGGTGACCGAGGCGCGCGACGTCGGCGTCAACGAGTTCCTGTCCAAGCCGGTGACCGCGCGCGGCGTGCTAGAGCGCATCGCGCAGGTGGTGGATAATCCCAGGCCCTTCGTCCGCTCGCCGAGCTATTTCGGGCCTGACCGGCGGCGGCGCGCCGACCCCAACTACAACGGTCCGAGGCGTCGCGCGTCCGACAGGGCGAACGCCGACAAGCCGGACCCGTCCTAAAACCTAAGGCAGCCCCAGGTATTTGTGGGTTTGCAGGCTGAGCCGCCATTTCGGGTGGGCGAGGCAGTAGGCGACGGCCGCAGCCGTGTTGGCCACGCGCGAAGGCGCGTCCATCGGTTGCAGCGAGAACCGCTCGAAGGCCAGCGCCTCGAAGCGCGCCGGATCGACGCCGGGCTGTGGGTACACCAGCTTCAGCTCGTGGCCTTCGGTCTGGGCCAGGGCCGCGTCCGCCTTCGGGCTGACGCAGATCCAGTCGACGCCGGCGGGGGCGGGCAGGGTGCCATTGGTCTCGATCGCAATCTGGAACCCCCGCGCGTGCAAGGCGTCGAGCAGCGGCGGATCGAGCTGCAGCAGCGGTTCGCCGCCCGTGCAGACGACCAGGCGGTCGCCCGCCCCGCCGGTCCAGCGCGCCGCCACCGCGTCGGCCAGCGATTCGGCCGTCTCGAACCGACCGCCGCCCTCGCCGTCCATACCGACGAAGTCGGTGTCGCAGAAGGTGCAGACGGCGCTCGCGCGGTCCTCCTCGCGCCCGCTCCAGAGGTTGCAGCCGGCGAAACGGCAAAAGACCGCCGCGCGACCCGCCTGGCCGCCCTCGCCCTGCAGGGTCAGGTAGATCTCCTTGACCGCGTAGCTCATGGCGCCAGCGCCGGCCGCCCGCCCGCGACCCACGCAGACCAACCGGTTGCGCGAAGCGCGCACGCCGGACAGTCGCCGCAGCCCGCGCCCCAGGCGTGGGGGTCGCGGCTGTTCCGATAACAGGTGTGGCTCTCCTGCACGATCACCTCGACCAGCCTCTCTCCGCCGAGCCCGTTGGCGAGCGCCCAGGTCTCCGCCTTCGTCAAGCGCATCAGCGGTGTCAGAATCGGAAACGGCCGCCCGATGCCGAGCCCGAGCGCGGTTTCCATCGCATCCAGCGTCGCGCGCCGGCAGTCGGGATAGCCGGAGTAGTCGGTCTCGCACATCCCGCCGACCAGGGCGTCCAGCCCACGCCGATCGGCGAGCGCGGCGGCATACACGAGAAACACCAGATTCCTGCCTGGGACGAAGGTGGACGGCAGACCGCGCTCGGTCATCTCGATGGCGCGGTCGGCGGTCAGGGCTGACTCGCCGATGGCGCCGAAGGCGCGCAGGTTAACGCGGCGGTCCTCGCCCAACCGCGACCCCCAGGCCGGAAACGCCCGGCCGAGCGCGCGGCGCAGCCGGGTGCGCGCCTTCAGCTCCTCCGCATGTCGCTGCCCGTAGTCGAAGCCGATGGTCTCGACCCGCTCGAACCGCTCGAGCGCCCAGGCCAGGCAGACGGCCGAATCCTGGCCGCCTGAAAAGAGGACGAGAGCCGATTTCACGGTCTTGGCTGTGCTGGGCATGCGGATGAACGACCGCCCGCGATTGTGGGGGGCGGGCGGGCCTGAGGCTGGAAGCTCTAGCGTCCATGGGGGTTGGCGCAAAGCGCAAAGTGCGCCGGTGGCTGACCCGAGCCTATTCGATACACGCGGTGGTTCTGAGACAATATAAACTCGTCGAATAACCATGTTCTACGAACGGACGACGTCCGTATTGGGGTCGTGTGACCGTCGGCTTTCCTTGCCTTTGCTGAGTTTCGAGCTCGCGTTCTTAACGACTTTGCAAGCGAAGGTTCGGCATGGTCTGCGCAGGGCAGATCCGCAAAGTCGATGTCAAATCTTTCAGGCCTAATCGAGCATGCCCATCCGATAGACCCGACCAGCCTGTGCGGAGCGGCGCTCGACCGATTCCTCGACACCCCGGGCTGCGACCTCCTGGCGGTGGTGAAACAAGGCCGCCCGGTCGGCATCCTCGCGCGCGGCGCTGTCCGTGCGCAGAACGCCGGTCTGCGTGTCTCCGAGGTGATGGCGCCGGCCCTGACGATCGGGGAAGGGGCCCCGCTCGACGAGGCTTGCGCGCTCATCCTTGCCCATACCGAACCGGTCGCCGGGCTCGTGGTCGTCGACCGCGGGCGCTACCGCGGCGTCGTCTCGGCCCGCACGATCTTGCGGCAGCGGGGCGACGACGAGAGCGCGGCGGCGATGAACCGCCGGTTCGTCGAGATGCTCAACCACGAGCTCCGGACACCGATGAACGGCGTCATCGCCGTGGCGGATCTGTTGCAGCGGCAGCCGCTGACCGCCGACGCCAAGGCCTTCGTGCGCACGATCATCGAGTCGAGCCAGGCGACCTTGCGCACGCTGAACGATGCGCTCGAGCTTTCGCGCGCCGAAGCCGGCGAGATGGTGCTGGACGTTCAGGCGGTCGGCCTGCGCGAGTTGATGGACGGCTTGCAGGCGTCCTGGCAGGCGCGCGCCGCCCGCGACGGCGTAACCCTGCTGGTCGGCTACGACGGGCCGCCCGACCTGTCGGCGATGGTCGATCCCGCCCGCGTGAAACAGCTGTTCGACGTCCTGGTCGAAACCGCGCTGTCGCTGAACCGCCACGGCGCGGTCGAGGTCAGCCTCGCCGCCGAGCCTGTCCGCGACGAAGTCGCGCTCACCGGTCGGGTCTGCGACACCGGCGGCGGGCTCTCGAGCGAAGCGGTCGCCAAGGCGCTGGCCGAGCCGGCGAGCGCCGGCGAGGGCTCCGATCTGCAGGCGAAGCTAGCGCTTTCCCTCTGCCGCAGGCTGGTCGAGCGGATGGGCGGCGACATCCGCGCCGAGCCCAACGCCGGTGCCGGCGCGACGATCGTCTTCTCCGTTTCGGCCCCGGCCGTCGCGACGGTGAGCGCCAGCGAAGCCCCCGCTCAACTCAACCGTTCGGCGCACGTGCTCGTTGTCGACGACAACGCCACCAATCGTATGGTGGCCGAGGCGCTCTGCGAGATGTTCGAGTGCACCTGCGAGTGCGTCGAGGACGGCGCCGAAGCGGTCGAGGCCGCGCGGACGGGCCGGTTTGACCTCATCCTAATGGATATCAAGATGCCCCGGATGGACGGCGTCGAAGCGACGCGCGCGATCCGCGCGCTCGGCGGCCAGGCCGGCGCTGTGCCGATCATCGCGCTCACCGCGAACGCCGATCCGGAGGATGCGCAGTCCTATGTCAACAGCGGCATGCAGGCCGTGGTCGAAAAGCCGATCAAGCCGGAGAAGCTGCTGCAGGCGATGAACGCCGCGCTGCCGGAAGCGCTGGGGCGCGCCGCGGCCTAGTCCCCAGCACGCTGCTAAGCCGCGAGCGCGTTCGCCGGTGCCTTGCCGAGAATCAAGTCGGACGCCTTCTCGGCGATCATGATCGTGGGCGCGTTGGTGTTGCCGGAGACGAGCCTCGGCATGATGGAGGCGTCGACGACGCGCAGCCCCTCGACCCCGCGCACCCGAAGTTCCGCATCAACGACCGCGTTCGGCCCGGTTCCCATCGCGCACGTCCCGACCGGGTGGTAGATCGTGGTGCCGGCCATGCGCGCAAAGGCCAGCAGTTCTTCGTCCGATTGGATGTCGACGCCCGGCAGCAACTCGTGGTCGATCCACTTTGCCAGCGCCGGCTGAGCGGCGAACTTGCGGCCCCACTTCAACGACGCAACGACGACCTGCTGGTCGATGGGGTCGGCAAGATAGTTGGGCGCGATCGCGGGATGCGCGGTAGGATCGGCCGAGGTGATGCGGATCGACCCGCGGCTTTCCGGCCGCACCTGGCAAGGGGCGATCGTGAGCCCGGGCAGCCCCTCGAGCACCATCTTCTGTTCGGCGAGCAGCTTCTCGGTGTCCATCGTCGCCGGCAGGATGTGGAACTGGATGTCGGGCCCGACGAGCTCGGGCCTCGACTTGCAGAACACCGCGATGTGCGCAGCCGACAGCGTAAGCAGGCCCTTGCGCTGGAAGATGTACTTCATCGTCTCGCCAACGAAGCGGCCGCCACGAGTCAGCTCGTTGACCGAGATGGTTCCGGCCTTCAGGCGATAGGTGGTGGCGATCACATAGTGGTCCTGCAGGTTCTCGCCGACGCCGGCGAGGTCGGACTTAACATCGACGCCGTGCTCGCCTAGGAGCGCCGCCGGCCCGACGCCCGACAGCTGCAGGAGCTGCGGCGAGTTGACCGCGCCACCGGCCAGAATCACCTCGCGGTTGGCCCTCGCCACCCGCTCCTCGCCGGCCTTGAGGAACGCGACGCCGGTCGCGCGCTTGCCCTCGAAGGTAACGCGTGACGCGAGCGCGTTGGTCTCCACCCGAAGGTTCGAGCGCCCCATGGCCGGATGCAGGTAGGCGACGGCCGCCGAGCAGCGCTGACCGTTCTTTACCGTCAGCTGGTAGTAGCAGACGCCCTCCTGCTCTTCACCGTTGATGTCGGGATTGCGTGGGATGCCCGCCCCGACGGCGGCCTTGATCACGTCGTCGGAGATCTGATGCGTCTGGGTCACGTCCGAGACGTTCAGCGGGCCGCCGCGCGCGTGCAGGTCGCCGGCGCCGGCGCGCTCCTGGTGCTCGGCGCGCAGGAAGTAGGGGCGCACGTCGTCCCACCCCCAGCCGGTGCAGCCCAGCTGGCGCCAGCCGTCGTAGTCGGCGTGCTGGCCACGCACGTAAAGCAGCCCGTTGATCGACGATGATCCGCCCAGCACCTTGCCGCGCGGCCAGACGTGGCTCCGTCCACCCGTGCCGGGATCCGGCTCGGTGGCGTAGAGCCAGTTGACCTTGGGGTCCTTCAGCGTCTGCGAATAGCCCACCGGCACGTGGATCATCAGGTTGGAAAGGAACTGCCCTAGGTTCTTGGTCGGGCGGTCGTCGCCGCCGGCTTCGAGCAACAGAACGCTGGTCTTGCCGTCGGCGCTCAGCCGGTTGGCCAGAACGCAACCGGCCGAGCCGGCCCCGACCACGATGTAGTCCGCCACGATCGGCTCGCTCATGCCACTTCTCCGCGCTGATTGCCGCCGGCGGCTTATGGCGCGCGCCAGGCTGGCGCGTAAAGGGCGGCGCCCCTATCCTCCCGGCAAACGGGAGGGAAGGCCATGTTCATCGCCATGAACCGTTTCCGCGTCCTGCGCGGACAGGAGGAGGCCTTCGAGGCCGTGTGGCTGGAGCGCGACACGCACCTGGGCGGCGTGCCAGGCTTTGTGGCCTTCCACCTGCTGCGTGGGCCCGAAGCCGAGGATCACACCCTGTTCTCCTCGCATACCATCTGGCGCTCGCGGGAGGCGTTCGAAGCCTGGACCCGCTCCGAGGCGTTCCGCGCCGCGCACAAGGGCGCAGGCGGCAACAAGCCCCTCTACATCGGTCACCCCCAGTTCGAGGGGTTCGATGTCATCCAGGAGGTGCTTCCGGCCAAGGCCGAGGCGGCGGACCGCTAACCGACTTCGCTGCGGCCCCTTGACTGCCCCGTCGTCAGCGGGCGTTTGCCGCCTCGCACCCGGAGGCCCGCAGCCATGCCCACTTTCGAGACCATCCTCTTTGCCGTGGACGACGGCATTGCCACGATCACGCTGAACCGACCGGACCGCCTGAACGCCTTCACCGGCCAGATGATGCTGGACATGATCGCCGCTTTCGATGCGGCCGATGCCGACGATGCCGTGCGCGCCGTGATCGTCACGGGCGCCGGCCGCGGCTTCTGCGCCGGGGCCGATCTCTCCGGCGGCGGCTCGACCTTCGACCGCTCGATCGCGCCCGAGACCCCGCGCAACGATATCCGCGTCGGCGGCATCACCCGCGACGGCGGCGGACGGCTCACGCTGCGCATCTTCGAGTCGAAGAAGCCGGTGATCGCCGCCGTGAACGGCCCCGCGGTCGGGGTGGGCGCCACCATGCAGCTCGCCATGGACATCCGCCTCGCCTCGACCGAGGCGCGCTATGGCTTCGTCTTCGCCCGCCGCGGCCTGGTGCCCGAGGCTTGCTCGTCCTGGTTCCTGCCCCATCTGGTGGGTCCGCAGACGGCGCTCGAATGGTGCTTCACCGGACGGGTCTTCCCGGCGCAGGAGGCTTACGACCGCGGCCTCGTGCGCTCGCTGCACGCGCCGGACGAGCTCTTGCCCGCCGCCCAGGCGCTGGCGCGCGAGATCGCCGACAACACCGCGCCCGTCTCGGTTGCGCTCACGCGGCAGATGATCTGGCGGATGACCGGGGCCGACCACCCGATGCGCGCGCACCAGGCCGACAGTCGCGGCATCCAGTTCCGCGGCGCATCGCCGGACGCGCGCGAAGGCGTCGAGTCATTCCTCGAAAAGCGCCCCGCGCGGTTTCCCAATACCGTTTCCGCCGATCTTCCAGACCTTTGGCCACAATGGAGCGCACCGGAGTTCTCGTAACGGCCCGCTTGTTCCGGGGCGCGGACCTCCGTATGCGTGCGAATCCCATCGCCGGAGGACCGCCGCGACGACCGAAGCTGAGGCGATCCCTTTAGAAGGCTCGGCCAACGACGACACGATCGCCGTCGCGCCGACGACGCTGTCGGCCGCCACGCGCGGGCGCATCCTTACCTACCTCAGCGTGCTGATCCTGCTGCTCGGCTTCGGCGCGCCGTACGGGGGCCTGATCGACGTGCCGATCAGCTTCTTCCTCAAGAACAAGCTGCACCTCGATGCGTCGCATATCGCCTGGTTTCGCCTGGGCGCCGGCATACCCTTATACCTGTCCTTCGTCTGCGGCTTGGTTCGGGACTCCTGGAGCCCGTTCGGCATGCGCGACCGCGGCTACATGGTGCTGTTCGGCGCCGCCACATCCGCGCTCTTCGTGCTTTTCGCCTTCGCGCCGTTCACCGAGGCGATGTTGCTCGTGGCGGTGATCGCGCTCACGGTCGCGTTCCTGTTCGTCTCCAGCGCCCAGAACGGGCTGATGGCGCAAGTCGGCCAACAGCATGTGATGTCCGGCCAGGTCAGCACCGTTTTCAACGTCGTGGCCTCCCTGCCCACGCTGGGCGCGCTCGCGCTGGGCGGGCTGCTCAGCGACCAGCTGGAGGGCAGGAACGGCCCGGTCGCCGAGCGCATCCTGTTCCTGACCGGCGCGGCGGTGATGGCGGCGATCGCCCTCTACGGGCTGCTCCGGCCAAAGAGCGTCTACGACAACCTGCACCAGGAGGTCGGGCCGCGCGCGAACGTCTTCAGCGACCTCAGACGCTTGTTCAGCTATTGGCCGGTGTACCCGGCGCTCCTGATCTGGGCCCTCTGGCAGTTCGCCCCGGGCGCGCAGACGCCGCTGCAGTTCTACCTGCAGAACACCCTGCACTCGAGCGACGCGGAGTGGGGCTACTGGAACGCGATCTTCGTCGCCTCGTTCATTCCGACCTTCCTGCTCTACGGCTGGCTCAGCCAGCGCTACCCGTTGCGGCCGCTGCTGTGGTGGGGCTGCGTGGTGGCCGTTCCCCAGATGGTGCCGCTGTTGTTCATCAAGACCGCTGCCGGCGCACTTCTCGCGGCCATTCCGATCGGGCTGATGGGCGGGGTCTGCAGCGCCGCCTACACGGACCTGTTGATCCGATCGTGCCCGCGGGGCCTTCAGGGCACCGTGCTGATGGCTTCGATCGGCCTTTATTGGATCTCGTCGCGCTTCGGCGACATCCTCGGCACCAACCTCTACGACCACTTCCACAACTTCACCGTCTGCGTGATCGCGATCACGGCGGTCTACGCATCGATCCTGCTCGTGCTCTTGGTCGTACCCAAGCGCCTGACCTTCACGGCCGATGGCGAAGCGCCCGAGGGCGGATTTGCAACGCAGTAGCGCGCGCACGGCGTTCAAGCATCAACGGAGAGCCTGAGTGACGACCCAAGCCGCCGCCGATCTCGAGCCCGCGACCAACGGCGAAACCATCGCCGTATCCGGCACATCGCTCCCGCCGGCCGACCGTGCGCGTATCCTGATCTACCTCGGCGTGCTGCTTCTGCTCATGAGCAGCGGTGGGGGTCTGATCTCCATCCCGATCAGCTTCTTCTTGAAGAACAAGCTGCACTTGAGCGCGCACGCCGCGGCCAACTTTCACCTCATCACCGGCATCCCGGTCTACCTCGGATTTCTGTTCGGCTTGGCGCGGGACAGCTGGAGCCCGTTCGGCCTGCGCGACCGGGGCTACCTCATCCTCTTCGGCGGGATCAACGCCGCGCTCTACGCCGCCTTCGCGTTCGCCCCGCTCGACAGCCAGCCCGTGCTGCTGGCGACGATCCTGACGCTGAACTGCGCCGGGCTGTTCGTCTCGAGCGCCTACAACGGGCTCCAGGCGCAAATCGGCCAACAGCACGTCATGCCCGGGCAGATGAGCACGATGTTCAACGTCGTTGGCACGATACCCGCGCTGCTGTCGCTGGCGCTCGGGGGAATTCTTAGCGATCAGCTCGAGTCCGGCCACGGCGCGGCCGCCGCCCGCGATGTGTTCCTGATCGGCGCCGCCCTGAGTGCAGCCGTCGCGGCATTCGGGCTGCTGCGGCCCAAGAGCGTCTACGACAACTTGCGCACCGAGCTCGGCCCCAAGGCGACCCTATGGTCCGACTTCGCGCGCCTATTGCGCTACTGGCCCGTCTACCCGGCGCTGCTCATCTGGGGGCTGTGGAGCTTTGCGCCCGGGTCCAACACGCCCCTTCAGTACTTCCTGCAGAACACGCTGCACTCGAACGACGCCGCCTGGGGCTACTGGAATGTGATCTTCGCCGCGTCTTTCATCCCGACCTTCCTGTTGTACGGCGCGCTCAGCCAGAAGTATCCGCTCAGGCCGCTGCTATGGATCGGGACGCTGATCGGCATTCCTCAGATGATCCCGATGGCCTTCATCCACTCTGTGCCCGTCTCGTTCGTCGCGGCGGCGGGGGCCGGGCTGATGGGCGGGATGTGCACCGCCGCCTACACCGACCTCCTGATCCGATCCTGCCCGAGGGGCCTGCAGGGCACGATGCTCATGGCCTCGACCGCGGTCTACGCTATCGCGGTGCGCGGCGGCGACGTGCTGGGCGCGAACCTCTACGACCGGTTCAAGAACTTCAACGTGTGCGTGATCGCGATCACAATCGTCTACGCCTCGATCCTGCTCGTGCTGCTGGTGGTCCCAAAGCGGTTGACGGCGACCGCCGATGGCGAAGCGCCCGAAGGGGGCGAGTACGCGACGCGATAGGCGCGACTGCTTGCCATAAGCGGTCGCGCGGCGACAGCGCGCGGCTTGTTCGACGGCCCCGACCTCCTTATGCCTGCGCTCTGTTGTGTGGGAGGATCGCCATGAGCATCGAAGCCGGGGCGATCGAATTCGAAGTCGGCCGCGAGGTCGAGACGATCGCGGTCGCACCGACGACGCTCTCAGCTCCCGATCGCGGCCGGATCTTCATCTATCTCTGCGTCCTGCTGCTGCTCATGGGCTTCGGCGGCCCGGGCGGCGGCCTGATCGATATCCCGGTTAGCTTCTTCCTCAAGAACAAGCTGCATCTGAGCGCCCACGAGGTGGCCGCCTTCAGGTTGATCACTGGCATCCCCCTCTATCTGTCGTTCCTGTTCGGCTTCGTCCGCGACATCTGGAACCCGTTCGGCCTGCGCGACCGGGGTTACCTGATGCTGTTCGGCGCCTTGTGCTGCGGGCTCTACGTCGCCTTCGCGTTCGCGCCGTTCAACTACGGGACCCTGATGATCGCCATGGTCGTGCTGACCAGCGCCTTCCTCTTCGTTTCCAGCGCGTTCAACGGGCTGATGGCCACGATCGGCCAGCAGCACGTGATGTCGGGCCAGATGAGCACGGTCTTCAATGTCGTCGGGTCGCTGCCTGGCATCGCCGCCCTCATCGTGGGCGGGCGCGTCAGCGACCTGCTCGAGGGCCGGAACGGCGGCGCCGCCGAGCGCACTCTGTTCCTGACCGGCGCGGCGCTCCTGGCGGCGATCGCGCTCTACGGCAAGCTTCGCCCCAAGAGCGTCTACGACAACCTGCACAAGGAGGTTGGGCCCAAAGCGCACCCCTGGGACGACTTCATGCGGCTTATCAGCTACTGGCCGGTCTACCCGGCGCTCCTGATCTGGGGCTTGTGGAACTTCGCGCCAGGGTCGGCGACGCCGCTTCAGTTCTATCTGCAGAACGAGCTCCACTCGAGCGACGCCGTGTGGGGCTATTGGAACGCGATCTTCTCCGCCTCCTTTATCCCGACGTTCCTGCTCTACGGCTGGCTTTGTCAGCGCTACGCGCTACGGGCGCTGCTCTGGTCGGGTACGGTGGTCGCAGTGCCGCAGTTCATCCCCTTGCTGTTCGTCCACTCGACCGCCGCCGCGCTGATCGCGGCCTGCCCAATCGGGCTCATGGGCGGTGTCTGCACCGCCGCCTACACCGATCTTTTGATTCGCTCTTGCCCGCGCGGCCTGCAGGGCGCGGTCCTGATGGCGTCGGGCAGCCTCTACTTCATCGCCTCGCGCTTCGGCGACATCCTGGGTACGAACCTCTACGACAAGTTCAAGAACTTCAACGTCTGCGTCGCCTCGATCACGATCGTCTACGCCTCGATCCTGCTTGTTCTGCTGCTCGTGCCCAAACGGCTGACCACCACCGCGGACGGGCAAGCGCCGGAGGGCGGGGCGTTCGCCACCCAGTAGGTCACCCGACGGCGCCGAACGGCAGATCGAGTGCGAAGGAGACAAACCGGCGCGCCGTGGGGCGCGCGCGCGCGCTCCCGCTGCTAAGACCGAGCATAGGTGCGGGCTACGGCGTCGGCCAGCCGGCGTGCAAACCCCCGATTAACCTAAGCGCGGCGATGATGCGCCTTCCGCTGGAGCGGCCTTTTGAGCGACACTGCCTCCCTCGACCTCGCGCCGGAAGACCAGGAACCGCCGCTGCCGCCCTCCAAGGCGCGGCGCGCGCTGCTCAAACGCCTGGCCGACGTGGTCTGCTTGCCCTCCAGCCGCGTCAACGCCTTCGAGCGCGCGATGACCGCCGATCTCTTGGTCGAGATCCTGCGCGAAGCCTCGACGGACGAGCGCGGCCGGGTCGCGCAGCGGCTCTCGAACCTCACCGAACCGCCGTCCGTGCTGTCGCGCATCCTGTTGCGCGACGCGGTCGAGGTCGCCAGGCCCTTGATCGAACTTTGCAGTGCGCTCAGCGACGCCGATCTGCTCGATTGCGCCAAGAACGCCACCATCTTCCATCGGATCGCCATCGCCGCCAGGCGCGACCTGAGCGAGCTGGTCTGTGAAGCGCTGGTCGAGCGCATGGAAGCGCCGGTCATCGAGGTGGTGCTGCGCAACGAGTCGGCCAAGCTGGCGGCGAATGCGCTGGAAATCCTGGTCGCCGCCACGCGCGAGCACCCGCGGACGATCCCGGCGCTGCTGCGCCGACCGGAGCTGCGCCCCTCCCACGCGTATATCTTGTTCTGGTGGGCCGACGCCGACGCCCGCCGCGCCATCCTCCAGCGCTTCGCCGTCTCGCGCGAGGTGCTGCAGGAGGCGGCCAGCGACGTCTTCTCGCTCGCCGCGGCTGAGAATTGGGCCGACCCTTTGTCGCGGAAGGCGTTGCAATTCATCGAGCGCCGCCAGCGCAACCGGGCCGCTATCGACAAGAGCCCTTTTGCGAGCCTCGAGGCCGCGGTCGCCGCAGCGCAGGAGGGCCTGAGCCGCGAGATTGCCGAGGAGATCTCCTACCTTTCCGGTCTAAAGCCCACGACGGGCGCGAAAATCTTCACCGACCAGGGCGGCGAGCCCATCGCTATCCTCTGCAAGGCGACCGGTCTTCCCAAGGGCGCGGTCAAGGCGCTGTGGCGGGGGTTGCGGCGGCGCGAAACCGACTCCTCGGGCGCGCTCTGGCCGGCGCTCGAGCGGGTGCTGATCACCTTCGACATGATTGCTGTCGATCGGGCTCAGACTGTGCTGCGCTATTGGAACTGGTCGCTGTCGTCGGCGCTCACGCCGGCCTTGTTGAAGGCGATCCGCGACGGCGACGAAGGTGGCCTCAACGAATATTCGCTGCCTGAGCGAGCGGCCATGCTCGCTCTATCCTCCGATTTCGAGCGCTAAGCCGTAACGCGGCGGGGACGGCGGCCGAGCGACTGTGCTCGGCCGTACGCTGTTGTCATCTACAATTGTTCTTGACCCCGACTTGTTGATCGGATTGTACGGTTGGTTGTTGTGTTGCTGCAGCGGCCTCGTTATGAAGATTTTCAGCGGGCGCTGGAATCAGCACTTCTCAAAATCAAGAAGGTCGACGGGCAAGAATGGACATGGACGACAAATCAGAAATCATTGAGATGACAGCCGACATCGTCGCCGCATACGTCGGCCACAACTCTGTGACGGCCGGCGAGTTGCCGTCGCTCATCCAGAGCGTCCATCGCGCTTTGGCCGGCGTATCGTCCGGGACGGAGACAGTCGAGGCCGCGCCGAAGGAACCGGCTGTGCCGATCAAGCGCTCGATCACGCCGGACCACTTGGTTTGCCTCGAAGATGGCCGCAAGTTCAAGTCGCTGAAGCGCCACCTGCGTACGAAATACAACATGAGCCCGGAGGACTATCGGGCGAAGTGGGGCTTGGCGAAGGACTACCCCATGGTCGCGCCCAACTACGCCAAGGCGCGCTCGGAACTGGCCAAGCAGATGGGCCTGGGCCAAGGCGGACGGCAGACCGGCCGCGGCGGGCGATAGACAACCCCTTTCCTACTCTCTTTGACCTGCAGAACGCCCGCCGGCCCGGCGGGCGTTTTCGCTTGCCGCCGACTCGGCGCTTGAGCGATATTGAATCATCGTGATTCCAAATACTTGTAGCGCCTTGCGATGATCGCTCAGACCGGCGGCCCGGCCACGGCCGTCCGCGCTCACGAAGAGATTTTCGCCTACTGGGCCTCGCTGCGCAGCGCCGGACGGCTGCCGGGCCGCGCCGACATCCATCCCGCCGACTTCAAGCGCCATCTGCCGACCATCAGCCTGATCGACGTGCGGCGCGACCCGCGCGACTATCGCATTCGGCTGGCCGGCACGGGCCTCTACGGCGTCTATGGCCGCGAGATCACCGGTCACACGCTGGAAGAGATCTACGCGAGCACAGCGGCGGACTACTGGCGAGCCGAACTGGACAAGGTCGTCGATGATCGCCGGCCAGGCGTTGGCGTGCACAACCTCGCTTGGCGGGGCGCCGGCCATCTTTCGATCCTCTGGCTCCGCCTGCCGCTGGCGGCCAACGGCGCCGAGGTCGATATGGTCCTGGCCTACGATGCCGTGCTCGGCGTGCACGGCGACCGCCTGTCGAGCGGCATCCGCGCGGCTTAAGCGGTAGCCCCCTTGGCCGCTTCGGCGTCGCGGCGGATGCGCTCCACCATCGCGAACAGCCCGTTCGACCGCTGGGCGGAGAGTGCGCCGATCAGGCCAAGCCGATCCAAGGCGGCGCGGGCATCGAGGTTGAGGATTTCGTCCGGGGTGCGCCCGGAGAACAGCCGGAACAGGATCGCGATCAAGCCGCGCACGATGTGGGCGTCAGAATCGCCGCGAAACCGCAACCGGCCGTCAGGTCCGAGCGCGCGGACCAGCCAGACCTGGCTCGCGCAGCCACGCACCTTGTTGGCGTCGGTCCGCTCTTCGTCGGTCAAGGGCTCGAGCCCGCGCCCCAGGTCGATGACGTGGCGGTACCGCTCCTCCCAATCGCCCAGGAGGTCGAACTCGTCTTTCAGCTCTTCGAAGGGCGCCGGCGCGGTCATGCGTTCAGGCACTTAGGGAGCGTCGGCGCCGCCGGCAATGCCGAGGGAAAGCGCGCCCGTCGCGTGGCGAGCGAGCAGGCTCGCGCTCACGCGGCCCCCTCGATAGTCTCCGGAAAGCCCAAGATGAGTCTCGACGCAATCCAGAGAGCCGATCCGGCCCCGCGCCCCGCGCCGGCGGTGGCGGCGGACGCGGTGCCCCGCGCCGCGCTCTGGTGGCACGCTGCCTGGGCGCTCGCGATCGCGCTTGGAGCGGTCGTCGTCTCGGTCGTGGCGCCATGGCCGGACGCGCGGCCCGGGCTGGCGCTGATCGTCGCCGCGACGCCCTCGATCGCGGCGATCCTGACGCTCAGGCCAAACCGTCCCAACCTCGGCCTGGTCGTCATCTGGGCGATCGCCAGCGTGCTTGCCGCGACGCTGGCCGGCGGCGCGAGTGGTCCGCTGGCGATCTGGTGCGTCACCCCGCTCGCCGCCGCGCTGGTGCTCGAAGTCCGGCGCATCGCGCTGGGTGCGGCGCTCAGCCTCGCCGCCCTGGCGGCAACCGCGCTGATCCAGGCCGCCGGCCTCGCGCCGCCGGCGCCGCAAGGGGTGCTCGCGTTGAGCCTGGCGCTGGTCGCGCTGGCGACCACGACGGTGGCTCTGGCCGCAGCAGTGGCAATCGCGCGTGCGGCCCGGCCGATCGCGCCGGCGCAGGCGCAACCCGAGCCGCTTGCGGCGCTCGTGGCCGCCCAGCCGCACCTGATCGTCGTCGTGAACGACGAGGGCGCGATAGAGCGATCCGGCGGCGGCATGAACGGCGATCTGCAGGCGCGGCTCAGCGGCCTGGGCCTGATGGGCGCCGCTGAGCCCTCGGCCCGCGAGGCGATCGTCAACGCGCTCGCCCAGGCCCGGCGCAACGGGCGCGGCGCTGTGGTCTTCCCGCTCGCGGGGCCTGAGGGGGTCTGGCTCGGCCTCGACCTCGCCTGGATGGACGCGCACCGGCTGGTGGGTGCGATCCGCGACGCCACCGCCGATCACCAGCGCGAGGCGGCGCTCGAGGCGGCGCGTGCCGACGCCGAAGCGCTGAACGTCGGCAAGTCGCGCTTCCTGGCCAACATGAGCCACGAGCTCAGAACGCCGCTCAACGCCATCATGGGTTTCTCCGACATGATGCGGCAGCGGATCTTCGGACCGCTGCCGGGGAAGTACATCGAGTATGCCGACCTCATCCACGATGCCGGCGCCCACCTCTTGGACCTGATCAACGACGTGCTCGACATGTCGAAGATCGAGGCATCGAAGTACGAGCTCGCGCTCGAGGACTTCGACGCGCGGGAGCCCGTGGCCGCGGCGCTGAGGCTGCTGCGCGTGCAGGCTGACGACGCCGGCGTTCAGCTGCGCGGCGTCTTGCCGGCCGAGGCGCTCGAGGTGCGCGCCGATCGCCGCGCGCTGAAGCAGATCGTGCTGAACCTGGTCTCGAACGCGCTGAAGTTCACGCCGCGCGGCGGCCTGGTCACGGTCGCGCTGGCCAAAGTCGGGGGCGGCGCGCTCGAGCTCTCGGTCGCCGACACGGGGATCGGCATTGCCGAGCCTGACCTGGCGCGGCTGGGGCGGCCCTACGAGCAGGCGGGCGACGTCAGCCAGCAGGCGCAGGGCACCGGCCTTGGCCTATCCCTGGTGCGCGCCTTCGCCGAATTGCACGGCGGCGACATGGGAATCGAGAGCCGGCTGGGGGAAGGCACGGCGGTAACTGTGCGGCTGCCGGTGGCGGCCGCGGGTGAAGGCCCCGGCCATAAAGCGCCGCCCGAGCCGCCGGGCGGCGAGGTGATTGCCTTTCCTCAGCGCTGATTGGCGGCGAGGAAGGCGCGGCCGGCGGCGAAATCGCCGACCTCGACATAGGCGGTGCGCACCTGGTCGGGCCCGTTGCGCGAGGCGAACAGGAAGTCGATCGCGACGGCCTCGCGCGGGTCGAGGCTGCTCAGCGTCTGCCCGGCCGACTTCGGGAAGCGGAAAGCCGTGCCGCCGCGGGCGCCGGGCGGGAGCAGGGTCGGATCCGCCGCAGCGCGGGCCTCGGCCATCACGGCGTTCGTGGCGCTCCTGGGCGGCGTGCGCGCCGAGAGTGGTGTGCGGCCGTTCGTCGACTGCAGCCCGTTGATGAAGGCGACCGGCGCGAGGGAAGGGTCGCGCATGACGAGCCGGGCGGCATAGGGCTCGGCGCCTCCGGGGAACGCCGCGACCACGATGAGCGAGCTCGGTCCGTCCTCGCCCGCCAGCCCGAACACCAACGCCCCGCCGGGGAATTGGGCGGTCTGCGACAGCTTCCAGATCGGCTCGCGGCGGGACGTCGAGCGGTCCGCGGTCCAGTCGGCGACGTCGCCCGGGTAGTTCATGCGCACCAGCTTGGAGTAGCCGTCGAATGCAGCGCGCACGCGCGTGGCGGCCAACGCGATATCGGGCGAATTGCAGGGTACGGTGGCGATCTTGGCATCCGCCCGTTCCTCGACCTGGGCGATCTGGCTGCCCGAGTAGCCTGAGCGCAACGCCGCACCGCGCGCTTGCGCCTCGGCCGCCTGTAGCGCCGAGGCCAGCTCCGGCGTGAACAGCCGGCAGCGCTGGTCGGCCGCCGTCATCACCGCCCGTTCGTAGAACGCGTCGATCGCCGTCGCTCGCGCCAGCGCGGGCGCGGCCAGAGACAGCAGCAGCGCCGACAGCGCGAGGGTGGTGCGGCGGAAGGCGCGCGGCATGGCGAGGCGGCTCTGGCATGTCCGGGAAAGGGGGTTAGCTTAAGCGCCCGCGTCTTTATCGACCGTTAGCGAAGACCTTGCTCCTCTCCACCGACCTTTGGGTTTCCGCTCTGATCCGCCGCGCCGAGCAGGGCGGCGCCTTCGCCATGGTCGCGCGCAAGGGCGACCCGCGCGCCGGCGCGGTCCTGGTCAAGCTGATCAACCGCCGCGAAGGCTGGGCGCGCCTCTACGCCGAAGCCGTGCGCGGTGACGGGGAGAGGGTGTGGATGCGGCCGGCCAGTGCGCGGGACGAGGCGGGTGTCGACGCTTATGTCGAGCGCAGCCGTCGCATCGACCCGGACCTCTGGGTCGTCGAGATCGACGACGCGAAGGGCCGGCACTTCCTGACCGAGCCGGTCGAGGAGGGCTGACAGTGGACCCAGGCCGGGCTATCCCCGCCCGCCCATGACCTCACCTGCCGCCGAAGCCGCGCGTCGCCGCACGTTCGCGATCATATCCCACCCCGACGCCGGCAAGACGACGCTGACGGAGAATCTGCTGCTGGCCGCCGGGGCGATCCGCGCCGCCGGGGCCGTCCGCGCGCGCGGCGAGCAGCGTCGCACCCGCTCCGACTGGATGAAGATCGAGCGCGAGCGCGGCATCTCGGTCTCGGCCAGCGCCATGACGTTCGACCACGCCGGTCTGATGTTCAACTTGCTGGACACCCCCGGCCACGAGGACTTCTCGGAAGATACCTACCGCACGCTGACCGCCGCCGACGCAGCCATCATGGTGTTGGACGCGGCCAAGGGCATCGAGCCGCAGACGCTGAAGCTGTTCGAGGTCTGTCGTCTGCGCGACATCCCGATCCTCACCTTCATCAACAAGATGGACCGCGAGGCGTTAGATCCATTCGCACTGCTCGACGAGATATCGTCCAAGCTCGCGCTCGATCCGGCGCCGCTCTACTGGCCCGCCGGATCCGGGGGGCGGTTCAAGGGGATCCTCGAGCTCAAATCAAACCGCTTTCTCCCCTTCGCCAAGCGGGGCGAGCAGCCCGCGCCTGTGGCGTTCAAGTCCAACGCCCTCTCGCTGGTGCTCGACCCGGACGAACGCGACGAGCTGGAAGAGGGCGCGATGCTGGTCACCGAGGCGGCCAAGCCGTTCGACCCGCAGTCGTTCCTGGAAGGGCACATGACGCCGGTCTTCTTCGGCTCGGCGCTGCGCCATTTCGGGGTCGATCCGCTGCTCGACGGCATTGGGGCCTACGCGCCGCCGCCAAAGCCGGTCGCGGCCACCCGCGATGGGGAGCCCACCCATGTAGCCCCCGGCGACAGCGAGGTCTCGGGCTTCGTGTTCAAGGTGCAGGCCAACATGGACCCCAACCATCGCGATCGGGTGGCCTTCCTCAGGCTCTGCTCGGGCGCCTTCACCCGCGGCATGAAGCTCAAGGTGCAGAACACCGGCCGCCAGATCTCGGTGAATGCGCCGATCATGTTCTTCGCCTCCGACCGCGAGCTTGCCGAAGACGCCTTCGCCGGCGACGTGATCGGGATCCCCAACCACGGGATTCTTCGAGTCGGCGACAGCCTGTCGGAAAGCGGCCGGCTCCGCTTTGCCGGCCTGCCGAACTTCGCGCCTGAGATTCTGAAGCGGGTTCGGGTCATGGATCCGCTCAAGGCCAAGCACCTGAAGAAGGCGCTGGAGAGCCTGGCCGAGGAGGGCGTGACCCAGCTCTTCCGCCCGCTGATCGGCGCCGACTTCATCGTCGGCGCGGTCGGCCAGCTACAGTTCGAGGTGATGGCCGACCGGCTGGTTGGCGAATACGACCTGGCGATCGAGTTCGAGCCGGCGCCTTACGAGGAGGCGCGTTGGCTGGGCGGCGAGCGCGCCGCCATCGAGGGCTTCGCCTCCAAGCACCGCACCGCCATGGCCGAGGACCTCGACGGCCTGCCAGTCTTCCTCGCCAAATCGGCGTGGGAGCTAGGCTACGTGGCGGAGCGCTTTCCGGACGTGACTTTCCTGAAAACCCGCGAGCGGGGTTAGGCCCGCGGCTGCGCGATCACCCAGCCGTTAACCATTCGTTAAGATTAATCTCTTGTTAAAAGTCTCGGCTCCGGGTTTGCTCCTCCCTAGGTGCAGCCGTCCCGTCGTGCCGGTTTGGCGCATGGGGCAAGACCGCGGAGCCGCTCGATGTTCGAATTCGGTCGCGAGCTGAAGCGACTGTTCAGGGCGGACGCGCTGAAGGACGGGATCACCGGCGGCGATGCGAGCCTGCTTGAGCTGCTTGACCTCGATCTGCTACGCGCGGAGGGGCGGGCCGCCGATGTGGCCGCCGGCCGGATCAGCGCCAAGGACCGCGCCAAGCGCTATCTCGAGGCGGCGCGGGTATGGCGCGAGATCGCCCGCCGCACCGGCGATGTCGCCGCTCTGCGCAAGGCCGCTTCGGCGGCGGAGCGCGCCGCCGCCGGCTTCGACCGCGAGCGGCGCATGGCCGCCTGGAGCGCCGCGCGCTGCGAGCAGGCCGGCATAGCCTTGCTGGGCGCCGAGCTGTTCGGCGACGATGGCCTGAACGCCGCGGCCGACGCGGCGTTGAAGCACGCGCAGGAGGCCGCCGGCGACACCGCCGTCGGGCCGCTGGCGGCTTGGGGCCGCGCGGTGATCGAGGCCCGCGCGCTTCGCGGCATCGCCAATCGCGAGCAGGCGCTGACCGCCGCGGCGCGGTTCGACGGCCCGATCCACGAGTTGGAAACCCACGGCCGCCGGCGCGCGGCCGCACGGCTGCTCGCCGCCCAGGCGCGCATCGACCGCGCCGAGTTCCTTTTGGCCTGCGGCGCGCGGCTGAAAGAGCCGATGCTCTTGCGCATGGCGCTCGACGGCGCGCTCCTGGCGCTGCGCAAGCTCGATCCGGCCTACGAGCCGCTAAGCTGGGCCAGGGCGAGCGCGGCGCGTTGGAGCGCCACGGCGACCGCTGCGGCCCTCGACGTCGACATCGAAGCCATCGCCAAGGCGGTGAACGGCCTGGTGGCGGTTCTGGAGACCCTCAGCCGGGACGACAGTCCGCTGGACTGGGCTTCGGTTCAGGGCGTCCTTGCGGAAACCCTGCAGCTGCTCGGCGAGGCGACGGACAGCGACGGCGCCTATGCGCAAGCAGCCGGTGCTTTCGCGCGTGTGCTCACCGTGCTCGATCGGATGCCCAGAGTGCCGGCGCGCGCCGAGGTCGCCTTCCGTCGCGCGCTTTGCATGGCCAGGCGGGCGGAACTCGCGGCGGACTTGAAAGGCCTGCGTGCGGCAGAGAACGCGCTCCGCTCCGAGCTCGCCGCCAACCGCCCGCAGAAGGACCCCGTCGGCTGGGCGGTGCGCCAGCTCGGACTGGCCGGTCTGCATGAGGCGCGCGCCAGGGTCTCGGGCGTCGATCGCGGGGACCGCGCCCGCTCGGCGTTCGCGCTGACGATGGCGCTCGACGTATTCAAGGAGAACGGCCTGCGCGCGCTGGCGGACGAGACCGCCAGGACGCTCGAGCGTGCGAAGCGGCCGATGCCGACGCAGGCTTCGCCGGCTAGCCGCGGCCGGAGCTCCTAAGCGGCCGCGACGTCCCCGGTCTGGCGGCGCATCCGCCAGAAGCGCACCGTGCGGCAGGCGGAGTCGCGCGGCAGGTCGGCGTAGAGCTGGCCGTATTCACGCGCGCGGCCCATGGCGTCCACGTCGCGGTCGAGCACCAAGACCGCGAAGGTCAGGAACAGCGAACGGTCGAAGTCCGCCGCCTTGCAGACGATGGCCAGCGCATCCAGCTCGCGCCGTTCGAGGATGCGGCGGGCGGTGTGGAAGTCGACGTCGGCCATCTCGGACAGGGCGACCAGGAACTTGGTGGTCTCGCCGGCGCGCAGGAACGAGGCGATCACCGGCGCGCTCAATCCGCCCTTCGCCTTCACCGCCCGCACCGCCGCCTCGGCGGCCGCGTAGTCGGGCGGCAACGCCCCGTCGCGGGCGGCGACGCGTTTGCGGCCGGCTTCGAGCGCCGCCTCCAGCGCCTCGGGGTCGATGGCGGCGTTCTTCTCGAGGATGCGGTCGCGGAGGCGCGCCTCGACCACGAAATACATCTCGTTCAAGAGGTCGACCGGCAGCGCGCGGCGCTCGACCACCGCCTCGTGCAGGTCGGGGTTGACGGTGGCGCGGTCCACCGCCGCCTCGTGCGCCGCGCGGCTGAGCTCGGCGTTCTCGTTGCGCAGCAGCACATTCAGTGTTGTGTCGTCGCCGCGCTCGACGATGGCGTCTGAGACGGCTTCCGGCACGCGAAAGCGGCGCGAGATGGCGCGCAAGTGATCCTGGTCGCGTGTGCGCGCGACCTGCAGCAGGTCGTCCTCGGTCAAGACGGGCGATCGGGCCAGCACCGGTTCGGCCACCGGCGCCGCGTCGGCGGCGAAGCGTGTGATCAGCCGCCGGGGCGCCTGCGGCTGGTCGGCCATGCGCTCGGCAAGCTCCGCCCGCACGGCTTCCTCCATCTCGCCGGCCAGCTGCGACAACACGTCGTCGAACAGCGCCAGCTCGGACGGCGGTCGGCCGTCCGGGGCGACGAAGAAGAGGTCAGTCACCTCGCGCAGAAGCTCGCGCCGCCGCGCGCTCGAGGGTTCGCGCGCCAGAGCGATCAGGTCATGCAATTTGGTCTGAGCGGCCATGGCTAGTTGCTGCTGTCGTCGTCTGGACTGGGCGTGTCTTCGGCGACCGCCCGGGCCCGGTTCGACGGCGTGTTGATATTGGAGGGGTTGTTCACCGTCTGCGCGCCGGGCACCGGCCGCGGCGGCAGGGCAGGCGGCGGCGCCGCCAGATCGGTGTCGGAGGACGATTGATCCTGGAAGAACTGGTTCGTCAGCGGGATGGGATCCGGCTTCAGGCCATAGTCGCGCGCCACCGAATAGATGTGCGGCGGCAGCCGCGCGTGCCCGGCGTCCTCGGCGGTCTGCTGAGGCGCGAGCGGCGCGGCCGGAGCGGTCGCTTGCGCCGCCGGTTGCGGCGCGGGGACGGGGGTGGGCTGGGCGACAGCGAGCGGCTGCGCGGCCGGCGGAATGGCAGGTTGGGGCGCGGGCAGGACCGCAGGCAACGCCGCGACGGCCGGCGTCTCCGGCTCCTCGGCGACGGGCGGAGGCGCAGGTGCGGCGACCGGCGGCTCGGGCGCCGGCGCGGGCTGCTCCGCGGGCGCCTGCGGCTGGGTGGCTGCCCCGACGTCGGAAGGAGCCTGCTTGCCCGGCCAGGTCAGGTAGGGCCCGTCCAGCGTGGCGACTTGTTGGTCGGCGGTCTGGTCAGGACCGTAGCGATCGGCCTGCGCACGGGCCACGCCTGCGGACAGGACGGCGGCGCCGGCGACGGATACGACAAGAAAGAGGGCTCGCATTGACTGCCCCGGTTGTTCGGCCTCAACCCGGGAGCCTTAACGCAGTCGGCTTAACCCACGCCTAACGGCCTCGCCACCAGCGCAGGACGGCCCGTTCCGCGCCCCGCATCAAGGCGTTCAGACCAACCCCCATCAGCACAAGGACGAACAGTGCGGCGAAGGTCTTGGCCGTTTCCAGCCGGTTTGAGGCCTCCATCAGCCGCCACGCCAAGCCGCGACTGAGGCCAGAGCGGGCGACGAACTCGGCGACCACGGCGCCGATGAGGGCGAGGCCGGCGGCGACCTTCAGCCCCTCGAGCAGGAACGGCACCGCCGACGGCAGGCGGAGGCGGAAGAGGCGCTCCCGCGCGCTCGCACCGTAGAGGTCGAACAGTCGCTCCAGGTCCGGATCGGCCGACTTCAGCCCGGTGAGCGCGCCCGAGAAGATCGGAAAGAATGCGACGATCGCCGCCAGCCCGACCACGGCGCGCGCCGGATGGTCGAGGCCGGCCCAGATCACCGCAAGCGGGGCGATGGCCATGATCGGCGTCACCTGCAGGCTGACCGCCAGCGGCTGCACGGCTCGCTCGGCGAGCGGGTGGGTCGAGATGAGCAACGCAACGGTGAAGGCCAGGCCCGCGGCCAGCAGGAACGCGAGCACGGCCATGAGCAGGGTGTTGCCTGCGGCGTCGATGAGCAGCGGCGCGTTCTCGACCGCGGCGACCGCGATTTCCGACGGGGCTGGCAACAGGAACACGGGGACCGACAGCAGCCGGCAGGCGGCTTCCCATACGGCGAGCAGGACCACGATGAGGGCGGCAGGCGCGATGGCGTTCGCGAGCCGGCTCATGCGACCGCCCCCTGCATACCCCGGGCGAGGTCGGCCGAAACGCGCTCGCACGCCTGACGGAAGGCCTCGGTGGTGCGAAAGCCAGGCGGCCTCGGCATGGGTCCGTCGACGTGCGTCTCGCCGGCCAGACGACCGGGACCGGGGGTCATCACCACAACCCGGCCGGCCATGTAGCAGGCCTCCTCGACGTTGTGGGTCACGAACACGATCGCCGGCTTCAACGCGGCCCAGAGCCCCTGCACGTCCGCGCCGAGCGCGCGGCGCGTGATCTCGTCGAGCGCCGCGAACGGCTCGTCCAGCAGAAGCAGCTTCGGATCGGTCACCAGCGCGCGCGCCAGCGAGACCCGCATGGCCATGCCGCCGGAGAGCTGTGCCGGCTTGGCCTGCTCGGCGCCGGCGAGCTTGACGCGCTCCAGCAGCCGGTCGGCCTGCGCGCGCGCCTCGCGGCGGGGCATGCCGTCGAGTTCGAGCGGGAGGGCGACATTGGCCCGCGCGCTCGCCCACGGCATCAGCGTCGGGGCCTGGAACACCACGGCGGTGTCGCCTTTGGCCGTCATGCGGCGCACGACCCCGCGCGTCGGCGCTTCGAGCCCGGCCAGCAGCCGCACCGCCGTCGACTTCCCGCAACCGGACGGGCCGACCAGGCCCACGATCTGGCCGGGCTCGATCGCCAGGCTGAAGGGGCCCAGCGCCGGCCCGCGCGGGTAGTCGACTTCGACGTCGTCGAGGGCGGCGAGGGCCTCGCTCACTTCAGCCCGGTCGGCAGGAACCTGAGCGTATAGGCCCTCTTGTAGTCCAGGCTGGGCGGATAGTCGGCGGGATCCTGCTGCGAGATCGTCGAATAGAAGGTCTTCCAGCGGGCGTCGGTCATGGCGCCGATCCCCTGGCTTGCCGCATCGCCGCCGGTGACGATGCCCTTTTCGCGCATCTTCTCGCGCGCGAAAGCCAACAGGTCCGGCGTCATCTCCGGATTGTCCTTCAGAATCAGCGCGTCACCGGGCCTTGGGTCGCCATAGAGGTACGACTTCCAGCCCGCTGCGGTCGCATCGACGAACGCCTTCACCGCCGTCGGATTGGAGGCGAGCAGCGTCTTGCTCGCCTCGACCATCGCCGCGTAACCGGGATAGCCTTCGTCGGCTAGCAGGAAGACCGATGGCTTGACGCCGCTCGCCTTCTCGATGGTGAACGGCTCGCTGGTCAGGTAGCCCTCCTCGATCGCCGTCGGGCTCTCGATGAAGGCGGCGGAGCTGGTGTAAGGCCGCACCTGCGTGTCGGTGAAGCCGTACTTGGCCTTCAGCCACAGCCAGAACGCGGTGATCGAGGCGTCGGAGAGCAGGATCGGCCGCCCCCTCATGTCGGCGATCGAGTTGATGCCCTGGCCCGGGTGGGCGATCAGCACCTGCGGGTCGCTTTGCATACACGCCATGACGGCGACCACGCCGGTGTTCTGCGCGGCCTGGTTGACGGCGATGAAGCTGTTCGAGCCGATGCCCAGGTCGATGGCGTTGGTCGCAAGCAGCAGGGGGACGTTCACCGAGGGGCCGCCCTCGATGATGCTGACGTCCAGCCCGCGCTTCTTGTACTCGCCGGTGGCCAGCGCCTGGTAGAAGCCGCCCTGTTCGGCCTGCGCGCGCCAGTCGGTCGCAAAGCGGATAGGGGTGAGTCCGTTCGTCTCGGTGCTGCTGGTCTTCGCGGGCGAACAGGCGGCGAGCAGAACGACGGCCGCGACCGCCAGCAGACGCAAGGCTCTCAACCCCCAACCCTCCCCGAGGAACGCGCGCCGCACCCTAGGCGCCGCGCGTCGGTTCGCCAAGGACTCCGCGCTTGACCTTTCGGCGCCCTAACCGCCCGGCTTCAGCGCCTCGCGCTTCTCCTCGAGCGCCAGCCACTCGTCCTCGGCGGCCGCCAGTTGCGCGCGCGCTGCGGTGAGCCGGGCCGTCGCCGCGTCGAACGCGGCCGGATCGCGGGCGTAGAGGGTTGCATCGGCCAGGCGCCGTTCCAGCACCGCGATCTCGCTGGCGAGCTTCGGCGCGAGCGCTTCGAGCACGGAAAGGCGATGCTCGTGCTTGAACGAGAGTTTCGCCGCGCGTTTGGATGCGGCGGGCGGTGCCGCGACTCGCTTGCGCACGGGCGCTGGCGCGGCGGAGACCGGCGAGAAGAAGCCTGGGTTCTGGCGGACGAAGTCACTCCAGCCGCCTGGGGTCTCCACGACATCGCCGCGCCCATTGAGCGCCATCGTCGAGGTCGCCAGGCGGTCGATGAAGTCGCGGTCGTGGCTGATCAGGATCAGCGTGCCGTCGTAGTCGGCCAGCTTCGCCTCCAGGAGGTCGAGCGTCTCCATGTCGAGGTCGTTGGTCGGCTCGTCGAGAACGAGGAGATTGGCGGGGTTGGCCAGCGCGCGCGCCAGCATCAGGCGGTTGCGCTCGCCGCCGGAGAGGGTGCGCACCGGTTGACGCAACTGCCGCTCGTCAAACAGGAAGTCGCGCGCATAGGCGCTGACGTGCCGGGGCTGGCCTTGCACGATGACCTGGTCGCCCCCCTGCGGGATCAGCGTCTGCCAGAGCGTTGCGTCTGGATCGAGCTCTTGGCGCGTCTGGTCGAGGTAGGCGATCGTCAGGTTGACGCCCAGCTTCACCGACCCGGCGTCCGGCGCGAGCTCGCCCAACAGCATCCGCACGAGCGTGGTCTTGCCGGCGCCGTTCGGCCCGACGACCGCGACCCGGTCGCCGCGCAGGATACGCGTCGAGAAGCGCCGGACCAGCGTGCGCTCGCCGAAGCGCTTGGCGAGGTTACGCGCCTCGACTACCCGCCGACCGGACGCCTCGCCGGCCTCGATGCTCAGAGCCGCGGGGCGGGCGAGGTCGGCCAGCGCCCGCGCCTTCGTCGCGCGCAGGGCGGCGAGCGCCGCCGCGCGGCCTTCGTTGCGATGACGCTGGGCCACGATGGAGCGCTGAAACCAATAGCTCTCGCGCTCGATCGCCTTGTTCAGCCGCCGCAGCTCCTCGGCCCGGTCAGCGGCGATCTTTTCCGCCCAGGCGTTGAAGGCGGCGAAGCCCTTGTCGAGACGCATGATGCGCCGCCCGTCGAGCCAGAAGGTCCGCCGGCTGACGTTGCGCAGGATGCTGCGGTCGTGGCTGACGATGAGCAGCGCCGCGTGGCTCGCCCTGAGCCGCGCCTCCAGGCTCTCGATGGCCAGGATGTCGAGATGGTTGGTCGGCTCGTCGAGCAAGAGCACGTCCGGCCGCTCCGCGAACGCCCGGGCCAGCGCGAGCCGCCGCGCCTCGCCGCCCGAGAGGCCGTCCGTCGAACGGGCGGCGTCCAGGTCGAAGCTCGCCAGTGCGGCCTCGGCCTCGTGCCGCGCGGCGCCGCCGCTGGTCGCGTAGTCGATCAATGTCTCGCCGCGGATCTCCGGTTCCTGCTCGACGAGGCCGACGCGCGTTCCCGGCTGCAGGAAACGATCGCCGCCGTCAGGCTCGATCAAGCCGGCGAGCAGGCGAAGCAGGGTCGACTTGCCGGCCCCGTTGCGCCCGACCAAGCACGCGTGCCCGCGCCGCTCGAGCGCGAGATCGACGCCGTCGAACAGCATCAACGGCCCATCGGCCAGTTGGACGTCGCGCAGCGCGACGAGGGGTGGCTGGGCGCTCAGCGGTCGGCGTCCGGCGCCTCGCGCGTCGGCGGACCTGGCTCGCGCTCGGGGGGCGGCGTTTCGTCCTGCTCGCCGGGGTCGTCGCGCGGTTCGCTGTAGCGCTCGGACGGCGGCGGCGCCATGTCATCGTCGCGATCGCCGCGCGAACCCAGGTCGCGCTCGGGCGGGCCGTCCTCGTCGCTCGGGCCAGCGTCGCGATCGGCGCCCCCGTTGGCGGCCCGGTCGAAGTCGGTCGAAAGGCCATCGTAGAAGGCGCCGCGTTCCTCAGGGTCGGGCGGCTCGGCTGACTCCCCGGCGTCGGCGGTCTCTTCCGCCGGCGTCGCAGCCGGGAGCCAGGCGAAGTCGTGCACGGGGATGTCCTGGTGGGCGACGGTCATCATGCGCCGCCAGATCTCCGCCGGGACTTCGCCGCCGGTCACGCCGCGGGTCGGCTGGCCGTCGTCGTTGCCGACCCAGACGCCGCAGACCCAGTCGGGCGTGAAGCCGACGAACCAGGCGTCCTTGTAGTCCTGCGTCGTGCCCGTCTTGCCCGCGGCTGGTCGGCCGAACCCCGCACGCGTGCCGGTGCCGCTGGTGATGACGCCTTCCAGCATGCGCACCATCGTGGCGGCATTTGTCTGGTCGTAGACCAGCACCCCGGCCGAGGGCGCGTGATCGAAGATGACGTCGCCGCGCTGGGTCGAGATCTCGGAGATCAGATAGGGGTCGTTGCGCTGGCCCTGCTGCTGGAAGACCTGGAAGGCCGACGTGAGCTCGAGCAGGTTCACCTCGTAGGCGCCGAGCGCGATCGAGATCTGCGGGTCGGCGGGGATGCTCTTGATGCCGAAGCGATGGGCGATGTCGGCGATCTTCGCCGTTCCCACCTCGCTCGCCAGCCGCACGGCGACGGTGTTGATCGAGTGGGCGAGCGCGGTGGCCACCGTCACCGGCCCACGGAAGCCGCCGCCGTAGTTCTGCGGCGACCAGAGGCCGATGCGGATGGGCGCATCGTCACGGGTGTCGGTGGGGCGGACGCCGTTCTCGATGGCGGCGGCGTAGACGAACGGCTTGAACGAGGAACCCGGCTGGCGCTCGGCCTGGGTCGCGCGGTTGTAGGCCGACATGTGATGGTCGCGGCCGCCGACCAGAGCTCGGATAGCGCCGTCGGGGGCGAGCAGAACCAGCGCCCCTTGGTGGATGTTCGTCCGCTTGCCTTCGGTGTCGATCGTGTCGCGCACGATCGACTGGGCCGTGGCTTGCAGGCTCGGGTCGACCGTCAGCTTGACCACCAGGTCGGGCGCCTGGCCGCCGGCGATCTGCACCGCCTGCTGGGCGGCCATGTCGAGCAGGTAGCCGAAGTCGCCCTCGCCCGGCGCCTCGGGCGCGAGCTGCGGCGGATTGCCCAGCGCCTGCTGCTCGTCGGCGGCGCTGATCCAGCCTTCGGCGTGCATGGTCGCCAACACGATGCGCGAGCGGGCCAGGGCTGCATCCATGTCGTTGGTGAGCGCGAGTCGGGTCGGCGCCTTGGGCAACGAGGCGAGCAGCGCCGCTTGGCTCAGACTGAGCTGGCTGGCGGACCGACCGAAATAGGTCTGCGCCGCCGCGTCGATCCCATAAGCGTTGTCGCCGAAGAAGATGCGGTTGAGGTAGAGCTCGAGCACCTCGTCCTTGCTCATCTCGCCTTGGAGCCGGTAGGCGATCACCGCTTCCTCGAGCTTGCGGCGCAGCGTCTGCTGCGGCGTGAGGAACAGCGTCTTGGCGAGCTGCTGGGTCAGGGTCGAGCCGCCCTGAACGGTGTGGCCCGCGCGCCAGTTGGCCCAGGCGGCGCGGGCGACGCCCTGGAAGTCGACCGGGCCGTGGTCGTAGAACCGACGGTCCTCGGCCGCCAGGAAAGCGCGCGGGACGTAAGCGGGCAGCTCCGCCAGCGTCACGGCGTGCCCGTGCTTGGGGCCGCGCGTGGCGATCACCCGCCCGTTCACGTCCTCGAAGGTCATGCCGGGCGCCTGATTGACCACCATCAGGCTCTGACGGTCGGGGACGTCGGGCACGCTATCGACGAAGGCCTTTGCCGCGATCAAGCCGACCGCCAGACTGCCGAGCAGAAGGGCGACGAAGACCGAGACGACGACCGGCCACACGCGCCGACGGCGCTTCGGCGGCGGTCCCGCTGACGTCGGTGGGCGTCGGCCGGCCACGACGCGGCCGAAACGCGGTGGGACGTCTGGCGGCGTGTGCGGGGCGGGTGGCTCTGTCACGGCTTCGGCTTCTATACTGCGTCGCGTCGCCTTGAACTGCCTCAGTAAGCGACCGAGCGACCATGACAGACAAGCCCTTCTGGGAGACGAAGTCGCTCGGCCAGATGACCGCTGGCGAGTGGGAGAGCCTTTGCGACGGCTGTGGCCTGTGTTGCCTGGTGCGCTTCGAGGACGAGGTCTCGGGCGAGATCGTGCCGACGCGGGTCCACTGCCGCCTGTTCGACTCCGAGCGCTGCCGCTGCACCGACTACGCCAACCGCAAGACCAAGGTGCCGGATTGCATCAAGCTCACGCCCGGCAACATCGATGACCTGATGTGGATGCCGAAGAGCTGCGCCTACCGCCGCCTGAACGAGGGCCGGGGCCTGGCCTGGTGGCATCCGCTGGTTTCCGGCGACACGGAGACGGTGCATACGGCCGGCGTCAGCGTGCGCGGCCAGACCATCTCGGAGGCGGTGCTCGGCGACCCGGAAGACGCGCTTGAGTTCGAGGCGCCCGACCTGCTCGTCGAGCGCGGATCGGAATAGGCTCTCCGCACACAGCGGTGTTGCAATAATACAACAGACAGGCTTGCGGGACAGCGCCGGCCGTCCAATCTAAGCTCGCGGAATCACCCGAGAACGAAGGCGACGTAAAGACCCTTGGCGCAGGACCCGTATCAGGAGCTCGGCGTCTCACGGCAGGCGAGCGCCGACGAGATCAGGAAAGCCTTCCGCAAGCTTGCGAAGCAGCTCCACCCCGACAAGAACCCGGGCAACAAGGCTGCCGAGGAGCGGTTCAAGCGCGTTTCGGCCGCGTTCGACCTGCTTGAGGATGCCGAGAAGCGGAAGAAGTACGATCGCGGCGAGATCGACGCCGACGGGCGCGAGACCATGCGCGGGTTCGCCGGCGGCGGTTTTGAGGGCGGGCGCGGCGGCGCTCAGTTCGAGGACATCGACCTGAGCGACATCCTGGGCGAGATGTTCGCCGGCCGGGGCGGCGCTCAGCGCGGTGGCTTTTCGGGCTTCGGCGGCGGCCCCCAGCGCGGGTCCGACGTGCGCGCGCGCCTGGAAATCGACCTCGAGGACGCGATCAGGGGCGGGCGCAAACGCATCGCCTTCTCCGATGGGCGTACGATCGACGTGACCATTCCGAAAGGGGCGGCCGAAGGCCAGGCGCTGCGGCTCAAAGGCCAGGGGAGTCCGGGCCGCGCCGGCGCCGGCGACGCCCTCATCGAGCTTGCGATCCGCCCGCACCCGACCTTCCGGCGCGAGGGCGACAACCTGGTCATGGACCTGCCGGTCTCGGTGCCGGACGCGGTGCTGGGCGCGAAAATCGAGGCGCCGACGCCGGACGGGCCGGTGACGCTCACGGTGCCGAAGGGCTCGAACTCTGGCTCGACGCTCCGGCTGAAAGGGCGCGGCATGCCCGGGGCGCGCGGTGGCCGCGGCGACCTGCTCGCGCGGCTCATGGTCATGCTGCCCGAGGGTAAGGACGCGGACTTGGAGCGCTTCGCCGAGTCCTGGCGCAAGTCGCGGCCTTATGCGCCAAAGCGGCGCGGCTAGGCGTTCCGGGCGGTTCGCCCGTGACGCGTCGGCGCGTCCGGTCTATTCAGCCGCTATTCAGCGCGTTCAGCGTACGTGACGCCGATGCAACGGACCGCAGCCTTCATCGCCGGGCTCGCGCTTGTGATCCTGGCCGGGACTGCGAGCGCGCAGTGGCGCGCGATCGCGGGCCACGGCGGACCGAGCCCGCAAGGGTTTCCGCCGATGCATAACCAGCGAGAGCCGCTCCCGTCCCGCAACGCCGGGCCGCATGGGCCGCAGCAACCGGTTGGGCGTGGGCCGCAGGGACCTTTGTTCCCCAACGACTCGCTCGGCGCCGGCTGGAGTCCGCAGCAGGACGCAGTGCGCGCGGGCGTCCGGGAGAAGCGCTACGTTCCGCTCGGGCAGGCGATTGAATCGATCCGTCGCCGCGGTCCCGGGCGCGAGCTCGACGCGGGCCTTGAGCAATGGCAGGGCCGCCCCGCCTATCGGGTGCGCTGGGCGGAACCGGATGGGCGGCGGATCGACTATATGGTCGATGCTGAAAGCGGCGCCATACTGGGCGTCGACGAAGGACACTGAAGCCCCATGCGCATCCTCCTGGCCGAGGACGACCCGGATCTCTCCCGGCAGCTCAAGCAGGCGCTGGCCGACGCCGACTATGCCGTCGACCACGCCCCGGACGGCGAGGAGGCCCACTTCCTGGGTGACACCGAGCCCTACGACGCGGTGATCCTCGATCTGGGTCTGCCCAAGATCGACGGCGTTTCGGTGCTCGAGCGCTGGCGGCGGGACGGCAAGCAGATCCCGGTGCTCATCCTGACGGCGCGCGGCGCCTGGAGCGAGAAGGTCGCCGGTTTCGACGCCGGCGCCGACGACTACCTGACCAAGCCGTTCCACACCGAGGAGCTGCTCGCGCGTCTGCGCGCGCTCTTGCGCCGTTCGGCCGGCCACGCGGCGGCCACGCTCTCCTGCGGCGGCTTGCGGCTCGACCCGCGCGCGGCCAGGGCCTCGGTGAATGGCGAGCCGCTTCGCCTGACCTCGCTGGAATACCGGCTGCTGCACTATCTAATGATGCACCAGGGCCGCGTGATCAGCCGCACCGAGCTGGTCGAGCACCTCTACGACCAGGACTTCGACCGCGACTCCAACACGATCGAGGTCTTCGTCGGGCGGGTGCGCAAGAAGATCGGCGCCGAGCGCATCGAGACCGTGCGCGGGCTGGGCTATCGCCTCATTCCGCTGGAGGGCGAGGCGGCGGAGACCGCGTGACGCCTTCGAGCATCCGCCGCCCGTCGCTCCAGCGTCGGCTGGTGCTGTTGGCCGCCGTCTGGAGCGTGGTCATCCTGGCCGTGAGCGGCCTCTTGCAGATCGCGCTCTTCCGCCAAGCCTCGATCATGCGCTTCGACGACGACCTCCGGGGCGACGCGCAGAGCCTCTTCACCTACACCACCGTCGATCCGCAGGGGCAGGTCTACGCCCCGCCGATGACCGATCCGGGCGCACAAGCCGCCTATTCCGGCGACTATTGGGAGATTGCCGAACCGGCGCCTGGGCGGCTGCATGCGCTCGTCCGCTCACGTTCGTTGTGGGATTCCGAGCTCTCGGGGCCGCCCGAGGGCGCAAAAGGGCTCCAGGTCCACCCCGGCGAAGCGGGCATGGTCTTCTACGACACCGTCGGGCCACAGCATGAGCCGCTCCGCGCGTCGGCCATGCTGACCTACCTTCCCGGCCGCGCCACGCCGGTCATCTTCATGACCGCCGAGGACGTGACGCCGGTTCTGACCTCGTCCAACCTGTTCACCGTCGAGACCGTGATCGGCCTCATCGTGCTCGGGGCCGGCCTCATCCTTTTGGTCTTCATCCAGGTGCGCGTGGGGCTGGGGCCGCTGTTCGCGCTGCAGAAGGAGGTGGCGGACGTGCGCGTCGGCAAGGCCGACCGGGTCGTCGGCGACTATCCGTCCGAGCTCGAGCCGCTGGCGGCGGAGTTGAACGCGCTGGTCGCCCACGACCGGGAGGTGGTCGAGCGCCAACGCACGCACGTGGGCAATCTCGCCCATGCGCTCAAGACGCCGCTTTCGGTCATGCTCGCCGAGGCCGAGCGGGACCCGGGGCCGCTGGCGGACACCGTGGAGCGGCAGGCGGAGGCGATGCGCGACCATGTCGACCACCACCTCCGGCGCGCCCGCGCCGCCGCACGCTCGCAGGCCCCGCGCGAGCGCACTGCCGTCGCGCCGGTCCTCGAGGAGCTGTCGCACGCGCTCGAGCGCATCTTCCGCGATCAGGCCGTGACCATCGACTGGCGCTGCCCCGAGACCCTGTTCTTCCAGGGCGAGCGGCAGGACCTGCTCGAGATGCTCGGCAATGTGCTCGAGAACGCCTGCAAGTTCAGCAAGCGGCGGGTCAGGGCTGACGCGGAAGCGACGACGCCCGGGCGCCTTGTGGTGGTCGTCGAGGACGACGGGCCGGGGCTGCCGGGCGAGCAGCGGGCCGAGGTGTTCAAGCGCGGTGAACGGCTCGACGAGACCGCGCCGGGAACGGGACTCGGCCTTTCCATTGTCGAGGAGTTGGCCAGGGCCTACGGCGGCGCGGCCACGCTCGGCGACTCGAGCCTCGGCGGCCTGCGCGTCACCCTCGACCTGCCCCGGGCGGAAAGCTAAGCGGCGTCGACGACGGTCGAGACGATGCGCGATGCGCCGGTGGGCGGCGCCTCGTCGGTGTTCAGCGAGCTCTCGAAGTCCTGGAACAGGTCGACGAGCTCCTCGGGCGTGATGCTCGCCCCTTCGTTGGCGAAGCGATAGCGCCAGAAGCTGGTGATGTGCTCGATGCCGCCCAGACGCTCGCCGAGGTCGTTGAACAGGCGCGGCGCCTTCAAGAGGAAGTCGCGGAACTCGAGCGGCTCTCCCTTGGACGTCAAGCTCAGATAGGCGCTGTCGTAGACGGCCAGGGTGTCCTTCACCTCCCGGCAGGAGACGATGAGCGCGCGGCGGATGCTCTCGCGCGCGCCGACGAGGTAGGTCTTCGTTTCGTCATCCATCGGACCGCGCGGACGCACGACGGCGATCTGCTGCAGCACCTTGGCCGCCATCGGGAGCAGGTCGCCGAGCTGCCACTTGTAGTAGAGGAAGGCCTTCCAGCAGAAGATGCCCTCCTGGTACTGCTGCTGATCGAGCTGCATCGTGGCGCGCAACGGTTCCAGCGCCGCGTCGGCGGAGTTGGCGAGGATCTTCGCCGTCAGCTTGGCCGAGAGGCCGTCGGAATTGGCCGCGCCCACCGACATGCGCACCAGCGGCTCGATCTCGCGCTCGGCGAACCGGAACATCCGTTGGGTGTCGGACTGGGAGACGTCGAAGTAGCAACGCGCCGGCTCCAGGCCGTTCCGCTTGAGCTGCTCTCGCAGGAGGAACGGATCGAGCGACGGGGTTTCATCCACAAGCTTCAGCGTGCGGAAGTCGGGACCGTCCGGATCGAGGCGCAGGCCGAAGGCTTCGTGCAGCGAGTCCTCGAACTTGCGCTGGCCGACGAAGACGTATCGCGCCCCGAGCTTCAGGTCGTTCTTCTCGATCGGCACCAGGATCTTGGTCGCCGTGCGGCGGGGGACCTGGAAATACTCGGCTTCGTTGCCGCGGATGCGATGCTTGACGATGATGGAGCCGTTGAGGACCGGGCTCTGGAAGAAGGGCTTTTCGGCGTACTCGGGATCGGCGCTCTTGCGCCGGGCGATCCCCCAGAGGTTCAGAACGCGCGCAGTCGAGGCGCTCGAGTCGAGCTGATCCAGGGTGCGGACGGACCGATCGACCATGACATCCTCAACGTGGCGGACCAGCCCGCCGTGCGACGCGCGGGCCCGAGGGCCGCTTCCGCGATGGCATAGCCGGAAGTGGTGAACAGAGGCTTGGCGCCGGCGCGAGGCCGCACGAATCCTTAACGCCCGCTCATCATGATGCCGGAAGAGGAACGCCCCTCTCGGGCGAAGCGAAAGACGCCGTGGCGGGTTTAAGCGAAAGCCAGATTGCCGGGCTGAGGACGCTGTTTTCAGTGGCGCCGGATTCGGTCGTGCGCAGCCTCGAGTTCGCCCTGGCCGAAGACGCCGCGCGAAGTGTCCCGATGGCGGCCGTGCACCAAATGGCGGCCGCCGAGGCGCGCGCCCGACACGTGCGTGGCGTGGTCCTGTCGCCCGTCGCACCGCTGTGCCGCCCGTCGCACTGGAGCGCCGTGCGGTTTCCAGCCGCCGCGCTGTCGACGATCTGGAGCGGGCTCAGGGAATCATCGGCTGCGGAGGTGGCCGCCGCCGAAGAGGCGTGCGCCGCCCCGCATAGCGCCGACGAGCCGCCAGCCGCGGTGTTCGACGAGCTTTGCCTGGCCGCCGCGCAGGGCCTGCGCAACGAGAGCCGGAGCTTCCAGGCGGCGAACGACCAACTGAATCGGACGATGAAGGGCGGCGGCGCCGCCTTCGCCAGCTTCCTCGACCTCTGCCCGATCGCCCGCGCCGCGCTCGCCCGGCTGCCAGACTGGCTCGTGCGCATGACTGACGAGCGGGCCGCCGCAGCCCGGCTCGCGTACAAGGACGCCGTCGCGCTCTCCGACGACGCCGGACCGCAGTACTTCGAGATTCTGTCCGCCCACCTCGCCGAGCCCTGGCAGATCCTGCGCGTGATGTCGGCGATCATGGACCATCCGGGCGACAAGTACGCCGCGGCGTCCGAACTTGCCCGTTTCGGCGACTATATCCTGGCCGACATCGACAAGCGGCTGGCGGACTTCAGGGCGTTCGACCCCAGCCAGGGCGCGCCTGCTGGCGCCACCGCGAGCGAGGCGCTGCACATCGCCGCGATGGAGATCGCCGAGTTCGAGAACAGCATCGAGCTCAGCCGCGAGGGGCCGTGGGGCAGCCGCATCGGGCAGCAGAAGAAGACGCTGGCGCAGGCGGCCGAGATGCGGCTCGATCAGATCGACAAGGCGCTCGACGCGGCGCTCCCGCTGCGCATGGTCCGCTTCGGCAAGGGGCTACGCGGTCTGCCCAATCTCAAGTCGGAGCCGGACGCCGCGGCGCTGAAGCGCGCCGAGGGGCTGATGGCGTTCTTCGACCAGTCGCGCAGCGCGGCCGCGCAGTCCGGTTACGGCGCTTCCAGGGCGAAGGTCGCCGAGAAGGTCGAGGATCGACTCGACCAGTACGTCGAGGATCTGCTTGAGATGCTTCGCGCCGAGGAGGTCGAGTCGGTCGAGCGCATCCACGCCTATCTGGAGGTCGCCGCTGGCCTGATGGGCTCGGCCCGCGACGAGAAAGCAGCCCAGATCGTCCGCCGCCGCGCGGCGGCGGCCTGAACAACGGGAACCCTCTCCCCACGCTGCGCCCGGGGAGAGGAGAAGACAGATCGGGCGCTTAAGCCGCCTTTTCGGCTTCGATCAGGTCCGGCTGTGCGGCCGTCTTGATCTCGACCCGGCGGGGCTTCAGCTGTTCCGGCAGCTCGCGCTTCAGCGAAATCGCGAGCAGACCGTCGGTGAGCTGAGCATCCACGACCACCACATGGTCGGCGAGTTGGAACCGGCGCTCGAAGTTGCGCTCGGCCAGACCACGGTGCAGGAAGCGGCGGCTCTCGTCGTTCGCCACCTTGCGGCCCTGAACGGTGAGCACGTTTTCCTTCACCTCGATCGTCAGGTCTTCGGGCCGAAAGCCCGCGACCGCGATCTCGATGCGGTAGGCGTTCTCGCCGGTGGTCTCGATGTTGTAGGGCGGATAGCCCGAAGCGGTGTCAGCCGACGCAGCGGCGTCCAAGAGCGAGGCCAGCCGGTCGAAGCCGACGGCGGAACGATAAAGCGGGGTAAAGTCGATCGTACGCATGGTGCATCCTCCTTGAGAAGCAAGGTCGCGTTTGGGTACGGATCCGATGCGGCGAGCCTGAAGTTGGCCTCGCGCAGGTCCGGAAGGCCCGGACATCCAGCGCCTTCGATGCAAGAGGTAGGCGGCGGGCGTGGCGGTTCAAGGCCCTTCGGCGGTCGATTTGCCGCTTGAAATCCCCCGACCGGACGCCCATGGCTGCCGCCTATGATCAGTCGCAGGCTCGCCGCTTTCACCGCGCTCGCGTCCGCCGCCGCCTTCGCCGCGCGAGCCCAGGGTAACCCGTTCGCGAACGCGCCGAAGGCGCTGCCGCCGCCGGCGAGCGACACCGACCCGGCGCTCGTGGCGCTGATTGGCGGCCAGCAACGCTCGGCCGCCAACAAGGCGCGCGATCCCTGGCGGCATCCGATGGCCAGCCTGGAGTTCTGGGGCGTGCAGCCCGGGCTCACCGTGATCGATATCGATCCGGGCGGCGGCTATTGGACCGAGATCCTTGCCCCTTATCTCGCGCAGGGCGGCGGCCGCTACATTGCCGCCATGAGCGACCCCAACGACCCGAACGCCTCGGACAACGCCAAGCGCGCGGCTTTAGCCTTCCAAGCCAGGTACGCCGACAAGTCGGTCTACGGTCCAATCGAGTACGCCCCTTTCGGCGCGGCCACTGGTCTCGTCGCGCCGGCGGCGTCCGCCGATCTCATCCTCTATTGCCGCTACATTCACGACCTCATGCGCACGCCGGGCACGTTGCAGAAGTCGTTGGTCAGCTTCGATGAGGCGCTCCGCGCTGGCGGAGTGCTCGCGATCGAGGAGCACCGCGCCGATCCCCGCCCGATGGTCCCCGACGCCACCGATGGCTACGTGTCCGTTGACTTCGTCATCGGCGAGACCCGCAAGGCCGGCTTCGTGTTCGAGGCGGCGTCCGAGATCAACGCCAACGCGAAGGATACCAAGGACCATCCCTTCGGCGTCTGGACGCTGCCGCCGACGCGGCGAAGCGCGCCCGCCGGCCAGCCGCCCGATCCGGCGTTCGATCATGCGAAGTACGACGCGATCGGCGAGAGCGACCGCATGACGCTGCGGCTCAGGAAGCCGCTGAACGCCTAGCGCGCATGGACGACAAACCATCGCTCCGTACCCATCCGGATATCGTTCAGCCGTCGGCTGATCGGGTCGACTGGATTGAGGGCGCCTACGGCCATCGTCAGCGATCGGCCCTGTTCCCTGCCGCCAATCCGGTCGGGACGGTGGTGCTGTCGACCGGCCGCACCGAGTTCATCGAGAAATACGCCGAGGTCGTCGGCGAATTGCTTGCCCGCCGCTTCACGGTGCTGATCCACGACTGGCGCGGCCAGGGGCTGTCGGCGCGCCTGTTGCCGGACGCGCTCAAGGGGCACGCGGACCGGTTCCACGACCTTGTCGACGACTACCGCGTGATGCTCGACCACTACGAGGCGCACCTGCCTCGGCCGTGGATCGACCTCAGCCACTCGATGGGCGGTTGTCTGGTTCTGTTGGCGCTGGCGCGGGGCGAGGGGCGGTTCTCGGCCTCGATCCAGACGGCGCCGATGCTTGGCATCGCGCCGCAGCGCAACCCGTTCCTGCGCGCGGCGGTCTGGGCCATGGCGCATGGCGGGTTCGCCAACCGCTATGCGCTCGGCGCCGAGGAAGACCCCTACACCGCGACGTTCGAGAAGGATCGGCTGACCCACGATCGGGTTCGCTACGAGCGCACGCAGAAGCTCATCCTCGAGCACCCGGACCTGGCGCTGGGCGGCGTCACCTGGGGCTGGGTCGAGAGCGCGTTCGAGGCGATCAGCTGGCTCCGGCGCGCGCCCGAGGTGACCCGGATCGAGCTCCCGGTCACCATGCTGAGCGCCGCGCAGGAGGGGATGGTCGACAACGACGGGCAGAGGCTGATCGCGGGCCGCCTGCTGCGCTGCCGGTTCGTGGAGATCCCCGGCGCCTTCCACGAGATCATGATGGAGACCGACGACATCCGCGCCGTGTTCTGGCGCGAGTTCGACGCGCTCGTTCGGTCTATTTCGCCGCAGGGCTGAGCGCTCGGAGCGCCGCCTCCAGGCAGGCGCGGTCGCCGGCGAAGGCGGCCTGTCCGGCCTCAGGGCCGATCGGAGCGCCTCGCCAGTCAGTGACGAGTCCGCCGGCGCCGGCGAGAACCGGGATCGCAGCCTCGACGTCCCAGGGTTTGAGGCCGGGTTCGATCACCAAGTCGAGCGTCCCCAGGGCCACCATCGCGTAGGCGTAGGCGTCGCAGCCGTAGCGCGCGAGCCGCGCCGTCCGGCGCACCGTGCGCCAGGCCTCGCGCTCCTCGCCCGCAAAAAGGCCGGGGTCTGTGGTGGCGATGATCGCGTCGGCCAGATGCGGACAGCGTCGCACGCGCAGCGGCCGCTCCCCGGCCGGCGAGATAAGGCGCGCCCCGTGCGCGGAGCCGACGAAGAGCTCGTTCAGGTAAGGCTGGCCGATCGAGCCCAGCACGGGCGCACCTTGAAAGCGCAGGCCGATCAAGGTGGTCCAGACCGGGAGGCCGGCGATGAACGCGCGCGTGCCGTCGACCGGGTCGATCACCCAGACGAACTCGGCGTCGGCGCGCTCGGTCCCGTACTCCTCGCCGATGAAACCGTGGTCGGGGAAGCGTTCGCCGACGCGCTTGCGGATGGCCGCTTCGCCGGCCCTGTCAGCGTGGGTCACAGGATCGAACAGGCCGTCGGCGCCCTTGTCCTCCAGGCCGTGGTCGGCGCGGAACAAAGGCAGGATGACTGCGGCGGATGCGGCGTTCAGTTCGAGGAGCAGGGTCTCCAGCGTCTCGATCCGCGCGCGGGAGAGGGTCTCGGCCATGCCCGCAGCCTTAGCCGCTGGCGGGCCTGCAGGCAAAGCGTCAGCCGACCTCGGGGGCGGCGTTCAACGACTTGGCGAGATCGAGCAAGCGGCGGCGGGGGCGCTCGCCGAGCTGATAGTAGGCGCGCACGAGGTCCAGTGTTTCCTTGCGGGCGAGCACCTCGCCGCCGTCGGCATGGTCGTTGGCGGCCGCGTCCAGCCGCGCGCCCTCGGCCAGGCCGTCGTAGAAGTAGCCGACCGGCACGTCGAGCGCGGCGGCGATCCGCCAGAGCCGCGCGGCCGAGATGCGATTGGCGCCGCATTCGTACTTCTGGATCTGCTGGAAACGCACGCCGACAGCCTGGGCCAGCTGCTGCTGGGTCAGCCCCAGCAGCCGACGCCGGCGGCGGAGGCGGCGGCCCAGGTGAAGATCGATGTCGTTGCCCACGGCCTGACCTTTCAATACCTTCCCGCGTCCCAATGCGGGACGGCTCGGTGAATCGAGGGCAATCCACATGCCGTGGCGGTTGAACCCCGCTCAGTTGAATTCGGCCGCCTGCGCCAGCGCGGGTTCGCGCGTGGCGGGATAAGGCATGGCGGCCAAGCGACCGGGCGTTCTCCAGGACGTGGGTTGGCGGCTCGAGGCCCTCGCTTTCGACCTGGCGACGGCGTTCCTGCGCCTGCTGCCCACCGACGCGGCCTCGGCGTTCGGCGGCTGGTTGGTTTCGACGCTCGGCCCGCTGACATCGGTCCAGCGCACGATCGACCGCAATCTTCGCATCGCCTTTCCAGACATGGCGCCGACGGAGCGCAAACGCATCGGCCACGCCGCCTGGATCGAGGCAGGGCGCACGTTCGCAGAGCTGCCGCTGATGGACCGGCTAACCGAAGCGAACGGTCGGGTCGAGGTGGTCGGCCGCGAGCATCTCGAAGAGGCCGTCGCCAAGCACATTCCGACCATCTTCTTCTCTGGTCACTTCTCGAACTACGAGATCATGGCCGCCGTCACCGTGCAGGCCGGTATCGAGGGCTTCCTCACCTACCGCGCCACCAACAACCCCTACTTCGACGCCCGCATCATCGAGAGCCGCCGCCGCTATGGCGTGAAGCTCTTCGCCGCCAAGGGGCCGGAAAGCGCCCGCGAGCTGCTCAAGACCCTCTCCAAGGGAGACTCGGTCGGCATCATGGTCGACCAGAAGTTCTCGTTCGGCGTCTCGGTGCCGTTCTTCGGCCAGCGCGCACCAACCAACCCGGGGCCGGTTCGCCTTGCGCTCGCCGCCAACGCGCGGATCCAACCGATGTCGGTGATGCGCCTGGCGGGCGCGCGCTTCCGGATGACCTTCTATGAACCCTACTACCTCGAGCGGACGGGCAATCGGGACGCCGACGTCGAGGCGGCCGTGAGACGCTTCACCGAATTCATCGAAGCGCGGGTGCGCGAGCGGCCCGAGCAGTATTTCTGGCTGCATAAGCGCTGGGCCGACGAGGTCTACGCGGCGCTGAAGGACTGAGCCTTCACCAGGGCAGCGAGACGCCGCGGTAGTCCTGGTAGGTCCCGCTGGACGCCGGCGTCAGCGCGGCTATGCGTTCGCGCAGGCCGCGCACGCTGTCTTCCGCCGTGACCGGTGCGCCCGGGCCGCCCATGTCGGTGTGCACCCAACCTGGATGCAGGATGCCGACCAGGATGCCGTCCTTCGCCCAGTCGCGCGCCAGCCCACGCATGGCGTTGTTCAGCGCCGCCTTCGACGAACGGTAGGCGTAGCGCTGCCCGGTGTTGTTGGCGGTCGAGCCCAGCTGGCTCGTGATGGCCGCGACTCGCTTGTTCTCGCCGCGCTTCAGGTTCTCGTGCAGGGCCTGCGACACCAGGACCGGGCCGAGGGTGTTCACGCGGAAGGTCTCGAGCCAGCCCTCGGCGTCGACGCGGGCGTCCGACTGCGCGCGCGGCCCGGCGACGCCGGCGTTGTTGATCAGGATATCGATCGGCCGGTCGGCCAACTCACCCTTCACGTCGGCGATCATGCCCTCGCTCGCGACGTCAAGCGCGAGCACCCGCACGGCCGCACGCGTCGCCAGCTTGTTCAGCTCGCCGGCGTCCGCAGGATGCCGGCAACATGCGATCACGTCCAAGCCGTCGGCGGCGTATTGCCGGGCGAACTCAAGCCCGATGCCGCGGTTCGCGCCGGTGATCAGGACGGTCGGCATGCCTAGCTGGGGTCGTTAAGCTCGCGCCAGCGCTCGAGCGCCTGCTCGGCCCCGGCGAAGGCTTCCTGGGTGACCGGGTTCCAATAGCGCAGCGCATCCAGTGGAATCTTGGCCCCCGTCACGGCGCAAAGCACGTAGCGGCCGGGCTTCAGCACCGCGTACTCGCCGTCGCCATAGTGCAAGAGGGCGAGCAGCGGATCGTTGGGCAGGTTGCGGTCGTAGGCGTTCATCGGACCCAATGTAGGTGAGGTGCGTGCGCTAGAACAGATCGCCCTGGTCAGCCCGGGTCGGCGCCGGCCGGCGGGCGGCCCTGGCCGCGCGCGGCTCGGCGTCCACCACCGCGCCCCGCTCGCCGTCCTTGAACACCAGCTTCACCGCCTCCCCAGCCGTCAATGAATCGGCCGAGCGCACGAGCGGGCCGGCCGCATGGTGCACGCGCGCGAACCCGCGCTCGAGCGGGCGGTTGGGATTGAGCGTCAGGCGAAGCTTCTCCAGCGCAACCAGGCCATCGGCCGCGCGCCTCAGGCGCCGGTCGGCGGCCAGGGGCAAGCGGCGGGCGACGCCAGAGAGCTGTTCGGCCATCGCCTGCCGGCGACGCATCAGCAGCGAGGGGTTAAGCCGCGCGCCGATGCTCGCTAGATCGCGCTCGTGCACCGCGGCGTTCCGCGCCAGCGCCGCGCTCAGGCGGCCGGCGGAGAGGTCGAACCGCTGAGTCGCGATCGCCAGCACGTCGGCGGGACGCGGCAGCCCGCGCGCAGCGGCGGCCAGGCGGTGGCGGCGCTCGTCCAGGAAACGGCCGGCCACGCGCGCGAGGCGACGCTGATGGTCGGCGATGCTGGCGCGGAGCTCGGCCAGGACGGGCGTCGCCATCTCGGCCGCCGCTGTCGGCGTCGGCGCACGGCGGTCCGAGACGAAGTCGATCAGCGTTGTGTCGGTCTCGTGGCCGACGGCCGAGATCAGCGGGATCGATCCCGCGGCGACGGCGCGGGCCAGCGCCTCGTCGTTGAACGCCCAGAGGTCCTCGACCGAGCCGCCGCCGCGCGCCACGATCAACACGTCCGGCCGCGGCAGGGGGCCGTCGGCCGCCATCGCATTGAAGCCCTGGATCGCGGCGGTCACTTGCCCGGCCGCGGGCTCGCCTTGCACGACGACCGGCCAGACCACCACGCGGCAGGGCCAGCGGTCGCGGATGCGGTGCAGGATGTCGCGGATCACCGCGCCGGTGGGGCTGGTGATCACACCAACCACCGCTGGCATGGCGGGGATGGGTCGCTTGCGCTCGGGCGCGAACAGGCCTTCGGCGGCCAGCTTCGCCTTCAGCCGCTCGAGCTGGGCGAGCAGGGCGCCGACGCCCGCCGGCTCCAGCGTCTCGATGACGATCTGGTATTTCGAAGAGGCGGGATAGGTGGTGATACGCCCGGTGACGATCACCTCCAGCCCGTTCTCAGGCTGGTAGGCGAGGCCGAACGCGTTCGAGCGCCAGACGACGCCGTCGATGGCGGCCTTGTCGTCCTTCAGCGTCAGGTAGATGTGGCCGGAGGCGTGGCGGGTGACCTTGGAGATCTCGCCGCGCAGGCGCACGAAGCCGTAAGCCTCCTCCAGCGTGCGCTTGAGCGCGAACGCCAGTTCCGAGACCGAGTACGGCGGCGCGTTGTCGGCCAGCAGCGGTTGGTCGCTCATCGCCATCTCAAGCCAAAGATAGGCGTTCGGGGCGAGTCGTGGCAGAGGCGCACGCGATGAACATCCTCCTGGTCGGATCGGGCGGGCGCGAGCATGCGCTGGCGTGGAGGATCGCCCAGTCGCCGCTGCTGACCCGGCTCGTGATCGCGCCGGGCAACCCCGGCATGGCCGCCCAGGGGCAACTGCGGCCGGCGAAGGCCACCGACGTTCCGGCGCTCGTCGCGCTGGCTGCGGAGATCGCCGCCGACCTGGTCGTGATCGGGCCGGAGAGCGCGGTCGAGGCCGGACTGGCCGATGCGCTCGCCGAGGCCGGCATCCCCTGCTTCGGGCCGAGCGCGGCGGCCGGTCGGCTCGAGACATCCAAGGCCTTCGCCAAGGACTTCGCCACGCGCCACGGCCTTCCGACAGCGGCTTACGGCGTGTTCGACGAGGCGGGGCCTGCCAAGGCCTTCCTCGACCGCTTCAAACCGCCCTACGTGATCAAGGCGGACGGGCTTGCGTCCGGCAAGGGTGTGGCCGTGGCCGAGACCCGCGCCGAAGCCGAGGCCGCCATCGACGAGCGGCTGGGCGGCGCGTTCGGCGCGGCCGGTGCGCGGGTGGTGGTCGAGGAGTTTCTCGAAGGCGAGATCGCCTCACAGTTCGCGCTCTGCGACGGCCGCGCCAGCCTGCCGTTCAGCGGCGCCCAGGACCACAAGCGCGCGTTCGACGGCGAGAGAGGCCCCAACACCGGCGGCATGGGGACCTACGCCCCCGCGCCGGTGCTCAGCGAAACCGTGGTCGAACAGGCGCGCACGCGCCTGATCGAGCCCGCCTTATCGGGCATCGCCGCCGAAGGCGCGCCGTACCGGGGCGTGATCTTCTGCGAGATGATGGTCACCGCCGAGGGACCGAAGCTGGTCGAGTTTAACGTCCGCTTCGGCGATCCCGAGTGCCAGGTGCTGATGCTGCGCCTGGCCAGCGACATCGTCCCCTACCTTAAGGCGGCCGCGACCGGGACGCTCGCGTCGATGCCCCCGCCGGCCTGGCGCGACGAGGCGGCGATCTGCGTCGTGATCGCGTCCAAGGGCTACCCCGGGGCCGCGCTCGAGCCGGACTCGCCGATCCGCGGGCTCGAGAATGCCACGGGCGAGGGTGTCGTGGTGTTCCACGCCGCAACCCGCCTCACCGAGGACGGGGCGCTGGTCACCGCCGGCGGGCGAACGCTCAACGTCTGCGCGACGGGGCCGACCTTGCAGGTCGCGCGCGACCGCGCCTATGCGGCGATCGAAGCCATTGACTGGCCGGGCGGCTTCTTCCGCCACGACATCGGTTGGCGCGCGCTCGGTCGTTGAGGCTTGGCGCCCTCGGCCCCCACTCGGTAAGGTGCCGCCATAACAAGTTGAACATTTGAGGGAACGCCGATGGCTGACGACAACACCACGGCAGCGACGGAAGAACGCACGCGGGAGGTGCTGAACACCGGCACCAAGGAGGTGGCCGAGACCCACAGGTTCGACGAGCGCGCGCTCGCCGGCTGGATGACCGCCAACGTCGAAGGGTTCGCCGGCCCGATGCAGGTGCGCCAGTTCAGGGGCGGTCAGTCGAATCCGACCTACCAGCTGATCACGCCAACGAAGAAGTACGTCATGCGGCGCAAGCCGCCCGGCAAGCTCTTACCCTCGGCGCACGCGGTCGACCGCGAATACCGGGTCATCACCGCCCTCTATCCCACCGGATTCCCGGTCCCGCGCACCTATGGTCTGTGCACAGACGATGGCGTCATCGGCACCTGGTTCTACATCATGGACTACATGGATGGGCGCATCCTGTGGGACCAGACCCTGCCCAGCTACGAGCCCAAAGAGCGGCACGCCATCCACCTGGCGTCGCTGAAGACCCTGGCCGACCTGCACAACACCGACTACGAGGCGATCGGCCTCGGCGACTACGGGCGCGAAGGCAACTACATGCTGCGGCAGATCGACCGCTGGACCAAGCAGTACAAGGCGAGCGAGACCCAGCACATCGAGACGGTCGAGCGGCTGATCAAGTGGCTGCCCGAGACCTGCCCGGAGGACACCCAGAAGTCGATCGTCCACGCCGACTACCGCCTGGACAACGAAGTGATGCACCCTACCGAGGCGCGCGTGATCGCCGTGCTCGACTGGGAGCTGTCGACCATCGGCAATCCGCTGGCGGACTTCTCGAACCTCTTGATGCAGTGGGTGAACGGCTCGATCGCCGCCATTCCGGACAAGGCGTCCTACGGCATCCCGACGATCGAGGAGATGGAGGCCGAGTACTGCCGCATGACCGGCCGCGACGGCATCCCCGACCTCAACTGGTACTTCTCCTACAACATCTTCCGCCTCGCCGGCATCATCCAGGGCATCGTCGGCCGCGCCCGCGACGGCACCGCCAACAGCCCGCAAGCGGCCGCCATGGCCGCCCGCGTGCCGGCGCTCGGCGAGGCGTCCTGGCGCTTCGCGGTGAAGGCGGGGGCGAGCTAGGGCGAGCGTCCACCAGCGGACGCTCCTCGACCGCCGTCAGATCGAGCTGGCGACCGTGTTGAACTTGGTCTTCAGATTGGTTCCGACGGTCGTGACCGCGGTTATGATGACGACGCTGATCAGAGCGACGATGAGGCCATATTCAATCGCCGTCGCGGCGCATTCGTCGCGAGCGAAACGAGTAACGAACTGCCTCATCAAGATCCCCTCTGCCGGGACTCGCACGACGTGACCGTTGTCCGGCGAATATGTCGCGCTCGGTCAATATCGGAACCGGGGTTTAACTATCCGTGAAGCCAACCGACCTCCGGCCGTTAACAGCCTAACAACGGCGGCCCGCTAACATCCTGCCGGCAACGACTGGAGACCTGCGGTCATGACCTCGAACGTGCAATCAGACGCCCGCTTCTACCGCCTCGTTCTGGGTGGCTGGTGGTTCGCCGTTTCCCTGTTGGGCGTGCTGCGGCTGACCCAAGGCGACCGGTTCCAAGCCATCGTGCTTCTGATCTCGGGCACGCTCACGCTACTGCTCGGCGTCGCACTCTCGATCGACCGCGCTCGCGAAGGCGGTGAGCAGACGCAAGAGGTGGAAGCGCTGAGGCTGCAGAAGGCCACCACGCTCTTCTCGGTCATTGCGATCAGCACCGTGCTCGGCTGCGCCATCCTGAACGGCGCGCTCTGGTGGGCGGCGGTCGAGTGCGCCGCCCTCGTTTGGATCGTGCCGGCGGTGATCTGGCCGCTGGCCCGCGCCCGCATGGCCAAGCACGCCGCGCGCCCGGCCTGATCGGCCCGCTCTAAATCGCGTTTGCCCCGGCGGCCAGCAGCCCATCGAGCGCCGGCTCGCCCTCGAACCGCACCCTGACCGGCCAGGCGGCGACGCGGTCGCGCCACGCGGAGGGGAGGCGGACCCAGTCCTTTTCGGTGGTCACGAGCCCGGCGCCCGCCTTCGCGGCTCGGGCGGCGAGCGCCTGCAGCCGCGCCTCCGAGAGCTCGGCGTGATCGGGCATCGGGATGAAGTCGACCAGGTCGCAGCCGGCGGCGGTAAGCGCACGCTCGACCTTCCACGGTTTGCCGACACCGGCGAAGCCCAGCTGCCGGCCTGCCGGCGGGGCGCCCGCCGGCTCGAGCCGGGCTGCCAGCACGGGCCTTCTGCCAAAGAGGGCGGTGAGCGCCGGATCGGGCGCGGCGAGGTCGCTGGGCAGCACGACGACGACGGCATCGGCGCGGGCGAGGCCGGCGGCGAGCGGCTCGCGCATCGGGCCGGCGGGGAAGACGTCGCCGTCGCCGAACGGCCACTCGCCATCGCGGGTCTCGCCATCGATGACGACCAGCGAGAGGGTCTTCGTAAGGGACGGGTTCTGATGGCCGTCGTCCATGACCAGCGCCTGTGCGCCGACGCCCACCGCCGCCTTCGCGCCGGCGACGCGGTCGGCGGAGACCCACACCGGATGGTCGCGCGCCAGCATCAGAGGCTCGTCGCCAACGTCGCGCGCAGTGTGCAGCAGGGGGTCGACGCGGATGGGTCCTTTGAGCCGGCCGCCATAGCCGCGGCTGAGCGCGTGCGCGGCGACGCCGCGCGCGGCGAGCCGGTTCAGCACCTCGCGCACGACCGGCGTCTTGCCGGTTCCGCCCAGCGTCAAACCGCCGACGCAGATCACCGGAACGCCTGGATCGAACGGCCGGGCGCGGGCGATACGGTTGGCGGTCACCGAGGCCCAGACCGCCGAGACCGGCAACAAGAGAAGCCGCGTCGGCGAGGCGCGCCGACGCCCGCGCTCGTACCACCAGCGCGGGGTCGGCCAGCTCATGCGGGCAGCAGCGGGACAAGCGCGCGCCAGCCCGCTTCGAACGCCTCGCCCTGCACGGCGGCAAAGGCCGAGGCGCGCTCGCCCATGGCCCGCGCCAGCCCGGGCTGCATGAGCAAGGCGGCAACCGCGCGCGCGAGCTCAGCTGGGTCCTGGACGATCGTGGCCGCGCCGACCGCGACCATCTCGGCGTAGACCTCCGCGTGGTTGGCCACGTGCGGGCCGGAGATCACGGCGCGCCCGAGCCTGGCCGCCTCTAGCGGATTGTGCCCGCCGACGGTCTCGACGAAGCCGCCGCCCATCACGACGACGTCGGCGACCAGGTAGAGCAGGCCCATCTCTCCAAGCTGATCGGCGAGGTAGATGTCCACGCTTGGCGACGGTCTCTCGCCTCGGCTGCGCCGGGCCACGGCGAAGCGCCACAGGGAAAGCTGAGCGGCGATCTCGTCCCCTCGATCCGGGTGGCGGGGCGCGATGATCGTGAGCGGCCTGCCGGGCAGCGGGCACGACGCGATCAACGCTTCCTCGCCGGGGTGCGTACTGGCGCCGAGGACCACCGACCGCTCGCCGATCGCGGCCCGCAGCGCGGCGACCTCGCCTGGATCCACGTCCAGAGCAGCGCCGTGGCGCTTGAGGTTCAGCCGCCCGACGACATGTCCGCCGAGCTCGGCGAGCCTGGCCTCCGTCTCCGCGTCCTGCGGCAAGGCGAGCTCGAATGCGCCTAGCACGGCGCGCGCGGCGGCGGGCGCGCGCCGCCAGCCGTCGGCGCTGGCTTCGGTCATCCGCGCGGAGATCAGCGCCAGCCGCACGCCGCGCTCGCGCGCGGCCAGGATCAGGTTTGGCCAAAGCTCGCTCTCGACGAAGAGCCCTGCGTCCGGGCGCCAATGGTCGAGGAACCGGCCGACCGCTCCGGGCGAGTCGATCGGCGTGTACTGATGGATCGCGCCCGGGGGCAGGCGCTGGCCGAGGAGCTCGGCCGCGGTGCGCGTGCCGCTGGTGACCAGGATGGCGACGCTCGGTCGCGCGGTGCGGATGCGCTCGACGAGGGGTAGCACCGAGACGCTCTCGCCAACGCTGACGGCATGCAGCCAAACGAGCGGCCCGTCGGGCCGCGCGACGCTGGTGCGACCCAGCCGCTCCCCCAGCCGCGCGGCGTCCTCCTTGCCGCGCCGCGCGCGCGCGGCGAGCACCACGGGCGCCAGCGGCGCGATCGCCCCCATCGCCAGGCCGTAGAGCTTGAGCGTCGTCGGCCGCGCCATCAGCCCGCGCCGTCGAGGAGCGCCTCGGCGCGGGCCTCGAGCGCGTCGAGCCTCGCCTGCCAGGCGGCCCGCAGCTCTTCGAGGGCGGCGCGATCCGCGTGCTCGGGCGCATGCAGCGGCCCGTCGACCACCGCAAAGCCGCGGCTGAATGGCAGCGGCACACGGGTCCTGTCCCAACTCCTCAGCTTCACCACCGGCCGCGCCGCCAGGCCCGCCAGGAAGACGCGCGTCTGCGCGCGGGCGGCCAGCGCCACGGGTCCGGCCTGCATGGCTTCGACCGGCCCCCTCGGACCGTCGGGGGTAATGAAAACGCCGCCGCCGGCGGCGATGAAGCGCAGCGCCTCCATGAACGCGGCGGCGCCGCCCTTGCCGACCGCGCCCGGCCGCCGGGCGGTCGAGCCGCGGATCGCCGGAAAGCCCAGCTTCGCAGCGGCCTTGGCGATGAACTCACCGTCGGGGGAGAGCGAGATCATCACCCGCATCGGCCGTCCGCGCATCAGCCGCCGGCAGACCGCGCCGAGCGCGATGCGGCCATGCCAGAAGAACACCATGCCGCCCTCGGGCTTGGCGAGCTCGGCGGCCACGTCGGCCGACGCCTCCATGCGCCAGCGCATGGTCGCGGCCACCAGGTTCAGGTAGCCCGCCAGCAGGAAGGCCAGGGTCGACTGGACGGGCGCCAGCCTTAAGAAGCGCTTCACTCGGCCGCCTCCGGGGCGGAATCCAGGTTCTGCGCGCTGGCCAGCCGGGCGTAGAGGCCGCGCGCGCGGGTGAGGCTCGCGTGCGTGCCGGTCTCGACCACGCGCCCTTCGGTGATGACGTAGATGCGGTCGGCTCCCTTCACCGTCGAGAGGCGATGGGCGATGAGCAGCGTCATGCGCCCGGCCATCAGCCGCTCCAGCGCCAGCTGCACAAGGGCCTCGCTCTCGGTGTCGAGGGCGCTGGTCGCCTCGTCGAGCAACAGGATCGGCGCATTCTTCAAGAATGCGCGGGCGATAGCGATGCGCTGGCGCTGGCCGCCCGACAGCCTGGCGCCCGCCTCGCCGACGCTGGTGTCATAGGCCTTGTCCATAGCCTCGATGAACTCGTGGGCGGCGGCGGCGTGGGCCGCCTCCTCGATGTCGGCCATGGAGGCGTCAGGTCGGGCATAGGCGATGTTGGCGCGGATGGAGTCGTCGAACAGGAACGGCTCCTGCGTGACCAGCGCGATATGGCTGCGCAGCGAAGTGAGCGTGATCGAGCGGACGTCGCGCCCGTCGAGCGTGATCGCGCCGCCGGTCACGTCGTAGAAGCGCGGGATCAGGTTCAGGATTGTGGTCTTGCCGCCCCCGGACGGGCCGACCAGGGCGACCGTCTCGCCGCGGCGCGCCTCGAGCGTCACCCCGTCCAGCGCCGTCGCTGTCTCGCCGTACGCGAAGCGCACGGCCTCGAAGCGCAGGACTTCGGGCGGGCCGGCCAGAGGGGCCGCGTCTGGCGCGTCGGCCACTTCGTGCTCGATGTCCATGGCGGCGAACATGCGCTGCGCCGCCGCCAGGCCCTCTGCGAACACCGGGGGCAGGTTGGCGAGCTGGCGCAGCGACTGGCCGGCGGCGGCAAACGCGATCAGGTAGGACGAGAAGACGCCGGCAAAGGCGATGTTCCCGTGCGCCCGCCACCACGCGTAGACCAGGACGCCCGAGAGCACGAACGCCATCATCATCTCGACCATCGGCGAGGAGGCCGCGCCGATGTTGGCGCCGCGGATGATGTGGCGCTGGCGGCGGTCGACGGCGGCGGCGACCCGCGCCTGTTCGTAGTCCTCGCGATTGTCGATCTTGACCACCTTCACGCCGTCGATCCCCTCCATGATCGCGGTCGACAGGCCGGAGGTCTCCTTCATCGCGCCCACGGCGGCCGCCCTCGACCAGCGCGTGAACCGCTCCATGAGGATGCCGATCAGCGGGCCGACGAGCAGGATGCCGAGCGTGAGCCAGACATCCTGGACCAGCATCACCACGACCAGGCCGATGACCATCATGGCGTTCTGGAAATAGGTCAGCAGCGCGCTGGTGGCCGCGTTCCTGAGCAGGCTGGCGTCATACAGCATGGCCGAGACGAACGAGCCCGAGTGCTCGGCGTGCAGGCGCGCTAGGTCGGAGTGGATGATGCGGCCGAAGAGGTCGACCTGGATCTGGCCGACGATGCGGTGGCCGACCGTGTTCATCGTCCAGCTCTGCACGACCTGGGCGGCGGCGCGGACCACCGACAGGCCGATCAGCGCTCCGGCGATGACCATGATCGCCTGGGCGCCGGAGCTACGCAGCAGGTCGTTGACCGCCGGCTTCATCAGGTAGGCGATCAGCGAGGTGGAGGCGGCGACCAGGAGCGCGGCGACGACAGCGATCGCCATCCGCGCCGAATACGGGCGCAGATAGGCGTCGGCCACGCGCAGAGCCACGCGCGGCAGGCTCGAAACGACGGCGTCTGGCTTGGCGTCAGTCATGATCCCGCCGACGGGGGCCGCCAACCTGCGGCGCCAACTGCATCTTCAAAACATCACGTCCAGCGTCTATCTGGGGCCAGCTAACCCGAATCCACAGCCGCTGCAGCTTATTTTGAACCGCTTCGACCTCACCCATCCGCGCGGCCGGCTCGTGGCCGGCCTGGACTATCTGTGGAACGACCACGCCTATCTCAGGCTGTTCTTCCAGAACGCGCACTGGGTCAGCGACGAGCTGGTGCGCACGAACCAGCCCTGGCCGTTCCAGCTCAAACGCTGGAAAGACGCCGGCATCAAGACGGTCATCAACCTGCGCGGCGGCTTCGACGCGAGCTTCTTCGCGCTCGAGAAACATGCCTGCGAGCGTCTCGGCCTGACGCTGGTCAACTTCACCGCCACCTCCCGCGACGTGCCGAGCGCCGAGAACGTGCTGGCGACGCGAGAGCTTTTCGAGACGGTGGAGTATCCGGCGGTGATGCACTGCAAGTCGGGCGCGGACCGCGCCGGCATCATGAGCGTGATGTACTGCCACTTCCGCCTCGGACAGCCGATCCGGCAGGCGCTCAGCCAGCTCTCGCTGCGCTACCTGCACACCAAGCCCGGCAAGACCGGCGTGCTCGACTACATCTTCGAACGCTACCTGACCGAAGCCGAGCCGAAAGGGATCAGCTTCCTCGACTGGACCCAATCGCCGGAGTACGACCCGGTGAAGATCAGGGCCGACTTCAAAGCCCAATGGTGGGGGACCCTCCTCTCCGAGGGGCTGCTCAGGCGGGAGTAGGAGCCGCTCGGCGAGAGCGCCGAGTTGACCGAGCGATCAGAGCGGTGGCGGGATAAGGGCCCAGCTCCCCTTGCGCCAATCCTCGAATGCTTTGCCGAAGCGCGCCTTCAGCAGCTGCTCCTCGAGGCCGATCTTGCGCCAGTAGGCGGCGGCCGCGCGCGCAACGCCGGCGAGCGCATTCGGCCGCCCGGACTGCAACGCAAGGCCAAGGTAGGTGAGCAGCACGCCGGCGGAGATCGGGTGCCTGAGGCGCCGGTAAACGCCGGCGCGCACAAGCTCGTGGTCGACCGAAAGCCGGACCTCGGCGCTCCAGTTGCGACCGAGCGCGCGCCGGGCGAGCACGGCCAGCACGATCCCGCCGAGCTCGACGACCAGGCCGACGGCGACGACCCAGCCGGCCGATGGGACAAACCGCGCCGCAAGCCCGGGGATGGGGAGGATGATGGCGGCAAAGGCGATCAGGATCAGGCCCTGGTGCAGGGTGGTTGACCAACGCGGCTCGGTGGACTGGGCCTGGGCGGCCTGGCCGGCGGCGAAGCTCGAGTAGAGGGCGAAGAGCAGGTAGGCGAGGATGCCCGGGACCATTCGCGGCATGTCGGCGCGAAGCGCAACCTGGTAGGTCCGCGCTCCACCGCCTGAGATGAACCCGTTCTGCGCGGCCCAGACGAACGCCGCGCCGACCACCCCGCCAAGAAACCCGCCGACCAGAACCAGGACGAGCGTCGGCCGCGACACCAACCGGACCCTAGACGCGGAAGGCGTCGGCGAGGGTGCGGAGCGCCGGGTCACGTTTGCGGCTCAGGATCTCGCGGACGGTCTTCCCATCCCGGTCCGGGATGTCGCCGCGCGCGCCATGGCCGATGACCACCGCGATCGCCTGGGGGTCGGAGCCCTTCTTCAGCATCAGGTGCAACGCCGTCGCGCCATCCTTGTCCTTGACGTCGGGGTTGGCCCCCAGCCCGAGAAGGACCTCGGCTTCGGCGAAGTGGCTCACCTGGATCGCCCCCATGAACGGCGTGCCCTCCTCGTGGTCGGCGTCCACGTTGGCGCCGTAGCGCACGAGCAGCCGGATGGCGTCGGGATCGCGACGAAACACGGCGGCCCAGAGGCTGTGCTCGGGATCGCAGCCCAACTTCAGCAGGTGCTCCGCCAGAGTCAGGTTCCGCCCCCGGCCAATCGCATGCCAGAGCGGCGTGGCGCGCCATCGGCCGTCGTCCTCGGTGAAGGCCGCCTCGCTGATGTCGAGCCCGGCGGCGACCAGCACGTCGGCGGTCTTGATGCTCGCCTCGACCTCGGCGGACGACTTCGGCGGCGCCATGCAGCAGAGATGCAGGAGCCCGCGGCCGCGCTCGTCGCGCCACTGCAGCAGCTCCGGCGCGGCCTTGATCCCGCGCTCCACCGCCGACCAGTCGTGCGCCCTGACCCGCTCGACCAGCCAGGTGCGGGAGACGGGGCGGGGCTTGGCGGCGTCGGTCTCGGCCATGGTGCAAGGTCCCCGAGCGGCGACGGGGCTGTCAATCCTTGAGCCGCATCAATGCGGCCGGCGGCCGCCAGGCACAGCCTCTTACCTGTCGTCGACCGCAACAGGGGCGCCACCATGGAGACCAGCGCAGCCAGACTCGGCTTCTATGCCGCCAGCGTCGCTTTCCTCGGCGCGGCGGGATACTGCGTCGTGCAGCTCGCCCAAGTCGTGGGGCTCGCGCGGTTTCCAGTCGCCGACATCCTGATCTACGCGTTCTCGCTCGGCATCGCGGTCCCGTTCATGATTGCGGTCCTGGCGCTCACGTTCACGGCCGAGGGCGAGCGGCGGGTCTGGGCGAGCGCGGCGCTCTTGCTTTCCGTGCTCTATGCCACCTACGTGACGCTGGTCTACGCGGTGCAGCTCGCGAGCGTCATCCCAGCAACGCTCGCCGGCGGCGCGGCGCACGAGCTGACCGTCTATCCCCACTCCATGTTCTGGACGCTCGACGGGTTGGGTTATGTCTGCATGGGCGCGGCGACCGCCTTGGCCGCCTTCGCGGTGCCGCGCGAGTCTGTCTGGACCCGCCGGTTCTTGCTGGCGAACGGTTGGATCACGCCTGTGGTCGCCTTCGTCTACCTCTACCCGCAGTTCTCGAACGGGCTCCTGATGCTGGCCTCGCCATGGTCGGTCACGGCGTGCGGATCGCTGCTGCTCCTGGCCGCCTACTTCCGGCGGCTTGTCGCGCCGGACACGGTCGTCTTCCGCGTGCTCTTGATCGACTGAACGAGCGGCATGAAGGCGAAGGCGACCTGGGCGGCGAGGCCGATTGCACCAGGTGCCGACGCATAGTCGTCGACGTCGCTCTGCAGGCCACGGCCGAACATCAAGGTCCAGACCCCGACCTCCCCGGGGTCTCGCCGATTCGCGGCGCGACGAGCTGCACACGGACGGCTCCGAGCACGAACGCGCAAGCGAAGACGATCGCGCAGTAGAGCGCCCCAGCTCCCGCTGCGCGGATCGGACCCGGCGTCATCGCCGGCCGCGGATCAGCACGAAGGCGAGCGCCGCGGCGACGAGACCGGCGCCGGCGCAGGCCAGCATAGCGAGATGGACGGCGGCCGTCAGCGCCGGTCCCTTCGCCGCCAGCACGCCGCCGAGCAATGCGGTGGCCACGAGCCCTCCGGCCCTCGCAACGGCGCTGTTCAGGCCGGACGCCGACCCGGTGTGGCGCGCATCGACGGAGCTCAGCACGGCTGTCGTCAGGGGCGCCGCCACGCCGGACATGCCGATCGCGATGAGGACGAGCGCCGGCAACACATCGGTCCAGACGCCGAACTTCGGGCCAATGCGAAGCGCGAGGAGCAGTCCCGCAGCGACCAGCATTGAGCCCGCGGCGAGAGGAAGGCGCGATCCGATACGGCTGGCCAGCGCGCCGAGCGAGGGCGAAGCCACGGCCATCAGGATGGGGAACGGCAGGAGCGCAGCGCCGGCGGCGGTGGCGGTGTAACGGCCAGCGCCGATCAACTCATAGGGGATGAGCACGAGCAGCCCGCCGAGCGCGCCGTAGTCCAAGAGCGTCAGCAGTGTCAGACCGACGAAGTCGCGCGAGGCGAACAGGGCGAGCGGCATCATCGCTCCGTCGCCCTTGCGATGCTCGGCGCCCAGGAAGGCGATGAGCAGGGCCGCGCCCGCGCCCACCAGCCCGAGCGCCGTCAGCGACCAGCCGCCAGGGCCGGCCCCCTCGGTCAGGCCCCAGGTCAGCGCGCCTAGGCCGAGCGTGGCGAGCGCCGCCCCGATCCAGTCGAGCGGCGCGCGTTGCTCGTCCCGCGACTCGGCGACCGCCAGCACGGTCAGCAGGATTGCGCCGGCGGCGATCGGCAAGTTGATGAGGAAGATCGCCCGCCAGCCGCTGGTGTCGATCAGCCAACCGCCGAGCACCGGGCCGATCGCGCCTGCCATGGCGCCGACCGCCGCCCAGACGCCGACTGCCTGGCCGCGCGCGGCGCCGGAGAAGGCGCCGCCGAGGATGGCAAGGCTGTTGGGCAGGAGCAACGCCGCGCCCGCGCCCTGGATCGCGCGCGCCGCGAGCAGAACCGTCAGGTTGGGCGCCGCCGCGCAAGCGGCCGAGGCGATGCCGAAGATGACGATGCCGACGATCAACAGCCGCCGCCGGCCAAAACGGTCGCCCGCCGCGCCGCCGAACAGCAGGAGCGCGCTGAGTGGCAGCAGGTAGGCGTTGATCACCCAGGGCAGCACGGCCCCACCGACGCCGAGGCTGCGCCCCACCGCCGGCAAGCCGACGTTGACGACCGACCCGTCGATGAAGGCAAGGCTCGAGGCCAGGATTGTCGCTGCCAGCAACAGGCGCGGGTGAGCCGTCTTGCCGCCCGCGCAGGCCATGGCGGCGCCGCGGTCGCACTGGACGGTGAGCGCGCTCACGGGGAGGGCGCGCGGCTAGTGGTCGTGATCCTCGTGTCCGTCTTCGTGCGGGTCGAGCAGCCGGTGCGCATGGATGATGAAATAGCGCATCAGCGCGTTGTCGACCGTCGCCTGGGCGCGCGCCTTCCAGGCCACCCGCGCGGTGGCGTAGTCGGGAAAGGCGCCGACGAAGTCGACCTTCTTGAGGTCGCGGAATTCGTTGACGCCAAGCTGTTTCAGCTCGCCGCCGATGACCAGGTGCAGCAGTTGGTGGTCGGGCATGGGCCTAAACCCTCGTCAGCGGCCGGCGATGGCGACGCCCTCGACCAGGAGCGAGGGTGCGTTCGACGCCCCGCGGATCTCGAGGTCGGAGCCGACCACCAGCTTGGAATAGATGTGCGGCAGGTTGCCGGCGACGGTGATCTCGTTGACCGGGTAGGCGATCTCGCCGCCTTTGAACCAGAAGCCGGAAACGCCCACCGACCAGTCGCCGCTGTTCGGGTTGAGCGAGGGCCCGAACATGGAGGTGATCAAGAGGCCCTCGCCGGCGTCGCGCATCAGTCCGGCCAGGTCCTTCTCGCCCGGCTCCAGCGTCAGGTTGTGGGTCGAGACCCCCGGCGGCCCGGCGAGGCCACGCGAGGCGTGGCCAGTGGTCTCCAGGCCGAGCTGCCGGGCCGCGGCGGTGTTGAGCAGCCAGGTGGTGAGCACGCCGTCGGCGATGATCGCGCGCCGCTCGCCGGCCACGCCCTCGTCATCGAAGGGCGACGAGCCCAGGCGGCGCGGCAGGTAGGGGTCATCGACCAGGTTGACGGTCGGGGCGAAGACGCGCTCGCCGAGCTTGTCCTTCAAGAACGAGACGCCGCGGGCGACTGCCGGGCCGGAGATCGCACCGATCAGGGGGCCGAGCACCGAGGCGGCCAGCCGGTTCTCGACCGCCACGGTTCCGAACCGCGAGTCCAGCTTGCGCGCGCCGAGCCGTCTCACGGCGCGCCTGCCGGCGGTGTCGCCGACGCTCTCCGGCGTCGGCAGGTCGGCCTGCCAGCGGGTGTTGCGTCCCTCCGACCCTGTCTCCATGCCCGAGCCCTCGCCGGCGATGGCCGAGGCCGAGAGCGAGAAGGCCGAGGCCTGGTGGCGGCCGGAGAAGCCGCCGCTGGTCACGAACCGCCAACGCGTCGCCGACCAGGCCGCCGCGCCGCCGTCGCTGTTGGTCACGCCCTCGACGGCGCGGACGGCCGCTTCCGCTTCGCGCGCCTGGTCCTCCAGCTGTTCGGCGCTGGGCTCGGTCGCATCGTAGAGGTCGAGGTCGCGGTCGGGGTCGCGGGCCAGCCGATCGGCAGGCGCCAGGCCGGCGTAGGGGTCCGGCGGCGCGAGCCTGGCCATGGCGACCACCCGCTCGATCAGCCGCGCGCGGCCGTCGGCGGAGAGGTCGGACCCGGAGACGCTGGCTTGCTGCTGGCCCACGAACACGCGCAGGCCGAGGTCGCGCGCCTCCTCGCGCTCGACCTCCTCCAGCTTCTGGTTGCGCACGTTGACGGAGAGCGACTGGCGCTCGGCGAGCACCGCCTCGGCCGCATCCGCGCCAGCCGCGAGCGCGGCTTTGACCACGTCGTCCAAAAGGTTTTCGTCCATCCGCGCCTTATGGCGATGCGCGGTGGCGGGTTCAACCGCCAATCCCCCTCCCTCTCCCTTTGGGAGAGGTGTTCAGGGCAGCCCGAGCTTCGGCCACATCTTCGTCACCGCCTCCACCACCTCGGGGTCCATCGCGATCGGGCGGCCCCAGTCGCGGTGGGTTTCCGGCGGCCACTTGTCTGTGGCGTCGAGGCCGATCTTCGAACCCAGGCCCGACTCCGGCGAGGCGAAGTCGAGGTAGTCGATCGGGGTGTTCTCGATGAGGGTGATGTCACGGGCCGGGTCCATTCGGGTCGAGATCGCCCACATCACATCCTTCCAGTTGCGGGCGTCGACGTCGGCGTCCACGACGATCACCCACTTGGTGTACATGAACTGGCGCAGATAGGACCACACGCCCAGCATCACCCGCTTGGCGTGGCCCGGGTAGGCCTTCCGGATCGAGACGACGGCGATCCGGTAGCTGCACCCCTCCGGCGGCAGCCAGAAGTCGACGATCTCGGGGAACTGCTGCTGGAAGAGGGGGATGAAGACCTCGTTCAGCGCCTCGCCCAGCACGCTCGGCTCGTCGGGCGGCCGGCCGGTGTAGGTGGTCAGGTAGATCGGGTCGCGCCGCATGGTGATGGCGCTGACCTGGAACACCGGAAAGCGCTCGACGGCGTTGTAATAGCCGGTGTGGTCGCCGTACGGGCCTTCGTCGGCGTACTCGTCGAGCAGCACGTGGCCCTCGATGACGATCTCGGCCTGGGCGGGCACGAGCAGCGGAACGGTCTTGGCGCGGACCAGGTCGACCTTGGCCCCGCGCAGCAGGCCGGCGAACTGGTATTCCGACAGCGTGTCTGGGACGGGCGTAACCGCAGCGAGGATGGTCCCCGGATCGGCCCCGATCACGGCGCAGGCGGGCAGCGGCTCTGGCTTGCCAGCCGCTTTCCAGCGCCGGTGGTGCTGGGCGCCGCCGCGGTGGGCGAGCCAGCGCATGAGGGTGCGGTCCTTGCCGATCACCTGCATGCGGTAGATGCCGAGATTGTAGTCGTCCTCGCGCGCCTCGCCCGGCCCCTTGGTCACCACCAGCGGCCAGGTGATGAGCGGCGCGGGCTCGCCGGGCCAGCAGGTCTGCACGGGGAGCTTCGCAAGGTCGATGTCGTCGCCCTTGAGCACCAGCTCCTGCACCGGCGCGGTGCGGACGGTGTTCGGGCGCATGCTCATCACGGTGCGGGCGAGCGGCAAGAGCTCGAGCGCGTCCTTCATCCCGCGCGGGGGCTCGGGCTGGCGCAGATAGGCGAGCAGCTCGCCGACCTGGCGCAGCTCCTTGGCGCTCGATCGTGGCGCGCCGCCCAGCGTCACGCCGGCGGCGACGCGGCCGACGGTTCCGAACAGGTTCGCTAGGCAGGGAATGGGCGAGGGCTCGCCGTCGGCGCGGATCGGATGCTCGAACAGCACCGCCGGCCCGCCGCTACGGACCAGCCGCGCGCAGATCTCCGTCATCTCGAGTACGGTCGAGACGGGCTCGGTCACGCGCACGAGCTCTCCCTGGGCTTGCAGCCGCTCGATGAAGTCGCGCAGGGATCGGTAGGCCATGGGGCGGCGAAGCTAGGCGGGTGGGCCTTGGCTGTCACGCCCCGCAGGTTCTAAGTTCCAAGCATGCTCTACGAAGTCGACATCGGAGACGCCGCGGCCCGCTTCGCCGAGATGATGCAGACCATCGCCGCCGGCTACGGCGTCCTGGTCAAGCAAGGCGACGAGATCGTGGCCCGCCTCGTCCCTGAATCCGCCTTCCACGAGTCGGAGGACGACCCGGACGCGGCCCTCACCGCGGAAGAACGCGACGCCAAGGAAACCTTCGAACTCTTCCAGTCCGACATCGAAGATTCGTTCTAGGGTTTGGAGTCTTGGCATCCTCTCCCCGCTCTGGCGGGGAGAGGGGAGGGTGAGGGGCCTCGCGCCGCAGGCGGCGAGGATGGCGTCGCAGACGCCATCGAGGTTCTCCGCGATATCGCTGTTCTAGAACCGGAGGCCGAGAGCCTGCAGGCACCGGGTCCGCCGTGCGTCGTAGCCGACCGTCGTCGCGTGAGTGTCGCCATCGAGCTCGATGACGAGGCCGGCATCCGCGCAAAGGGAATCGACGATGAACGGACCGCGTGGAACCTGACGTTTCCACTTCCATCCGCCGAGTTGGCGATTGCGCAGCCTCGCCCAAAGGCGGCGCTCGGCGAGCGTCCGATCGACGCGCAGTCCTCGCGCCCGGTCCGTCAGCTCACTGCGCGGCATCGACGCCCCCTCACCCCCAACCCTCTCCCCCGCCAGCGGGGGGGAGGGAGCTATTCCTCCGGCTCCGCCCGCGCGGCGTCCCAGTCTTTGATCAGCTTCTTCGGCGCGACTTTGCGCCAGCGGCGTTCGAGGAAGTTCTTGAACGAGCCGGGGTGGAGGGTGGCCATGCGGGCCAGCACCGAGGGGTAGTCCTTGTAGTGCGCGGTGAAGTGAAAGGTCTCCGGCTCGACCTCCATCAGCATCTCGCGCTCGTCGAACGAAACCTCGAGCAACACCAGGCTTTCGTCCTCGCGGCGGAGGCGGGTGAAGAACTTCTTGTTCACGAGGAACGAGGGCCGCCCGTACGAGCTTCCCTCGGTCACGCCCGGAAAGCTCAGCGCGATCTCGCGCATCTCTTCGAGTGTCATGAGCCGATCGCAGCGCCCGCCGCGGCCGGCGTCAACCCGGAAACGTCCAGACCGCCGTGCGCTTGACCTCCGCGTCCTCGAGTTCGCGGGTTGTGGAGACGCTGTATTCGGCCAGCTTCACCAGCCCAGCCTTCGGGAAGTGGCTGCGGCCCGGGTCGCCGATGAGCACGCGGGCGCCCCGCTCGTGCGCCGTCTTCAGCCAGGCGATCGCGCGGTCGGCCAGCGGCTGCTCGTAGCAGACGTCGCCGGCGCAGATGACTTCGGCGTCGGGCGGGTCGCGCTCGAATGGGTCGCGCCGGGCGAACCCGACGGCGACCTCGTTGGCGCGCGCGTTCACGGCCACCGCCGCGGCGCAGAAGGCGTCGAGGTCGCAGCCGTTCGCCGCCCTGGCGCCGGCCTTCATCGCCGCGATGGCGACGAGGCCCGAGCCGGTGCCGACGTCGAACACGCTCTTGCCCTTCACCTCCGCCGGATGGTCGAACAGATAGCGCGCCAGCGCCTGGCCGCCCGCCCAGGCGAACGCCCAGAACGGCGGCGGCAGGCCCATCTCGCCCAACTCCTCCTCGGTCAGACGCCAGATCGGCGTGACCTCGTCGGCGAGGTAGAGGGCAAGCTCAGGCGTGTGTGGCGGGTGCTGCAGGCGCGTGTTGGCGAGGATGAACCCGTGCGGGTCGGCGATCGTGCGGGCGGTCACGCCGCGGATGCGAGCGCGAGCACGCGCGGATAGCCCGGCGCGATCTCCATGCGCGCGAGCACGCCCTTCTTGCCCAGCATCCGGTGCACCTTGGGCAGGTGATAGCAGGGCAGGTGCATGAACATGTGATGTTCGCAGTGGTAGTTCACGTAGTAGGGCGCGATCAGCGCCCGCTCGAGCCAGTTCGCCTTGGTCGTCCGCGCGTGGCGCAAGGGGTCGGGCTCGTTCTTCGCCACCAGCGCGTGCTCGGCGATGTTGCGGAAGCGGGTGACCATCTGGAACCAGGTCGCGCGCGGCAGGAGCCAAAGCGCGAACCACCCCCACCACCAGTCGCGGCCGACCAGCATGCCGGCCACGCCGAACGCTGCGATGGCGACGAGGTTGGTTGCGAAGAAGCGGCGCTGACGGACGATGTCGGCCCACACGATAGGCAGGACCGGCGCGCCTTTCGCCCGGTTCTTCAGACTGTATTGCAGAAGGCCGAAGCGCTGCTTGATCCAGGTCTGGCCGGTCAGGTCGCGGATGATCTTGCGCCGCAGAGAGGCCTTGGTGATCGGGAAGGGCGCGGAGAGCCCGAGGTCCGGGTCTTCCGCCTGCTGGGCGAACTTGTGATGCTGCAGGTGGTACTTGCGATAGCGCTCGACGCCGCCGCCGCAGAGCCACTCGCCGACCCACAGGTTGGTCTTCGGATCGAGGTGCAGCGCGCTGTGCGCCGCGTCGTGCTGCAGGATGCCCAGGCCCAATTGCCGGGCGCCGATGATCATAACCGCGATCGGGATGGTGATCGGGAAGAAGAGGCCCATAAGTGTGGCCAGCCCGATGACCGCCCAGCAGTGGGCGACGAGCAAAAGCCCCTTCCACGACGAGCGTTCGGCCAGGGGGCCCCACTCCTCGGCGGTGAAGAAGTCTTTCGGATTGACGCGGGCGGCGACGGCCATGGCGTATCTTCGGCTCCGACCTATAAGATGGGCTGAACACGCCCGCGAAGCAACCGAAGGGGAAGGGGATGCCCGAAGTCGTCGTCTATGCCGCCAAGGGCCGCAACGCCCAGCAGAAGAAGGCGCTCTGCCAGGACATCACCCAGGCGGTGGTGAAAAACTTCGGCGCGCCCGCCGAGGCGGTCGTCGTGCAGATCGTCGAGATCGACCTCGACGCCAAATCCAAGGGCGGGGTGATGTTTTCGGAGCGCTAGAACAGCGCCAGGCGCCAGGCGCCGGCGGCGAGGGCGGCGAGGAGGATCAGGGCCGCGTCACGATTCGATTTGAAGAGCCTGAGCGCGCGGGCCGGGTCGTCCACCTTGAGCGCGAACGGCTGGCGCAGCAGGTGGGCGGCGTAGACGATCGCGCCGAAACCGAACAGAGGCCCCAGCCGCGCCACCCAGCCTGCGGCGAAGACCAGTCCGATCGCCACAGCGTAGACGGAGAAGACGCCGAGGCTCACCCCGTCGCCCAGCCGCCTGGCCGACGACTTGACCCCGACCAGCGCGTCGTCCTCGAGATCCTGCAGCGCATAGATGGTGTCGTAGCCGAAGGTCCAGAAGACGGCCGCGAGGTAGAGCAGCAGCGCCGGCAGGTCGAGCGAAAGGGTCCAGGACGCGGCCAGCGGCGGGTGGCGGCCGGGTAACAGCAGCAACCCGATCACGCGCCAGGCTGAAGGCAGGTTGCTGGCCGCGGCGGTGAAGCCCAGCGGGATGCCCCAGTTGAAGGTCAGGCCCAGCCACGCCTGCGGCCACCAGGTGATCCGCTTCATGAACGGATAGGCCGCGACCAGCAGCAGCGAAGCGGCGCCCAGCGCGACGGCCAACGGGTTGAAGGTGAGAAGGATGGCGAGGCTCGCGAGCAAGCAGCCGGCGATGAAGAGCCAGGCGTGGGCGAGGCGGATTCGCCCGGACGCGACCGGCCGCTCCGCCGTCCGCGCCACCCTGGCGTCGATGTCGCGGTCGACGATGTCGTTGTAGGCGCAGCCCGCGGCCCGCATCAGGGCAGCGCCCACGGCGAACGCGACGATGAGCCAGGGGCTCGGCCAGCGGTGTTGCATGGCGGAGGCGAGTGCGATCCCCTGCCAGCCGGGCACCAGCAGGAGCCAGATGCCGATCGGCCGATCGAAGCGGCCGAGCTTCAGCCAGGGGCGCAAAGCGCCCGGCGCGAACCGGTCCACCCAGTTGTCACGCGCCGCATCCGGAAGCGGGGTCGAGGTCATGGCGGCGTGCTTTTTCGGCGATTACCTTACGTTGCGCCAGCCTTGCTCTCCGCCCGCGTCTCGATCAGGCTGATCCGCGATCAGGAGCGACGTCCGTGACCCTCGACCTTCTCGACGCCAAGACTTTCGCAAACGGGCACCCACACGAGCTATACCGTAAGCTGCGGAAAACCGACCCGGTGCACTTCAATCCGGAGCCCAACGGGCCGGGCTTCTGGGCGCTGACCCGCTATGACGACGTCTATGCCGTCGACCACGACTTCCAGACCTACTCGTCGGGCCCAACGATCATGATCCCCGATCCCGCCCCCGGTCAGACCGGCGCGCTGGGCGCGGCGACCATGATGCTGATGATGGACCCACCGCAGCACACGGCGTTCCGCAAGCTGATCCGCGCCGAGTTCACCAAGCCCGCCGCGGGCGAGCGCGGCACGCGCCTCAATCAGCTCGCGCGCCAGATCGTCGATGCGGTGATCGAGAAGGGCGAGTGCGACTTCGTCAACGACGTCGCCGGCGAAATGCCGTCCTACGTCATTGCTGAGCTCATGGGGCTGCCGCTCGACGACGGGCGCGAGCTCTACAAACTGACCGAGATCATCCACTCGGCGCCCGACACGCTGCCACCGGGCGCGGGCGGCGAGGCGGTCGGCAAGATGTTCGGCTACGGCATGGGCGTCATCGCCGAGAAGCGGGCGCGGCCGGCCGACGATCTCGCCACGCGCCTGCTCACCGTCGAGGTCGATGGCCGCCGCCTGACCGACGCCGAATTCCTGCTCTTCTTCCTGCTTTTGATCGACGCCGGCGGCGACACCACGCGCAACCTGCTGGCCGGCGGGCTCGTGGCGTTGAAGGAGAACCCCGACCAGCTCGCCTGGCTGATGGCAGACCTGCCAGGCCGGCTGAACGCGGCGCGGGAGGAGCTGCTGCGCTACACGAGCCCGGTCATCTACATGCGCCGCACGGCGAAGAAGGACGCCAGGCTCGGCGAGCAGGCGATCAGGCAAGGCGACAAAGTCGTCATGTATTTCGGCGCCGCCAACCGCGACCCCGCGCAGTTCGACCGACCCGACGCGCTCGATCTGTCGCGCGACCCGAACGAGCACATCGCCTTCGGCGGCGGCCCGCACGTCTGCCTCGGCCAGCATCTGGCCCGTATCGAGATCGATGCGATCCTGATGGAGGTGCTGACCAGGATGGACGATCTCGAGATCGTCGCCCCGCCGGAGTGGCTGGCCTCGACCTTCATCTCCGGTCCGAAGAGCTTGGCCGTGCGCTTCAGGCCAGCGCGCAAGGCGGCCGCCTGACCGGACGATAGCGGCAAAGCGGCCCTTCTCCCTCGAGGGGAGAAGGTCCGCGCCGCAGGCTCTCCTGCCTAACGTCAAAGACCGAATCCTGTGACAGTGCGCCGACCCTCTCTCCGAGCGAGACCTTGAAGCCGCTCGTTCTCCTCCTCGCCCTGGTCGGTGTCGCCGTATCCGGCTGCTACGCCTCCGACCGGCTGCTGCTCGATCCCGCCGAAGCGGTCCATCCGCTCGAGGACGGCGTCTACGTCCGGGACGGCGATCCCTCCGACAAGGTGCAGATCACCCTTGAGCCGGATGGCTGGTACGCCATCGCCAAATACGATCCCAACGGCCTGATCGGCGAGACCCACCGCGTGCTGGCGGTCGAGGCCGAACTGGGCGGCCGCGAGGGCTACGCGCTGGCCGAGCAGACCGACGACGGATTCGTCTACGGCGTCGCCTTCATCGAGGACGGGCGTGTCTATTTGGCGACACCTGACTGCGCCGATTCAGCCGATCGCGACGACGCGGTTGACCACGGCGGCGAACCGCAGGACGATGAGGTGATGACCCATAACTGCCTCTTCCGATCGAGGGACGCCGCGCTCGCGGCGCTGTCCGGATTCGCCGGGCACGCCGTCTACGGCGAACCCTACCAGAGGCATTAACTCACTAGGCTCGCACGGGGCTTCGGCCTGATCCGTGACCGGGTCAGGGAACCGAAGCGATGAGCGAAGTTTTTGACGAAGACACCGGCGAATTTCGGAAGCGAACATTTTCGAACTGGCAGGTGCTGCTTTTCATCAGCCAATACTGGATGCGACGGAAGTGGGCCTTCTTCGGCACCATCGCCGCGATTCTGCTCGCCATCGCCTTCGAGACGCGGATGCCGCAGGCCACCAGGGCCCTGACGGACGCGACCCTCCACCAGCCTCCCAGCGCCGCAGTCGCATGGGCCGCCTGGGCGTTCTTCATCGGCGTTTTCGCGGCCTACCAGACGATCCGCAACCTTGCGATGCGCTGGATCTGGAATCCGTTCGCGGCCGCGAACATGGAAGAGATGACCAACGAGGCCTTCCAGCGGGTGCAGGCTTTCTCGTCCGACTGGCACGCCGACACGTTCGCCGGCGCCACGGTCAGGCGCATCTCGCGGGCCATGTGGGGCTACGACATGGTCTCCGACGCCGTGATCGTCTGGATCGGACCGGCGCTGATCGTGCTCGTCGTCCTGTCCGTCCAGATGATGGTCCGCTGGCCGATGATCGGCGCGTTTTCGCTGCTGATGGTCGCCGCCTACATCGTTTCCAACATCGTCTTTGCGAACCTCTACGTGATGAAGGCCAACCGGCGTTCGGTCGCGCTCGACTCGCGCATCGGCGCCGCGCTGGCCGACTCCATCTCGTCCAATCCGGTCGTGAAGGGCTTCGGCGCGGAGGCGAGGGAAGAGGCGCGCTTCGCCAAGGTCACCCGCGAGTGGCGAGGCGCCACCATCGTCACCTGGAGCCGCTACACCGACGTCTGGCTGGCGATGAACCTCCTGCTCGCCGTGCTTGCGGCGGGCCTGACGGGCATCCTCACCCTCAGCTGGCTTCGCGGCCAGGCGAGCGCGGGCGACGTCGCCTTCGTGGTCACCACCTTCATGATCATGAGCGGCTACCTGCGCAACATGGGCGACAACATCCGCATGCTGCAGCGGGCGTTGGCCGACTGCGAGGACGTGGCCGGCTACGCCCAGATCGAGCCGCAGGTGCCGGACGCCGCCGACGCGCCGCCGTTCGTGGGCCACGTGGGCGAGGTCGTCTTCGACCGAGTGACGTTCCGCTACAAGAACGCCACGGCGCCGCTCTACGAGCGCTTCTCCCTGGTCATCCAGCCGGGCGAGCGGATCGCGCTCGTCGGGCCGACCGGATCGGGTAAGTCGACCTTCGTCAAGCTGGTCCAGCGGCTGTACGACCTCGACGCGGGCGAGATCCGCATCGACGGGCAGAACATCGCCCAGGTGCAGCAGGGCTCGCTTCGCCGCGCCGTGGCTGTGGTGCCGCAGGACCCGGCCCTGTTCCACCGCACCATCGCGGAGAACATCGGCTACGCCCGGCCCGGCGCGACGCCGGATGAGATCGCGCTGGCGGCCAAGCGGGCGCGCGCCCACGACTTCATCTCCAAGCTGCCGAACGGCTACGACACGCTGGTCGGCGAGCGCGGGGTGAAGCTCTCGGGCGGCGAGCGCCAGCGGGTGGCGATCGCGCGCGCATTTCTTGCGGACGCACCCATCCTGGTGCTCGACGAGGCGACGAGCTCGCTCGACGTGGAGACCGAGCGCGAGGTGCAGATCGCCACCGAGGCGTTGATGCGCGGGCGAACGACCATCGTGATCGCCCACCGGCTGTCCACGATTCGCCACGCCGACCGCATCCTGGTGTTCCAGGACGGCCGCGTGGTCGAG
>DATNJB010000062.1:0-3997 GCA_035604135.1 Caulobacteraceae bacterium | reverse complement strand
GGGCCGCCGCGGTCGCCGCCCTCACGGGGCGCGCGGGGCGGATAGCCGCCCTCGGGACGCGGTCCACGCGGCGGATAGGCGCCGCCTTCGGGGCGCGGTCCGCGCGGGGCGAAGCCGCCGTCGCTTGGGGCCGCCGGCCGGTCCGGACGGTAGGTGGTGGTGCGCTCGCGTTCGTCGCGGCGCGGCGCGGCCGGATCGTAGGTGCGGGTCTGGGTCGGCGCCGCGGCGCGGGGCGCTTCGGTGCGGGGCGCTTCGGTGCTGCGGGGCGCTTCGGTGCGCTGGGGCTCTTGCGGCGCAGGCGGCGCGACTTCAGCCGTCGGCGCCGGGGCCGGGGACGCGGCCTCAGCCGGCGTTTCCGCCGCGGCGACGGGCGCCGGAGTCTCGGCGCGCGCCTCGGGACTCGGGGCCTCCGCCGCCGGGGCGGCCGTAATCTGGGCGGCGTCCGCTTCGCGTGTCTGGGCCGCAGCCGCGGCGCGTGAGCGATCCTCGGCGGCGGCGCGCTCGGCCTGCTGGCGGGCGAACTCGGCGGCGACCTTCTGGCGGCGCAGGCGCTCGTCCTCGGACAGACGATGGGCGTCGGCGGGCTGGGACTGCGGGGCGCGGGACTGCGGGCCGCGCACGTCAAACGCCGGCGGGCGCTTCTCCAGCGCGGACGGCGCGGCGAGATTCACCGCCGGCGGCGTGCCGATGCGCGGCCGCTTGGTCTCGACCACCACGGTCTTGGACCGCCCGTGGCTGAAGCTCTGCTTCACGGTGCCAGTGCTCACGGAGGAGCCGGTGCGCGGCTTCAGCGTCAGGGGGGCCCTACCCGGCCGGTTCTCGTTCTCGTCCGTCATGCGCTCGCTTGACTATACGCTTCGGCCGAAAAACCGGCCAAAACCCACCTTAGAAAAATACCCGGCCTCGGGCCGGCCGCGACTGGCGCGTCCGTCCGGGTCGGGGGCTCCTCGCGCCGCACTCTTAGGGAAAGAGCGGACGGAAACCGGCCAAGCGCTCGACATCGACTGTCCAGCGCTCGGCGCCCCGCCCCGCAAGGAAGGCGGTGTGTATCACATTCGGGGCGCCCAAGGCCAAACTCAATTCCGAAGAACTGAACGTGGCCAGGAGCCTCGGTTGAGACGGCGCCCGCCTGGTAGCGGCGAGCAGCTTGCGGCGCCCGTCTTCGGCGCCGTCGCTCGCCTCGATCAGCCAGGCCGCCTTGCCCTGCCCGAGCGCGGCCAGCACCCTCTCGAAGCCGAAGGTAAGCTCGCCAGCCTTCCGCGCAAGCCCAAGGGCGGCGAGCAGGCGCGAATGCAGCAGAGTTTCGACCTGGTCGGCGAGGCCGGGCGGCGCGGTGAGCTTGGCCTTGGCCGCGCGGGCGAACAGGCCCTTCTTGGCGGCGGCGTCGACCGCCTCGCGGCTCGCCGCCACCCAGATCCCCCGGCCCGGCAGCTTGCGCGCCAGGTCCGGCGTGACCTGGCCCTGCGGCCCGGCGACGAAGCGCACCAGACGCGCCTCGTCCATCACCTCGCCGGAGACGATGTCCCGGCGCTCGCGGGGATTGGCGCGTCCTTCTCCCCTCGCGGGAGAAGGTGGCCCGCGCAGCGGGTCGGATGAGGGGTTTTCCCGCAGATTGGAGATGACGTTCCTCCGACACGGCGCGCCTGGCGGACGCCCCCTCATCCGGCCCTTCGGGCCACCTTCTCCCGCGAGGGGAGAAGGACTACTCCTCCGATGTCGCTTCGATCGCGGCGTCGACCTCGGCAAGCGCTTCATCTTCCTCGCCGAGCTCTTCCTCGATGTCAGCTTCCGGCTCGATCCAGCCGGCCGCGACGCGGGCCCGCATGATCAGGCCCTCGGCGTCCTCGGGCGAGAGGTTGTAGTCGTCGAGAATGCCGGCTTCGCGCACCCGCTCGCCGTCCTTCGACTCGTAGTAGCCGCGGATGTCGTCGGGCACGAGACCGGCGAGGTCTTCGACCGTCTTCACCTCATTCTCGCCGAAGGTGACCGACATCGGCAGGGTGACGCCTTCGATTTCGAGCAGGCCGTCCTCCACCCCGAGCTCGCGGCGGCGGGCGTCGTATTCGGCCGCTTCCTTGTCGAGATATTCGCGGGCGCGGGCCTGGATCTCCTCGGCGGTGTCTTCGTCGAAGCCCTCGATCTCGGCGATCTCCGAAGGCTCGACGTAGGCGACGTCTTCCACCGTGGCGAAGCCCTCGGTGACCAGCAGCTGGGCGATCACCTCGTCGACGTCCAGCGCCTCCTGGAACAGCGCCGTGCGCTCGGCGAACTCGCGCTGGCGTCGCTCGCTGTCCTGCGCCTCGGTGATGATGTCGATCTGCCAGCCGGTCAGCTGCGACGCGAGCCGGACGTTCTGGCCGCGCCGGCCGATCGCCAGCGACAGCTGCTCGTCGGGCACCACCACCTCGACGCGGCCGGCCTCCTCGTCCATCACCACCTTGGTGACTTCGGCGGGGGCCAGGGCGTTGACCAGGAAGGTCGCCTCGTCGCCGCTCCACTGGATGATGTCGATCTTCTCGCCCTGCAGCTCGGCCACCACCGCCTGCACCCGCGAGCCGCGCATGCCGACGCAGGCGCCGACCGGGTCGATCGAGCTGTCATTGGAGACCACCGCCATCTTGGCGCGGCTGCCGGGATCGCGCGCCACGGCGCGGATCTCGATCACCCCGTCATAGACCTCGGGCACTTCCTGGGCGAACAGCTTGGCCATGAAGCCGCCGTGGGCGCGGCTGAGCATGATCTGCGGCCCCTTGGTCTCGCGGCGCACGTCGTAGATGTAGGACCGCACCCGGTCGCCGACCTGGAACGCCTCGCGCGGGATCGACTGGTCGCGACGCATGATGCCTTCGCCGCGGCCAAGGTCGACGATCACGTTGCCGTACTCGACCCGCTTGGCGACGCCGTTGACGATCTCGCCGACGCGGTCCTTGAACTCCTCGTGCTGGCGCTCGCGCTCGGCCTCGCGCACCTTGCCGGTGACCACCTGGCGCGCGGTCTGGGTCTGCACCCGGCCGAACTCGAACGGCGGCAGGATCTCCTCGTAGACCTTGCCGACCTCGGCTTCCTTGTCGTCCTTCAGCGCGTCGGTGATGCGCTTCTGGGCGTAGTCGTTGATCTCCTCGGCGTCGTCCTCGACCACGGTGACGAAGCGGCGGATGGTGGTCTCGCCGGTCTTCGGGTCGATGGTGACCCTGATATCGTGCTCCGCGCCGTACCTTGTACGGGCAGCCTTCTGGATCGCTTCCTCGATCGCCTCGATGACGATCTCCTTCTCGATCGACTTTTCGCGGGCCACCGCGTCGGCGATCTGAAGCAGCTCCTGACGGTTGGCGGAGATGCCGGTGACGCTCATGGGGATTCTTCCTCTTGCTTCTCGTGTTCGAGACGCGCGGCCCTGGCCTCCGCGCCTCGCTTCAACAGTTGATCGGTGATGACCAGCTTGGCGTCGCTGATCCAGGCGAACGGGATCAGCGTGGTCTCGTCCTCGCCGTCCAGGTCGATCGCCACCTCGTCGCCTTCGACGCCGGCCAGCACGCCCTTGAACCGCTTGCGGTTTTCGGCGAGCCGGTCGAGCTCGACGCGTGCTTCGTAGCCGGCGTAGGTCTCGAAGTCCTTCAGCCGGGTCAGCGGCCGGTCGATGCCCGGACTGGAGACTTCGAGCGCATATTCGCCGTGGATCGGATCGGCCGCATCCAGCACCTCGGAGACCGCGCGCGAGAGCCGCGTGCAGTCCTCGACCAGCATGGTGCCGTCGTCCCGCTCGGCCATGATCTGCAGCGTGCGGCGATGATCGCCGCCCATCAGGCGCAGCCGCACGATCTCGTAGCCTGCCGCCTCGGCGACCGGCGCCAGCAGCTCGAGCAGCCTCAGATCTTCGGCGGTCTTCCCGCGCAAGCGGCGCCTCTCCCAATCAACAAGAAGGACGGCCAACAAAAAAGCGGCAGGCCCGTTTCGGAGCCGCCGCTCGTAGATGCCATCCAGCACCAACGGACGATGT
>DATNJB010000061.1:0-12207 GCA_035604135.1 Caulobacteraceae bacterium | reverse complement strand
GGCCCCGGGTCCTCGACGGTCTGGTTGCACATGGGCTCGGTGGGGCCGGTGCGTGTGCTGACCGACAGCCCCGAGCCCACCCACAACGCGCCCTACCAACTGGTCGACAACCAGGACAGCCTGCTCGACAAGTCAGACCTGGTGTTCCTGGACGCGGTCGGGGCGGGGTTCTCGCGCCCCGTTGGCGACGCCAAGCTCAGGGCCTTCTGGGGCACGGACCAGGACATCGACGCCTTCGCGCGCGGGATCGAGCGCTGGCTGACGCTGAACGAGCGCTGGAACGCGCCGAAGTTCATTTTCGGGGAGTCCTACGGCACAACCCGCTCGGCCGGCCTCTCCTACCGGCTGCAGCATGATGGGGTTCAGCTGAACGGCGTCATCCTGCTCTCCTCGATCCTGAACTACGGCCGCCGCCAGCCTGGGTTCGACCAGGAGATGATCAGTTACCTGCCCAGCTATGCCGCCGCTGCGGCCTACCACCACAGGCTGGCCAGCCCGCCCACCGACCTGAACGCCTTTATCGCCGAGGTGCGCGACTTTGCCCGCGGCCCCTACGCCGAAGCGCTGGCGAAGGCGCAGGATCTGAGCGAGCCCGAGCGGCAGGCGATCGCGCAGAAGCTCTCGAGCTACATCGGTCTTCCCGTCGACTACATCCTGGCCAGCGATCTGCGCATCCCGCCTGGCCGCTTCCGCAAGGAGCTGTTGCGCGACCAGCGGCTGACGCTGGGTCGCTACGACGACCGTTTTACCGGCGTCGACATCGACGCGGCGGGCGAAACGCCGGAGTTCGACCCCTCCGACACCGGCATCACAGGCGCCTTCGTCGCGGCCTTCCACGACTATCTGACGCGGGAGCTCGGATATGTGACCGAGCTTTCCTACCGGCCGACCTACTACCAAGCCGGTATCCAGTGGGACTTCAACCACAAGGCTTACGGGGTCGGCGGATCGGGCGGCGAGAACGAGGCGGACGTCGCCCTCGACCTGTCGCAGGCCATGCGCGAGAATCCGCATCTGCTGCTGTATTCGCTGAACGGCATCTACGACCTGGCCACGCCGTTCTTCGGGACCGAGTACGACCTGTCGCATATGCAGCTCGACCCGGCGCTGCGCGGCAACGTCCGCTTCGCCTACTACCCCTCCGGCCACATGGTCTACCTGAACCCGGAAGCCCTGCACGCGATGAAGGCGGACCTCGCCCGCTTCTACGACGAAGCCGCACCGTCCGGGCGGTGAGCCTGCCGCGCTCGCGTCCGATTGGAGGGCTGTTCGCCGCCGGGCGCGAGGGCTAGGCTGCCGGCTCAAGCAGCCGTGACACAGGGGTGAGCCGATGTTCGACCTGGACGGATTTGTCGAGCGCTGTCGCCGGTTGGCCGGTGAGCCGCACGCGCCCAAGCGGGTGCTGGAGCTGATGCGCGAGGCGGTCGCCGACCCGGAAGCGGTCAAGAAGGGCGTGCCGCCGCTCGCGCCGAACGTCGGGGTGCTGGACGAGCCGATCTTCCGCTCGAGCGAGCTCACCGTGCTCAACGTTGCGCTCCGCCCGGGTGGCCTCAGCATCCCGCACAACCACGCCATGTGGGCGGTGATCGGGATCTACCAGGGCAAGGAGGCGAACACGTTCTTCCGGCGGACCGAACACGGGCTCGAGCAGTCGAACCACCGCACGGTCGAGACCGGCGAGGCGATGCTGCTCGGCGCCGACGTCGTACACGCCATCGAAAATCCGCTCGCGTCCCCGACGCTCGGCCTGCACGTCTACGGCGGGGATCTGCTGGGCGTCGAGCGCAGCATGTGGCGCTCCGAAGCGGGCGAGGAGAGCCCCTACGAAGTCGCTCAGTTCTACGGCTGGAGCCGCGATCGGGCGTTGGCGCGGCGCGCGCTCGCCGGCCAAGCCACGGCGGGCTGAGAGCGCTGCTGGTCGGCTTGCGCAACGCCCGGCCGCGTTACGCCATCGTCGGGGCGGGCGGGCGCTCGTACCTCTACCTGCAGGCGCTGATTGGCGAGCACGTGGACGACGGCGAGCTGGTCGGGCTCTGCGAGCCCAATCCCGGCCGGCGGGAGCGAGCGGCGAAGCTGGCCGCCGACGGCGGCGTCGCTGTCCCAGGCTACGAGGCCACCGACTTCAGGCGGATGCTGCGCGAGACGGGGGCGGAACGCGTCATCGTCACCTCGCCCGACTTCACCCACTCCGACTACATTACAAGCGCGCTCGAAGCCGGCGTCGATGTCGTTACAGAAAAGCCCCTGACCATCGATGCCGAGTCCTGCCGGCGCATCTTCGCCGCGCGCAAGGCGAGCGGCCATTCCGTCCGCGTGGCGTTCAACTACCGCTACGCGCCGCCCCGCACGCTGGTGAAGCAGGTCCTGATGTCGGGGATCATCGGCCCAGTGACGGCGGTCGACTTCGAATGGCGGCTCGATACTCACCACGGCGCCGACTACTTCCGGCGCTGGCATCGCAACCGGGCCAACTCCGGCGGCCTTCTGGTGCACAAGGCGACTCACCATTTCGACCTGATCAACTGGTGGCTGGGTTCGACCGCGAGCAGCGTGCGCGCCAGCGGCCGCCGCGTCTTCTACCGCCCGGAGACGGCGGATGCGCTGGGCCTTGCGGGCCGCGGTGAGCGGTGCGCGGGCTGCGGTGTGTTCGACGCCTGCAAACTCAAGCTGGACACGGCGAAGAGCCGCGCGCTGACCGCGCTCTACGCCGACAACGCAGGCTACGACGGCTATTTCCGCGACCGCTGCGTGTTCAGCGCGGACATCGACATCGAAGATACCATGCAGGCGTTGATCGCTTATGAGAGCGGAGTCGTCGTCAACTACCTCCTGACCGCTTACGACGCAGCCGAGGGCTACCGTGTCGTCTTCCACGGAGAGCGTGGCGTGCTGACGCTAAAGACCGTCGAGCGCGCCTACGTGCGCGACGATGGCGGGCTCGAGCGGCCAGCGCTTTCGGAGACGTCGAGCGTGGTGGTCCAGCCCCTGTTCGCCAAACCCTATCGCCTGGCCATCCCCGAAGCGGAGGGGTCGCACGGCGGCGGCGACCGGGTCATGTTGGAGCATCTGTTCCGCGAGGGCGGCGATGACCCCTTCGGCCGGGCCGCCGACGAGCGCAGCGGGGCCTGGTCGGCGCTGGTCGGCATCGCCGCCAACGCCTCGATCGCGTCGGGGGCGGAAGTCAGGCTGGGCGACCTCGCCCATGACATACCTCGCCCCGACACGCCGGCCGCCCCGCTTGGCGCCTGGCGGGCGTTCGACCCCGCCGCCTATCCCTTTCTCGCCGGCGCGACGGTGCTCGCACCGGCCGGCGCCTAAAGGCTCCATGGCGCTGGACGGGTTCGACGAGCTGATCGCCGCGGCCGAGCGGGAGCGGTTCGAGGGATGGGACTTTTCGCACCTCGCCGGACGCCTGGTCGAGGCGCCGCCGGCCTTCGCGTATCTCGCCGCCGTGCGCCGGCGGCTGGCCGGCGTCCAACGGCTGCTCGATCTTGGGACCGGCGGGGGCGAGGTGCTTTCGGAGCTCGCGCCGTTTCAGCCCTCGACCATCGCGACCGAGCCATGGCCGCCGAACGCGGCGCTGGCCGTGCGACGGCTGGCCCCGCTCGGCGCCTCCGTGGTCCTGGTCGAAGGAGCGCCGGAGAACTGGGAGACGATCGCCGCGCCGCTTCGCGCCCGGCCGGCATTGCCGTTCGTCGACGACGCCTTCGACCTGGTGATCGATCGGCACGAGTCGTACCTGCCGGCGGAGGTCTTCCGTGTGCTGCGCCCCGGCGGACGCTTCGTGACACAGCAGTGCGGTGGAACCCATCACGGTGAGCTCAACGACCTGCTCGGCCTGCCGCGGCCGCGCTATGGCGCCTGGCGGCTTGAAGCGGCCGAGGCGCAGCTCAACGCCGTCGGCTTCGAAGACGTCGCCGGCCGGGAGGCGTTCACCGAGACGCGCATCCATGACGTCGGCGCGATCGTCTACTACCTGCGCGCCTTGCCCTGGCAAGCGCCGAACTTCCGCGCGCGACCATCTCCAGCGTTTGCGGGCGATGCATGACCGGATCACGGCGACCGGGCCGCTGGCCATCCGCGCCCACCACTTCTTAGTCGAGGCGGCAAAGCCGTTCTGATCAGGAGCGCCGGCCGTTCGCTATCCAGACGCCCATGGGATCCCTCGACTCGAAGCGAACATCACAAGCGGGCGTAAGTCGCGTTCCGCCGTTCTGCCGCCACACGATCGACACGAGACTGTTGAAACTCGGACCTACCTTAGACAGTCGATCGAGCGCGTCTCGACTAACCGGTTGGAGCGAACGCCATGGCCGACCCTGAGCAGACCGGCGCTTCCGGTCCGCCTGCCGAACCGTCAGACACGGCAGACAATGTGCATGACCTTGGCCGCGACACGGGGGCCCAGCGTCTGCGCCGCCTGCAGATCGAGGCCCACAGGTTGGCCCGAGAGCAGGTCGAGATCCTCACGCAAGATCTGAACGCCATAAGCCCAGCGGGCGGCCGAGATCTCCGACGACGGCGACTCCTATCCGGTCGGTGTTCGCGAGCTGTGCTCTAGGCTGGCCGATGACCTGAGGCTGCAGGGCAAGACGCTAGCGGCGATCATGGCGCGCACAGCGCCCTAGAAAGCTGCATCGCGCAGATCCAAGACGTCCGATGCCCGCTTTTGCGCGTTCAGCCGCGGGACGGGTGGCTGGGTGTGGCGCGCCGGCGCGGAGCGTGAGAAGTCTGCTGCAACGAGGTGGAGGCAAGTGGAGCGGTGACGGGCTCGGAGCTCATGTCGGGCGTCGACGCCCAGTTCATCGGGCGGGTCTCGCCGACCGCGCCGCGCATCCAGGCGGGCGGGCATCCCTGCCAGGGCATCTACTGGACGCCCAAGAGCAAGCGCCCGAAGACGGCGCTGATCGCCACCCACTACAACGTCGATTTCGCTGAGCATTACAGCGCCCCCTATTTCGCCGCGCGCGGGTTCGGGTTCCTGGGCTGGAACACGCGCTATCGAGGCGCGGAGGACCAGTTCATCTTCGAGCATGCGCTGATCGACATCGGCGTCGGCGTCCGCTGGCTGCGCGAGGAGGCCGGCGTCGAACGCGTGGTGATCCTCGGCAACTCCGGCGGCGGCTCGCTGATGGGCGCCTACCAGGCGGAAGCCGCCGCGCCCACGCTGGCGGGCGGCATGAGGGGCGCGGGCACCGGGGCTCTCGCTTCGCTGCCGTCGGCCGACCTCTATGTCTCGCTGAACGCGCACAAGGGCCGGCCGGAGGTGCTCACCGCCTGGATGGACGCCTCGGTCGTCGACGAGTTCGACCCGACCAAGACCGATCCAGCGCTCGATCCGTTCAAACCCGACAACGGTCCGCCGTATTCGGCCGACTTCATCGCGCGCTATCGCCAGGGGCAGCGCGCCAGGAACCAGCGGATCACCGACTGGGCAAAGGCCGAGCTTGCGCGCCTTAACGCCGCCGGCGTCCCGGATATCCTCTTTCCGCTCTACCGCACCTGGGCGGACCTGCGCTTCATGGACCCGACGATCGATCCGTCGGACCGCCCTTGCCCGGGGTGCTATCGCGGCTCGCCCCCCGAGGCGAACCGGTTTCCCGGCATCGGGCGGGCCAACAGCCTGCGCACCTGGCTTTCCATGTGGAGCCTGGAGGCGTCGAAATGCCAGGGCGGACCGCAGCTGGCCAAGGTCGACCTGCCGGCGCTCGTCGTGCAAAGCACAGCCGACATGGGCGTCTTCCCGAGCGACGCGCGCGGCATCCACGCGGCGCTCGCATCGAAGGACAAGAGCCTGGAGCTTATTCCGGGCGCCCACTACTTCGAGGACTCCGAGGCCAACCGGACGGCGATGATCGATCTCGTGTCGGCCTGGATCGCTGGGCGGAGCTGAATGCGGGAGGACGGATACGGATGTTGATCAAGGATCGGATCGTCGTGGTGACAGGCGCGGCGAGCGGGATCGGGCGGGCGCTGGCGCGCCGGTTTGCGGGCGAGGAGGGCGCAAAGCTCGTCGTCTGCTCCGACCGCAACGCCGAGGGCGTGCGCGCCGTCGCCGACGAGATCGGCGGTGTCGCCTTCGAGACCAACGTCGGCAAGGAGGCCGACATCCAGACGCTCATCGAGCGGGTGGAGAGCGAGCACGGGCCGATCGACCTCTTCTGCTCCAACGCCGGGATCGGCATCGGCGGCGGGGCTGAGGCCTCGAACGAGGCCTGGCAGCGCATCTGGGACATCAATGTGATGGCGCACGTCTGGGCGGCGCGCCATCTGGTCCCGCGCATGGTTGCGCGCGGCGGCGGCTATCTGCTCAACACGGCCTCGGCCGCGGGCCTGCTCTCGCAGATCGGCTCGGCGCCCTATGCCGTGACAAAGCATGCGGCGGTCGCGCTTGCCGAGTGGCTGGCGATCACCCACGGCGACCAGGGCATCAAGGTCTCGGTGCTCTGTCCGCAGGCCGTGCGTACGGCGATGACCGCCGGCAACGAAGGCGGCGTCGCCAGCGTCGACGGTATGATCGAGCCGGAGGCCGTGGCCGAGGCCTGCGTTCGCGCGATCGAGGCGGAAGACTTCCTGGTGCTTCCGCACCCGGAGGTGCTCGAGTACATGCGGCGCAAGACCGGCGACTACAACCGCTGGATCCGCGGGATGCAGAACCTGCAGCGGCGGTACCGGAGCTGACGGTCCCATCCGCTCGGGCCGTGGCGCATTCCGGCCGCAATCGAGTCTCAATTCTGTTGAATTGGCGGTTCCCTATCGGCACCGACCGCAGGTTGATTCGCTTGAACGCGTATCGCTGGCGGCGAGGAGGCGTAGGTGACGTCACTGTCGCGGCAGTTCAAATCGGCCGAGTTGGCCTGGTCGGCGGCAGGCGCCGCGCGCGAGATCGACGCGATGATGAGCCGCCTGCCGACCTCGCTTCTCGAGGCCTTGCTGATGGTCGAGCAGCCGCAGGCGCCGCGCTGGCGGCCCGCCGCGGCGCTCGGTGCAGGCGTCAGGGACTGAGATCTAGGCGCGCTTCAGGCGAAAGGATCGAACCTCGAACGGACGGATCGCGTCGGCCGGCGGCGCGATGGGGTCCTCGAGCAGGCTGACTTCGCCGGCGATGGCCCAGCCTGGCGGCGGTTCGATGGCGAAGGCCCCGCGGGCGCCGTGCGGCTCGTACACACGCAGGATGAGGCCGTCCCCGTCCTCGGCGGGCTTGAGCGCGCCGAGCGCAACCGGCTGGCCGGAAACACGCAGGAACGCGCGCGTCTCGTCAGCCGCGCCGGCCAGCGCGGCGTGAAACAGCGGTCGGTTCAGATCCTCGGCCTCAGCGAGTACGCCGCCGGCGACCCAGTCGCCCGGATGCGGGAGCAGCGCGTAGGTCAGGCTCTGCTCGCCCTCGTCGGCCAGCCGATCAGGCAGGATGGGTGAGCGGAGCAAGCTCAGGCCTAGCTCGTTTCCCCGCGCGTGACAGCCGTAGCGGCCGTCGTTCAAGAGCGCCGCGCCGTAGCCGGGCTCGGAGAGGTCGAGGAAGCGGTGGACCGGGACCTCGAACTTTGCCGCATCCCAGCTGGTGTTGGCATGAGTCGGTCGCCGGCAGACACCGAACGCGCACTCGAACGTAGCCTGATCGGCGTGGACGAGGAGCGGGAAGCGGGCCTTCAATAAAATCCGCCGGTCGCGCCAGTCGAAGCGGGTGGCGAAGTCGATGCGCGCCGAGTTGGCCCAGAGCCGTACGGACTGGACGATGGTGGAGTTGTTGACGCGGCGGGTAATGCGGAGCGCGCCGCGCTGAGGGCCTTCCTCGACGACCTCGATCGCCTCGGCCGAGACCTCGCGGCCCGAGCGCTGGTAGTCGCCCTCGACATCCCAGGCGTCGTAGTCGCGCGGCTGGTCGTGATAGGCCCAGATCTGGTTGCCGCGCCCGTCGAGCACCTCGCGACCGGCGCGCTTGTCGAAGACGCGGGCCAGCGAGCCGTCGTCGCCGATCTCGACGCGGAGAAAGGCGTTCTCGAGGGCGCGCGGCGCGGCGCAGACACCGCCGGCCGCCGCCGGCCGGCCAGTGAGCGCGCCGAGCGCGGGCACCCGGGCGTCGGAGGCGAGCACATAACCATCCTCGGCCTTCTGACCGCCGGGCAACGGCGCGGCGCTCTCGAGGCGGACTGGGCGCTCGCTCAGGTCCGGATTGATGATGAAAAGGCCAGGGGCTGCGCCGGCTGCGGCCAGGCTGTTCGCGATCTCGCCGAGCGCGGCCGCCGCCGCAAGCTCGCCCGCGGTGACGACCTCGCCGAGTTCGCGCTCGGTGCGGACGTAGACGTCGGTGATGCTGGAGCCCGGCAGGATGTCGTGGAACTCGTTGATCATCAGCAGGCGCCAGTGATCGGCGAGCGAAGCCGGCTGTGGGCCGCCCAGCAGAGCGCTGAACCCGGCGAGCGCCTCGGCCGCGACCAGGCCGCGCTCGGCCTGGCGGTGCAGGCGCTTGGTGCGGCCCTGGCTGGTCAGGACGCCGCGGTGATACTCAAGATAGAGCTCGCCTGCCCAGACCGGCAGCGGCGCATCCGCAGCTTCCCCCTGGGCGCGCTCGAAGTAGGACTCCGGGCTCGTGAATCGGGTCGTCGGCAGGAGCGGGAAGTCGGCCAGGATCCTCTGCGAAGCGATCATCTCGGCGGTCGGGCCGCCGCCGCCGTCGCCATGGCCGATCGGCTGCAGGACCTCGCTCGCCCAGCACTTGTCGGCGTGGTTGCGCCAGGCGCGGAGCAACGAGGCCGGGTTGACCAGGCCGTTGTAGGTGTCCTCGGGCCGGTTGAACATCTGCACGAGCACGCGCGAGCCATCGATGCCCTCCCACCAGAAGCGGGTGTGGGGGAAGTGGTTCGTTTCCGACCAGCCGATCTTGATGGTGAAGAGGCTCGTCAGGCCCGCGCCCTTGAGGATCTGCGGCAGCGCGGCGGAGAAGCCGAAGGTGTCGGGAAGCCACGCGTTCGTATGTCGTCGGCCGAACGTTCGCTCGAAATGGAGCTGGCCGTAGACCGCCTGGCGGACGAGGGACTCGCCGCACGGCATGTTGATGTCGGGCTCGACCCAGAGGCCCCCCGTTGGCGCCCAGCCGCCGGCCGCCACCTGCTCGCGGACGAGATCGAGCAGCGCCGGGTCATCGTCCTCAAGGTAGCGATAGTACTCGGCGAACGACTGGGCGAAGCGGAAGTCGGGGTTCCGCTTCAACAGGTCGACGGCGGTCGAGAAGGTGCGGCGGACCTTGCGGCGCGTCTCCTCGATGGGCCAAAGCCAGGCGGTGTCGATGTGCGCGTGGCCGACGTATGCGACCGCGCCATGCGGCGGGAAGCGCCCTCTCAGCCCCCTCAGGCCGTCGGCGAGGAAAGCGTGGGCCGGGGCGATCGAGGCGCGCGCCTCGCCGTCCAACGGAACGATGAGGAAATGGCGCGGCTCCTCGTCGCGGCCGCCATAACCCTGGGCGAATGGGCTCACCCGGCCGACCACGTCGACGGTGCGCGTCGGCATTTGAAAGCGCGCCATCGCGTCCTCGGCGAGCTCGACAAGCAGCGGCGACAGCTCTTGCTCGCCCAGCGCGGCGGCCAGACCGATCGCGTGGTTTAGCGTGGCGGTGAAGTCGTCGAGCTCAGTCTCGATCCGTCGCAGCTCGGCGCGGCGAAAGCGGGGGTCCGGCACGGCCTGGCCGAAGGGGCTCTTGGCCACTGCCTCGATGGCAAGATGGCCGTCCCGTGCATCGAGCGGAAACTCGTTGTGGTTCAGGTCGAGGCCGAGCATGAGCGGTGCGGCGCCGTTGTAGGCGATGGTGAGCAAGCTCTCGCCGCCGACATCGAGCGACAGGCGCGCTGCGTCCAACGACCAATCGGCCGGGACCTCGAACGGGCCGCTCTTCAAGACGTGCACGCCGCGGCCGGTCGGCCAGGGGTCGCCAGCCGCGATCGCCATTCCGTCGAAGGTCCAGCCGTCGATCGGCCGCGTTTCGCGCACGCGCCAGATGGTGATCTCGCCGAGCCGCCGCCGTGCGCGTCGCACGCGCTGGTCGAGGCTGAGGAGCTCGTGCATCAGGCGCTCGCGGCCGCCTCGGCGCGCTGCAGATCGCGTATGGGCCGGTAGCTGATCAGTGTCACGCTGGCGTCTTCGACCACCTGGCGGAGAGCGTCCCTGAAGTTCGCATCGTCGCCGGCGCGGATGTGGCCGTTCTCCGGGTCGTAGGCGCGAAGCTCGGGGCCATCGAGCACCGGATGCAGATAGACCTCGCTAACGCCGGGCCGGACGTTCTGAAGCAGCCGCTTGACGACCGGCCGAGTAGGCTCAGGCCAGGGCGGCGAGATGAAGTGGTCTGGATAGAGTACGCCGCGGTCGGTCGCTCGCTGGCGACAGGGGAAGCCCAGCGCGCGTTCGCCCGACTTGCTGGCCATCCTGAGCGGCAGGCGGAACTCCGCCGCGAGGTCAAGGTAATGGCGTAGAAGCGCGGGTCGGTCTGCACCGAGCCCATATGGCTGTCGAGATGGGTGACGTCGACGCCCCAGGCGAGCGCCTGGTCGATCTGCGCCCGGCACTCGGCCCGCGCCTCCTCGACGGTGGCGTGGGCGTAGACCTCGCCGGTGGTGGCGGGCATGAAGCCCTGCGCATCGTGCAGCGAGCGGCCGCCAGTCAGCGAGCGCCACCGGTAGCCTGGGTATTCAGCGGTCAACGTGAGATGGACGCCGACATCTAGGTCGCAGCAGCGTTGAGCGGCCTCATAGGCCCAGGGGCAGGGGACCATGAGCGTCGCGCTGGTCGCGAAGCTGGTCCGCAGCGCCTGCTCGATCGCGACATTGGCCGAATGGCTCGAGCCGAGGTCGTCGCAGTTGACGATCAGAACGCGCTCGTCAGGCCCATGGCCGAGACGGTCGGCGAGACTGGCGCTCATTCCGCGGCGGCCGGCGCGAGCAACGCCGCGTCGCGGGCGTCAAGGGCTGCGCGGATCTCGCCGTGGCGTCGAGCGTCCAGCTTCCAGCCGATGAAGCAGGCTCCGCCGAGCATGACGAAGACGATCGGGCCTAGGATGTAGATGTATTCCAGCCCCTGGATGGCCGCGCTCGAGTTGTGGGCGCCTTCCTTGGCGTTGTAGCCCACGGCCGCGAGCAGGCCGAACGAGAGCGCGAAGGAGAAGGCGCCGGCAAGCTTCCCGGCAAGCCCGATCACCGAATAGATCAGACTCATCCGCTGCTTGCCTTGCTCCAGACGCACCTCGTCGCCCACGTCCGCTGTCATCGACGAGATCAGGAGCCCGAAGCCGGAGGCCATGAAGCCGCACCACAGCATGACCGGCGCGGTGATGAAGAACTGGCCCCGCGGCAAGAAGAAGATCGTGCAAAGCCCAAGCGAATAGGCGGTCGTGGTGACGAACAGCGTGCGGTGCTTGCTGAAGCGGGACGAGATCCAGGCCGTTGTCGGCGCGCCGACGACGGCCGCGGCTATGTAGAGGATGAGAAGGCCGGACGAGACGCCGACCGAAAAGCCGAGCACGTCCTTGAAGAAGAAGAGATAGAGGGCGCTCATCCAGCCCGGACCGAGCGTCAGGCAGGCCTGCGCGAGAAAGAGCCGCAGGATTTCTGGCTTCGACACGATGGAGAGGTAGTCGGCGATCGGGAAGCGTTGACTGTGCACGTCGGCCGAGATCGGCTCGTGCACCCGCCAGGCGACCACACCGAAGCAAAGCGGGGTGAGCGCAATCGCGATCAGTCCCATCAACTGCACGTCGCCCGCCTCGGAAAGCCGGGTGGGGATGATCGGGATCGCGAGCACCGCGACAGTCGCCGCAACGCCGACCATGGACGTGATGCCGAACAGGCGCGAGCGTTCATTGTAGTCGGTCGCCAGCATCGCCGACCACGCGCCCTGCGCCAGCCCCGAGATCGAGGTGCCGAGATAGAGCACCAGCAGCCAGACGACGATGTAGGTCTCGCCGATCCCCGCCTTGGCCATGAACAGCTGATAGATCGCCAGCATCAGGATTGGCGCGCCGACGAGCAGCCACAGGCGATAGCGGCCGAGGGGGGTCCGCGTCCGGTCCATGAAAACGCCGAGGATCGGATCGACGGGAATGTCGATCAAGCGCACGAGCGTAAAGGCGCCGGCGACGACCGCGAGCCCAACACCCAAGTGGCTGGCGAAGTAGCGCGGAAGATAGATTCCAAGGGCGATCCCGAGCGCGCTCACGGGGATCGT